>NZ_JBFAQZ010000014.1:0-45023 GCF_040673975.1 Actinosynnema sp. NPDC050801 | reverse complement strand
TCCTAACCCCTGTCACCTCCCCGGCCCCTCTGCGTACCTCCACGACCACGTGGCCACCGGCGGGTGCCGGCCGGCCCCCCCCCCCCCCGGGGGGGGGGCGGGGGGGGGCCCCCCCCGACGCGGGTGGCGTGCGGTCAGCTCCCGTACTTGGCGATGAGCTGGGTGGCGACGTCGTCCAGGTCGGCGCCGACGATGGTCGGCGCGTCGGCGGCGGGCAGCGGCCTGCGGCCCTCGCGGGCGACGAACGCGCTGTTCAAACCGGCCGCCGCGGCACCGGCCACGTCCCAGTCGTGCGCCGCGACGAGGACCGCGTCGGACGCGGCGACGCCCTGTTCGCGCAGCACGAGCTGGTAGGGCTCGGGCGCGGGCTTGAGGCGCTGGACCTGGTCGGCGGCGTAGATGGCGTCGATCAGCGGCCGCAGGCCCGAGTTGACCATCTGGTCCTCGGCGACGGCGGCGACGGAGTTGGTCAGGGTGACCACGCCGAAGCCCGCCTCGCGCAGCCGGGTGATCGCGTCGGCCACCTCGGGGTGGGCCGGGAGCTTGCGCAGCAGCCCGCCCAGCTCCTTCTGGTGGTCGGCGGTCGCCGTGCCGCCGTGCGCGGCGACGACCGGCAGCAGGCAGGCGCCCGCGATCTCGCCGAGCGGCTTGTACCCGCCCAGGGCGGTCGTGGTCAGCGCGTTGTGGATCAACAGGTCGAACCACTCCCGCCGGGCCCCGGCGTCGCCGGTGAGGTCGGCGAAGAAGTCGTCCAGCGGGGCCAGGTCGAGCAGGGTCTCGTTGACGTCGAACACGCAGAGCACGGCCGCCTCCAGAGGTACGATGGATGTCGTACCCGAAAGGTACGATGAGCTCCGTACCTTTGTCGAGGAGGGTCGCACGTGGACATGACCGTGCCGCCGATCGCCGAGGTCGACCTCGGTCTGGTGTTCCGCGCGCTCGCCGATCCGATGCGCCGGGCGGTGGTGGCCGAACTCGCCGCCGACCCGGACGACGCCGAGCGCGCATGCTCCTCGTTCGCCATGCCGGTGGCGAAGTCCACCAAGACCCACCACTGGCGGGCGCTGCGCGAGGCCGGGTTGATCATGCAGCGCGACGCGGGCAACGGGACGTTCGTCCGGCTGCGGCGCGCCGAGTTCGAACGGAGGTTCCCCGGCCTGCTCGCCACGCTGACCGCGCTCACGCGGGAGGTCGAGGCCGCTGCGCCGAGCACGTGAGCGCACGCGGGAGGTCGAGGCCGCCGCGCCGGGCACGTGAGCGCACGCGGTCCGTCCGGGCGGCCTGATGGCGGCGGTGTGATCAACGTCGTTATTGCATGGAGCTGGCCATTGCGGTCTATGTGCAACTAGCGTGTGGTGCGTGTCCGAACAGGTAGCAATGCACATGAGCGACGGTCTGCTCAACGCGCCGACCTCGCTGCTGTTCGTCGCGGTCGCCGTGGCGGGGGTGGGCGTGGCGCTGGCCAAGGCCCGCGGTGACCTGGACGACAGGACCGCGCCGATGGCGGGCCTGGTGGCGGCGTTCGTCTTCGCCGCCCAGATGCTGAACTTCCCGGTGCTGCCCGGTGTCAGCGGGCACCTGCTCGGGGGCGCGCTCGCCGCGATCCTGGTCGGGCCGTGGGTCGGCGCGCTGTGCGTGACGATCGTGCTGGTCGTGCAGTCCCTGTTCTTCGCCGACGGCGGCGTCACCGCGCTCGGCGCGAACGTCACCAACATGGCCCTCGTCGGCACGGCGGTCGGCTACCTCACGGCGGTGGCGCTGCGCCGGCTCGCCACCCGCAACAAGGGCGGCCTGGCCGCCGTCGCGTTCGTGTCCGCGCTGGTCAACACGGTGCTCGCGTCGTTCGGCTTCGTGCTGGAGTACGCGATCGGCGGCCAGGGCGGTGTCGCGTTCGGCACAGTCGCCGCGGCGGTGCTCGGCGTGCACGTGCTGATCGGCATCGGCGAGGGCCTGATCACGGCGGCCACCGTGACCGCGGTCGCGGCCGCCCGGCCGGACCTGGTGTACCTGCTGCGCGGCGTGCCGCAGAAGCTGGAGTTGAGGGCGTGAAGCGCTTCTTCCTGGGGTTCGCGGTGGTCAGCCTGCTGCTTGCCGGGGCCGTGTCCTACTTCGCCGACCCGAACCCGGACGGGCTCGACCACGTCACCGAGCAGCACGGCATCGCCGAGCACGCCCGGGACCACCCGCTGGCGGGGTGGCCGCTGGCCGACTACGCGGTGGCGGGCGACGACCGGTTCACCGGCCTCGCGGGCATCCTCGGCGTGGTGCTCACACTGGCCGTGGCGGGTGGGTTGTTCCGGTTGCTGCGCAAGCGTCCCGACGGGCGCACTGCCGGGAACACCGCCGGGAGCACCGACGTGAAAACCGACTTGGGGTGAGCGCCGGGCACCACGGCTTCCTGCACCGGCCGGGCGACTCGCCGGTGCACCGCCTCGCACCGCAGACGAAGATCGTCGCCACGGTGGTGGCCGTGCTGTGCGTGGTGGCCACGCCGCGCGACGCCTTCTGGGCCTTCGGCGCGTACCTGCTCGCGCTCACGGCGGTCTGGGCGGTGGCCCGCGTCCCGGTGCGGTGGTTCGCCGCGCGGTCGGTGATCGAGGTGCCGTTCGTGCTGCTGGCGCTGCTGCTGCCGTTCACCGGCGCGGGGGAGCGGGTCGACGTGCTGGGCGTGGCCGTGTCGGTGGAGGGCGCGCTGGCCGGGTGGAACATCCTGGCCAAGGGCACCCTCGGCCTGCTGACGTCGTTGACCCTCGCCGCCACCACCGCACCGCAGGACCTGCTGCTCGGGTTGCAACGGCTGCGGATGCCGTCGGTGCTGGTCACCATCGCCACGCTGATGCTGCGCTACGCCGAGGTGATCGTCGGCGAGGCCAGGCGGATGCGGGTGGCCCGGATCTCCCGCGGCGACGACCCGCGGTTGTTCTGGCAGCTCGGCGCGACCGCGCGCGGCGTGGGCAGCCTGTTCATCCGCTCCTACGAACGCGGCGAGAGGGTGCACCTGGCGATGGTGTCGCGAGGCTGGACGGGCCGGATGCCCGACGGCGCCGGAGGCGGTGCGGCGGTCGAGCCGCGGCGGTCCGCGCCCGCGTTGGTGGTGGAGAAGCTGGCGTACGCGTACCCGGACGGCCACCAGGCCCTCTACGGGGTGAACCTGCGGGTGGAACGCGGTGAGCGCGTCGCGGTCCTCGGGCCCAACGGCGCGGGCAAGACGACGTTCGTGCTGCACCTCAACGGCGTGCTGGGCGGCGGTTCCGGCCTGGTCGAGGTGGCCGGGCTGCCGGTGGAGAAGGCGCACCTCAAGGAGATCCGCCGGCGCGTCGGCGTGGTCTTCCAGGACCCCGACGACCAGCTGTTCCTGCCCACCGCGCGGCAGGACGTGGCGTTCGGCCCGGCGAACTTCGGGCTGCGCGGCGCGGAGCTCGACGCACGGGTGGACCGAGCGCTGGCCGCGGTCGGCATGGAGGGGTTCGCCGACCGGTCGCCGCTGCACCTGTCCGGCGGGCAGCGCCGCCGCGTCGCGCTGGCCACCGTGCTCGCCTGCGACCCGGAGGTCCTGGTGCTCGACGAGCCCTCGGCGAACCTGGAACCGGTGGCCCGCCGAGAGCTGGCCGAGGTGTTGCTGGGGTTGGACCACACCATGCTCATGGTCACCCACGACCTGCCCTACGCCCTGCAGTTGTGCCCGCGCAGCGTGCTGATCGACGGCGGTGTCGTGGTGGCCGACGGACCGACGCGGGAGCTCCTGGCCGACACCGAGCTGCTCGCCCGGCACCGGCTGGAGCTCCCGTTCGGGTTCCGCCTGGACTGACGGCCACGGATCGGCCCGACAGCCTGAATCAGCCTGGATCAGCCCGAATCAGCCCGACAGGGGGATCAGGGGCTGGTGCAGGTCACCGTGGGCAGCGAGTTGGCGCCGGAGTAGTTGGCCGTGAAGCCGAACTTCACCGATGCCTCCGGGGCCACCGCGCCGTTCCACGCCGCGTTCTTGACGATCACCTGCGAACCGGAGCCGGACTTGACGCCGCTCCACAGGCTGTTGATGGCCTGGTTGCCGCCCCACGTCCACGTGGCGGTCCAGCCGTTGTACGCGCTCTTGCTGTGGTTCATGAGCTCGACCTCGCCCTGGAAGCCGCCCGACCACGAGCTGGTGATCTTGTAGATCGCCATGCAGTTCGGGTCACCCGGGTTGTTCGAGGTCGTGGTGGTGCTGGTCGGCGTCATGGTCGTGGTGCTCGTCGACGTGCTGGTCGACGTGCTGGTAGTGGTCGTCGTGGTGGTGGTCGTCGTGCCGCCACCGTTGCCGACGCCGGTCTCCTGGCCGTTGCCGCCGTCGAACACGACGTCGGAGCAGTTGTAGAACGTCTCCGTGCTGTCCGAACGGGTCCACACCGAGTAGATGATGTGGCGACCGGACTTGCCGGACGGCAGGTTCGCGTTCCAGTAGTACTTGCCCTCGACGCTGCCCACCGCCCCGCTGTTCGGCGGGTTCGTGACGCTGTGGAACGGCGTGCTCTCCAGGTCGCTCCAGGCCAGCGGCCGGGTCGGGCTCCAGCTGTCCTTGGTGACGTACAGGTGGAACGTGCCAGGGTGCGCGGCCCACTTGTTGTAGGTCCAGGCGAAGTTCGCGCCGGAGGTGAGGTGGGTCACCGGGTAGTCGTTGCGGGCGATGTCGAACCCGGAGAACGTCGGGTTGCCGCCGCTGCACAGCTTGCCGTCGGGGATGAAGCCGCTGGTGCGGCCGGCGCCGTCGGACCGCAGCACGCCGAACCAGTTGTACAGCGCGTTGGTGCCGCCGGCGTTCACCGCGGCGGTACAGGCCGGGTTCTGCGGCTGGATGTTGCCCGTCGGGCTCAGGCCGTCCTTCCAGCACATGAAGGTCCGGCTGCCCGGCGTCATCATCGCGCCGTGCGCGGACGCGGTGGTGGGGCCGACCACATTCACGAGCGTGGCAATCAGCAGGCTTGCCGCACCGGCCGCGGCCAGTGCGATCCATCGTCGGGCCGTCACGTCGTTCACCTCCTCGTTGAGGTTCTGGGAGCGCTCCCAGGAGCAGTCCTGACTGTAACGGGGGCCACCTCGATCTGTGAATGGGCGATTACTCAGTGCATCCGAGCGGCCCAACGCGTGCCGCCCTCCGGACCTGCGGCGCTACACCCGGACGCGCGCACGCGGCCTGATGCGTTTCCCAGGGCGCACTGGTCCGTGCGGATGACCGGTGGGTGGAGCGGGCTGGTGCGGCCTGCGCAGCACGCGGTGCGCCAACGCGGTCCGGCGGTGCCGCGGCGCGGCCAGCACGGAGGCGGCGCACACCGTCGCCAGCAGTGTCAGCACGCCCGCGAGCACGAGGGTCTCCGGTGCGCCGATCCGCTCGCACAGCCAGCCGAGCAGCGGGGCGCCCACCGCGCCCGCCGCCGCGCCGACGGCCGAGTTGACCGCCAGCAGCCGGCCGCGCATCCCGTCGGCGGTGTCGAGCTGGATCCGCGTGCTCATGGTCGTGTCGATGACCACCGCGCCCGCCGCGATCGGCAGCAGCACGAGGGCGAACCCGAGCAGGCCGGGCACCAGCCCGCTGGTCACCTGGAGCACGCTTGTCGCGCAGGCGACCACCAGCAGCAGCCGCACGGTCAGCGCCTTGCGCGCCGCCGCGGCCAGCCCGCCCAGCACCGTGCCGATCGCGAACACCGTCGACAGCAGGCCGTACGCGGTCGCGTCCGGGCTCATCGCGGCCATCGTGACCTGGTAGTTGCGGCCGAGGCTGGACAGCGTGAAACCGAGCGCGAACAGCAGCAGCAGCCGCCCGCTGGCCGCGACGTAACGCAGGCCCGCGGCCACGCCGACCCGGCCGGCCGGGCTGCGCTCCAACGGGTGCAGCGCCTCGCGGCGGATCGTGAGCACCGCGACCATCACGGCGAGGAAGCTCACCGCGTTGATCAGGAACAGCGCGGGCGAGCCGAACGCGGCGGCCAGCACCGCGGCGCTGCTCATGCCCAGGATGCGGCCGGTCGAGCTGAGCACCGAGCCGAGCGCCACCGCGTTGCCCAGGTCCTCCCGGGACACCACCTGCCCGCCGAACCGGCCGAGCGCGGGCCCGTCGAACACCGTCACCAGACCGGAGGCGAACGTCAGCGCGAACACCGCCGTGATCGGCGCGCCCTGCCACACCGCGAGGGCCAGCAACGCGGCCAGCGCGGCGTGCAGGGCCTGGCAGGTCAGGATGATCCGGCGCACCGGCAGCCGGTCGGCCAGCGCGCCCGCCCACGGGCCGAGCAGCACCGACGGCAGCGTGCCCAGCAGGACCGAGAGGCCGACGGACGTGGCCGAGCCGGTCCGGTCGAGCACGACCCAGTTCAGGCCGATCAACTGCATCCACGAGCCGGTCACCGAGATCAGGTCGGCGAACGCCCAGCGGCGGTAGTTGCGGCCGCGCAGAGCGCGGAACATCGAAGCTCCCTCGAAGACGATCCGGGGCCTCGACGTGCGGAAGTGCCCAGGTGAACGGCGCTCACACTAGGTGTCGCTTTTTCGCGTTCAAACCTGATGAGCAGTGAAAACGCTCACGTGACGCTCTGTGTCGCAAGCGATGCGAGCCGGCTCAACGCCTGCACGAGGTGCTCGTCGGTGATTTCGTGCGCCTCGCCGCCCTCCGCTGCGGGGTGCTCGCCGCCGACGTCCAGGTGCAGCACCACGCGGCTGCGGCCGGGGCCCTCGTCGTCCACCTGGAGCCACCCCGAGTAGCCGCCGCCGTCGAGGTCGCCCCACTCCAGCCGGCGCTGCTCGGTGTCCGCGGCCAGGTAGCCCTCGGCCTCGTCGATCTCGTCGCCCATCGACACCCGCCCGGTGACCCGCTCCGGACCGCTCCGCTCGACCTGGAGGCCGTCGGGTAGCCACGCCTCCATCGCGGTGACGTCCCGGGCCAGGTCGAACACCACCCGCGCGTCGACCGGGATCGCCTGCTCGTGCTCGAACTCAGCCATGCCGGCAGCAGTACCCCCGGCGCGGCGCGGCTACACCGGCGCGGGCGCCATGCCCCCGATCGTGGCGAGCCGGACGTGGTGCGGGCGCATCGGGCGCATCCCGGCGTCCACGCAGCGGCGCACCACGCCGGGGTGCTCGCGCAGCAGCCGCAGGCCCCGGCGGGCCAGCAGGGGCACCGGCTTGCGCGCTTCCGCCACGTCCCGGGCGAACCGGCGGGCGAACGTCACCAGGGCGTTGGGCGCGAGCACGATCGCGTCGGCCAGCACGCCCGCCTCGCGGCAGCCGGCCACCAGCCGGTCCGCGAACAGGCCCTCGGCGATGAACAGGCCGGGCGCGGTCACGGTGCGGCAGCCGACCCGCCGGTCCTCGCCGAGCGCGTACACCGGCGCCCGCACCGTGCCGGTGGTGGCGAGCTCGACCACGGCGGCGAGGGCGTCGGCGGTGTTCCAGGAGCCCTCGGCGTCCCAGTCCGGGCGGCCGGCGTCGTCGCGGGGCAGCAGCGGGTCGTCACCCTCGCGGTAGAAGTCGTCGAGGCGCAGCACGGGCAGGCCGAGGTGGGTGGTGAGGGTGGACTTGCCCGAGCCGGAAGGACCGGCGAGCAGCACGGCGCGCGCGTGAACGGCAGGTGACGGCACGGGACGCGATTTTCGCACACGTTCCACCCGGATCGCGCACCGCCGCCGTGCGGTCGCCTTGTCCGATCGTGCACCGCGGCCGCACTCCCGTCGTGCGCGTCCTCTTGTCCGATCGTGCACCGCGGCCGCACCCGCGTCGTGCGGTCGTCTTGTCCGATCGTGCACCGACGCTGCTCCCGCTGTGCACCCGGTCTGGTCACCCGCGCGCGGGCACACCACCATGTGGTCCATGGTCGTCAGGGTGCGCGGCGTCGAGGACGCCAAGCGGATGCGCGAAGAGCTGCGCGATGAGCAGCGCGAGTCGGGGCCGGTCGCGGTTGCGGTGGTGCCCGAGCCGACCGGTGCCGGTGCGGCGGACGTGGTCGCCGAGGGCGGTGACTTCATCGAGCTCGACCTGGCGTCCTTCACCACGGCGGTGTCCGACCTGGAACGGCTGCACGGGGTGCTGACCGAGCTGCTGGCCCGCGCGGACCGGGAGATGGAGCAACCGCTCGGCGACGGCAAGGGCCCGGTCGCGCTGAACATGCGCCGGGCGTTCGGCCTGCGCGGCGGCGACGTCGGCGGCGGTGTGCGCACGGCGCTGCGGTCCTACCTGCGGGAGCTGGCGCGGTTGCGCGACTCGCTGGAGCAGGTGGGCCGGACCCACCAGGCACAGGACGAGCAGGTGCGGCAGGACCTGGGGCGGCTGCGGTGAACGAGCGCGAGCGCAAGGGCGGGTACTGGTCGGACTTCCACGACCACTCGCGGGCCGCCCGCCGGCGCAACGAGAAGCGGCTCAGGCAGCGCCGGGCCAACCGGGAGCCGGAGAGCTTCGGCAAGATCAACTGGCGGGCGTACACGCACCGGCAGCTCTGGGACATGGTGAAGTCGGCCGACGCCGCGCAGATGGCCACCCGCACCTACGAGTGGCAGCGCCTGGCCGCCGACATCGACCAGGCGACCGCGGACGTGCGCAAGATCGTGCAGGGCCTGGCGATGTCGTGGCGCGGACCGTCGGCCGTGACGGCGGCGGCGTCGGTCTCCGAGCTCACCAAGTGGGGCGCGGAGTCCTCGAAGCACGCGTTCCAGGTGGGCAACGGCCTGGAGGGCTACACCTCGGCGGTGACGGAGGCCGCGCGGGCGATCCCGGAGCCGGTGCACCCGGACGCCGAGAAGTGGTTCCGCGAGGGCTACGACGTCACCACGCTCGACGGGCCGCAGGGCGCGTACATGCTCAAGCAGCTCCTGGACGACCACATGCCGTCCAAGCGGGAGCAGCAGGCGGCGATGGACCAGGCCGTCCGGGTGATGGAGCAGTACGAGGCGGCCAGCCACGGGATCGGCCGCGAGCTGCCGGTGTTCGACGAGGCGCCGACCGGCGCGCAGCCGACGGCGGACACGCGGCCCACGCCGACGGCGCCGCCCTGGACCGCGCCACCGCCCCCACCGCAGGCGCCCTGGGAGACGCCCCGACCCGCGGACCCCTCGCCGCTCCAGCCGGGCGTGCGGCCGGAGGGCACCACGTCCGTCGCCGCCGCCGGTGGGCCCGCGACCGGTCAGGGCACCCACGGCGGTCCCGGCGGGTTCGGCTCGCAGGCCGGGTTCGGACCGGGCGGCGGCGGCTCGTACGGCCACGGCCCCGGCCAGGGCGGCGGTCAAGGCGCCGGTCAGGGCGGGTTCAGCCAGGGCGGGTTCGGCCCCGGCGGTTCCTCCGGTGTGCTCGGCGCGGTGCCGGGTGGCGCGGCGGCCCGGGGCGGTGTGGGACCGGTCCTCGGCACGGGCGGTCCGCAGGGCTTCGGCATGTACCCGCCGATGTCCCCGGCCAACCGCGAGGAGGACGGCGAGCACCGCAACCGCTACGACAACGGCCTGGACCTGCTGGACGACCTGCCGCCCGCGTTCCCGCCGGTGCTCGGCGAATGAGCGGCGGCTACCTGGTCGACCCGGACGCGTTGACCGCGTTCGCGGGCCGGTTGGACGAGGCGGCCGACGAGGTGCGCGCCGCCGGGTCCACCGTGGCGCAACCGCCGGGCGACCTGGGGCCGGAGGGCGTCACCGAGGCGGTCGAGCAGCTGGTGGTGGAATGGTCGCGGGTGTTGCGCGGTGTCGAGCTGGACGCGGTGGCGAACGCGTTGCGCGCGGCGGGTGAGACCTATCGGCAGGCCGACGAGCTGCGCCATGACTGACTACCGGGGTCTGGGGTTCGACCCCGCACCGGGCCACGCGGGCGCGGTGGCGGCGGCGAGCGAGCGGTTCTCCGTCGCCTTCGGGGTGCCCGGTGAGCCACCGCGGGAGTGGACGGGTGCGGCGGCCGACGGGTTCAGGACGCGGTTGGAGGCGGTGGTGTCGGAGCTGACGGCGGTGCGGCGCGCGATGCGGGCGGCGGCCGAGGTGCTCGACGGGTGGGCCACCACGTTGCTGGGCAACCAGCGGCGGGCGGAGGAGTTGGACCGGCGCGCGCTGGCCTTGCGGCGCGCGCTCGCCGACGCCGCCGACGAGGTCGACCGGACCGGCGCGATGGCCGCGTTCACCGCCGCCGACGGCCAGGCGCACGAACGTGCGACGGCCCGGCACGACGAGGTGAGGCGGCAGTTGGACGAGGTGCTGGAGGAGGCACGGCTGTTGGCGCGCGACCACCGCGCGGAGGCCAGGCGGGTCGCCGAACGGCTGCGCGCCGAGGAGCCGTCGACGGCCGTCGCGGACACGCTCGCGGGCTTCTCGGCGATCACCGCCGAGCTGGCCTCCGTGCTGCTCGGTCCACCTCGACCGGCGTCCACCAGGGGCGCGGCGGCGGCGTTCCGGGCGGGCCTGGGGTGAGACTCGCTCCCGTGCCGGGGGTGACCCCGGTGGCACTCGGCACTCCTGAACGCACCGCCGCGGAGCTGTTAGCCGTGCTGCAACGGCTCAAGGGCGCCCGCGACCCCGGTCTCGAAGTGTCCGCCACGCAGGCCGCGGAACTGGCGCACCAGCACGGCGCCGGCCTGCTGGCCGTGGTCGAGCACCGGGACGCGGACCCGGCGCTGCTGATGGCGGGCGTGGTCGGGGTCGACCGGCCCGCCGATCCCGGTGAGCTCGGCTTCCACCTCGACGGCCCGGCGATCCGCGAGGTCACCCGCGGCGAGACGGCGACCGGCTACCCGGTGGTGATCGTGGAACGCATCCCGGTGACCGGGCCCGGCGCCCAGTTGCAGGTCGTGGTGACCGACCCGGACCACCCGCGGATCGCGGTGTTCACGCTGCACTCGCCGACCGGGCGCGGCTGGCTCGACGTGGCGGGCGTCGCGGGCCGGTTCGTCTCGGGCATGACGTTCAGCGATTACGGAACTCGCTCGGTGTCTGCCCGACCACCTGGCGGAACGTCCGGGAGAAGTGCGCGGCGCTGACGAAACCGCAGTCCTTGGCGATCTCGCCGATGCCGCGCGCCGCCTTCGCCGGATCGGCCAGCAACGCCTTGGCCCGGTCGATCCGCAGGCCGCGGATGCGTTCGGACACGCCCTGCCCGTCGTCGAACAGCTGGTAGAGGCGGCGGCGGGAGATGAACAACGCCTCGGCGACCCGGTCCGCGGAGAGGTTCGCGTCGGAGAGGTGCTCACGCATGTACTCCACCGCCTCGCGTCTTCGCGCGACCAGCGAGTCCACCCGTTCCAGTTCGGCGCGCAGGGCGCTGCGCAGCACGAGTTCGGCCAGGCCGAGCAGGTGGTGGGACAGGCCGTGCGGGTCCAGGGCGGGCGCGGCGGCGAGCACCTGGGCCACCGCGACGGAGAAGACCGAGCGCAGCGCGGCGTCCACCGGGACCTGTTGGAACATCAGCGGTTTGAGCTCGCCGAAGCCGACGGTCAGCCGGGCCTCGGCGACGGTCAGCATCACCACGTCGGGCAGGACGTGCAGCGCGCAATCGGGAAACCGAAGGGCGGTGCCGTTGCGGGGCACCCCGTCGGCGACCGTGCAACCGACGAGCAACTGGATGTGCTCCGGGGTCGGCGCACCCCCGCTGAGCGCGGCTTTGGCCGCCGCCGCGCCGGAAGCCCGCACAGTCAGGAACCCGCCGGCGACGTCCACGGGGAGCAGCGTAGCCACCGGTGTTGCCCAACCGGCCGCGCGAGACGGTGCCGGGCGCTACCTTCTGGCCCCATGGCGCGACGTTCGGCGACCGCGGTCGTCCTGTCCCACCTGGAGTTCGACCTGCTGTGGGAGGACTTGGGCGTGGGCGAGCCGCCCTACCCGCTCGAAGTGCCGTCCCACGGCGAGACGATGGACGACCGGGACGCCCTGGGCGCGGAGGTGCTCCGCACGTTGACCGAGGCGGGCCTGGCCGACGGCGAGGACGTCTCGCCGGAGCTGGAGGACCTGTTCACCCTGCTCGCGCACGGCGAGGTCTCGGTGGACGCCCTGGTCTTCCGCCCGCACCCGTGGCGGGTGCTGGCCACGGCCCGCGGCCGGCAGGGCGTCCTGGCCGTGCTCAACGACCGGGAGGTGGCGCTGGAACCCGTCACCGACCTGACGTCCGCGATCACGCGCGTCATCGGCGACGCGCCCGCCGGCCCCGGCGAGCAGGTGCGGATGCCCAGGTCCGTCTTCGCCGCCGCGATGGACGCCTACGCCGAGTCGGGCCACCTCGCGCTGGAGCGCACGCTGGCCCAGGCGGACATCACCGGCCGCGCCACCCGGGCGATCATCACGCTGGTCGACTCGCCGCGCAAGTCGACCGGTCAACTGGCCGCCACCGGCCCCGCCGGCCGTTCCCGCGTCCTGAGCTGGACCGACACCGCCGCCGGCCGCTACGCCCTGACCACGGACGAGTCCGCGGACACCGAGTGGGTCCACCTCTCACCGGCCGACACCCCGTGGCTGACCCGCCACCTGACCACCCTGCTGACCCAAACCCGCCCACCCCGACCGTAGAACCCACCCGCCCCGACCGTTCGACTCGCGCGACGCGAACGTTCGACTCACCCACCCTGAACGTTCGACTCGTGCGACGCGAACGTTCGACTCGCCCGTCCTGAACGTTCGACTCGTGCGACGCGAACGTTCGACTCGCCCGTCCTGAACGTTCGACTCGCGCGTCCTGAACGTTCGACTCGCGCGTTCTGAAGGTAGGACACGCGCGCGAGTCCTACGTTCAGGACCACCGTGTCCTACGTTCAGGTACCCCGAGTTCAACGTTCAGGACGTGAGCAGTTCCGGTGGGAAGACCTCGGCCAGGATCGACGTGCCCTCGGCCACGGCCGCCGCCGCGGCCTCGTCGGCCAGCCGACGGATCAAGCCGGCCAGCTCGTCCGGCCGCACGGCCAACGCCTCCCGCGTGAACGACAGGTCGACCAGCTTTCCGTGCAGGTCGACCACCACCGTCACCCCGGACGCCGAAGCCTCCCGCCGCACCGCGTCCAACCGCTCCCCGAGCCCCATCACACCCTCCACGTCTCGGGGGTCGTGTCCTCGACCGACTCCACCAACGGCGCCCGCACGTCCAGCCCCAGCGCCGCCGCGTCGTCACCGATCGCGTGCCGGGCCCGCGCGTTCGCCCGCGCCGTCGCCGTGTCGACCAGCGCCAGGATCGCGCGCGCCAACCCCGACTGCCCCAGCCGCAACGACCGCGAGTCCAGCACCAGGTCGCGCAGCCCGCCGCCGGGACCCACCTCCACCGAAATCCCCGTGTCCGGGTCGTGCGCGTGCGCCGTGATCACGGGTGCACCCCTCCGTAGAACGTCGCCGAGCTGAGCCGGTGGGTGTTGCGCCGCACGCTGTCGCCGGAGTTGCCCTCGATCAGCGTCACGGTCCCACCGGAGACCTTCTCCACGATCCCGATGTGCGTGCTGGTCGCCGGGCTGCTCGGCCCGCTCCCGAACAGCAGCACGTCACCCGGCTTCACCGCGCTCAACGACGTGTACGCCTTCCCGTGCCGCTGCCCCCACCGGAACACGTCGCCGGTGAACGGCAGGATCGGGATGTCCACGCCGGCCTTGCGCCACATCGCGGTGGCGAACGACGAGCACCACGCCGCCGTCGGCCCGTACGGGTTGCGGTTGCTGCCCGGCGGGTTCTCCCGGGTGCCCAGCTCACGCCGTGCGGCCGAGATGACCGTCCGCGAACGGCCGCGGGCGCGGGCGCGGGACGGCGCGGTGCGGCCGCGGGTGCGTTCGGCCCGCCCGTCCGCGACGCCGTCGTGCTCGACCTCCTTCTCCAACGCCCGCAGCTTGCGCGCGGCGTCCTCCAACTCGCCCCGCACGTGCCGGACGGTCGCGGTGGTCTCCTTGGTGTACTTGGGCTCCAGGTCCGCCGCCTGGGCCACGGCCTTGAGCAGCGCGGCCTGCGTGCCGACGGCCTTGCCCGCGTCCAGCAGCCGGGTCGCCGTGTCGAGGTACTCGTCGACGGCCTGCCGCGCCCGCGTGTGCCCGGTCGTCAACGCGCTGGTGACGCCCGCGACGATCTTCTCCGCGTCACGGGCGGCGTCCGCGGTGACCCGCAGCTGCCTGCCCAGCCGGTTCGCGCGCTTCTCGAACCCCTCGGAGTTGTCGCCCTTCCAGTGCTCCAGCACCGTCCTGGCGGCCTTGCGCTGGTCCTCGTGCTGGTCGGTGAGCCCGGACGCGGTCTGGTGCAGCGCGTACTGCGCCTTCACCGCGTCCTCGGCCTTGCCCGCCAACGAGTTCCGGTGGCCGATCATGCTCTCGGCGAAGTGCCGGGCCATCTGCCGCGTGTCCACTAGCCTTCCCCTCCACCGCTGATGCCGCCGCGGTTCCCACCGCGCAACGATCCGGCGATGTCGTCTTCCTGCTCCTTGTACGCGCGGGCGGAACGGCCGGCCGACGTGGCCAGCGCGTCGGTGTTGTGCGCGACCGCCTTGACCTGCTTGCGCAGCGCCGCGCCGAAGTTGTCCAGCGCGTCGGCGAACCCGGACTGCTTGCCGATGCGCCCGAAGCTGTCGTCGGCGATCTCCCGCACCTCGCGCACGTGCCGCCGACCGAGCGCGGTGAGGTCGTCCGCCGAGTTCCGCGTGCGCCGCGCGTAGTCCCGCAGCACCCCCACGTCCACGGAGAACCCACCGCCACCCGAGCCGCCACGTGAACCGCCACCCGAGCCGCCGCCTCCCGACCCTCCCCGCGAACCGCCGCGCTTCATCCCCTCGACGCCCCGCCGCGCCTCGTCCAGGTGGCGCTTGTAAGCACCGCTCGTGTACGTGGTCCACGGTGTCCACGACCGGCCGTCACCGGAGATCTTGTTCGCCGCACGGGCGTTCTCCGCCGGGTCGAACAGCTCCCGGTTGGACTCCAGCCCGAACTCGCGCCGCCGCGCCGGCCCCATCGAGCCCAGCATGTTGATCTGCCACAGCCCGTAGGAGTTGTCCGGCGGGGTGGCGTTGTGCGCCCGCGGGTCGCCGCCGGACTCGGCCAGCGCGACCGCCACCGCGATCGTCAGGTCCTGCCCGCGGAACCCCGCGTCGTGCGCGTGCCGGGCGATCTGCTCCGGACTCAGCTTGCTCATGCCGCACACCCTGCACCGCCCGCGACCTGCGACGGAACCGCCGTTGCACGCTCGGACAGCGGCTGTGCACGGGGAAGCTACAGTCGAACACGTGAACGAAGGGCTGTTCGACGACGGCTTGTTCGGCGTCGACCCGGAGGAGAAGGCGGCGCGCATCGCCGCCAACGCGCCGCTGGCCGTGCGGATGCGCCCGCGCACCCTGGACGAGGTGGTCGGGCAGGACCACCTGCTCGGGCCGGGCGCGCCGCTGCGCAGGCTGGTGGAGGGCTCGTCGCCCGCCTCGGTCATGCTCTACGGCCCGCCGGGCACCGGCAAGACGACGCTGGCCACGCTGGTCTCCCAGGCCACCGGCCGGCGGTTCGCCGCGCTGTCGGCGCTGTCGGCGGGCGTGAAGGAGGTGCGCGCGGTCATCGAGGAGGCGCGCCGCCGCCTGGTCCGCTCCGGCGAGTCGACCGTGCTGTTCATCGACGAGGTGCACCGGTTCTCCAAGACCCAGCAGGACGCGCTGCTGGGCGCGGTCGAGGACCGGATCGTGCTGCTGGTCGCGGCGACCACGGAGAACCCGTTCTTCTCCGTCGTCTCGCCGCTGCTGTCCCGGTCGCTGGTGCTGCAACTGCGCCCGTTGACCGACGACGCGGTGCGCGTGCTGGTCAAGCGCGCGGTCCAGGACGAACGCGGGCTCGGCGGCACGGTCACCGTCGAGCCGGACGCCGAGGACCACCTGGTCCGGTTGGCCGGCGGTGACGCCCGACGCGCGCTGACCGCGCTCGAAGCGGCGGCGGACTCGGTCGGTCCCGGGGGCGTGCTCGACCTGCCGACGCTGGAGGCGACGGTCGACAAGGCGGCCGTGCGCTACGACCGGCAGGGCGACCAGCACTACGACGTGACCAGCGCGTTCATCAAGTCGATCCGCGGTTCGGACGTGGACGCCGCGCTGCACTACCTGGCCCGGATGATCGAGGCGGGGGAGGACCCCAGGTTCATCGCCCGGCGGCTGGTCATCCACGCCAGCGAGGACGTCGGCATGGCGGACCCGACCGCGTTGCAGACCTGCGTGGCCGCGGCGCAGGCCGTGCAGCTCATCGGGCTGCCGGAGTGCGCGCTGAACCTCGCCCACGCCACCATCCACCTGGCCACCGCGCCCAAGTCGAACGCCGTGGCGGCCGCGATCGGCGAGGCCATGGCGGACGTGCGCAAGGGCTCGATCGGCTCGGTGCCGACGCACCTGCGCGACGGCCACTACGCGGGCGCGGCGAAGCTCGGCAACGCCCAGGGCTACCGCTACCCGCACGACGTGCCGGAGGGCGTGCTGACCCAGCAGTACCCGCCGGACGACCTGGTCGGTCGCGACTACTACGAGCCGACCGGCCGGGGAGCCGAGCGCGTGCTCGCCGAACGCCTGCCGAAGCTGCGCAAGGTCGTCCGGGGCCAGGAGTAAATGCATTTCCGATCCGTTCGAGTTCTGACACGGTGTGCCCGTGACAGACGCACCGCTGAACGGCCACGCCCTGCTCGACTTCAACACACCGCTCTCGGACACGAAGGCGTACGACCTGATCGGGAGCCTCCACCTGCGTCCGGGTGAGAGGGTCGTCGACTACGGCTGCGGCTGGGCGGAGCTGCTGTTGCGGGCGGTCGAGCACCAGGTGGGCGTGACCGGGTTCGGTGTGGACAGCGACGAGTACGCCATCGCGCGGGGCCGGGCGAACGTCGAGGCCAGAGGCCTGACGTCCCGCGTCACGCTGGAGCGGGCGGACGTCACCGCGTGGGAGGCGGAGCCCGCGGACGTGGCGATCTCCATCGGCGCGTCGCACGCCTGGGGCGGCACCAAGGAGACCCTGGAGGCCATGCACGCCCGCGTCCGCCCCGGCGGCAGGCTCCTGCTGGGCGACGGCTTCTGGGACCGGCCACCCGGCCCGAAGTCGGTCGAGATCTTCGGCGAGGACGAGTTCGGCACCCTCGCCGAGCTGGTCGACCTGGCGATGGCCTGCGGTTACCGCCTGCTGTCGGTCACCACCGCCAACCAGGACGAGTGGGACAGCTTCGAGTCCCGCTGGTGCGCCGCCCGGGAACACTGGCTGCTGGAGCACCCGGACGACCCGAAGACCGCCGAGGTCCGCGCGGTCGTGGACGACCACCGCGACGGCTGGCTCAAGGGCTACCGGACCGAGTTCGGCCTGGCCTACCTCACCCTGGCCCGCCCCTAGGACCCCGGCCGCCTCGCCCGGCCGGGGATACCGGACGAGGCGGCCGGAGATCTCCTATCGCGCACGGGTTGTCGAATACGCTGCGGGCCTCCCTTCGAGCGCCTGAGGTGGAACCGTGCCGGGACCGATCGCCGCCACAGCCGACCCTTCCCTGGTCACCGTCGCGCTTCCGGCGCTGATCGCGCTCGCAGGAGTGCTGTTGACCGCACTATTGGGGTTCCTGCAATGGCGCAAGGCGCAGGCAGCGACGAAGGAATTGGAAGCCGAGAAGCTCGCCCACGCGCGGGACCTGCTGGCCTGGGAGAAGGAGAAAGCGGCCCTCAGCCAGGAGTCCGATCGCGAACGGGCGGCGGAGACCGCAAAGGCGGACCGCCTGCGTGACCGCCGAGAAGTCCAGCGGGCCGAGCTGGACAAGGCGCGCGCGTCACGTCGAGAGTCGTCCACCGACGCCGAGTTGGCCGAGCAGTACCGCCGGACCCTCGCCGAGCAGCTCAAGTCGGTCCAGATCCTCGACATGAGCCGTCCGCTGGACCTGGAGAAGGTGTACGTCCAGCTCACCGTGCGGGAGGAAGCCGGGCAGTTCGCGCGCGAGCGCGAGGTGCGGCAACTCGCTGAAGGCGATCCGCGAGAACACCTCGTTCGGCTGTTACCCGAACAGCAGTCGGTGTCCACCGCGCCTCCGGACGAGGCGTTGAGGCGGCACCAGCGGATCGTGGTCCTCGGCGACCCCGGTTCCGGCAAGACGACCATGCTGCGCCACCTGGCGCTGCGCGAGGCGCAGGGAGGCGTTGAGGCCCCCGTCTACGTCGAGCTGCGCAAGTTCGTGGACAGCGGCCTGGAAGACCTGCTCACCTACGTCATCCACGTGCTCGCCGAGGACTACCGCTTCGACGGGGCCACGACGTTCATCGAGGAGGCGTTCGCCGGGGGAGACGGCGTGCTCCTGCTCGACGGCTTGGACGAAGTGCTGGGAGGCGCTTCCGCCGAGGCCGCGGCGGCCGAGTACGACCGCATCATCAACGACATCGGCCGGATCTCCGTCCGCTACCCGAACCTGCTGATCGCCGTGACGTGCCGGCGGGCCGGGTGGCGTTCCGCCCTGAACTCGTTCGCCACCCTGGAGGTCGTCGACTTCACCTGGGAGCACATCGGGCAGTTCATCGACAACTGGTTCCGGGCGCGGCCCGAGCGGGGCAGGCAGTTGCGGCAGGCGCTGGCGGACAACTTGCGCATGCAGACCCTCGCAACCAACCCGCTGATGCTGTCGCTGATCGCGATCGTCTTCGAGCGCGAGCTGGAACTGCCCGAGCGCCGGGCGGAGCTGTACAACCGGTGCGCCGAGGTCATGCTGCGCGAGTGGGACTCCCACCGGGGCATCCGCCGGTTCAGCAAGTTCACCACCGACCGCAAGCGCGACCTGCTCCAAGAGGTGGCCTGGCGCTTCCACCTCGACGGCAAGCGGTACTTCCCGCAGGCGGACCTGCTCGACGTCATCGCCGACTACCTGCCGACCATCGGCATCCAGGCCACCGACAACGCGTCCATCCTCGCCGAGATCACCGCCCAGTACGGCATGCTGAAGGAACAGGCCCACGGCTGGTACGGCTTCCTGCACCTGACGATGCAGGAGTACTTCGCCGCCGTCTCGGCCGCCGCGCGGGGAGCCGAGCGCATCGACCACGTCGTCCGCCACCGGCACGACCCGTGGTGGGAGGAGGTGTTGGTCCTGCAAGCCGGTCTGGTCCCCGACGCCACCGGTCTGCTGCGCGACGTCCTGGGGTGGAGGTCGAAGAAGCGGAGGACCGACGACATCTTCTCCAGCGACCTGCTGCTCGCCGCGCAGTGCCTGATCGGCACGCCCAGGATCGAGGACACAGGGCTGCGCGCCGAGATCATGGCGGCGGTCGAAGCGCTGATCCTCGACGGACCGTCCCGCTTCCACCGGGACCGCGCCACCACCGCCCTGGTCCGGATCGGCACGGTCGAGTCGATCTCCACGGCTCGCACCATGCTCTTCGACACCGACCTGTCCGAGGACGTCCGGGCGGCCGTCGCACGGGCATTGTGCGGGCTGCCGGGCGAGCAGACCAGGCAGGACGTCGAACGCCTTCTTTCCAGTCGTGCTCGGCACGGGAACAAGGTCGTCAAAGCCGTCCTCGACGCCGTGGCCACCACCCGTCTGTTCACCGACGCCGACCTCCTGGTCGATCTGCTGATGCCCACCGAAGACAGCGATGTGAAGGCGGCCGTGGTCAAGGCCGTGGCTTCGACCGGCGACCGGTCGGCTGTGCCCATCCTGCACCGCGAGTTCCGCGACACCTCGGCGGAAATCACAGGACAATACCGGTTCGCAGTGCTGGAGGCGATAGCCGATCTCGACGGCGAGAATTCCTGGCGCTGATGTTCGACGTGCTGGACGGGGCAGATGGGAATCCGTTCGACGCCGCTGAGCACGTCGTGAAAAACGGTGGTCCGGCGGCCGTGCGGAAAATCGCAGAGCGCGTAATGGCTGCCGTGTGGCCGATGGACGCTTATGATCTCGTCAAGTCGCTGACCTACGCTGGCAGCGACCTCGTGGAGGAGTTGGCGGATGAGCTGCTCGGCAATCCCGAGGTGGACTGGGCGGTCAAGTGGGTGTATGTCACCCTCATGGAAGATGTCGGTGCTTCTCGGCAGACGATGCGTCGGCTCCACGCAAATCCGGATGTGGACGACCGGACGAAATTGGCCCTGTCCGCTGCCCTCGTCCGCCAAGGCGATCTCGAACTCGTTCCCGATCTCCGGCATGCGCTCCTGTATCGCTCCATTCCTCTCGACCTGAGATTCGCGGGTGACCGCTCCCTGATGACTCGTCCTGGTGGGGCCTGGAGGTGGCTCTGTCAAGCGCTGCACTCCGCAGACGACACGTCGGTGATCCCGGAGTTGCTCGACCTGCTGCGACAGCGGTTAAGGGCCGAGTACGCGTCGAGCCTGAAGGGTGAGAACAGTCCGAGGAGCCTTATCGCGGCTCTCACCGCCTTCGAGAGCGATGCTTTGTGCCAAGTGCTGGTCGACCACGCCACCAACGTGGAAGCGCTGTTGGACTTGGTGGAGAGCCATCCGAATGCCATGACGGCGACCACTGCCCCGCTAGTGGTCCGCGCCTTGGGCGACCGTCGGAACACCATGAAAGGGCGCTACAGGTGGGTGCTGGCCGATCTCCTGGGTGAGGTCGCTCAAGACCAGGTGACCGCCCAGTGGCTCTGGTCGCTGGCGCGAGAGGGGCACAACCGCTTGCGTGAATCCGCATATAAGGCGCTTTACGCCGTCTGCCGCCGCGGTCGGTTCCGCTTGATGCCCGACGGCACGGTCGAGTCGTACCAGCTCCCGGCCTGAAGGTCACCAGCCGTCCGCCGGTGCGATCGGCACGGCGTCGTGCAGCGGGTTCGGCAGGGTGCCCGTCTTCGGGACCGGTGGGCGGGCGGTCAGGTCCCGGTAGCCCAGGGTGATCCGGTAGCCGTTGAGGGGGTAGCGGAGGAACTCCGCGGTGGTCAGGGAGCCCTCGTCCATGCGGGCGGCCAGGGTCGGGAAGCGGTTGCGGTAGGCGTCCACCTCGCCGCGCACCATGCCCCAGAAGCGGTCCTCGGGCAGGGGGAGCAGGGTGGACAGCGGGCGGAAGACGCCGACCAGCAGGGCGTCCACGACGTACTGGCGCAGGATCTGCCACGGTTTGCGCGGCAGCACGGGGTCGTCGGCGTCCGGCTCCGGGCCGCGGGCGGGCACGTGGTCCACCGACACGTTCACGTCGTCCACCAGGTCGAGCAGGGCGACGCGCACCGGCACGTGGTCGCGGTCGGTGATCACCACGACGTTCTCGCCGTGCGGGTTGAACGTGATGCCGTACGTGTAGAGCACGTGCAGCAGCGGCCGGAACAGGGCGCGCAGCAGCGCGGCGAACCACACCGCCGGGTCCGTCCGCCCGATGTGCTCCAGCACCAGCGGCCGACCGGCGCGGTCCACGTGCAGCAGGGCCGCCAGCGACCAGGAACGCTCACCGGGTCGCAGGGAGACCGGCTCACGCCAGATGCACCCCATTGTCTCCAGCCACTGGTACGGCACGTCGCCCGCCCCCGACAGCCGCGGGTGCCGGACGGTCACCGAGGCGACCTCGCCGAGCAGGTTTGTGCCCCACTCGCCGATCAGCTTGTCCGCCCGCCACAGCCCGGTGAGCCACTGCGTGACGACCGGCGCGGCCTGCGTGCAGTGCGGCGGGATGCCCCGGTACACCGACGTGTTCAGCACCCGCAGCGGCAGCTTGACCTGGTACCGGTCCGGCGAGTCCACGTTGGTCATGGTGCGCACGGCCTGGGTCGGCAGGTACCGGTCCGGCGCCTCGCCCAGCTCCACGATCCGACCGGTGGCCAGCTCCGGCGCCCACAGGGTGCGCACGACGTGGTCCAGCTGCCACGGGTGCACCGGCAGCCACACGTAGGCCGCCGGGTCGGCCCCCGCCTCCCGCAACACCTCGGTGAACCGCTCCACCGTCACCGGGTCCAGCTCGCGCGCCCGCACGCCCTCCTCGGACAGCGACGACGTGCCGCGGAACTCGGCCAGGCCCCGGTGCACGGCCAGCCACGGCAGCCGCACGGGCGTGCGCGCCTCGGGCGCGTGCCGCGCCAGGTCGTCCGCCGAGAACCCGACCCGCCCCTTGTTCGCGATCAGCCACGGGTGCCCGGTCAGGTGCCCGTCCAGCTCGGCCTGCGGCAACGACACCAGCTCCGCCGCCGGCCACGCGGTCGACGCCAGCACCACGTCGGCCGCCAGCGTCGCGGTCACCTCGGCCAGGAACCCGGCGGTCGTGGCCGGGTCGACCCGCAGGAACCGGAACGCGTCCACCACGAACCGCTGCACGTCGTCGCACGGCTCCACCACGTCGTCGCCGAGGATGCCCGCCGCGGCCCGGCGCACCGACCCCGGCGTGACGGCCCACCCGCCGAACGCCGTCCGCGTCGCCGAGAACGTGTAGACCGCGTCGTCGAACCGCAGCTCGTGGCCCACCGGGTCGTCGAGCGCGGTCGGGGTCAGCAGCTCCTCGAAGCACAGCTCGCCGATCGCCTTCGCCAGCAACGCCGCCGAGCACTCCCGCCACAGGTCAGTCAACGTCGTCTCCCGGCTGCCCCGCGTCCCCCGGTCGACCGTCGTCGCCCGGAGCGCCGAAGCTGGTGTAGGCGGTGTGCTTGGGCAGCGGGTAGACCTCGCGGCCGGTCACCGCGTTGACGATGGTCGCGTTGCGCACCGCCCCGATGCCGAGGTCGGGCGCGGCCACGCCGTGGCTGTGCAGGTCGGCGTTCGCCACGAACACCCGGCCGGTGACGGACGGGTCCAGCGCGATCGAGTGGTCCAGCGCGACCACGTACCGGCCCTGCCCGTCCCGGCGCACGAACGGCTCCAGCGGCTCCAGGAACGGGGTCGGCGCCTGCCCGTACCCGGTGGCCGCCACGACGAGGTCGGTGTGGTGCCGGAACGTCCGACCGGTGTCCCGGTGCGCGCACGTCAGCACCACCTCGGAACCGGTGACCTCCGACGACACCACCGCCACGCCGGGCCGCAGCTCGACCGGCGCGAGCCCGTGCTCCCACTCCCGCCGGTACAGCAGGTCGTGCAGCTCCTCCAACGTCTCCGACGAGATCGCCCGGTAGTGCCGCCAGTGCTCCGCGCGCAACGCGTCCCGCCGGTCCTGCGGCAACGAGTGGAAGTGCCGCACGTACGACGGCGTGGTCATCTCCAGCACCAGCTTGGTGTAGTCCAGCGGCGCGAACACCGGCGTGCGGGTCAGCCACGTCACCGCCGGCCCGCCGTTCAGGTTGCGCCGCAACAGGTCCAGCACGATCTCCGCACCCGACTGCCCCGACCCCACCACGGTCACCCGCTCGGCGGACGGCGACCGGTGCAGGTAGTCGGAGCTGTGCACCAGCCGGTCACCCAGCCCGGCCAACGCGGGCGGCACCGACGGCGTGGTGCCGACCCCGAGCACCAGGTGCCGGGCGTCCACCGAGAACCCCGGCCCCGACACCGCGAACCGGCCGTCCTCCCACCGCACGGACGTCACCGCGTGCGAGAACCGCACCGGCAGCCGCGACGCCGCCCACCTCAGGTAGTCCTCGTACTCGCGCCGCGTCGGGTGGAACCTCTCGCGCACGTAGAACGGGTACAGCCGGTCCGCGTCCCGCAGGTAGGCCAGGAACGACAACGGGTGCCTCGGGTCGACCAACGTGACCAGGTCGGCCAGGAAGCTCACCTGGAGCACCGCGTCGGCGAACATCACCCCGCTGTGCCAGCGCAGCTCCGGCCGCGCCTCCAGCACCACCACGTCCAGGTCGTCCACGGTGGACGCCAGCGCGGCCAGGCCGAGGTTGAACGGACCGCACCCGATCGCCACCACGTCGGTGACGGGCCGCCCGGCGTTCATCGCGTGCGCACCATCAGCAGCGCCACCTTGTCCGGCAACAGCACCTCGCCCACCGGCGCGAACCCGCCCGCCGTGAACGACGCGATCGCACGCCGGTTGCGCACGTCCGGTTCCAGCAGCACCCGCGTGCACCGGGGGTCGGCGTCGAACAGGGCCGCGGTCAGCACCGGCAGCAGCTTGCGCACCAGCCCCTGGTCGGTCATCGACAGCTCGCCGACGGCGACGTGCAGCCCGAGGTCGTGCGGCCGGGCCTGGTAGACCTCCGCGACGACGTCCCGGGCCGCCCGGTAGACCTCCAGGTAGATCACCGGGTCCTCGCCCGGCCCCACCAGCACCGGCAACGAGTGCGTGCCGGACAACTGCCGGCGCAACTCCTCCTCCCAGCGCTCGCGCGGCCACGCCTGGTGCCAGAACGCGACCACGTGCGGCGCCTGCATCCAGCGGTGCACCAGGTCCAGGTCACGGGTGTCGGGGTCGACCACGCGGGCGTGCCAGCCGTCGGTGAGCACCGGCAGCGGGGGAGCGGGCACGGCGGACAGGTCGTCGGTGTGCCGGTAGGCGTCGAGGTGGGTCACCGGGCGCACCTGCCCTCCCGCAACGGGTTGGGGGCGTCGAAGTACACCGACTGCGCGTCCAGCGGCGCGAGCACCTCGTCGATGCCCTCCAGCCTGGTCAGCAGGTTCGCCTTGCACGGCAGCACGTCCGCCTCCAGCCACCTGCGCGCCAACCGGTCACCGTCCGGGCCCGCCTCGGCCAGCGCGGGCAGCGCCGCCTCCAACCGGGCCGCCATCACGCCCAGCAGGTCCCGCTCGTCGGCGAGCCCTTCCACGCCGAGGCAGCCGATCACCGCCAACGCCTGGTTGCGCAGCAGGTAGTAGGTGAGCCGGTCGTCCACGACCGCGTCGTCGACCACGGCCAGCGTGGACTCCTCGACACCCAGCCGCGCCAACACCCTCGGCAGGTGCGAGGCGGCCAGGTAGTAGCCCTGGTTGTCCCGGTAGCGGCCGCCGACCACCCGGCCCGCCGGGTCCAGCCGCACCAGCGTGTTCTGCTGGTGCGCCTCCAACCCGATGCCGGTCTCCGCGTACAGCCGCAGCATCGGCACCAGCACCCGGTCGGTGTAGTCGGCGACCCACTCGGCGGCGTTGAGCCGCAGCACGAGCTCACCCAGCAGGGAGCGACCGATACCCGGCCGTGGGGCCACCATGCCGGCCAGGCACCGCGAGTCGCCGATGTCCTCGGGCACCTCGCGCACGGCCACGTCCAGCCCGGTGACCTCGCCGCCCTCGTCCACCGCGATCCAGGTCGGGTCGCGCACGACGCTGAACTCCGGGTGCGCCTTCTCCGTGCCCTCCGCGTAGCCCGATTCGAGCAGCAGGTGGACCTCCGAGCCGCGGCGCAGCTCGGTGGCCGTCGACTCGCGCCGCGAGTTGGTGATCCGCAGGCCGAGCGACAGCTTCAGCATCACCGGCGCGCCGGTGCGGTACACCGTGCGCAGGCTGGACGTCGGCGACCACGCCGGCCCGAACTCGCCCAGGGGCTCCAGCAGCCCGCGCGAGATCAGGGACGCGATCCGCGGCCGGCGCAGCAGGTCGTGCGCCTGCCACGGGTGGGCGGGCACCAGCACGCGGCCCGGCTCGGGGCTGCGCCCGGCCAACGTCGACATCAGCGTGACCGCGTCCGGCCCGGCCACCGACCCGTGCGAGACGACCTGCTCGGCGGCGGAGAACCAGAACAGCGGGAACGACCCGCGCAGCTCCGGCGCGTACCGGGCGTTGTCGGCGTCGGACAGGCCGTCCCGGCTCTTGGGCGCGGGGTGGTGCAGGTGGCCGAGCATCAACCGCTGCTCGCTGTCGAGGAACCGGTCCGCCGGACCCACCGGCTCACGTCGCCGGTACGCCACGAACTCCGCGACCCGCCGCACCGACTCGGCCGTCCGCTCCACCAGATCGGCCGCGTGACCACCGGCTCCGCCGACAGTCGTGGGGTTTCCGGCTCCGCCGGTGGAAAGCTCCGCGCCCACCAACGCCACCGCCACCACCGGGTCCGCCGGTCTGCCCGCCAACGTCACCGCCCCGAACCGGTGCCGCCCGGTCGGCGACGCGTACCGCACCTCCGCCTCCAGCGGCAGCCCCAGCACGTCGATCCGCACCCGGTCCGCGACCGCCACGTTCCGCTCCCGCACCCAACAGCGCAGCAACGCCTCCAAGTGCGCGTGCTCCGCGGTCGACCGAGGGTCGCCCTCCAGCGGATCTGGTCTCATGCCGCACCTTCCACGAGTCGCTCGGCGGCTGACCCGGCCTCGCGGACCAGGGCCAGCAGCGCGGCCAGGTCCGCTTCCCGGGCGTTCGGGTTGAGCAGGGTCAACTTCAGGCACGTCACCTTGTCCACCTCGGTCCGACCGATCAGCGCCGCGCCCGCCCGCAGCAACGCCCGGCGCAAGCGCGCGTTCACCTCGTCGGCCCGCGAGTCGTCGGCCGGCCGGTACCGGAACACCACCGTGGTCAACGTGGCACCGCCGACCAGCTCGAACGACGGGTCGGCGGCGATCAGCGCGGCGGCGTGGCCGGCCAGCTCGTGGCACCGGTCCACCAGCGCGCCCAAGCCGGCGCGGCCCAGCGCGAGCAGCGTCGCGGCCACCTTCACGGCGTCCGGCCTGCGCGTGGTCTGCAACGACCGGCCCAGTGCGCCGTCGTAGCCCTCGGCCCGGTCGTCCTCGGGGTTGAGGTAGGCCACCGACCGCTCCAGCGGCGCGAACGACGACGCCGAGCGCACCAGCAGCACGCTCGCCGCCGCGGGCTGCCAGCCGATCTTGTGCAGGTCCGCGGTCACCGAGTCGGCCAGCGCCAGCCCGTCCACGAGCCCCGCCAGCTTGGCCGAGAACACCGCGCCGAAGCCGTACGCGGCGTCCACGTGCAGCCAGACGCCGTGCTCGTGGGCGATCGCGGCCAGTTCCGGCAGCGGGTCGACCGAGCCGAAGTCCGTGGTGCCCGCGGTCGCCACGACCGCCACCGGCGTGCCGCCCGCCCGCAGCACCGCCGCCACCGCCTCCGGCCGCATCCGCCGCCGCGAGTCGACCGACACCGGCCGCACGGCGTGCTCGCCGATGCCCAGCACCGCGCACGCCCGCGCCACCGAGAAGTGGGCCAGCTCCGAGCACAGCACCACCGGGTCGGGCAGCGCCGTCACCCCGTCGGACCGCACGTCCACGCCGAGCCGGGCGGCCGCGGCGTCGCGGGCCAGCAGCAGCGCGGTCAGGTTCGACAACGTGCCGCCGGGCGTGAACACGCCGTCGGCGTCCGCGTCGAACCCGGCCAGCCGGGCCAGCGCCGCCACCACCCACCGCTCCACCGCGAGCGCGGCCGGCCCGGAGTCGTAGGTGTCCAGCGAGGCGTTGCCCGCGCTGGCCAGCGCGTCGGCCGTGACGGCCACGGCCAGCGGCGGCGGTTGCAGGTGGGCGGCGGCGAACGGGCTGGTCAGGTCCACTCCACCCTCGGCGAGCACGGTCGTGACGCGGGCCAGCGCGGCGTCCGCGCCGATGCCGTGCTCGGGCAGGTCGCCGAGCACCCGGCGGGCCCTGGCCAGCACGTCGGCGGGCCTGCCCGGCGGAATCGGTCGTCCGGAGGGACTGGCGGCGAACACGGCACCTCCGACGATCGACTAAGGATAGGCTTACCTCATCTACTCGCTGCGGTGTGTGTCAAGGCCTCCGTGACCATCCGTGGTGTGACGATCACTCGCGTGACCACGCTAGCCGCCGCGACCACGATCGAACTGACGCCAAATGGGGGGTCTTGGGCGGACCGTCCCACCACGTGGCACGCCGCGTCGCGCGCCTAGCCCGATCTCATTCGGAGGCCCCTCGGCGGTCGCGGTAACCTTGACCACCACGCTGGAGTCCCGGCCAATCCGGTCACAGCAATCCACCAGGAGGATCCGTGTCGCCAGGGCAGATCGCCGCGCTGGTCGCCGCCGGCGCGTTCGTGCTGCTTGTGCTCCTGCTGGCGATCCCGTTGGTCAAACTGGGCCGCACGCTGGACGAGGCCACGATCGCCATCCGCAAGGCGCACCAGAACAGCGACCCGATCTTCACCGGCGCGAACACGACGATCACGCACGTGAACACGCAGCTGGAGCGGGTGGACGGGATCACCGCCAACGCCCGCGCGGTCACCGGCAACGTCTCCGCGCTCACCTCGCTGTTCACCGCCACCCTGGGCGGGCCACTGGTCAAGGCCGCCGCGCTGTCCTACGGCCTGAGCAAGGCCGTCCGCGCCCGCCGCGCGGCCAAGGAAGCGACCAGCAAGCACACCCGGCGCAGGGGCAGGCGATGAGGCGGCTGTTCTGGTTCGGGCTGGGTATCGCCGCGGGCGTGTTCGCCGCCCGCAAGGCCGGTCAGGCCGCGCACGCCGCCACGCCCGCGGGCATCGGCGAGAACGTCGGCCAGGGCCTGCGCGAGCTGGCGGGCGCCATCGGCTCCTTCGGCGCCGAGGTGCGCGCCGGGATGTCGGAGCGCGAACAGGAGTTGCAAGACACCGTGGAACGTCAGACGGGCTTCACGCCGGGTCGGCGAGCGCGCAGGGCGGACGACGCCAGGTAGGTCGTTCGTCCGCCTCGCCGTGCCCGATCGCCCTCGCCCGAGTGTCGGCTTCGCCGACGGTGGCTTCCACACTTCCTGAAGGACAAGACCCGTGCAGACCCACGAGATCATCAAGCGCTTCCGCGAGCACTTCGAGAACGCCGGCCACAAGTACGTGCCCAGCGCCTCGCTCATCCTGGACGACCCGAACCTGCTGTTCGTCAACGCCGGCATGGTGCCGTTCAAGCCGTACTTCCTCGGCGAGGCCCCGCCGCCGGACTCGCGCGCCACGAGCATCCAGAAGGTCGTGCGCACCGGCGACATCGACGAGGTGGGCAAGACCGCCCGGCACAACACGTTCTTCCAGATGGCCGGCAACTTCTCGTTCGGCGACTACTTCAAGGAAGACGCCATCCGGTTCGCCTGGGAGCTGATCACCAAGTCCCAGGACGAGGGCGGCTACGGCTTCGACCCCGAGCGCCTGTGGGTGACCGTCTACCTGGACGACGACGAGGCCATCGAGCTGTGGCAGAAGGTCGCCGGCCTCCCGCTGGAGCGCATCCAGCGGCGCGGCATGGCCGACAACTTCTGGTCGATGGGCGTGCCCGGCCCGTGCGGCCCGTGCTCCGAGATCTACTACGACCGGGGCCCGGAGCACGGCGCCGAGGGCGGCCCCGTCGCCGACGAGAACCGGTACCTGGAGATCTGGAACCTCGTCTTCATGCAGAACATCCGCGGCGAGGGGGGCTCCAAGGAGGAGTTCCCGATCGTCGGGGACCTGCCCGCCAAGAACATCGACACCGGCATGGGCGTCGAGCGGGTGGCCGTGCTGCTCCAGGACGTGGACAACGTCTACGAGACCGACCTGGTCCGCCCGGTGATCGCCAAGGCCGAGGAGATGTCCGGCCGCAAGTACGGCGACAACCCGGTCGACGACGTCCGCTTCCGCGTCATCGCCGACCACGCCCGCAGCGGCGTGCTGATCGTCGGCGACGGCGTCACCCCCGGCAACGAGGCCCGCGGCTACGTGCTGCGCCGCCTGCTGCGCCGCATCGTCCGCTCGGCCCGCCTGCTCGGCGTGACCGAACCGGTCCTGGTGCGGTTCGCCGAGGTCGTCCGCGACGCCATGGGACCGGCCTACCCCGACCTGGTCAAGGGCTTCGACCGGATCGCCCAGGTGCTCAAGGCCGAGGAGGACACGTTCCTGCGCACGCTGGACGCCGGGTCGCGGATCTTCGAGAGCGCCGCCGCCGAGGTCAAGTCCGACGGCCGCGCCACGCTGCCCGGTGACAAGGCCTTCCAGCTGCACGACACCTACGGCTTCCCGCTCGACCTCACTCTGGAGATGGCCGCCGAGGCCGGCCTGACCGTGGACGAGGACGGGTTCCGCAAGCTGATGGCCGAGCAGCGCGCCCGCGCCAAGGCCGACGCCGCCGGCAAGAAGACCGGCCACGGCGACCAGACCGTGTACCGGGAGCTGCTCGAACTCGGCGCCACCGAGTTCACCGGCTACACCGAGCTGGCCAGCGAGGCCACCCTGCGCGGCATCGTCAGCGGCGGCAAGCGGGTGCGCTCGGCCAAGGAAGGCGACATCGTCGAGGTCGTGCTCGACCGCACCCCGCTGTACGCCGAGTCCGGCGGCCAGGAGAGCGACGCCGGCGTGATCGTCTCCGGCAGCGCCGAGCTGGAGGTCGTGGACGTGCAGAAGGTGGCCCGCAAGCTGTGGGTGCACCAGGTGCGCGTGGTCAGCGGCGAGATCGCCGAGGGCGAGCACGTCGAGGCCAGGGTCGACCCGGAGTGGCGCGTCGGCGCCCGCCAGGGCCACTCGGGCACGCACGTCGTGCACGCCGCCCTGCGCCAGGTGCTCGGCCCGTCGGCCCTGCAGAGCGGCTCGTACAACAAGCCCGGCTACCTGCGGCTGGACTTCGCCTGGACCGGCGGTCTGTCGGAGGAGGCCCGCAGCGAGATCGAAGAGGTCTCCAACCTGGCCGTCCGCAAGGACCTGCCGGTGCAGGTCGTGTACACCGACATGGGTGGCGCCCAGGAGATGGGCGCCGTGGCCCTGTTCGGCGAGACCTACGACGAGACCGTGCGCGTGGTCGAGATCGGCGGGCCCTGGTCGCGTGAGCTGTGCGGTGGCACGCACGTCGAGCACTCGTCCCAGATCGGCCCCATCACGGTGATCGGCGAGTCGTCGGTCGGCTCCGGCGTGCGCCGGTTGGAGGCCTACGTCGGCATCGAGGCCTTCAAGTACCTGGCCCAGGAACGGGCCCTGGTGCAGAACGTCGCCGCCATGCTGAAGGTGCCCGACGCCGAGGTGCCCGCCCGGGTCGAGGCCCTGGTGGAGCGACTGCGGGTGGCCGAGAAGGAGCTGGAGAAGGTCAAGGCCGCCCAGCTCGTGGCCAACGCCGGTTCGCTGGCCGACCAGGCCATCGACGTGCGCGGCGTGTCCCTGGTGGCCCTCCAGCTGCCCGAGGGCACGTCCGGCGCGGACGTGCGGACCATCGCCGGCGAGGTGCGCAACCGGCTCGGCGACAAGCCGGGCGTGGTCGGCCTGTTCGCCCCCGACGGCGACAAGGTCAGCTTCGTGGTGGCCACCACGTCCGCCGCCCGTGACCTGGGGCTGGCCGCCGGGAAGCTGGTGCCCGCCTTCGCCCCGGCCGTGGGCGGTCGTGGCGGCGGCAAGCCGGACCTCGCCCAGGGCGGCGGCACGAACCCGGCTGGTGTCGGCGCCGCCATCACCGCCCTGCGCACCGAGGTGGACCGCGCCCTTGAACAGCGCTGACCGCCCCGGCGTCGACGATCCCGGCCTCGGTCGGAGGCTGGGCGTCGACGTCGGCGCGGTGCGCGTAGGGGTGGCGACGAGCGATCCGGGGGCGTTCCTCGCCACACCGCTCGTGACCCTGGCGCGCGACGCGAAGACCAACCGTGACCTGCAAGAACTCGCCGACCTGGTGGTCGAGCACGACATCGTGGAGGTCGTGGTCGGCCTGCCTCGCACGCTGGCCGGGAAGCACGGGCCGGCGGCGGCGACCGCGGCGGCGTACGCTGCGGCGTTGGCCGAGCGCGTCGCACCGGTTCCGGTGCGTCTCACCGACGAGCGGCTGACCACCGTCACGGCGAGCCGGGTGCTCGCCGAACGCGGGGTGCGAGGCAAGAAGCAACGCGCCGTCGTGGACCAGGCTGCCGCGGTCGAGATCCTGCAGTCCTGGCTGGACGCACGGGCGCGACAAGTGGCTCGATCCGCTGCGGAGCGGGCCCCCGGAGCTAAGGACGGCTCGTGAACGACGACCTCGGGTTGTTCACCGATCCCGACGCGCGCCACGACGAGCGGGTGGCGCGTGGCAAGAGCGACGCCGCGGCCCGCCGGGCCAAGCGCAGGCGCAAGCGGACGATCCTGTGGGTCGTCGTGGCGCTGGTGCTGACCGGCGGCGGCGTCGGCGCGTACTACGGGTACCGCACGCTGAGCGGCATCGGCTCGTTCGACGACTTCGCCGGTGGCGGCGAGGCCGACGTGGTGGTCGAGGTGAAGGACGGTGACCTGGTCACCACCATCGCGACCACGCTCAAGGACCAGGGCGTGGTGGCCAGCGCGCGGGCGTTCACCGAGGCGGGCGCGGACGACTCGCGGGTCACCGCGATCCAGCCCGGCTTCTACCTGATGAAGACCAAGATGTCCGGCGCGGCCGCGGTGGCGCGGATGGTCGACCCGGCGGCCAAGGTCGTGCCGCTGGAGGTCAAGGGCGGCTACGTGCTGCACGACCTCACCGCGCAGGACGGCGGCATCACCAAGGGCATCCTGTCGAAGCTGTCCGACGCCTCGTGCGTGGAGCTGGGCGGGGCCAAGCAGTGCGTGACGCCCGAGCAGCTGCGCGACGCGGCGGACAACGCAGACCCGGTCGCCCTCGGCATCCCCGAGTGGGCGCTGCCCGACGTGGCCGCCGCGCCGAAGGAGAACCGGCTCGAAGGCCTCATCCTGCCGGGCCTGTACCACCTCAAGCCCGGTGCGAACGCCGTCGAGCTGCTCAAGAGCGTGATCGCCACGTCACTGGGCCGGTTGCAGGGCTACGGCATCCCCAGCGGCACGGGGAAGACGGGGTTCCGCCCGTACGAGGTCCTGGTGATCGCCTCCCTGATCGAGAAGGAAGGCCTGACCAAGGACTTCGGCAAGATCTCGCGGGTGATCTACAGCAGGCTCGCGCTGCCGCAGAAGCTGGAGCTGGACTCCACGGTCAACTACAAGCTGGACCGGCCGCACATCACCACCAGCGACGCCGACCGCGACAAGTCCGGGCCGTTCAACACCTACAAGGTGCAGGGGTTGCCGCCCACGCCGATCGGCTCGCCCGGCCGTGAGGCGATCACCGCCGCGATCACGCCCGAGGACGGGCCGTGGATGTACTTCGTGAAGTGCGAGAAGGACGGCACGTCGTGCTTCACGACCAACTACGACGAGCACCGGGCCGTGTCGGACAAGGCTCGCGCGGAAGGCGTCTTCTGATCGTGGCCCGTCGTGCGGCGGTCATCGGCTCGCCGGTGGCCCACTCGTTGTCACCGGTGCTGCACAACGCCGCCTTCGCCGCACTGGGCCTGTCCGACTGGGCGTACACGCGGGTCGAGTGCACGGCCGAGGAGGTCCCGTCGCTGGTCACGGACCTGGACTCGACGTGGGCGGGACTCTCGGTGACCATGCCGAACAAGCGCGCGGCGCTCGCGGTCGCCGCCACCGCGACCGCACGCGCGGTGCGGGTGGGCGCCGCCAACACGCTGGTGCCCACGGCCGAGGGGTGGCGGGCCGACAACACCGACGTGGACGGCGTGCTGGGCGCGTTGCGGGCCTCGTGCGGCTTCACGTCCGGTCGTCGTGCGGTGCTGCTCGGCGCGGGCGGCACGGCCACGGCGGCCCTGGTGGCCCTCGCCTCGGCCGGCGTCCGCGAGGTGTCGCTGGTGGTCCGCTCGGTGAGCCGGGCCGCGGAGGCCGAGTCGTGCGCGTCCCGCCTCGGTCTGGCGCTCGACGTGGTCACCTGGGACACCGCGGACTTCGCCGCGCTCGCCTCGGCGTCGGACGTGCTGGTCAGCACCGTGCCGCCGGGCGCGACGGAACCGGTCGCCACGGCGTTGGCCGAGGCGCCGTGCGTGCTGGACGTGATCTACCACCCGTGGCCGACGCCGTTGGCGCTCGCGGTGGCGAAGAGGGGCCGCACCCTCGCGACCGGCCTCGACATGCTCCTGCACCAGGCGTTCGGCCAGGCGGAGCAGTTCACCGGCCTGCCCGCGCCGCGCGAGGCGATGCGCCGGGCGCTGCGGGACGCGACGGACCACGTCCTGCCGTTGCCGTGCTAGCCGGGGCGGGCCAGCGCGACGTGTTCGACCGCGCCGGAGCCGCACCCGGCCCCGGTCTCGTCCCGCGCACGTGAACAGTCACTCCACCGAGCCCTTTCGTGATCCGCTCCCGGTCGTACCGGGCCGGGGCTCCCGGGCGTGGCACCCGGTCCGCACCCCTCGGAGCGGACCGGCCGACCCGGGCGCCGGCCCGTGCCGGCGGGCTCGCCGCAGCCGTGGTTCGATGCTAGTCAATGGATCTTGTAGCGATCTTGTGGCGATCCTGAGGCGCCGGGTGCCGCCGCCCGCGTGCCCGGCGGATCCGGCTCCGGGGGCGTGATGGAGGTGCGGTTCAGGCTGCTGGGGCCGGTCGAGGTGCACGTCGACGGCCGCCGGCTGGACATCGGGCACGCGCGGCAGCGCCACGTGCTCGCCGCGCTGCTGGTCGACCTCAACCGGGCCGTGTCGCTCGACCAGCTCGTCGACCGGTTGTGGGACGCGCCGCCGCGCACGGCACGCGACTCGCTCTACAGCTACCTGTCCCGGTTGCGTGCCGTGCTGGGCGCCGTGGACGACGTGGACCTGGTCCGACGGGGCGGCGGGTACGTGCTGGTCGGCGACGAGGATGCGGTGGACCTGCACGGGTTCCGCGGGCTGGTCGCGCGCGCCCGTGCGGCGGACGACGAACGCGCCGTCGGGCTGTTCGACCAGGCCCTCGGCCTGTGGCGCGGACCGGTGGCGGGCGAGATGGACAGCTCGTGGATCGACGGCGTGCGGGCGCGGGCGGACGAGGAGCGGTTGCTCGCCGAACTCGACCGCAACGACGTGCTGCTGCGCCGGGGTGAGCACGCGGCCGCGGTGGCGGGCATCGCGGCGCAGGCCGCCGACCGGCCGTTGGACGAGCGGCTGGCCGGCCAGCTGATGCTCGCGCTGTACCGCTCCGGCCGGCAGGGCGAGGCGCTCGACGCCTACCGCCGCGTCCAGCGCCGGCTGGTCGAGGAGCTGGGCGCCGATCCCAGCCCGCCGCTGCGGCGGCTGCACCAGCGGATCCTCACCGCCGACCCGGTGCTTGGCGGTCACGCGCCCGCCGACCTGGCGCTTGGCGGTCACGCGCCCGCCGACCTGGCGTTTGGCGGTCATGCGCCCGCCGCGCCGGCGCCGAGCCGGTCGACCGCGCCGGTGCCGCGCCAGCTGCCGCTGCCGCCGCCGCTGTTCACCGGCCGCACCGCGGAGCTGACCTGGCTCGACCGGGCGGTGCCCGCGTCGTCCGCGCCCGACCGCCGGTCCGCCGTGGTGGCGATCAGCGGACCCGGTGGCGTGGGCAAGACGTCGTTGGCGCTGCACTGGGCGCACCGGGACGCGCGGCGCTTCCCGGACGGCCAGCTGTACGCGAACCTGCGTGGCTTCACCCCGTCCGGCACGCCGTCGTCGTCGCCCGCGGTGATCCGGGTGTTCCTCCAGGCGCTCGGCGTCGACACCGACGCGATCCCGCCTGACGACGAGGCCCGGATCGGGTTGTACCGGAGCCTGACCGCGGACAAGCAGCTGCTCGTGCTGCTGGACAACGCCCGCGACTCCGAGCACGTGGCCGACCTGGTGCCCGGCGGCCAGGCGTGCACGGTGGTCGTGACCAGCCGGCGGCACCTGACCGGTCTGGTCACCACGCACGGCGCCCGCCAGCTGACGTTGGACGTGCTGCCCGCGGCCGAGGCGCGCGACCTGCTGGTCCGCCACATCGGCCCGGAGCGCGCCGACCGCGAGGGGCACGAGGTGCCCGCGCTGGCCGAGCGGTCGGCCGGGCTGCCGCTGGCGATCAGCGTGATCGGCGCGCGGGCGGCGGTGCGGGCCGACCTGCCGCTCGCCGAGCTGGCCAGGGAGCTCGACAACGCGGCGGCGCCGCTGGACGCGTTCGAGGCGGGCGAGATCACCGCCAGCGTCCGCGCCGTGTTCGCCTCGTCGTACCGGGCGCTGCCCGACGGCGCGGCGCGTGCGTTCCGGCTGCTCTCGGCGGGCAGCCCGGAGATCGGCCTGGCGGCGGTGGCCGCGCTGCTGGGCGTCGCACCGTCGCGGGCGCGGGTCGAGCTGACCGAGCTGTGCCAGGCGAACCTGCTGCACGAGCACGTGCCGGACCGGTTCCGGATGCACGACCTCGTGCGCCTGTACGCCGACGAGCGGGCGCGCCACGACGAGCCGGCCGAGTCGCTGGTGCCCGCGGTGCGCCGGCTCGTGGACCACTACCTGCACACGGCATTGGCCGCGCAGCAGCACATGGACCACTCCGGTGCCGTCCTCGTGCTGAGCCCGGCGGTCCCGGGCAGCGGGCCGCTGTCGTTCGACACCGACAAAGCAGCCATGACCTGGTACGACGAGGAGCACCAGGTCATCCTCGACACCCAGCGGACGGCCGCCCGGTACGGCTGGGACCTCCAGGTGTGGCAGTTCGCCGAGGTGTTGCGGAGCTACCAGCTGCGGCGCCCACCGGACCCCGCCGACGGCCGCGCGACCTGGGAGCAGGCGCTGGGGGCGGCGGAACGACTCGGTGACCGCAGGCTCGCCGCGAAGTGCCACCGGTTCCTCGGGCACATCGCGGCCCGGCACGACTTCGGACCGCAGGCGATCGAGCACCTGCGGCAGGCCGTGGGGCTGCTGGAGGACTCGGGCGACGAGCTGGAGCAGGCGCGCACGCACCTCGCGTTCGCCTGGGTGCTCGAACGCCACGGCGACGACGCCGCCGCGCTGGACCACTCGCTCGCCGCGCTGCCGCTGTTCCGGTCCTCCGGTTCCCGGCCGGGCGAGGCGGACGCGCTGAACGCGGTCGGGTGGTACCAGTCCAGGCTGGGCCGGCTCGACGAGGCCGCCGAGCACTGCGGTCTCGCTCTGGCCCTGTACCGCGAGTCCGGCGACCGCAACGGTGAGGCGAACACGCTGGAGAGCCTGGGTTTCATCGCCCACAACGCCGGTCGGCACGACATCGCGATCGACCACTACGAGCAGGCGCTGCGCCTGTTCCGCGAGGACGAGAGCGCCTACCAGGAGGCCGACACCCTGGTGCGGATGGCCGACGCCCACCTCGCCCGCGGCGCCCACTGCGAGGCCAGGCGAACCTGGGAAGCCGCCCTGGTCCTCCTGCACCGCCAAAGCCGCTCCCTGGAAGCCGCCGACGTCGAACGCTCCCTCCGCTCCCTCCCTCCACCCTGACCCCTGCCCTCTACCCCTGCCCTCTACCCCCTGCCCCCTCCGCGCGTCCTACCTCCAACCCGTGCGTGTCCTACCTCCAGAACGCGCGAGTCCTACGTTCAGGTCGCGCGTGTCCTACGTTCAGGACCCCCGAGTTCAACGCTCAGAACGTGCCACGGGCCCTGCTCGCGTGAAGTGCGAGCAGGGCCCGGTGACGTGCCGAGGCGATCAGCCTTCGTCGAGGTCGGTGGCGATGATCTCCGCGATCGCCTCCAGCGCGGCGTCCGCGCCGTCGCCTTCGGCCGCGAGGACGACCTCGTCGCCGTGCATCGCGCCGAGCGTCATCAGACCCAGCACGCTCGCCGCCTCGACCGGTTGGCCGTCGTCCTTGCGGATGGTGACCTTGACCGGTTGCCCGGCCGCCGCCTTCGCCAGCAGTGCGGCAGGGCGCGCGTGCAGTCCGACCTTGCTCGCCACGGTGACCCGTCGCTCAGGCATGACCCGTCCTCTCGTCCTTCGACTCGCCCGTCAGGACGCCGTGGCGTCCGACCGGCCTTCCTTCTCACGCCTGTCGGTCTTGGCGGTCTTCTCGCCGCCGTCGACCACGCTCTGGTCGTCCTCGGGATCCTCGTCCTCGGAACGGCCCGGCGTCTTCAGGTTCCACTTGGTGATCACGAAGCGGAACAGGAAGTAGTAGATCGCCGCGTAGATCACGCCCAACACCAGGATCAGCAGGGGTTTGGTCGCGATGTTGAAGTTGAGGATGTAGTCGATCGCACCGGCGGAGAAGCCGAACCCGTCGTGGATGCCCAACGCGTTGCTGATGGCCAGCGACGTGCCGGTGAGCACCGCGTGGATCACGTACAGCGGCCATGCCACGAACATGAACGCGAACTCCAGCGGTTCGGTCACACCCGTGATGAACGACGTCAGCGCCGCCGAGCCCATGATGCCCGCGATGACCTTCCGCTGACCTGGCCGGGCGGTGTGCACGATGGCCAGCGCCGCCGCGGGCAGGGCGAACATGAAGATCGGGAAGAAGCCGGTCATGAAGGTGCCCGCGGTCGGGTCGCCTTCGAGGAACCGGGGGATGTCGCCGGTCTTGCCCTCGTAGTCGCCGAACTGGAACCACAGCACGTTGTTGACGATGTGGTGCAGGCCGAGCGGGATCAGCAGCCGGTTCACCACGCCGTAGATGCCCGCGCCGACGATCGTGCTGCCGGTGATGGCCTCGCCGACGTTCTTCAGGCCCGCCGCGAACACCGGGTACACCAGGCCCATCAGCACGCCGACGATCACGATCACGCCCGCGACCAGGATCGGCACGAACCGACGGCCGCCGAAGAACGCCAGGTAGGGAGGCAGCTTGATGCGGTGGTACCGCTGCCACAGCACGGCGGTGATCAGGCCGACGACGATGCCGCCGAGCACCCGGTAGTCGATCAGCACCGGGTCGGCGGTCGGGTCCGTCGGCTGGTCGAGGACCAGCGGCGACATCGCCTTGAACACGCCTTGCAGCACCACGTAGCCGACCACCGCGGCCAGACCCGTGGAACCGTCGCCGCGCCGGGCGAAACCGACGGCGATGCCGACCGCGAACAGCAGCGGCAGGTTGGCGAACAGCGCGTCGCCCGCGTTGCCGATGACCGCGGCTACCTGGTTCCAGCCGAGGCCCTTCTCGCCCAGCATGTCGGGCTGGCCCAGTCGCAGCAGAAGGGCGGCGGCGGGCAGCACTGCGATCGGCAGCATGAGGCTGCGACCGAAGCGCTGGAGACCGGCCAGTCCCTTGATCTCACGACCGCCGGTCGCCTGTGGGGCGCTGGCGCTCATGGGGTACCTCCCTTGGCGGAGTGGTGCGGGCCGGATTCCGGGACGGTCCGGTCCAATTGCATGGTCACCTGGTAGAGATCGCCCCGGTACCAGGACGTCATGTCCTCGACGGGCCTGCCTTGTGAGCTGGAGACCCGGCGGAAGACCAGCAGCGAGCTGCCGGGTCGGATGCCCAGCAACGTCGCGGTCTCGGGGTCGGCGCCCTCGGCCCACACGGTCTGGCCCGCGTGGTCGAGCTGCACCCCGTAGGTGTCGGCGATGAGGGTGTAGAGCGAGGTGGTGAGGTCGTGCCGGTCGAGGTCGGGCACGACCCGCGGGTTGTACCAGCCCCGTTCGACGGCGAGCGGCACGCCGTCCGCGCGGCGCAGGCGGACGAGCTTGCACGCCGGTTCGTGCGGTAGCAGGCCGAGCGCGGTGGCCGCCTCGGGCGGCGGCGCCTCCTCGGCGCAGGCCAGCACCTCGGTGGCCGGGGTCAGGCCGCGCCTGCGCATGTCGTCGGTGAACGACTCCAGGTACAGCTGCACGTCCAGGCGGCGCCGGGCGGTGAACGTGCCCCGGCCCTTGGCCCTGGTCAGCAGCCCTTCGGCGACGAGCTGGCCGACGGCGGCGCGGACCGTGATGCGGGACACCCCGTACTGCTGGGCGAGGTCGCGCTCGGACGGGATGGGCGAGCCGGGGGGCAGCTCCTGCTCGGCCATGCGCCGCAGGATGTCGCGGAGCTGGGCGTGCTTGGGCTTCGGCCCGTCGACGATCTCGCCGCGGTGCATGACACCTCCCCGGTGCTCGCGTCGGTAGACCCGGATTGGTACTTTCCGGTCTAGACCAGTTGGTGCGGGGAGGATGCTCCGCGCGCCAACCGGGTGTCAACCGCCGTTACGGGACCGTGCCCGAGCGGTGGCACCCTCAGGCCAGGTGTCGAGAGAGGACTTCAAGTGGCGGACGACAAGGCAGCGCGGATCCTCGCCGCGCTCGGCGGTGCGGACAACATCGTGGAGATCGAGCCGTGCATCACGCGCCTGCGCTGTGAGCTGGAAGACGGTTCCCTGGTGGACGAGAAGGCGTTGAAGGGCCTGGGCGCGCACGGCGTGATGCGCGCGGGCAACGTCGTCCAGGTGGTCGTGGGCCCCGAGGCCGACACGATCGCCAGCGACATCGAGGACCTCCTGTGACGTTGCGCGTGACCAGTCCGGTCAGCGGTCGCGTGGTGCCGCTGACCGAGGTGCCGGACCCGGTGTTCGCGCAGGCCATGGTGGGTCCGGGGGTGGCGGTCGAGCCCGACCGGGTGAGCGCCGACGTGGTGTCGCCGGTGGACGGCACGGTGGTGACGCTGCACCCGCACGCGTTCGTCGTGGCCACCGAGGACGGCGCGGCGGTGTTGGTGCACCTGGGGATCGACACGGTGAAGCGCAAGGGCGAGGGCTTCACGCTGCACGTGGTCAAGGGCGAGGTGGTGCGCGCGGGGCAGCCCGTGGTGACGTGGGATCCGGCCGAGGTGGAGGCGGCGGGTTTCGCGCCGATCTGCCCGGTGATCGCGCTGGACGCGGCGCCGGAGGTGGTGCTGGACCAGGCGGGCGGCCCGGTCGCGGCGGGTGACGCGCTGTTCTCCTGGCAGCGCTGACCTCCCGGTGGGAGTGCGGGTGAATGGTCCGTTCACCCGCACTTCTCGTTGCGCCACCGGTGTTGCGGGGCCGACGCTGGCCCCATGGTGATCTCGGGATTCCTGGCCGGCGCGGTGGGCGCCGGGTTGCTCCGCCGGCTGCCGCGCGGCGCGGACGTGCACTGGCTGTGGTGCGCCGCGCCGACGGCGGTGTTGTGGTTCGCGGCCTGGGCGCTGGCGCCGCCGCGGTGGCTGCCGGTGTCGCTGCTCGTGGCGTGGCTCGGCGTGCTGCTGACGGTGACCGACCTGCGCCACCGCCGCCTGCCGGACGCGTTGACGCTGCCCGCGTACCCGGTGATCGGTGTCGCGTTGTGGCTGTGCGGGGCGGACCTGTGGCGGGCGTTGGCGGGCTGCCTGCTGTTCGGCGGCTTCCACCTGCTGGTCCGCCTGCTGGCGCCGGCGGCGATGGGCGGGGGAGACGTGAAGCTGGCTGGCTCGCTCGGCGCGGTGCTGGCCTCGGTGTCGTGGCTCGCCCTACCGGTCGGCGCGCTGCTGGCGAGCGCGCTCACCCTCGTCCTGGGCCTGTGGTGGCCGGACGACGGCATCCCGCACGGTCCCGGCCTGGTGGCGGCGACGTGGCTGGTCGCGGTGTCGGCCGGCTGAGCCGCGCGGCGGGACGTCGGCACACCTCACCTGGGCTCTCGGCCCGCATTCACACTGTGGAAGGATCGCCCCGTGCTGCGCTGGATCACCGCTGGGGAGTCCCATGGACCGGCCCTCGTCGCCGTGCTGGAAGGCATGGTCGCCGGGGTCGAGGTCACCACTGCCGACCTGACCGCTCAACTGGAGCGCCGCCGCCTCGGGTTCGGCCGGAGCCCGCGCATGGGCTTCGAGGCCGACGAGGTCGAGATCCTCGGTGGTGTCCGCCACGGGCTCACCCAGGGCGGCCCCATCGCGGTCCGGATCGGCAACACCGAGTGGCCCAAGTGGCAGAAGGTGATGTCCCCCGACCCGGTCGACCCGGGCGAGCTCAAGCCGACCGGCCGCAACGAGGCGCTGACCAGGCCCCGGCCCGGCCACGCCGACCTGCCCGGCATGCAGAAGTTCGGCTTCGACGAGGCCCGGCCCGTGCTGGAACGCGCCAGCGCCCGGGAGACCGCGGCCCGCACCGCGCTCGGCACGGTCGCCCGCCACTTCCTCAAGCAGGTCTTCGACGTCGACGTGATCAGCCACGTCGTCTCCATCGGCAAGGCCAGGACGCCCGCCGACGCGCCCGTGCCGGGACCGGACGACCTGGCCGCCGTCGACGAGAGCCCGGTCCGGGCCTTCGACCCGCGCGGCACCGAGGCGATGGTGGCCGAGGTCGAGGCGGTCAAGGAGGCGGGTGACACGGTCGGCGGCGTCATCGAGGTCATCGCCTACGGCCTGCCGCCGGGCATCGGCTCGCACGTGCACTGGGACCGCCGCCTCGACGCACGGCTGGCCGGCGCGCTGATGGGTGTGCAGGCGATGAAGGGCGTCGAGATCGGCGACGGCTTCACCACCGCCGAGCGGTGGGGCAGCCAGGCCCACGACGAGATCGACCGGGGCACCGGGCCGAAGGGCGTCACGCGCCGCTCCAACCGGGCGGGCGGCCTGGAGGGCGGCATCACCAACGGCGAGCCGCTGCGCGTGCGCGTCGCCATGAAGCCGATCTCCACCGTGCCCCGTGCCCTGTCCACCGTGGACGTCCGGACGGGAGAGCCCGCGGTGGCGATCCACCAGCGCTCGGACGTGTGCGCGGTGCCGCGCGCGGGCGTGGTGCTGGAGTCCGTGGTGGCGCTGGTGCTGGCCGAGACGGCGCTGGAGAAGTTCGGCGGCGACTCGATCGCCGAGACCAAGCGGAACGTCGTCGCCTACCTGGAGTCGCTGGAAGCCCGCTGGGAGGGGATGTGAGCCCTCGGTTCGTCGTCCTCGGCCCACCCGGAGCCGGTAAGACGACGGTCGGCCGGCTGCTCGCCGAACGCCTCGGCGTCGCCTTCCGCGACACCGACGACGACGTGGTGGCCACCGCGGGCAAGCCGATCTCCGACATCTTCACCGACGACGGCGAAACCGCGTTCCGCGCGTTGGAGGAGGAAGCCGTCGCCGAAGGCCTGAAGACCCACGACGGCGTGCTGGCGCTCGGCGGCGGAGCGGTGCTGTCCGCGACCACCCGCGGTCGCCTCGCGGGCCACGCCGTGGTCTTCCTCAACGTCGGCATGGCCGAGGGCGTGAAGCGCACCGGCATGTCCAGCGCACGGCCCCTGCTGGCTGGCGTGAACCCGCGCGCGACGTTCAAGTCCCTGCTCGACGCGCGGCTGCCGCTGTACCGGGAGGTCGCCACGATCGAGGTGGCCACCGACGACCTCGCCCCCGAGCAGGTGGTCGACGCCGTGCTGGGCGACGCCGTGCTGGGCACGCCTGCGCCGGGGACCTGATCCCCGGTGGACCTGACCGGTGCCCGCGTCCTCGCGCACCGAGCCGCGGTGCAGGGCCTGCACGGCGACGCCCCCGACGCGGTGCTGCCGTTGGGCGTGGTGGACAGCCCGCCCAAGACGGGCGCCGCGGCGTTGGGCGTGCGCGGGCGCCGTGCGGGCACCGAGGACCTGGTGCGGGTGCTGAGCCTGCGCGGTGCGCCGCACCTGCACCGCCGCGAGGACCTGCCCGCGTTGCGCCGTCAGCTCCGGCCGCGCACCCTGCGGCAGCTGGCGGCGTGGTGCGGCGCGTACCCGGTGCCCGACCTGGAGCACGTCGACCTGGTCGTGGACCTCATGCACCGCGAGTTCCCCGGCGACACGGCCACCAAGGGCGAGCTGTCCGCCGCGATCAGCCCGCGGCTGCCCGAGGTCGCCCGCCCGCACTGCCCGACGTGCGGCACCGACCACGTCATCGAGAACCTGTTCCGCCTCGGCACGCTCCTCGCGGGCATCGAGCTGGAGCACCACGGCGCGAAGCTGGTCTTCCGCCGACCGACCGCGCGACCCGTCGTCGAAGACCCCGGCGAACCGACCCTGCTGCGCGACTACGCGCGGCTCGTCGGGCCGTTCGCCAAGGCCGACGCGGAGAAGTGGCTCGGCGCGGGACCTCAGGACGCGTGGCCCGAACTGCGCCCGGTCCGGGTCGACGGCAAGCGGCTGCTCGCGCACGAGGACTTCCTCGATGCGGTTGCGGCGGGCGGTCCTGTTGCGGCAGGTGGTGCGGCGACGCCGGACCCGCCCGCCGGGCTGCTGCTGTTCCCGCGCGACCCGTACCTGCTCGGCCCGCGCCACCTGGTCGCCGACCCGGACGTGGCCAAGCGGGTGTGGCGGCCCGTCGGCGCCCCCGGCGCGCTCGTGCTGCACGGCCGGGTGGCGGGTGCGTGGCGGCACGAGTTCAGCGGCCGCACGGTGACGTTCCAGGTCACCGGCTGGTCGAAGGTCAAGGGCACGGCTCGGCGGGCGATCAAGGACCAGGCCGCTGTGCTGGCCGGGGTGTGGGGCGGCAACGTGCTCGGACCGGACGTGGTCGAATGGTGACCCGACGAGGGGAGTGGTGATGGGCGAGCCGGTGCGGATCCGCGTGGCCGCGGAACGACCGTACGACGTGGTGGTGGGCCGCGGCCTGCTCGGCGACCTGGTCGAGACCCTGAAGGGCACGGCCAGGGCGGCGATCGTCCACACGCCCACGCTGGCCGAGACCGCCGACGCGGTCCGCGGCGAGTTGGAGGCGGCCGGGATCGACGCGCACCGCGTCGAGGTCCCCGACGCCGAGGACGGCAAGGACCTGCGGGTCGCCGGGTACTGCTGGGACGTGTTCGGCCGCATCGGCCTCGGTCGCTCGGACGTCGTGATCGGCCTGGGCGGCGGCGCGGTGACCGACCTGGCCGGGTTCGTCGCGTCCACCTGGATGCGCGGGGTGAAGCTGGTGCACGTGCCCACCACGCTGCTGGGCATGGTGGACGCGGCGGTCGGCGGCAAGACCGGCATCAACACCGACGCGGGCAAGAACCTGGTCGGCACGTTCTACGAGCCGGAGGCCGTGCTGGTCGACCTGGCCACGCTGGAGACGTTGCCCCGCAACGAGCTGGTCGCGGGCATGGCCGAGGTGGTCAAGGGCGGGTTCATCGCCGACCCGGTGATCCTCGACCTGATCGAGGCCGACCCGAACGCCGCGCTGGACCCGTCCGGCGACGTGATCGAGGAGCTGGTCCGGCGCAAGATCCAGGTCAAGGCCGACGTGGTGTCCACCGACCTGCGCGAGTCGGACCTGCGGGAGATCCTGAACTACGGCCACACCCTCGCGCACGCCATCGAGCGCCGCGAGCGGTACCGCTGGCGGCACGGCGCGGCGGTCAGCGTCGGGCTGGTGTTCGCGGCGGAGCTGGCGCGCCTGGCGGGCAGGCTGGACGACGCGACCGCCGACCGGCACCGTTCGATCCTCACCTCGCTCGGCCTGCCGACCGGGTACGACCCGGACGCGCTCGGCCAGCTCCTGGAGGGCATGCGCACGGACAAGAAGACCCGCTCCGGCGTGCTGCGGTTCGTGGTGCTCGACGGGTTGGCGAAGCCCGGGCGGTTGGAGGGGCCTGATCCGGCGCTGATCGCGGCGGCGTACTCCGCGGTGGCGGCCGAGTCGAAGTCGGGTGGGAGCGTGCTGCTGTGACGGCGGTCGAGGGGTGAGTGGTTGGGTGGTTGGGTCCGGCTCGATTTGACATGGGGCCCTTACGGGCACCCCAGGCAGGCCAAAGCCGGGCAGGCACGGCGGGGAAAAGCGTCCCGCCCTGCCTGCCCGG
>NZ_JBFAQZ010000013.1:0-243792 GCF_040673975.1 Actinosynnema sp. NPDC050801 | reverse complement strand
ACCATGTCCAGGTTCTCGAACCCCGTCAGGTTCTCGTCCACCGCCGCGTACTGACCGGACAACCCGATCCGACGACGCAGCTCCTTGGCATCGGCCACCACGTCCAACCCGGTGACGGTCGCCCGGCCGCGGTCCGGTTCGAGGAGCGTGCTCAGCACCCGCACGGCGGTCGTCTTGCCCGCGCCGTTGGGTCCGAGCAGGCCCATCACGGTGCCCTCGGCCACGGTCAGGTCGAAGCCGTCGAGGGCGACGACCTTCCCGTAGCGCTTGACGAGCCCTTCCACGACGATCGTGTCGGCCACGAGACCCAGTATGGTGCCGATCCCCGCGGCTGTGATCCGCCGCCGGGCTGACGCGTCGGGCCAGTTCCACGATCAGGGCTGACGCGTCAGGCCAGTTCCATGATCCGGGCCGCCACCTCGGCGGGTGCTTCCAACGGCAGCATGTGACCCGCGTCCTCGACCACGACCGACTCCCCGCCCACGGCGGCGGCCAGCGCCTTGGCGTTGGACTCGGGCACGAGCCGGTCCTCGTCGCCCACGACGGCGATCACCGGGCGTTCGCCCGCGACGGTGAGCGCGGCCTCGCGGTCGTACCGGTCGACCGCCGGCCGGAACAACGCGATGGTCTCCGGCCAGTGCGACCACACCATGTCGGCGGTGAGGTCCACGTCCTCCCCGCGCGGCTCGTCGCCGAACAGCCACCACCGCAACCCGGCCGTCTTGGCGGGCTCGATCTTCTCCCGCACCGCGCGCACGATCGGCCCGAACGCGCGTTCCAGCTCGCGGACCAGCTTGCCCAACGCCTTGGGCCAGGCCAACGACGTCTCCGCCAGCCCGGTCGCGGCGGTCGAGACGAACACCACGCCCGCCACCCGCTGCCGGTACAGGCGGGGGCGGCGTTCGGCCATCGCCATCGCGGCCATGCCGCCCATCGAGTGACCGGCGATCACCACCCGCCCGTCGGGCACCAGCCGTTCGACCAGCTCGCCGAGGTCGTCGCCCAGCTGCTCGATCGACGCGGTCTCCTTGTCGGCGGGCGACGACGCGCCGTGGCCGCGGTGGTCGTAGGCGATCACCTGCACGGTCGCGGGCAGCACCGCCACCACGCGGTGCCAGCTGCGGTGGTCGAGCGCGTAGCCGTGGGCGAGCACCACGGTCACCTCGGCGTCGGGCGGGCCGCTGCGTGCCACGTTCAGCTCCGTGCCGTCCTCCAGCCGCAACCGTTCGGTCGCCATGGCCGCTGCCCCTTCCGTCGTCGGACGTCTACTTGACCAACGAGTAACAAGGGCGGACGTCACGCGTCGCGCGGATCACCTCGACCAGTCGGGCAGGCGGAGCAGCCGCAGCCGCCGGTCGAGGAGGGCGGCGAAGTCGTGCGGGTGGCCGACGACCAGCTCGACGTCCCGCCCGTCGGCACGCACCACGACCACCTCCCCTCCCGGCACGGCGCGCGTCTCGGCCACCCCCACGTCGGTGACCAGGCGCAGCGGCAGCTCGCCGCCGGAGAGGTCCGGGGTGGACGATCCGGTGGCCACGTGCCAGCGCAACAGCTCGCCGTCGAAGTTGGCGTGGGCGGGCACGGGGTGCCCGGTGGCGTTGCGCACCTGGCGGGACCCGCTGCGCACGCCGAGCGTCGTCCCGGCGATCGCCCCGCCGGTCACGTCCAGCAGCACGGACTTGGCCTTGGTGACCAGCACGGCCGCGACCGCGGTGGCGACCACGGTCGGCAGGGCGAGCACCAGGTTCCCGGTGAGCAGACCGACGCCCAGCGCCTGTGCGACGCCCGCGTAGGCGATGAGACCGGCCCACCAGCCGGTCCGGTGCAGGTAGACCCGGCGGACCAGGAACGACACCGGCACCGCGGTACCGACCAGCAGCAGGAGCCACCCCGGCAGGACGGCGCCGGACCACCGGGCCAGGAGTGCGACTACCAGGCCGACCAGCGGTGGCGTGAGGAACCCGAGCCACACGGACGGTCGCACGCGCGACCAGCGTCGCTCGAACTCGGCGCGCACCGAACCGTGCACGCCGAACGGCAGCCGCACCCCGCACCACCTCCGGAGATCAGCGTAACGTCACCATTCCCACCACACCCGGTGACGATCCGCCGCCCGACCGGCCCCTACCTCCGGCCCACGCGTGTCCTGGAGTGCTGTTCGTTCATCAGCACTCGAACCAGTAGCCGTCCCAACTTGGACTGAAGTATTCCTGACACCAGAACTTGTCGCTGGATACCGTGTAGACCACGATTCTCCGAAACTCAAGGGCCGGGTCCTCCAGGAACAGGAGGTAGGCGATGGAGTCGGCATAACCGCCGCCGGGCATCCGATGCCAACCGTTCGAGTTGGGCCAGGCGTGCCAGATCGTACGGTCGGTGGCGATGCCGAAGCACTCGTCGCTGGTGCTCTCCCAGTTCACGACGATGACATTGGTGCCGGCCTTGAACGTACCGGTGTAGCCGTAGCAGGTGACCCTGCCATTGGCGGGCACCGCAGTCACGCGATCGATGTCCGCAGGCCTGAGCGCCGTCGCCTGCGTCTGCGCCGACGCCTGCCCGGCGCTGAGCATGCTCCCCAGTAGAGTGCTGACAAGTGCCAGCAGCAGCACCGCCGCGGTGCGCGATTGTGATCTCACATTTCCCCCTTCAAGTGGCCCCGAATCAGACCAACGGACGAATGTTATCGTCCCGTTACCGACCGCGGCACGTCCGAATGGGTGGTCTTACCCGAGCGAAGGCTCTGGTGCACTGTTGCGCTGTCACCCCAAGATCAACCTTCTGAATAACGCTCCTACCCGGCGCTCTCCGTCGGATCACTCGTTGGTCGGTGCCTACCGTTAGGAGGGGCGGACGTCGGCAGCGCCTTCCCTCAGCTCGGGAACCTTGTTCCCGAGCATCCAGAACAGCTTCTCCGCCGCGTCGGGGGTCATGGCCAGCGTCGCCACACCCCCGAAGGTGATTTCGTAGTCGCCGTCGGCCGTGACGGACTCGGTGAACTCCGTCTCCGACAGGATTCGGACGTAGGTCGTCTGCTCGACCGCGTCCGCAGGGGGCGTCTTTTTCATCTGTGCACAATCTCCTTCTGTGTCTGTTGTGGGCATCGGACCGGCGATCAGTTACCCCGCGGGGCCGTTGTCGCGTGACCTTCATCGGGACATACGGACATTCATGCTGCTCACCGGCACCAGCCACCGTGTCACCTGCCGTAACGGGTGGAGCTGGCCGTAGCCGTAGTCCTGCGGTGGACCATCGGCACGAGACTCCTAGGGAATCTGGTGGCACCGTTGTGGGGAAGTGCGTCCACACAACGCTCACATCACCCGTTGGTGGAGGTAGCTACCCTGGCAGTAGCGTGGACAGCTCAAGCCGGACACGGGGAGCCGAGATGGGACGACAACCAGAGGCGATAACGGAGCACCGGAAGGAAGTCGGCAAACTCCTCTCAGCCCTGCTACGTGCTGAAGGGATGACCACATCCGCCTTGGCCAAAGCCACCCACCTCGACCGAACTTCGATCTCTCACGTATGCGCCGGTCGTCAATTCCCCGAGCGTTCATTCTGGACGACCGCAGACCGGGCCCTGGAAGCAAATGGACTGCTTGTGGCCAGCTATGACCGGGCCGCCGAGGTTGAACGCACCGAAAAACGGATGCAGTTGGAGAACGAGCTGGCGAGATCGCGAGACGAAGGCAGCTTGCGTGCAGACCCCCTCAGAATCGCGCATGAATGGCTTGTCACTGATTCACCTGGCATAATACACCAGAACTCCGGCCGTCGAATTGGCGTAAGCCTCGTTGGAAAATTCGAGGAACGGGTTATAGAGTTGCGACACCTTGATGACGTCGTCTTTGGTGACGATCTATATCCGGCAATTCGGAAAGAGCTTTCCGACGTCGAGAGAGTCGTTCGCTCGGCCAGCTACTCGGCATCGACGGGTAAGCGGCTCTTGGTAGTATTGGGCGAATTGGCGCAACTAGCAGGGTGGGTGGCCAGCGACTCAGGCCGCCACACTGAAGCGCAACAACTTTATCTTGACGGTGCAGCGGCCACGCGCGAAGCGCGCGACAGGGTTCTAACTGCTCAACTGCTTTCGTCCCTCAGCTACCAAATGGCAAATACGGGAAGCGCCGCAGATGCGGCACTCTTGGCGAAATCGGCCGTTAAGGGTGCGGATGGAGCGACACCTCTAGTGAAAGCACTGCTGCTGGAGCGTGTTGCGTGGGCCAACGCGCGCACTCGGGACCGGGACTCAACTATGCGTGCTTTGGGTGCCGTGGACGATGCTTACGAAAGTCGATCCAAAGACATCCGGGAACCGGAGTGGGTGTACTGGCTGAACCGGGAAGAGATCGACGTGATGGCCGGTCGGTGCATGATTGAAATAGGCCGACCATCGGAGGCCGAACCCTTGCTTTCAAAAGCAATTGATGCGTACGAAAGCAAACATGTCCGAGAAGTTGCACTTTACCTTTCCTGGCTGGCGGAGGCGTACGCCAAAGCAGGCGAGATGGATGCCGCAGACGAAACGTTGAACAGAGCCAAACTAACAGGTAAAGGCGTTAAGTCGAAACGTCTCGATGCTCGAATCAATCAAGTCGAGCTGCTCGCCTCAGCGACACGGTAGCAGCACGGTCGAGGCACAGTGCCGCCTTGGCGACGCTGCCGCCGGGGAAGGGACCGGGTGGTGTCGATCGAGGAAGTGGCCAAGAGCGTGTCCCAGGCGTGCGACAAGGCGTCGAAGTGCCGGGATGCGTTGGGGCAGGCTCAGGACTTGGCCGAAGAGGCACACGACCTGTTGGCCGCGAACCTACGTGGGGTCGTTGACCTGGAGTCGGACACGGAACAGGCGCTGGCCCGGTTCGTCGCAGTGAAAGACGGCATCACCGACTTGTGGAAGACCCTCGGTACGGGCATGGACCGGGCACAGGCAGCCTTGACCGCGCTCACGGGTGAGAACGTCCCAACGCCGACCCCAGGCGGTCCACAGCCCACGCAGCCGCCGCAACGGCCACCAGAGCAACAATCGTCCACGCCACCACCGGCCCGCCCGGTGGAGCCGGGCGAATCGCCCGTGATCCCGCCCGTAAAGGTCGAGGAACTACGGCGGGAGCTTCCTCCCGATGTGCCTCCTGCCGATCAACGGCCGCCAGGCACGTCACGACCCAAGACACACGGACGGTGGATCGGTCCGGACGGACAGGCGCGGCCGGTTGTCAGCGGCGAAGACGAGATGTACCGAGAACCCGAAACGGCGCTGGCCGTTCTCGGCTTCCGCAGGAAGTTGACCCGTGCGTCCGACGTCGAAATGAAGATGGCGGCGTACATGCGCAACCACGGTATCCGGTCGGCCACACTATTGATCAACAACACGCCGTGTCGCGGTCCGCTCGGTTGCGACGAGCTCGTACCGGTGCTGCTGCCCGAGGGGTCCACACTCACCGTGCACGGCGCGAACGGCTTCACGAAGACCTACGCAGGAGGGGCTACACCACCGTGGCGCAAAAGCTGAACGTCTACTACGAGGACGGACACGCCGACGATCCCGTCGTCGTCACCACACCGGAGGACGTCCGGGAACTGTTCGTGGCCGTGCGAGGCAAATACCCGGCCGGTAGCGCCGTGCTGCTCACCGTCGTCCCCGCCGACGATCCGTGGGTCTCCGAGCTGAACGCGGGGATCGATGGTGACGTGGGCGTTCTGCACTACTCCGGTGAGGACCATCCGGAAGGCGTCTACAGCCACAGCTCCACGTCTTCCAACACCGATCCGGTGATCTACTACTACGTCACCGCAGACACGGAGTTCCCGCCCAACGCCGAAGTGCCCGCCACCGACGTGGAAGCCGCCGTGATCGACTACCTGACCACCGGGCAACGTCCGATCGTCGTGGACTGGCAAAACGACTCCGCCTGAGCGGGTCCGTGCCGCACGTGATGCCGCAGAGCCTCAATCCCGCCCTTCATGCTCCGGGCGTCGTAGGTGATGCCCTGCTGAAGCCCGTCCCGGGTGCCCCCGAACCGCCACATCAGCCGGTACGCGGTGGTGCCGTCCTTGCGGGTGCGCTTCTCGGGTGGGGCGCGGCCAGCGCGTCGCGCAGCAGCGCGACGGCCGGAGGGATCTCGGTGTCGCCGATGTTGCCGTAGCCGAGGACGAGCGCGCGTCCCGGCGACCGCCTCGTGCGGTAGTCGTCGAGGTCCACCAGGCGCAGGCCGGCGGCGGCCGCGGTCCGGACCGCGTGGCGGGTGTCGGTGCCGTCGGGCAGGTGCAGCAGGACGTGCAGCCCGGCGGCGGTGCCGGCGACCCGGCCCTCCGGCACGAGCTCGGCGAGCGTGCGGACCAGCAGGTCGCGGCGGGCGCGGAAGCGGCGGCGGGCCGCGCGCAGGTGGGCGTCGTACCAGCCGCGGTCGATGAACGTGGCCAGGGCGAGCTGGTCGAGCACCGGTGGCGCGGCCGCGACGAGGTTCGCCGCGCGCAGTGCCGGGGTGAGCGCGGCGGGCGCGACCAGCCAGCCCAGCCCCAGGGCTGGCGACAACGTCTTGCTGACCGAGCCGAGGAGGAAGACGCGGCCGGGGTCGAGGCCCTGCATCACGGCCACCGGGTGGTGGTCGTAGCGGAACTCGGCGTCGTAGTCGTCCTCGATCACGAAGCCGTCCACCTCACGTGCCCAGCGCAGCAGCCCCGCCCGGCGGTCCGGCGAGAGCACCGCGCCGGTGGGGAACTGGTGTGCCGCGCCCACGACGACGGCCCGCGCGGGTGTGCGCGCCAGGTCGTCCACGCGGAGGCCGTCCTGGTCCACCGGGATCGGGTGCACGCGCAGGCCGGCACTCGTCGCCGCGTCCCGCAACCGCCCCCACCCGGGGTGTTCCACGGCCACGTCGGTGATCCCCTCCGCCGGCAGTGCGCGGCACGTGCGCACCAGGCCGTCGGTGACACCGGCGCACACGGACACCGATGCCGCTTGCACGTCCGCGCCGCGTGAGCGCCGCAGGTACTGCGCGATGGTCGTGCGCAGCACCGCGTGCCCGGCGGGGTCGGGGACGTCGAGGTCGTAGTGCACGGCCGAGCCGATCACCGCGCGCACCGCGTCGGCCCACCGGCGGCGTGGGAACGCCCTCAGGTCCGGCAGGCCGGGCGCGAGGTCGTACCGGATCGGCGGCGGTGCCGGTGCGCGCCGCTCGCGGGGTCTCGTCGGCGCGGACTCCGGCGACCAGGAGACCCGCGTCGCGGAACCCACCCGGGCGGAGAGGTAGCCCTCGGCGATGAGCTGCCCGTACGCCTCCGTCACGACCCAGCGCGAGCAGCCGAGCTCCTCGGCCAACGCCCGGCTCGGCGGCACGGCGGCGCCCTCCGCCAGTCGACCGTCACGGATCGCGGTGCGCAGCGCGTGCGCCACGCGGTCGTGCCGGCGGCCGCGCTCCGGCGCGCCCAGGTCCAGCAGCGTCGCCCACGCGAAATTGGTCCGGGAAACCACCACGGGATTGGAGCGTAATGCCTGGCCGCCTGCGCCTACCGTGAACGCCATGATTGACAACCTGGCCCTGGGCGCGATGTTGTTCGGCACGGTCACCGACGAGCGCCGGTCGTTCGAGCTCCTGGACCGCTTCGTGGGCGCCGGCGGCGTGTGGATCGACACCGCGAACTGCTACTCGTTCTGGGAGGACCCGTCCGGTTTCGGCGGGCAGAGCGAGGCGTTGCTCGGTCGCTGGCTGGCCGCCCGACCGGGGGTCCGCGACCGGGTCCGGATCAGCACCAAGGTGGGCTGCGAGCCGACCGAGGCGGGCCGGTTCCCGGAGACCGCCGAGGGCCTGTCCGCCGGGGTGGTGAAGAACGGGATCGAGGGCAGCCTCCGCCGGTTGGGCACCGACCACGTCGAGCTGTACTGGGCGCACAAGCCCGACCCCGTGACGCCGCTGGAGGAGACGGTCGGCGCGTTCGACGAACTGGTGTCCGCCGGCGTGGTCGGTCGCCTGGGCTGCTCCAACTACTCCGTCTGGCAGGTCGAGCGGGCCCGGCGGATCGCCCGGGACAGCGGCGGCACCGGCTTCACCGCCGTGCAGCAGCACCACACCTACCTGCGCCCGCTGCCCGGCACGCAGCCCACCGTGGTGCACCGGTTCGGCGCGGTCAGCGACGAGGTGATCCACTACCTGGAGCACCACCCGGACATGGCGCTGTGGGCCTACACGCCGCTCCTGAGCGGCCGCTACACCCGCGCCGACAAACCGCTACCCGCCGAGTACGACCACGCCGGGACCGCGCGACGCCTCGCCGTGCTGGACGAGGTCGCCGCCGAGACCGGCACGAACCGCAACCAGGTCGTGCTGGCCTGGCTGACCGGGGGCGACCCGGCCGCCACGCCGATCGTCGGCGTCAGCACGGTCGAGCAGCTGGACGACGCGATCGCCGGGGTGTCGCTGGAGCTGACCGACGAGCAGCGCCGACGCCTCGACGGCGCGGCGTGACGCGGCAGGGGATTAACGCGTGATCGACAACCTGGCCCTGGGCGCGATGTGGTTCGGCACGACCGTCGACGAACGCCGGTCGTTCGAGCTGCTGGACCGCTTCGTGGACGCCGGCGGCGGGTGGATCGACACCGCCGACTCCTACGCGTTCTGGGTCGACCCCGCCGGTGTCGGCGGGCAGAGCGAGACGGTGCTCGGGCGCTGGCTCGCCGCCCGGCCGGGGGTGCGCGACCGCGTCAGGATCAGCACCAAGGTGGGTTCCGCGCCGGTCGGGGGCGGACGGTCCGAAGGACTGTCCGCCGGGGTGGTGGGGAGCGCGATCGAGGGCAGCCTCCGGCGGCTCGGCACCGACCACGTCGAGCTGTACTGGGCGCACGTCCCCGACCCGGACACGCCGCTGGAGGAGACGGTCGGCGCGTTCGACGAGCTGGTGTCCGCGGGCCTGGCCGGCCGCCTCGGGTGCTCCAACTTCCCGGTCTGGCAGGTGGAACGGGCACGGCGGATCGCCCGGGCGAACGGCGCCGCCGGCTTCACCGCCGTGCAGCAGCACCACACGTACCTGCGGCCCCGACCCGGCGTCCTGCCGACCGTGGTGAGGTTCGGCGCGGTCACCGACGAGGTGGTCCACTACCTGGAGCACCACCCGGACATGGCGCTGTGGACGTACACGTCGCTGCTGGGCGGCCGGTACACCCGCGCCGACAGACCGCTGCCCGAGGCGTACGACCACCCCGGGACGGCCCGCCGCCTGGCCGTGCTGGACGAGGTCGCCGCCGAGACCGGCACGAACCACAACCAGGTGGTGCTGGCCTGGCTGACCGGGGGCAACCCGGCCGCCACCCCGGTCGTCGGCGTCAGCACGGTCGAGCAGCTGGACGACGCGATCGCCGGGGTGTCGCTCGCGCTGACCGGCGATCAGCGGGAACGCCTCGACGCCGCCGTGTGACACCTCGACCAGGGCGGGCCACGGGGGGGGGTGGACCCGCCCACGAGGCCGGGTTCGCCGACCATGCCAGGTCGGCGAACCCGGTCCTCGGCGGCCCGGGATCACCCTCCGGCGGGCAGTCCGGAACGTGCCTCCCGGGTCGTCAACGGGCGCAGGGTGAGCGTGTACGCGTAGGTCGTGTCCGGGCGGACCTGGCTGCGGGCCCGCACGGGGTTGGGTGTGTCGCCCACCCCTGTGACGGCGTGGCTCGCGTGCAGGGTCACCCAGCCCTTGTTGCGCTGGAGCTGGAACGGGTAGGCGGCCCGGTCGAGGTCGTCGTACGGGGTCACGCTGACGTCCTTCGCGCCGGCCACCAGCAGGCCGCCGGTGCGGCCGTCGGTGAGCAGCGCCCAGCGCGAGTCCGTGTGGTTGCCGTGGTCCTGGGGGCGGTGGTAGTCCACGTACTGCTCGTCCACGGTGGACGAGTGGACGCCGATCGGCGTGCCGTCCCTGCGGTCGACGTAGCTCTCGGCCTCGCGCCCGTACCAGGCGAACTGGTCGTAGTCGTCCGGCAGGGCCAGCGACACGCCGATGCGCGGCAGGTACGGCAAGGTGCGCATGGCGCCCTGCGGGGTGACCTCGTGCCCGAGGTTCAGCACGCCGCCGCGTTCGACGGTGTAGGTCATCGTCTGGTCGAACCAGGCCCCGGTGACGTCCGGTGCCGCCACCCGGCTGTCGACCACGACCCGGACACCGGACGGCGCCGGTTCGACGCGGACGTCGGTGACGGTGGTGGCGAGCCGGTCGAGGCCGACCTCGCGCCAGTCCTCCCCCTCCGCGCGGCCCCACTTGAAGGTCTCGTTGCTGATCGGCGCGCGCCACACGTCGAGCTTCGGCCCGCTGCGCAGCAGTTCGCGGTCGTGGACCTTGATCGACGACAGCGAACCGGTCTTCTTGTCCACCGAGTAGCTGACGCCCTCCGCGGACGCCGTGACCGCCGCCGCGTCGTCGGTCGTGACCGCCGCGCCGCCCCCGGCGGGCCGGTCGAGGCCGGGCACCTTGGTGCCGCCGAGGGGGAACTGGTCGTGCGCCAGGACGTGACCGGCCGGGATCATCGGCCGTGCGGTCGTGGTGACCGCCTCGACGGTGAGGAACCGCTCGCGGTCGGCCGGGTTCGCGGGCTGGGGCACCGGGATCGTCCCGGTCGAGTTCGCCGCCACCCGCAGCGGCTGCTCCCCGCGCGTGACGACCCGCGAGCCTTCGGTGACCCGCCACCGCAGCCTCAGCCCGTCGGTGCCGGTGAACTGCTTCTCGTTGCGCACCGACAGCACGCCGTCGGTGTAGCCGAACCGCAGCGGCTGGTGCGCCCACGCCATCTGGGTGGTCTCGGGCTGGGCGTCCCGGTCCGGGCCGACCAGACCGTCCAGGCCGGAGATGCTGGAACCGTAGGACAGGTGCGTGCCGCGCTCCTCGACGCGGTCGAAGTCCAGCGCCAGCACCGCGCCGCCCACCGGTTCGGCCGCGCTCAGCTCGGCCGGGGTCAGGGGCCGGTCGTAGATCCGGACGTCGTCCACCGCGCCGTGCGCCATCCGCCCGACGTTGCTCGGGTCGTTCCACGACGTCTCGAAGTCGCGCCCGATGTTGACCTCGGCCGACGACTGGTCGATCGCGCCGGTGAACGGCTTGCTCGCGACCTCGCGGCCGTCGATGTAGAGCCGCAGCGCGGTGCCGTCGTAGGTGCCGCTGACCCGGTGCCAGTTGCCGTAGAAGTCGCTCGGCACGGTGGCCTGCACGGCCTGCCAGGTGCCGCTGTGGATGAAGAACTCCAACCGGGTCGCGGTCTTCATCTTCAGCGCGTACTGGTGGTCGCCCTTGCCGACGATGCGGAAGTCACCGCTCCACGCGGCGGGCTTGACCCACGCGTCCAGCGTCAGCGCCGTGCCGGTGATGTCGAGCCTGCGGTCGCGGTAGACCTCGACGAAGTCGTCCAGCCCGGACAGGTGCAGCGCCTTGCCGCGGTGGCCGTCGACCAGTTCCGGCAGGCCGGTCACGTGCGCGGAGATGTTGTTGCCGGACGAGTCGGGCAGGATCCGGACGTCCTGCCGGATGCTGCCCTCGGCCCAGTCCCAGATGAAACCGCCCTGGGTGGCGGGGTTGGCGCGGGTGGTGTCCCAGAACTCGCGGAAGTTGCCGAGGCTGTTGCCCATCGCGTGCGCGTACTCGCCGAAGATCAACGGCTTCGTGGTGCTCTTCGCCTGCTCCTCGAACCGTTCCGGCGAGGGGTAGCGCGGGCCCCACACGTCGGCGAAGGGCGCGTCGCCGTCGGGGTTGTTGGACTGGTGGTACTTGGGTCGGGTGGGCTCGTTGGCGTCCAGCCACTCGGCCATGGCGTAGTGGTGGGCGCCGAGACCCGCCTCGTTGCCGGTGTCCCACATGAACACGCTCGGGTGGTTCTTGTCCCGCTCGACCATGGCGGTGAACCGGTCCAGGAACGCGGCCCGCCACTCCGGCTGGTCCGCCTGGCACCAGCGCGAGCAGTCCTCGTGGTTGTGGGTCTCGATGTCGACCTCGTCGGTGATCCACAGGCCGTGCTCGTCGGCCAGCTCGTAGAAGTACGGGTCGGACGGGTAGTGCGAGGTGCGCACGGCGTTGACGTTGAGCTGCTCCATCAACGCCACGTCGCGCTCCTGGGCGGCCCTCGGCACGTGCCTGCCGTGGTCGGGGTCGGTCTCCGCGCGGTTGACGCCCTTGAACAGCACCCGCTTGCCGTTGACCAGCAGCTGCCTGTCCCGGATCTCGATCTCGCGGAAACCGGTGGTCTCGCCGGTGATGTGCGTCATGCGGCCGTCCGGGCCGGTCAGGGTGAACACGACCGTGTACAGGTTCGGGGTCTCGTCGGTCCACTTGGCCGGGTTGCGCACCGGCAGCGCCAACTCGACCCGACCGCCCTGGTCGGTCACCTCGACGGGCCGGCGGACCGTCCCGACCTGCCTGCCGCGCGCGTCGCGCAGGCTCGCCGTGACGTGGTGCGTGCCGGTCGGGCCGCCGGCCTTGTGCCCGACCTCGACGGCGGCGGAGAGGGTCGCGTCGGTGTAGGTGGCGTCGAGGTCGGTCCGCAGCGTCACGTCGCCGACGTACGTGGCGGGCGTCGAGTGCAGGCGGACCGAGCGGAAGATGCCCGAGTACCGCCACTGGTCGACGTCCTCCAGGTAGGCACCCGCGCTCCAGCGGTGCACCTGCACGGCGAGGCGGTTGCGGCCCGGCCGCAGGGCGGAGGAGACGTCGAACTCCGCCGGGGTGTAGCCGCCCTGGTCGTAGCCGACGTACCTGCCGTTGACCCAGACGAAGTAGCCGGAGGTCACGCCTTCGAAGCGGAGGAACGTGCTGCGCCCGTCCCAGTCGGCGGGCACGTCGAAGTCCTTCGCGTACGCGCCGGTCGGGTTGACGTCGCGCGGCACGCGGGGCGGGTCGTCGGGCTGGATCTCGGTGGCGATGTTGCGGAAGATCGGGTGGTCCAGCCCGTCGGTCTGCCAGGTGTGCGGCACCGAGACCTCACGCCAGCGGGACGTGTCGTAGCCGTCGGCGTGGAAGTCCGCCGGCACCTCCTCCGGCGTCTTGGCCATGGCGATCCGCCACTCGCCGTCCAGCGACCGGGTGTACGGCGAGTCCTCGTCACGGCGGACCGCCGAGTCGACGTCGGCGTACGGGCGGAGGTAGGCGTGCGCCGGCTCCTGGCCCTCGGCGACCATGCCCGGGTCTTCGAGGTAGGAGTAGAGGTCGCCCGGCGGTGCGGCGGCCGACGCGGCGCCGGAACCGACGCTGACGACCGAAGCACCAACAACGCACAACACCGTTGCCAAGGCGCGCAGGCGCGACATACTGAACCTCCATGTTCAACCAGAACCACACAAGATTGAGCACACACCGCCGGTTCGTCAAGGGTGCATTCGGGTTCCGCGCGCGGTCACAACGCGTCATCCACGAGGTGATGAGCAGCCAAAACAGGGTCGCGAACCGGACCGCCCACCCTCGAATCGCACGCGTCGGCCGCGCTGCGGATGTTCGGTGTTGAAGGATCGCGTCGGCGACGCCACCGCCCACTCGCCTCCTCCCGGAGGACGCAGGAGAGGTGTCGTTCATCCCGCGGTCACCCGACCGCGACGTCCGGGGTCCACTGTGGACTTGCCGGGGCGGGCCACGCGACCGGGCGTATTATGATCGTCCGATGGTCACCATCGCCGACGTCGCCCGGGCGGCGGGAGTCTCGCCCAGCACGGTGTCGTACGTGCTGTCGGGCAAGCGCTCGATCTCGGAGACGACCCGGCGCCGGGTGAACCACAGCATCCGGGTGCTCGGCTACCGCCCCAACGCGGGCGCGCGGGCGCTGGCGAGCAACCGCACCAACGTGCTCGCCCTCGTCGTGCCCCTGCGCACGGACCTGAACGTGCCGGTGGTCATGCAGTTCGTCGCGGCCACGGTCACCGAGGCCCGCGCCCACGACCACGACGTGCTGCTGCTGACCGCGGACGAAGGCGCCGAAGGCCTGCACCGGGTCGTGGCGTCCTCGCTCGCCGACGCGATCATCGTGATGGACGTCGAAGCGGCCGAGCCGAGGGTGCCGGTGCTGCGCGAGTTGGCCACGCCCGCGGTGCTGATCGGGGTGCCCTCCGACGCGCGGGAGCTGACCTGCGTCGACCTCGACTTCGCCGCCGCCGGCTCGGCGTGCGTCACGCACCTGGCCGACCTGGGCCACCGCGACATCGCGCTCATCGGCCCCTCCCCCGCCGTCTACGACCGCGGCACGAGCTACGCGGGCCGCTTCCTGGACGGGTTCCGGGAAACCGCCGCGCGGCGCGGTGTGGAGGCGACCGCGCTGGCCTGCGTGCCCACCTACGACGGCCTGCGCGAGTGCCTGGACGGGCTGTCGACCCGCCGCCCGGTCACCGGCCTGGTGGTGCACAACGAGGCCATCCTCGGCCCGCTGCTGTCCGAACTGGCCCGACGGCGCAAGCGGGTGCCGCAGGACGTCTCCGTGCTGGCGGTCTGCCCGCCCGACGTGGCGCAGGCGCAGGCCGTGCCGCTGTCCTCGGTCGACATCCCCGCGGTGGAGCTCGGGCGGCTGGCCGTCGAACTGGCGATGGGTCAGCTCGACGGCCAGGCGGCGCCCGAGGTCCGGCTGTTGCCGCCGCGGCTAACCGCCCGCGACAGCACCGGTCCGGTGGTTGCCTAGGGTCACCAGGCGCACCGGCCCCGGATCACCCTGCGCCGCCTCGGTGGAGATCACGGCGAAGGTGAGCGTGTTGTGGTCGCGCAGCACACCGCTCGGGAGCACGAACTCCCGCTGCGGGCCGACGCCGTTAAGGTACTGGCCCATGTTCCAGCCGTTGACGAAGATCAGCACGCGGTAGCCGCGGGCGGTGGCGTCGTCGAACCGCAGCCCGAGCGAGACGTCGTGCCCGCGCGGCAGGTCCAGCCGGAAGTCCGTGCGGTACCAGGACACCCCCGGTGCGAGGGCGCCCGGCGGGCGTTGCCAGCCGCCGGAGCCGGGCAGGTGCCAGCCGGCGCGTTCGCCGTACAGGCCGCCGGTGTTCATCGGGCCGCGTTCGCCGTCCATGGGCCGGGAACCCCGGATCTGCCAGGAGATCGGCGCCGCGGCGCCCTCGACCACCACCCCGAACAGGCCACGGGGCTGCTTGTGGCGCACGTCGTCGGCGGTCCAGTCGTCGTTGTGGCCCATGTTCTCGACCAGCACGGTCAACGTCGCCCGCTGCCCGTCGACCAGCAACCCCTCGGGCACGGCGAAGTCGCCGCGCCCCGGATCGGGGTTGACCGGTTCGGAGTCGGCCTGGACGCCACCGGCGGCCGAGCCGAGGTACCGGCCGTTGAGCCACACCAGGTAAATGCCGCGCCGGCCGGTGATGGCGTTGACCGAGACCGTCTTCTCCGCGCCGGTGGCGGTGAACCCGCCGCGATACCAGACGTTGCCGTTGTGGTGGCCGTACTCGTCGGCGTAGAGCACCGGCAGCGTCTTGGGCTTGATCGGGCTGACCGTGGTGGTCTTGTCCGCCGTCGTCCAGCCGGACTCGCCGAGACCGGGCTGCTCGGCCCGGTAGCGCCAGTCGGTCAGCTCCGGCAGGCGCACCTGCTCCGGACCGGGCAGCGAGCCGAGCAGGGAACCGCTGGAGGTGCGGCGCACCGGCACCGGTCGCCCGCCGACGGACAGGTGGCGCGCCGGGGCGAACACCTCGACCTCACCCGCCCGGTCGGTGTCGGCGCGCAGCGCCACCCGGTCGCCCTTGATCTCCGCGGAGCGGACCAGGGAGGTGCCGCGGACCAGGACCGGGCCCGCCGCGGTGTCCTGCCGCCAGAACCGCGCGGCGGTCTCGTCGGTGCCCAGCATCAGCAGCATCGGCGGCCGGCCGCCGCCGGAGACCAGCACGCGGGCCAGGCCGGTGTGCGTGTAGTCCAGCCGCAGGTCGCCGTTCTCGTAGGAGCCGCGGACCTCTCCGTCGAGCACGCGCACCGTCGGCGCCGACGCGTAGCGCAGGACCGTGGAGCCCTGTTCGCCGGCACGGCCGTAGAGCACGGCCACGTCGCGACCGGACACGTCCACGTGGGTCAGGATCTCGGAGCTCGACCACACCAGCCGCTGGCCGCCCAGGTCGTACCCGGCGACGAGGATCTTGGCGTCACGGCCGTTCACCCGCACGGGCACCTGGTAGCGGCCGTCCGGGGTGGACCAGTCCAGGGTCGTGGAGACGTCCGCGGTGCCGGCGAGTTCGGCCTGCCGCACCAGCACGAACTGCGTCCCGGTGTCCGGGTTGGCCCGCGCCCGCGCCAGCACGGCCGGGTCGGCGGGCACCGGTCCGGTCGCCTCGTCGGTCTTGGTCAGCGGCGCGACGGCGGTCATGAAGTAGCCCTGCCGCTTGAACTCGTCGTACTTGGCGGTGAGCTGCCGCGACTCGGTGATCGCCGAACCGTAGTCGTAGGAGGTGTAGACGTCGTTCGGCTGCGGGAGCCATCCCCACGACGTGCCGCCGAACGTCATGTAGTAGCCGTACATGGTGGCGCCGCTGGAGATGGCGTTGTTCTTGTAGAACACCTTCATGTAGCTCGGGCCGGTCAGCTCGCGGCACCGGTCGTACCCGGCGTCGTTCAGGTCGATCGCACCCGCCTGGTACTCGGCGGCGTACACCGGCGCGTCGTCGCGCAGCCTGCGCGTGACGCCGTCGCCCCACGGGCCCCAGGCGTCGGGGTTGTGGCACTCGAACGACTGCGGGTAGTCGTCCACGCCGGGGATCTGCACCGCGCCCCGGCCGGACGACCAGTTCGCCAGGTTCCCGCCGCAGCAGTTGTTGTGCACGATCGGCACGTCGATGCCCGCGGCGCGGGCCAGTCGCTGGAGGTTCTCCATGTAGGCCGGGTCGACGTTGACCGCGTACTCGTTCTCCACGTTGTAGGCGATCACCGAGCCGCCGCGCGACACCTGGTGCCGGGCGATGATCGGGTTGAGGTGGTCCAGCCACTGCGTGTACGCCGCCGTGTAGCCGGGGTCGCTGGACCGGGCGCGTCCCTCCACCGCCTTGAGCCACGCCGGGAAGCCGCCGCCGCTGGTCTCGGCGTTGATGTACGGACCGGGCCGGGCCACCACGTACAGGCCCAGGTCATCGGCGATGCGCAGCAGCCGGTCCACGTCGCGCACGCCGGTGAAGTCGTAGACGCCCGGCGCGGGCGAGTGGTAGCCCCAGTGGAAGTACAGCGACACGCCGCTGAACCCGGCGGCCCGGATCTTCTCCAGCACGTCGCGCCACAGCTCGGGACTGGGCAGCCGGAAGTAGTGGAACTCCCCCGACCACAGCATGACCCGCTCGCCGTCCACGGTGAGCGAGTACTTGTCGTAGGAGACCTCGTGCCGTTCCTCGACGGGCGCCGGCGCCGCGACCACCGGGGTGGTCGCGGCGAGCGTGCCCAGCAGCACGAGGACGACGGCTAACGGCCTCACCGGAGCCCGCGCAGGGTCAGGGCACCGCCTTCGGCGCTGACGAGCACCCCGTCGGGGTGTTCGCCGACCGAGCCGCCCTCCACGGCGTCGACCGCGCGCACGCCGACGAGCAGGAGCCGCCACGCCGACGGCGCGCCCTCGGCCTCGACCCGGACCTCGTCGCCGCTGCGGTGGGTGCGGAACGTCGTGTCGCCGACCACCGTCACGTGGTCGCCGTCGGACAGCCGGTACGCCTGCAGCGTGACGCCCTCGGCGTAGTCGTAGTCGGGACGGTCGTCCACCGCGCCGACCGGCAGGATGGTGCCCGGGCGCACGAGCACCGGCGCGGTGAGGAAGTCGCAGCGGTCCCGGACCCACCGCGGGCCCTGCACGGTCTCACCGGTCAGGAGGTGGGTCCAGGTCCCCTCGGGGACGTAGTACGACACGTCGCCCTCGTCGGAGAACACGGGCGCCACCAGCAGGTCGTCGCCGAGCATGTACTGGCGTTCGAGGTGGGCGCAGCCGGGGTCGTCCGGGAACTCCACCACCATCGCCCGCATCATCGGGACGCCTTCGGCGGCGGCCTGCCGAGCCGCGCCGTCCAGGTACGGCATCAGCCGCAGCTTCAGCTTCGTGAAGTGCCGCAGCACGTCGACGGACTCCTCGTCGAACAGCCACGGCACGCGGTAGGACGAGCTGCCGTGCAACCTGCTGTGCGAGGACAGCAGGCCGAACGCGATCCACCGCTTGAACAACGCCGCCGACGGCGTGCCCTCGAAGCCGCCGATGTCGTGGCTCCAGTAGCCGAAGCCCGACAGGCCGAGCGACAGCCCGCCGCGCAGGCTCTCCGCCATCGACTCGTAGGTGGCCTCGCAGTCGCCGCCCCAGTGCACCGGGTACTGCTGCGAGCCGGCCGTGGCGGAGCGGGCGAACACCACCGCCTCACCGTCACCGCGCCGCTTGCGCAGCACGTCGAACACCGTCTTGTTGTACAGGTGGGTGTAGTAGTTGTGCATCCGCTCCGGGTCGGAGCCGTCGTGGTAGACCACGTCGGTCGGCACGCGCTCGCCGAAGTCGGTCTTGAAGCAGTCCACGCCCTGGACCAGCAGCGCGTCGAGCTTGGCCGCGTACCAGGCGCGGGCGGCCGGGTTGGTGAAGTCCACCAGCGCCATGCCCGGCTGCCACAGGTCCCACTGCCACACGTCGCCGTTGGGCCTGCGCAGCAGGTAGCCGTTCGCCTTGCCCTCGGCGAACAGCGGCGACCGCTGCGCGATGTACGGGTTGATCCACACCGAGATGCGCAGCCCCCGGGCGCGCAGCCGCTCCAGCATCCCGACCGGGTCGGGGAACGTGCGCGGGTCCCACTCGAAGTCGCACCAGTGGAACTCGCGCATCCAGAAGCAGTCGAAGTGGAACACGCTCAACGGCAGGTCGCGCTCCAGCATGCCGTCGATGAACCCGGACACGGTCTGCTCGTCGTAGGCCGTGGTGAACGAGGTGGACAGCCACAGGCCGAACGACCACGCGGGCGGCAACGCGGGCCGACCCGTGAGCGCGGTGTACTTGCGCAGGATCTCCCGCGGCGTGGGCCCGTAGACGATGAAGTACTCCAGCGACTCGCCCTCGACGCTGAACTGGACCTTCGACACCGCCTCGGAGCCGACCTCGAACGACACGTGCCCCGGGTGGTCGACGAAGATGCCGTACCCGGCGTTGGTCAGGTAGAACGGGACGTTCTTGTACGCCTGCTCGCTGCTCGTGCCGCCGTCGGCGTTCCAGATGTCCACGGTCTGGCCGTTCTTGACCAACGGCCCGAACCGCTCGCCCAGCCCGTAGACGGTGTCGCCGACTCCCAGGATCAGCTGCTCGCGGACGTGGTGCTTGCCGTCCACCGTCATGAGCCCGATGCCCTTGAACCCGCTGCTGGTCAGCGAACGGCCGTCGGCGGTGAAGTCGACCCGCCACTCCTCGCCCCGGTGCACCCGGACCGACAGCGCGCCCGCGGTCATCACCACCCCGGCGTCGTCCTCGACCACCTTCGCCTCGTGCGCGCCGTCGGTGGCGAGCGCGAACGCGGGTTCCTTCGTGGTCTCCCCGGAGAAGTGGGTGATCCGCACACCGATCACGTCCGCCATCGGCGAGGTGAGGCCCAAGGTGACCACCGGTCCCTTGAGCATGTCGCCGCGGTGCCGGATCGGGCGGGTCGACGCGTGCACGACGACCTCCCCGGTCCCCGTGGTGACGTCGTGCACCTCGGCCGGGTAGGCGGCCTCGACCCCGGGGCGCAGCAGCCAGTACCCGTTGCTGAACTTCACCCGAACTCCAATCGGTAGCGGCTGGTGCCTGCGGGGGAACGCTGGTCGCGGGCATCGGGACGAGACGCCCGCCGGGCTGTCGGCCGGATGTGGTCGCGTCGTCCACCTGTGGCCGGTGCGGCTTCCTCGGACGCGCCGACCACGGGAATCGGGCGGGCCCGTTCCTCCGCGGACGCGGGCATCACTTGACCGCTCCCGCCGTGATGCCGCGGGTCAACGCGCGTTGGAAGATGAGGAAGAAGACGATGGCCGGGATGACACCGAGCAGTGCCGAGGCGCTGGTCATGGTGGCGTCCATCATCCGTTGACCCTGGAGCACACCCAGCGCCACCGGGACCGTCTGGTTCTCGTTCGAGATCAGCAGCACCAGCGGGAGGAAGAACTCGTTCCAGGTCCAGATGAAGAAGAAGACGAACAGCACTCCCAGGGTGGGCCTGCTGATCGGCACCACGATCCGCACCAACGTCTGCCACTTGTTCGCACCGTCGATGCGGGCCGCCTCCAGCAGTTCGCGCGGGAAGCCGCCCAACGTCGAGGTGAGCAGGTAGGTGCCGAACGCGGCCTGGATCACCGTGAAGATGATGATCACCGCGAGCTTGGTGTCGTACAGCCCGACCTCGTTGGCCAGGAAGTACAGCGGGTAGACCAGCGCCTCCTGCGGCAGGGTGTTCGCGATGAGGAACACCACCAGGATCCACAGCCGGCCCTTCACCCGGCCGATGCCCAGCGCGTAGGCGTTGAACACCGACACCACCACCGCGAGCACGGCCACCGACCCGCTGATCACCACGCTGTTGAGGAGCTTCTCGCCGAAGTCGACGCGTTCCCAGAAGGCGATGATGCCGTCCAGCGAGATGCCGGAGGGCAGGTCGAGCGGGCCGCCGGTGGAGTACTCGTCCGGTGTCTTCACCGCGTTGAGCGCCACGATGAAGAACGGCACCAGCATCACCAGGGCCAGCACGATCATCGACCACAGCACCGCGTGCCGCCGCATCAGCGCTCACCCCGGTTCTGCACGCGCAGGAACACCGTCGTGAGGACCAGGATCAGCACCGTGAGCACGGTCGCGATCGCCGCGCCGTAGCCGACCTGGGTCTTCTCGAAGAAGTTCTGGAACGAGTAGTAGGACGGCACGTTGGTCGAGCCGCCCGGCCCGCCCCTGGTCAGCACGTAGATCGGCGCGAACACCTTCAACGCGGCGATCGTGCAGGTCAGCAGCACCACGAAGATCTCCGGCCGGATCTGCGGCACGGTGACGTGGAAGAACCGGCCCCACCACGACGCGCCGTCGAGCTCCGCGGCCTCGTGCAGGGACGGGTCGACCCGCTGCATCCCGGCCATGAAGATCACCACCGGGTAGCCGACCTGGATCCACAGCATCACGCCCATCACCGACCACAGCGCCAGGTCCGGGTCACCGAGCCAGTTCTGCGCCAACGAGTCCAGCCCGACGGCGCGCAGCACCTCGTTCAGCGCGCCGTCCTGCGGGGCCAGGATCCAGCTCCACACGATCCCGGCCACCGCGATCGGCAGCACCTGCGGCAGGTAGACCGCGGCCCGCAGCACGGAGGCGTGCTTCGACCCGAAGTGCTTGCCGATGAAGTCGAACAGCGCCGCGGCGATGACGAGCCCCGCCAGGGTCGGCAGGACCGCCATCGCCACCACCAGGCCGACGTTGTGCCGGAACGACGCCCAGAACGTCCCGTCGCCCATCAGCCTGGTGTAGTTGTCCAGGCCGATCCACTCCGGCTCGCCGGCGCCGGACCACTCCGTGAAGCTGATGCCGATGTTCATCCCGAGCGGCACCAGGATCACCGCGAGCAGCAGCAGGCCGCCGGGGATGAGGAAGAGCAGGTACGAACCGCGGTCGCGGATCGAGGTGGGAACCAGGCTCATTTGCCGACGCTCGCCGTGTTCTCCTTGTAGTAGTCCGCCATCTCGGTGAGCGCCTCGTGCGCCCCGATCTGCCCGGTGATCACCTTCTGCACCGACGACACCTGCGCGTCGTAGAAGCCGGGCGCGGGCCAGTCGGGGTAGAACGCCAACCGGTCGGCGTCGACGAGCGCCTGGAAGTCGTCGTTGAGCTGCTTGACCTTCGGGTCGGTCGGCGGCGTGGCGCTCGGCGCGACCGGGATGCCACCGGCGTCGCGCAGCTTGTCCTGGATCTCCGGCGACATGGTGATCTCGATGAAGTCGTAGGCGTGCTGCTTGTTCTTCGACCCCTTCGGCACCACCCACAGGTTGCCGCTCGACCCGGAGGTCATGCCGGGCCACGGCACCGTCGCCCACTCGAAGTCCTTGACCTGGGCCTGCACCCGGCCGAACCACCAGCTACCGCTGATCATGATCGGGTTCTTGCCCTGCATGAACGCCAGCCCCATGTCCTCGGCCTTCACGCCGGCGGAGTCCTTGGAGATGTAGCCCTCGCGCAGCCACTTGGCGAAGGTCTCCGCGCCGAAGACCCACGTGTTGTCGTGGAAGTCCACGTCACCGGTGTAGCGCTGGAACCGGTCCACCCAGCCGCGGTCGGCCTTGGTCAACGCCAACTGGTACCAGATCTGGTGGGCCGGGTACTCCGCGCCGCCGACCGCGAGCGGCGTGATGCCGGCGGCGGCGAACTTCGCCATCGCGGCGGTCAGCTCGTCCAGCGTCTTCGGCGCGGCCAGCCCCTGCTGGTCGAACATGGTCTTGTTGTAGTAGACCATCACGTACTCGCCGTAGTTCGGGATGCCGTACCACTTGCCGGAACCCATCACGCCGCGGTCGTCGTACTTGGCCGTGGTGTCGATGCCGGGGCCGAGCTTCTTGTCCCAGCCGCGCTTGGTCACCTCGTCGCTGATGTCGGTCAGCAGACCCTGCTTGGACAGCAGGCCGGTGGTCGCGTTGCCCTTGTTGTACAGCAGGATGTCCGGCGCGTCCTTGGAGTTGAGCACCATGGGCGCCGTCTTCTGGATCTGCTCGAAGCCCTTCTCCTCGAACTCGACCTTGACACCGGGGTGGGAGGCCTCGAACTGCTTGATCGCCTCGGCCCAGGCCACACCCATGGCGCTGTCGGGGCCTTCGAAGTGCCACAACTTGAGGGTGTTGGGGTCGGAGGCCTCGTCCGAGCCCCCGCAGCCGGCCACGGCCATCAGGGCCGCGACGGCGGCCGCCAGGAGACGCTTGCGCATCAAGATCCCTCCACGGTGAGGTTGTCGATCCGGGCCTTCCCCGTGAAGACCAGGTACACGTCCTGCCTACCAGTCGCGCCGCGCAGTGGTGCGGAAATACGCGTCCAGGAGTACTTGTCGGCCGTCGTCGGCACGGCGAGCGTGCCGACCACCCGGCCGGTGGGGCCGCCGAGGCGGACCTCGACGGTGGTCGGAGCGTCCGGGTTCGCCACCCGGGCCGTCAGCGTCCGGGAACGCCGGCCGAGGTCGACGTCGTCGAACGAGATCCACTGCCCGGGCGCGGTCGACGCGACGGCGGTGCCGCGCTCCTTGGTGGTGTCCACCAGGGTCACGCCCGAGTAGTCGTCGAAGTTCTGCGCCGGCGTGGTCCTGCGCAGGTCGCGCGGCGGGATCGTCTCGCCGCGCACGGTGATCGCACGGGTCAGCGGGCCGACGGTGAGGTCGTGCGGCGCGCTCTCCACCACCCGCTTCTCCCGGGTCACGTCCCAGAACCCCAGGTCGGCCGCGCGGACGGTGAGCTCGACCGTCTTCGTCTCACCCGGCCGCAGCTCCACCCGGTCGAACGCGCGCAACTGCTTGACCGGCTGCCGCACGCGCGACTTCTTCTGGTGCGAGTACAGCTGGACCACCTCGGCGCCCGCCCGGTCACCGGTGTTCGTCACGTCCACGCGGACCTCCACCTCGCCGGCGGCGTCCACCGCGGCCCGGTCCAGCCGCATCTTCGAGTACCGGAACGACGTGTAGCTCAACCCGTACCCGAACGGGTACAGCGGCTTGCCCTGGAAGTACTGGTAGGTGTGGCCGGACTTGGAGATGTCGAACTGGAGCTTGTCCGGCAAGTCGGCGTCGGACCGGTACCACGTCTGGGTCAGCCTGGCGCTCGGGTTGCGGTCGCCGAACAGCACGTCGGCGATCGCGCGCCCGGTCTCCTGGCCCGCGTGCGTGGTCCAGAGGATCGCGGGCAGGTCGGCGGTGTCCCAGTCGCCCGCGTACGGGTAGCTGCTCTCCAGCACGACGATCGTGCGCGGGTTCGCCTTGCGCACCGCGTCGATCACGGCACGCTGACCGGCCGGCAGCACGGTGGTCTTGCGGTCGTCGTCCTCACGACCGTTGATGAACGGCATGCTGCCGACCACCACGACGGCCGCGTCGGCACCCTTCGCCGCCTCCACCGCGCTGTCCACGCCGCTGCGCACGACCTCGCGCCCGAACCTCGTGGCGTTCCCGACCTCGGCGGCGCCCAGGGTGAGCCTTCCGTCCGCGCCGACGACCACGTACCTGTTCGGGCCGAACCACGACTGGGTGACGTCGTTGCCCGAGTACTCCAGCACGACCGAGCCGTCGGCCTGCGCCACGAGCCCGAACTGCTGCTGCACGAACCAGCCGTTGGGCTGCACCGCGTTGTTGACCAGGCTGCGACCGTCGCCCAGGGACACGGTCTTGCCGTTGGCGGCGGCCCTCAGCGTGACCGTGCCCTCGCCCCAGTCGAACACGTCGAGCCCGGTGGCGTCGGTCGGCGTCGCCGCGGTGGCGGTGAGCGCCGCGCCGGACTCGGCGGCGGACGCGGTGACGTAGTTGCCGGTGGCCAGGTCCTTCAACCGGATCCGGTCGACGCCCTCGCTGGACGTCACCGCGGCGCGTTCCGCCAGCCCCTTCACCGGGGTGATCCGGTAGGGCATGGTGCCGGAGTACCAGTCCTCGTACAGCGTGTCGGCGAGCTGGCCGACGACCGCGACCTCCTTGGTGTCCGCGGTGGACAGCGGCAGGGTGCGGTTGTCGTTGCGCAGCATGACGACCTGCTCGGCGGCGGCCTCCCGGGCGAGCTGCCGGTGCTCCGGCGCGTCGATGACGTCCGGCGTGATGCTCGCGTACGGGTTGCGGCCGGCCGGGTCGAACTCGCCGAGCCGGAACCGGACCGAGAGCACGTGCCGGGCCGCGTCGTCGACGTCCGCCACGGTGATCAGGCCTTGCGCGAGCGCGGTCTTGATCGCCGTCGTGGTCGGCGCGGAGTTCTGGTTGTCCTCGGTGAAGCTGTCCAGGCCCGCGCGGATCGCCGCCGCGTTGCCGTCGGCCTTGGTGGCGTGGTACCGCTGGGAGCCGGTCAGGTTCGACGCGCCCGCCGCGTCGCCGACGATCATCAGGTCCTCGTCGGTCCACGACCGCACCACGTCGTCCAGGTCGTGCATGACGTGCGTCGGGCGGCCGTTGACCACGTTGTACGAGGCCATCACGCCGGTCGCGGCATCGGCGGAGATCGCCGGCTTGAACGCGGCCTCGTCGTAGTCCTTCAGGATGCGCGGTGGCAGGATCGCGTCGACCGTGGTCCGGTTGTCCTCGACGTTGTAGGCCAGGTAGTGCTTCAGCGTCGGCGCGGCCTGGAGGTAGTCGGGGTGGTCGCCCTGGACGCCGTGACCGAACGCGGTGGAGATCCGCCCGGTCAGGTGCGGGTCCTCCGAGTAGCCCTCCTCGTTGCGGCCCCACCGGGGATCGCGCAGCAGGTTCACCACCGGAGCCCACAGGTTGAGGCCGTTGAACGCGGGGTCCCGCGCGTGGAAGCCGCGCGCCTCGCGGCCGGTCACCGCGCCGACCCGCTCGACCAGCGCCGGGTTCCAGGTGTTCGCCAGGCCGAGCGCCTGGGGGAACACGGTGGCGGCGCCGAGCCACCCCACGCCGTGCAGGGCCTCCGTGCCGGTCTTGAAGGGGCCGATGCCCAGCCTCGGGATCGCGGGCTGGTACTGGTGCAGCAGCGACACCTTCTCGTCGGTGGTCAACCGGCCGAGCAGGTCGGTGATCCGGACCGCGCGGGGCAGGTCGGGGTCGCGGAACGGCAGTTCGGCCGCGTGCGCGGGCAGCGGCGCGAACAGCAGCAAGGCGACCAGTGGCAGCAGCACCGGGCGTCGGGCCTTGGACACGGACGTCCCCTTCGTCTAGGCGAAGCGCCGGCGTCATCGAAGCGCTTCGACTGTGCACGGTAGAGGGCGACCGTGGTGGACGCAATAAGCCGGCGGACGCGTGATGTTCACGTGTCCGCCGGCCCGGACCCGCCCGTGGGGGTGCACGGGCGGGTCCGCGCCCGCGATCAGGCGGTGAGCAGGGTCAGGCCGTAGGTGGACAGGATCTCGTTGACCGGCTGGAACCAGGTCCGGCCGCCGGACGAGCAGTTGCCGTACCCGCCGGAGGTGACGCCCTGGGCCTGGTCGCCGGTGATGAACGAGCCGCCGGAGTCGCCGCCCTCGGCGCACACGCTGGTGCCCGCCATCTGGTGCACGTCACCCTGCGCGTAGTGGATGGTCTCGTTGCGGGACTGGATGACGCCGCAGTGCCAGCGGGTCGTGGAGCCGGAGCGGCAGACCGACGTGCCGACCGGCGCCTCCCACGAGCCGCGCACCAGCGCGTCGGGCACCGTGCCCCAGCCGAGCACGACGGGCACGTTCCACCAACCGCCACCGGTGCGGACCCACGCGTGGTCGTTGCCGGGGAACGAGGACCCGCCGAACTGGCCCTGCCAGGACCGGTCCCAGCCGTACACCTGCGCGCCGGCCCGGCCGCAGTGCCCGGCCGTGACGTACCCGCCGTGCACGGAGAAGCCGATGGAGCAGCGGACGTTGCCGGTGTAGTACGGGTCGCCGCCGACGGTGCCCGCGGCGAACGGCACGGGCGCGGTGACGCCCTCGGTGTTCACCTCGATCGGGCCGAACCGCCGTGCCTGCGCCAGGAACCGCGCGACCTCTGCGGTCTGCACGGCGGGTTGGACGTCGACCACCACCGCGCCGGTGCGCGGGTCCGGGTGCCAACTGGTCACCGCGGCGGGCACCTCCCCCGCCGCCGACAGCGCGTCCAGCCGGTCCTTGACCCGGTCGAGTGCCGCGGCGGTCCGCTCGACCGGCCGCGCCTCGACGCCGGTCGCCCGGACCCGTTCGGCCGCGCCGGCGTCGGTCACGCCGACCACGAGCACGCCCTTGTCCTGGTCGAACCAGATGCCGCCGAAGGACGACCCGGCGGCGGCGCGCGCGGACGGCGCCCGCTCGGTCGCCTCGGCCTCCTGGGCGATCCTGGTCAGCGCCTGCCCTTCGGTCAGCCCGAACGCGGCCCGCATCGCGGACACCAGCCCCGGCGACAGCCGTTCCGCCGCCGGCCCGGCGTGGGCGGCGGGTGCGGTCACCAGGCCGATCACCAGCGCGGCGACCGTCCCGACCTTTGTCAACGTTGTCATACGCACGCAGTCCTCCTTGTCCGCAGGGGGCGCGGGGCCGGTGCAGGCCCACCACGCGCCGGCGCAAGTCGTTGAGAGCGCTCTCACACTGGTACAGACCATGCCAACGTCGTCCCGTGCCGTCAATCCCCCGGTTCTCCCGGTCGGTCGCCGGTGATCGGCGCAAATCCACCCGGGACGGTGCGACCGCCGCATACCCTTACCGGGCTCGAATCCGAACGCAGGCACCAATCAAAAGGGGGGGAAGGACTCATGCACCAGCACCGAAGACTCGGCGTCGCCCTGACGGCGGCCGTGGCGGCCACCGCGGTCCTGACCGGCACCGCGCAAGCCACCACCACGAGGACCGACCTGGGCGTGCTGCCCAGTGCGACCGAGGCCTCCGCCACCGCGGTGGGCCACACCGGCGTGATGGTCGGCTGGTCCGGCGGCGACGGCTGGCGGCACGCGGTGAGGTGGGGCGCGCGTGGCGGCATCACCGACCTGGGCACGCTGCCCGGCGGGCGGTACAGCACCGCGAACGGGATCAACGGCACCGGGGTGATCTCGGGCCACTCGGAGGCGGCAGGCGGGGGAACCCGCGCGGTGCGGTTCAACCTCGACGGCACCCGCACCGACCTCGGCCTGGTGCCCGGCTACAGCGACAGCTTCGGCCTGGGCATCGACGACGCGAACGTGGTCGCCGGCGAGGGGTGGGACCGGCTCGGCGCCGGCCGCCGCGCCGTGAAGTGGGATGCCGACGGCGTGCTGACCGCGTACGCACTGCCGCCGGGGTACGCCAACAGCCTGTTGGGCGGTGTCGCGCCCAACGGCGTCGCGGCCGGCAGCGTGTTCGGCAGCGGTCTGCCCGAACGGGCCGTGCGGTGGAACCGGGACGGCACCGTCACCGTGCTGCCCACGCTGCCCAGCGGTGGCGATGCGAGGGCGAACGCGGTGAACCGGTACGGCCAGTCGGTCGGCTACGCGTTCAACAGGTACGGCACCCAACGCGCCGTGCGGTGGAGCCGCGACGGCTTGTCGATCTACGACCTCGGCGCCGCGACCCCGCACAACAGCGGCGCGCGGGCCATCAACGACGACGGCGTGGCGGTCGGCGTGGCGCAGGACACCACCGGCGGGTACAGGCCGGTGCGCTGGAGCACGAGCGGCGCCGTTCTCGACCTCGGGCTGCCCGCGAACAGCCCCACCGGGGACGCGTGGTCCATCAACCGGGCGGGCGTGATCGTCGGTACGTCCGGGGGCTGGGGTGGCCCGGGCCGCGCCGTCCGGTGGGTCATCAGCTGATCCCGGCGGGTGCCGTCCGCACGACGCGGACGGCACCCGGTGCGTCAGGAGTTGCGCAGGAACCGGTCCAGCACGCGGACGCCGAACTGGAGCGCGTCGACCGGCACCCGCTCGTCTCCGGTGCCGCGGGTGCGGGCTCGGGCGGCGGGCGCGACCAGTCCGCTCAACGCCACCGCGGTGACCAAGCCGGTGATCGAGCGCTCTGACATCGCACTGGTCAGGCCATGCCAAGAGCCGCTGCCGTGGTCGATCCGCAGCGCGGCAGAGGTCAGCAGTCCGGCGTGCCCCACGGACCGGGTGTTCCCGGTTCGGCCGGGACGCTGATCTCGTACACGCAGCTCGGTGCCTCGGCCAGGTCGTGGATGTCGGAGATGGTCAGGATCGCCAGCGGGCGGGTGAGGCCGGTCCGCGACCGCCCGAAGTCGATCCGGCCGGTGGCGCCCTGGAACTTGTCCGGCTCGCGCAGCTCCTGGGCGATCGCGGCCCGGTGGACGGGGTGGCGCGGACCGGTCGAGGGGGCCGACGAGTCCGGGTTCGCGACCCTGGCCCGCGTCTGGTTCTCCCGCACCGCGTCCACGAACAGGCCGGCCGCGTCGTAGGCCAGCCCGATCCGCTCGCCCGGCCACGGCATGTGGTCGTCGGACTCGGCGAGCAGCCGGGCGAAGTCCGCAGCCCGACCGGGGCCGGTGATCCGACCCCGAAGCCTGTGGTGGCCCGCGCAGAACGCGACCAGGGAACGTGCGGCGGGATCGGAGGGGCCCGGAGCGGCGGGCTGGCCCTTGGCGACGCAGTCGGGACCGGACAACACGACGCGGGAACCCATCGACACGAACGAGACCGCGATGCCCTTGAACTCGTTCTTCAGCCGCAGGTCGCTCTGCGCGATGAACCGGGACGTGGTGTCGTCACCGATGACCTCCGGCCGGTCGTTCTGGCACTGGTCCACCACCTCGGCGAGGAACGGCGCGAACTCCTCCTCGCGGCCCGCGTAGAAGGCGATGTGCTGCCTGCCGCAGACGATCTCGACCTCGCCGACCTGCCGCTGCCAGGACCGGGAGGCGGTCTCGTCCGCGCCCAGCGCCTTGAGCAGCCCGGACACCAGGCTGTCGAGGTAGTTGTCGGTCAGCGGCGGGTGGTAGACGGTGACCTGCTTGCCGACGCGGCGGGCGTGCTCGGCTACCAGTGCGGCCTGTACCGGGTTGCCCGGCACGAGCTGGAAGTACAGCGGGGACCGGCTGGCCAGCACTTCGCCGGTCAGCGTGGTGGCCACCACTGGCGTGCCGAGGTCGCCCAGCGCGCCGATGGCGCTCTCCGTGGCGTCCACGGTCAACTCCATGCCGATCACGCCCATGATCGTGGGATCGGCGGCGAGCAGGGGTTCGAGCAGGTCGTCCACGACGGTGCGGGCGGCGACCATCCGGTCGCCGCCATTGGCCACGTAGACCCGCAGCAGCGGTTCGGTGGTGCTCGGCTTGTTCTGGGCCTCCTGCCGGATCAGCAGCCCTTCCAGCTCCTCGGAGGTGGACGCGTCCGCGCCGGGGTCCGACACCGGGTAGGTCAGGTCGGCGAAGTAGATCACGCTCACCAACGTCCGGTCGGGGTCCTCGTCGGACAGCCGTTCAGCCGTGGCGTTGGACTCGAACACCGCGAGCTGTGCCGCCCGCAGCCTCGGGTCCAGGCCGAAGACCTGCGCCACGTCGTCGCTGTAGCCCACGCAGGACCGGGTGGCTTCGACCCAGCGGACCGCGACACCGGGCGCGCGGTCGGGCAGGCAGTCGTTCTCCGCGCGCACCCAGATCCACGGAGTCCCGGGCACCAACACCGCGGCCAGCAAGGCGATCACCACGCCGACGACGACCGGTCTCCGGGCCGGCAACGGGGGTTGGCGCGGTTGGACGTCACCCAGGTCCACCCACGCCGACTCGTCGGCCTGGGTGGGTGGGCCGTCTTCCGCCCGCGAGGGCAGCCGGACGAACACGAACCGCGCGTCGGGGCGCAACGACTGCCGGTGCACGGGCAGCCCGGCCGACCAGGCGTCGAGTTCGGCCTTGATCCGGCCGACCGGTTCGACCGGCCGTCCGGGCTGGAGGTCCGCGGGCTTCTCCGCCGCGGTGGCGAGCACCAGCAGGGGGTCGTGCTCGGTCGACTCGTTGCGGACGTCGTTGATGAGCCGCAGGAGCTCCCAGCCGCCGTTGTCCTCGGTGAGACCCGACAGCAGCACCACGGTGTACGCCGTGCGCTGCCACCGGCGCAGTCGCAGGCGACGTGGCCGGTAGGCCAGCCGGAGGTCCTGGAGGAAGGCGTGCACGAGCAGCTTCTTGACGTGCTCGGGATTCTCTTGGGCCCGCCTGCCCGCGGTGAGGCGTTCGGCGAACCCGGTGAACGTGGTGGAATGCCCTGGCAGCATGAACGGCTGGCGCATCAACCAGCGGGGTTCCCGGCCGACCAGCGGCACCCGGTGCACCCACAACCAGAACCTCAGCGGACGGTGCCAGACCGTGAGCAGCGTCATCACGAGCCTGGTGAGCAGGGACGGCCCGGCGAGCTGCTGCACCGCCGCCTGCTGCTCCAGGTCGACGCGGCTGTCCGCCGCGGCGTACCAGTCACGCAGTTCCCGCACGATCGCGTGGGCGTCGTGCGGGCCCACGGGAGGGTCGAGGCGCCGACCGGTGAGCCAGTCGACCAGCCGGTAGTGGCGGAACGACCTCAACCTGTCGCGGGCGAACCGGTCGGCCGTCAACTCGCTGTGCAGCACGTCGAGCAGCGGCAGCAGCGGCGCCTCGCGCACGACCGTCGACCACCGCTTCGTGGCGACCGATTCGGCGTCCTCGGCCTTCGCGTGGGCGTGCGGCACCTTCCGCTTGCGCCGGGCGTCGGTCTTGCGGAGGCGGGCGTCCAACGCCTCCGGCACGTCGTTCCCACCGGGATCGCCGACGACGCACAGCAGCGGGAGCGGCCGGTCGCCGCGAAGCCCGTCCCGGCCCCGGCGCAGGCCCCACCGCGGGCGGTCCACCAGGTCCCGGACGACCGACAGCAGCACGTGGACGCCACGAAAGAAGGGGTCGTTCACCCTCTACCTCTTCCTGTCGGACCGATCCGAGCAGTATCGAGGCGATGTTTGTGGCGAACTCACGAATGGCGGGACCTGCATTCGAACGGACCAATTGACCGGCCGCACTGCCACGATTAATGCGGACGAAAGCGCTACCGGATGCCGTCCGCTCGACGCGGACGGCACCCGGTGCGTCAGGAGTTGCGCAGGAACCGGTCCAGCACGCGGACGCCGAACTGGAGCGCGTCGACCGGTACCCGCTCGTCCACGCCGTGGAACAGGCCGGAGAAGTCCAGGTCGGCGGGCAGCTTCAACGGGGCGAAGCCGAAGTTGCGGATGCCCAGCTGCTGGAACGACTTGGCGTCCGTGCCGCCGGACAGCATGTACGGCAGCACCCTGGCGCCGGGGTCCTCGGCGGTGATCGAGGCCGTCATCGCGTCGACCAGCGCGCCGTCGAACGTCGTCTCGACCGGCGGCAGGCCCAGCCACTCGCGCTCCACGTCCGGGCCGAGCAGCTCGGCCAGCTCGCGGTCGAACGCCTCCTCGCGGCCCGGCAGGATGCGGCAGTCCACGGTGGCCTCGGCGAACGACGGGATGACGTTGGCCTTGTACCCGGCCGACAGCATGGTCGGGTTGGCGGTGTCGCGCAGCGTCGCCCCGATCATCCGCGACAGCGCGCCGAGCTTGCCGACCGAGCCTTCGAGGTCGTCCTCGGGGAACTCCAGCCCGGTGATCTCCGAGACCCCGGCCAGGAACTCGCGCACGGACGGCGAGAGCACGAGCGGGAACCGGTGTTGCCCCAGCTTGGTGACCGCGGCCGCGAGCTTGGCCACCGCGTTGTCGTTGTGGATCATCGAGCCGTGGCCGGCGGTGCCGCGGACGCGCAGCCTGAGCCACCGGATGCCCTTCTCGGCGGTCTCCACCAGGTAGGCGCGGACGTCGTCCTTGAGCGTGATGGAGAACCCGCCGACCTCGCTGATCGCCTCGGTGACGCCCTCGAACAGCTCGGGCCGGTTGTCGACCAGCCACTTGGCGCCGAACAGGCCGCCCGCCTCCTCGTCGGCCAGGAACGCGAACACGATGTCGCGCGGCGGCACCACGCCGTCCCGCTTGAACCGGCGCGCGACGGCGAGCGTCATCGCGACCATGTCCTTCATGTCCACCGCGCCGCGGCCCCACACGTACCCGTCCTGGACCGCGCCGGAGAACGGGTGCACGGACCACTCGGAGGCGTCGGCGGGCACCACGTCCAGGTGGCCGTGCACCAGCAGCGCGCCCCGTGACGGGTCGGCGCCCGCCAGGCGGGCGACCACGTTGCCGCGGCCCTTGGCGCCGGACTCGACGTAGGTGGTCTCGTAGCCGACCTCGGCCAGCTTCTCCGCGACCCACTCGGCCGCCGCGCGTTCCCCGACGAGCGTGGCCGCGTCCCCCGTGTTGGTCGTGTCGATCCTGATCAACTCGCTGGTCAGCGACACGACCTCGTCCTGCGCGAGCCGCAGCCCGTCCCCGACATCCAAGTTACTCACCCGGTCTTCCTACCATCGTTCACCCGGCGTCGTGGCGACGTGTGCGCCGCGCCGGGCGGGAAGAGGGCCGTCGGGCGCGTTCGCGGTCCGGTGTGGACGGCGTCGTCACCCGGCGTCCGGGTGCCCCGACGCCCGCACGAGGGCCAACGGGCAGGGCGCGTGGTGCAGCACTGCGTGGCTGACCGAGCCGAGCAGCGCGCGCCGCAGCGCCCCGTGCCCGTGCGTGCCCACGACCAGCAGCGCGGCGCCCTCGGCCTGCTCGACCAGGGCTTGGGCGGGCCGGGCGAGCGACACCGCCCGTTCCGCCCGCACGCCGGGGTGCCGGGCGAGCGGACCGGCGAGGCACTTGGCGACCAGGGCGTCCGCGGAGGTCCGGAGCTGGTCGACGTCCAGGCCGAGCCCCAGCCCCTGTCCCCAGGCACCGCCCGGCGCCATCGCGTCCACCGGCAACCCGGTGGTGGCGTGCACGCCGACGAGCACTCCCCCGTGCCTGGACACGTGGTCCACCGCGAAGTCGATCGCGCGGTCGCCCGGCTCGGAACCGTCCACTCCGACCACCACCCGCCCGTCGTCGACGCCCGCGTCGCGGACCACCACGACCGGCGCGGTGGAGTGCTGCGCGAGGTCTACCGCGACGGAACCGGCGAACACCCTGGCCAGGCCCGTCGCGCCGGACGAGCCCACGACCAGGGCCACCGCCTCCCGCCCGACCTCGGCCAGCACGGCGGCCGGGTGTCCCTCGAACACCCGGGTGTCCACCTCGACCCCCGGCGCGAGCTCCTCGCACTGCGCGGCGAGCTCGGCGAGGTGGTCGGCGGTGTACGCGCGGACCGCCTCCTCACCGACCAGCTGGGGCAGCGGCATCGACACCGGCGTCACCACCACCTCGGGGAACGGCCCGCGCAGGACGTTCACGACCAGCAGGCGCACCCCTCGGCCCGCCGCCTCGCGCGCCGCCCAGTGCGCGGCCTGCCGCGACCGCTCGGAGCCGTCGAACCCGACGACCACCGCGCCGCGCCCGATCGCGCTGTCCGCGCGTCCCGGGGTGTCCGGGCCGGCCATCGCCCACCTCCGCTCTCGGCGTGCACCCGACGTCACGGGGGTATCCGGAGAAGTCGAGGGTGACACGCGAACGGCGGCTTTCCGATACCGCACCGCGCCGTACCGGATCGGCCGGTGAAACGGCGACCGCCGGGCGGCGCACTCGCGGCCGAATTCGCGAGCGGCAGGCGACGACGCGAATGTGAATTCAATTCGGTCCGGGCGCGGGAGCACCCGCGGACCACGAGGTCCCGAGGCCCTGCGCACCCCTCAACGTGTGCCGCCGTGGCGGAGGCGACGGCACAACCGCAGGGCCTGGTGACGGCCGGCGTCGTCACCCGGGATCTCGCTGTACCGCGCAGCCAGCCCTTCCGTTCCACTCCTGAGATGCCGTGGCATCTCGCCCCCAACACCAGTGGAACCGCCGCGATCAGGCTACTGGGGGGCCACCATGGAATCAACTGCGGTTGCGGAGTAGCTTTGGCCTGCCACCCGCAGTGGAAGTGCTTGCGGGATGAAGCAGTCGTGCGTACGAGGGGTGACCATGACCGCGGGCGGCTCGCGTCTATTCGCCGACATTCTCGATGAGCTGTGCCTGTGTCCCGGCGACCGGCCGCGCTACACGAATGTGGAACTGGCCGAGCGGATTCGCCTCGACGGTGGCGAGATCACGCACACCTACATCTCGCAGTTGCGCCGGGGCGACAAGGACAACCCCACGTGCCGCACGATCGAGGGCCTGGCCACCGCGTTGGGCGTGCACCCGGCGTGCTTCGTCGGCGGTCGCGCGCGGCTGCGCGACGGCGAACGCCCGGGGTGGCGGCGCGGCGCGGTGAAGCACCTGTTCGACACCGTGTACCCGGCCAACCGGGGCCCGTTCTCGCCGGAGGAGGTCGCCGCCCGGATCAGCTACGGCCCGTACGGGACCATCTCGGCCAACTACGTCCGCGAGCTCGTGGCCGGCACCAGCGACAACCCCAGGCTCAAGCACATCCTCGGGCTGGCCGAGGCGTTCGGCGCCGCGCCCGCGTACTTCTTCGACGACGAGCTGGCCGCCCGGGTCGACGAGCAGTTGGAGACCAGGCTGGCGATGGACAGGCTCGGCGTGAACACCGTCATCCTGCGCACCGCCGAGCAACCTCCGCCACCGGGCGTGCGCAACAAGATCCTGCTCGCGCTGGTGCGCGCGCTGCACCCCGGCGTCCCGGCCGAGGACGCCATCAGGCGCGCGCTCGAACCGGACGGTCCGGCGGTGGCGGCCGATGACGAGCGCCGATGACGGGACACGCTGACGACCCGGCCGTGACGGGCGCCGGACACGCCCGGGTGGTGACCGGATGAAGGCCAGGGACCTGCGCGAGCTCAGCGACGGGTTGATCCGCGAACTCGACCTCGACGACTCCGCGACCACCCAGGCGGTGTGCGCGCGGTTGTGCGAGGTGATGGCCCGGCGGCTCCAGCGGGAGATCATCCTGCGGTTCGACGACCTCGGCGCGGGCGGCACGAGCGGGCTGTGGGCGGTCACCGAGGACGAGGTGCACGTCGTCATCGTCACCACGGCCCGCAGCTGGGTGCACCGGCTGCTCATCCTGCTGCACGAGATCGCGCACATGCTGTGCGGCCACCGGCCGCCGCGGCTCGACGCCGAGGAGGGTCGCCGGCTGCTCTACCCGGACCTGTCGCCGTCGATGCTGCGGATCCTGGCGGGCCGGACCGACATGTCCCGCAAGGAGGAGCGCGAGGCCGACCGCGTGGCCGGCGTGCTGACGCGGGCGTTGATCGAGTGGGCGGGCCGGCAGCACCCCGAGCCGTCGCCGCCCGACGGCGACGACCTGGCGACGCGGGCCTGGTACTCGTTCGGGTACTCACCCGAGCGGGGCGCCCGTGGCTGACGTCCAGTACCTGCTGAGCGCGTGCGGCGTGCTGGCTTTGCTGGCGCACAAGTACCGGGCGTTCCGGCAGGCACCGCCCGAGCGCAGGCCCGCGGTGCTGCCCATCTGCCTGGCGTGCGTGACGGCCGCGCCCGCGTTCCTGCTCCTGGCGCCGGTGGTCGGGGTGACCTTCGACCGGCTCACCGGCGTGCCCAACCTGTCGGTGCTGCTGGTGTACGGCTTCGGCGTGGCGTTCGTCGCCGCCAACCAGGCCATGCTGCTGTACTGGCGGCACCCGCCCGCGCGGGCCTGGCAGGCGACCCGGCGGGTGCTGGTCGCCTCCGCACTGGTGCTGTCCACGATGGTGGTGCTGTTCGCCCTGGGCGCGCCCGCCGAGGAGCACCACGGCGACTTCCCGGCCGCGTTCGCGCGGACCCCGCACCTCGCCGAACTGCTGGTGCTCTACCACGTCACGTACCTGGTCGGGCTGCTCAACGTGGTCCGCCTGTGCTGGCTGTGGGCCGACGAGACGCCGGAGGACCGGCCGTGGCTGCGGCGCGGGCTGCGCCTCAACGCCGTCGGCGTGCTGATCGGGTCGGCCTACGCGGCCATCGTGCTCGTCGCCGTCATCGGCAGCTGGTTCGGCGCGGAGCTGGACGCCTGGAGCATCGCGGCGCCCGGGTCGCTCACCCTCGCCGTGCCGGTGGTCGTCGTCGGCGCGAGCATCGCCGCGTGGGGTCCGCGCCTGTCGCACTGGCGCGATCGGCTCACCCGGGCCCGGGACGCGCTCGGGGACCACGTGCGGCTGCGTCCGCTGTGGCGTGAGCTGCGGGCGGTCGACCCGGCCATGCGGCATGTGCCCGCGACGCTGCGGGAGCGCTTCGACCCGGAGCACCGGTTGTTCTGGCGGGTCATCGAGATCAACGACTGGTTGCACCGGCTGCGGCCGGGACACGACCCGGCCGTCGCGGACGCGGTCGGACGGCGTGCCGCACCACTGCGCCTCACCGAGGCGGAGCTCTCGGCGGTGGCCGAGGCCGCGCGGATCAAGGCCGCGCTGGTGGCCCGGGCACGCGGGGTGGCGCCCGGCGACGACGGACCCGCCGACCAGGACGGTCCCCTCCAGGCCAGGCACGCGTTCGCCAGTGAACGCACCCGGCTCGTGCTGGTGGCCGACGCGTTCACCGGCCCGGTGGTGGCCGCGGCCCTGTCCGACGCCGGTCGCACCACCGGGACCGCGGTCCGTCGGTGATCAGGAAAAGGAGACCCCGTGCCGAGCACGCACGCACTGGTCCTGGGCGGCAGCCTGGCGGGGATGCTCGCCGCGTCCGCCCTCTCCGCGCACGTGGACCGCGTCACGGTGGTCGACCGGGACCGCTTCGGCGGTGACGGCGACCGCAAGGGCGTGCCCCACGCCCGGCACGCGCACGTGCTGATGGCGGGCGGCAGCCGTGCCCTGGACGAGTTGCTGCCCGGCCTGACCGCGAGCCTGCTCGACGCGGGCGCGCAACACCTGGGGCTGCCGAACCGGTTGCTGGTCTACACCCAGTCCGGCTGGCTGCCCCGAGTGGACGAGATGCAGTTCGTGATCGGGTGCGGCCGGGCGCTGCTCGACCGGGTGGTGCGGCAACGGGTACTGGCCACCGGCCAGGTCGACGTGGTCGAGGCCACCGACGTGGTCGGCCTGCTCGGCGACCGCACCAGGATCACCGGGGTGCGGCTGCGCGACCGGGACACCGGGGTGCGGCGCGAGGTCCACGCCGACTTCGTGGTCGACGCGACCGGTCGCGGGTCGAAAGCCGACCTCTGGCTCACCGAGCTCGGCCTGCCGCCGGTGCGCGAGGAACGCGTCGACTCCGGCATGGTCTACGCCACGTGCGTGTACCGGGTGCCCGCCGACGCGGGCGAGGACTACCCGGGCATCAGCATCCAGGGCGACCCGCGGTCCTCGCCGTTCGGCCAGGGCGGTGCGCTGGTGCCGATCGAGGGCCGCCGGTGGATCCTCAGCCTCGGCGGCACGCGCGGCGGCGAACCGGACGTGAGCCCGGAGGGGTTCCTCGCCTTCGCCCGCGGTCTGCGCCACCCCGCCATCGCCGACCTCATCGGCGCGGCCGAACCGCTCACCCGGCCGTTCGGGTTCCACGGCACCGTCAACCGCCGTCGCCGCTTCGAACGCCTCTCCCCCTGGCCGGGCGGGTTCGTCGTGATCGGGGACGCCGCCTGCGCCTTCAACCCGGTGTACGGGCACGGGATGACCGTCGCGGCACGGCAGGCGGTGGCGCTGCGGGACGGCCTGGCACGGCACGGGCTCGACGGCCGTGCGGCCAAGCGCCTGCAACGGGAGTTCGCGCGGCTCATGGACGACGCGTGGGACATGGCCGTCGCCCAGGACCTCCGCTACCCCGGCACCACCGGGGCGACGCGCGGCCGGCTCGCCCGCCTGCAGGAGCGGTACCTCGACCGGCTCGTCCTGACGGCCACCGGCCGACTGTCCGTCACCCGGGCCCAGATCGACGCCTACACCCTGTCCACGCCACTGCGGAATCTCCTGCTGTCACCACGTGTCGTGTTCGACGCCCTGCGCGGACCGGGCCGGCCACCGTCGACCGACGCGCCGTTCACCGAGGCCGAGTCCCGGCTGGCGACCCGCCTCCGGGGTCCGCGCTGACGACCTCCCCCGGCGGTGCGCCACGTCGCTAGGATCCCTTGGCGAGCCTGCAAAACGTGTGGCCCGCTCTCGTTTTCCTCGGCGGAGGGATGGACGTGGCGCAGACGCTCAAGGCGGTCGAGGTCGCCGGTCCCCACCGGTGGCGCTGGGTGCTCAGCGCCGAGTCCGGGCCGGTGCTGGCCGATCACCAGGTCGACCTCGACGTCGACACCGCCGAGTACGAGGCGTTCTGCGACCTGGTCGGGCACCTCGACCGGCACCGGCTGCCGCACGACCCGGTCGGGTCCGAGACGGCGGCCGTCGACCGGGTCGCCGAGTGGATCAGCGAGTGCGTGTTCGGCCCGGCACTGCTGTCCCGGTTATCCGGATCGGTGCGGGTCGTCGTGCCCCGCGGCGCGGAATTCCTGTTGTCCCGACCGCTTGAACTGGCGCGGGTCGACGGTGTCGCGTTGGCGCGCAAGCAGATCAGCCTGATCTACGAACCCGCCGACCTCGACCCGCCCGTCGACAAGGACGACGTGGTCGGCAGCGTCCGCGTGCTGGCGTTGTTCTCCGTGCCCGCGCGCTCGTCGGTGCTCGCGCTGCGGCGGGAGCGCTACGAACTGGCCCGGACGGTGCGGACGATCGCGGCCGAGTCGCGCAAGGCGATCGAGCTGCGGGTGCTGCAGTACGGCGTGACGCGGGAACGCCTGGCCGAGGCCGTCGAGGAGTACCCCGGGTGGGACGTGCTGCACGTGTCCGGGCACGGCGGGGTCGGCGCGCTGGTGCTGGAGCAGGCCGACGGCGAACCCGACGTGATCTCCACCGAGGAGCTCGTCGAGCTGCTCGCGCCCGCGCGCCACCGGTTGAAGCTGGCCGTGCTGTCGGCGTGCCGGTCCGGCGCGGCGGAGGCGGCGACCACGCTGCACGCGTTGGGGCTGGACGACCTGGCCGGGCAGGTCGCGCCGGACGACGGCGGTGCGGCCGCCCAAGTGGACCTGGCCCGGGTTCTCGTGCGGGAACTGGGCATCACCGCGTTGGCGATGCGCTACCCGGTCACGGACGGGTTCGCCATCGCGCTGGCCGGTGAGCTGTACCCGAGGCTGTTCGGCGCGGGTCAGCCGGTCGACCGCGCGGTCGCGCTCGCGCTGCCCAAGGCGGTGGGCGAACGGCCGTCCGCCGCCGTGCCCGCCGCGTCCATCGGCACGCCGATGCTCATCGGCGCGGGCACGATGGGCCTGCGGGTGGCACCGCCGCCGGGACGCGCGGTGCTCGACCCCTACGCGGAGCGGATGGCGTGGTTCCCGCCCGAACCCGAGCGCTTTGTGGGCCGCACCAAGGCGTTGGCGGAGGCGAGCACCGCGTTGGCGCCGGCGAGCGGCCGCACGGGCGTGCTGTTCGTCGGCGTGGTCGGCGCGGGCAAGTCCGCGTGCGCGTTGGAACTGGCGCACCAGCACCGCGGCCGGTTCGGCGCGTTGGCGTGGTGGCGGGCGCCGGACCAGCCGGACGAGTTCGGCCAGGCGCTGGTCGGCCTGGCCACCGCGCTGGAGACCCAGCTGGACCTCCCGGTGCTCGACGCGGTCGGCAGCGAGGCGGAGCTGCGCCGGTTCCTGCCCCGGCTGGCCGCGGTGCTGCGCGAGGAGGCCGTCCTCCTGGTGCTGGACAACGTCGGCACGTTGCTGTCGGACGACGCCACGTGGCGCGATCCGTTGTGGGGCCTGCTCATCGACGGCCTGCTCGGCCACGGCGGCCTGTCGCGGGTCGTGCTGACCAGCCGGGTGGTGCCCGCCGACCTCGACCAGGGCCGCGTGGTGGTGTTGTCGACGCACGCGTTGTCGATCGCCGAGTCGGTGCTGCTGGCCCGCGAGCTGCCGCACCTGGGCGCGCTGCTGCGCGACGAGCCCACCGCCGAGCGCGCCGCCGACCAGTCCGCCGACGACCTCGGGCTGGTCCGCCGCGTGCTCGACATGGCGCAGGGACACCCGAAGCTGCTCGAACTGGCCGACCTCGCGGCGGCCGAACCGGACCGGCTCGCCGACGCGTTGGCCGCCGCCGAGGCGGCCGGTCGCGACGCGCCGGTCACCGCGTTCTTCACCACCGGGGCCAGCGCGCTCGACGGCGGCCAGTTCATCCGGCTGCTGTCCGCGTGGACCGGGTCGGCGCTGGCCTCGTTGCCCGCGCCCGCCCGCGTGCTGGTGGAACTGCTGGCGCACCTGGAGGAGGACGAGCGGCGGCCGTGGGTCGTCCGGGAGGTGTGGCGGCTGGTCTGGCGGGACCTGCGCGGCGGGGACGCGCCGCCGCTGGCGTCGGCGCTGGAGCCGCTGGTGGCCGCGGTGATGGTGGAGGTCGAGGGCGACGACGCGGCGGAGCAGGTGTTCCGGCTGCACCCCGGCGTGGGCGAGGCGATCCGGGCGGGCACCGATCCGGCGTTCGGCGCGCTGGTCGACGACAAGGCGGTCGAGTGCCTGGCGGCGGTGTACGGGCACGCGCACACCGAGGAGCGGGAGGGCCGGTCCGGTGAGGCGATCGTGTGGGCCGGTCTGGCCGCGACGCCGTACCTGCTGCGCACTAGGAGGCGCGCGCAGGCGGTCGACGTGCTGGCCTCCGCGACCGACCGCGACCCGGCACCGGAGACCACCAACCGGGCGATGAGCTACCTGCGCCGGATGATCGCCCGCGACCAGGACGCTGTCGAGCACCCCGACGTGACCGCCCTGTACGTCAAGCTGTTGTCCCGCAGCGATCCGCGAGCGGCGGCCGGGATGTTCACCGACCTGGTGCGGGTCGGCGTGGACACCGGGCGGTTCGACATCGCGTCGGTGGCCGCGTCGGAGTGCGTGGAGATCCTCATCGACCGCGGCGACCTCGAAGGCGCGCTCGACCTGGCGCGCGCGTTGCCGACGTTCAGCGACCTGGCCGGGTACGGGCCGTGGACGCGGGTCGCCGACGCCTGCGCGGAGCTGTCCGTGCTGACCAGGATGGGACAGCACCACGAGGCGGCGTCACGGGCCGTCGAACTGGTCGACGTGGTGGACGGGCTGGACGACGACGGCGACGAGCCCGAACGCGTCACGCCGGTCAGCGCCCGCGGCGTGGTCCTCAGCACCGCGTTGGAAGCCGTCACGCACTTCGGCGACTGGGACGTGGCGTTGCGGCTGTGCGAACGGATCGACGCGCTGCACGTGCGGCGCGGTGCGACCGACCACGAGCGGGCCCGGTCGCGGCTCGACACGGCCGTGGTGTTGCTGGCGCTCGACCGCGTCACCGAGGCCGAGGACGTGCTGCGGCACAGCCAGGCCGTGTTCGAGGACGCCGACGACACCGAGCTGCTCGGCGAGGTGTTCCGGCTGCGGGCCAAGGTGCGCGACGCGCTCGGCCGACCCGACGACGCGCTCACCATGGCGCAGGCCGCGTTGCGGTACTCCTACGCCAACCCCGGCCCGGCCGTGCTGGCCCAGGGGCACGACCTGGTGGCCACCTGCCTGGCCGCCACCGGAGGGCACGCGCGGGTGTGCGCGGCGCACCGGGCGGCGGCTGCCGTGCTGCGCGCCGCCACGTCCCACGCCGCCCGCGGCACCACCGTCGTGCAGCTGTCCGACCTGCTGGAGCACGGCCCCGACCTGTTCCCCCGCACGCTGGACGAGATGGTGGACACCGTCGAGCGGATGCCGGGCGTGCGGCTGGGTGTCGTGCTCGGCGTCCTGGTCCCGGACGACGACGAGCGGACCGAGCTGTTCGACGAGGTCGTCTCGGTGCCCCGGGAGAACCTGCGGATCGGCAGGGAGGCCGTGGTCGACCACCGCGAGCAGCGCGACCTGCTCCAGGCGGCCATCCGGCAGGCCGAGGACGGCGAGCTCGACCCGGACCTGGTCGGTGAGCTGGACGAGGCGAGCCTGGAGATCTTCACCGCGGTCCGCGCCCTGCGCCACCGCGAGGACCGGCGGCGTTCCCGGGCCACGCAGCCGCCCGGCGAGCCGCGGCTGTTCGGCGCGCAGGTCGTGCCCGCCATGGGCGACCACCGCGGCGGCATCCACTTCACCGACTTCGTGGAGCTGGATGGGCGGCCGGTCGCCGTCACCGCGGACGAAGAGGGCTTGCGGACGTGGGATCTGCGCACGCACCGGCAGCTCGCCGAGCCGCTCACCCGCCCCGGCCACCGGCTGTGGGCGGCGACGGTGACCGTCCTCGCCGGGCGGCCGGTCGCGGTGACCAGCCACGGGCCCGGGCTCGACCTCTGGGACCTGACCACGGGTGAGCACCTGGTCGAGGTCGTGGCGCCGTACCGGTGGCGGGTCGGTGCCGCGATCTCCGCCGTGGCGTGCACGGTGTGGAACGGGCGGGCGTTGGCCGTGACCGGGTCCCACGACTCCACCGTGCGCCTGTGGGACCTGGACCGCCGCGAGCAGGTCGGCGCGCCGCTCACCGGCCACGAGGCGGTCGTCCGCGCGATCGCGTTCGGCGTCGTGGACGGGCGCCTGGTCGCGGTGAGCGGCAGCGAGGACACCACGGTCCGGGTCTGGGACGTGGCCCGGCACGAGCAGGTCGGCGTGCTGCTGGGCCACGACGACCACGTGGAGGCGGTCACCGCGGGAGAGCTGGACGGCACGCCCATCGCGATCAGCGGCAGCCGCGACGACACCATGCAGGTGTGGGACCTTCGGGCGCACCGCGAGCTGGGCGACTACTTCGACGGCCACGAGGACCCGGTGGACGCGGTCGCGTTCGGCGTGCTGCACGGCAGGCCGGTCGCGATCAGCGGTGGCGACGACGAGGCGGTCCGGCTGTGGGACCTGCGTACCCGTGAGCAGGTCGGCCCGGCGCTGACCGAGGGCCGGGTCGCCATGGGCATCACCGCGGTGGCGCTGGGCGAGCTGGACGGCCACCCGACCGTGCTGGCGGGTGACCGCGACGGCGTGCTGCGAGTGTGGAACCTCGACGTGCACCGGGAGATGGGCCTCGACGTGCCCGCCAGGTTCGCCGCCGAGTTGCCGTCCGAGTGGACCGACCCGGAGACGGGCGAGACCTACGACCTGACCGAACCGATCGTCGACGACGAGGGCTCGCCGTGGGTGCAGGTCGACTTCGACGGCTTCGAGCCGATCCTGGCCGAGCCTCGCAGCGTGGGCGTCACGCTCAACCTCCGCGACGTCGACGGCCGGTACGGCCTGGACAACATCGTCACCCCACGACGTCAACCACCGTCCGAAGTGGACTGAACCACGGCCGCCTCCGCAGCGCCGATCCGCTCGAAGATCGCCAGGGCCCGCCGGAAGCAGTCGGCGGCGGTGTCGGGGTCGGACAACGCCGTGGCGCAGTGGCCGAGGCCGTCCAACGCCCGGGCCTGTTCGATCGGCACGCGGATCTCGCGGGCGATGTCCAACGCGAGGGTGTGCCGGTCGCGTGCCTCGTGCGGCGCGGACGTGGCGAGCAGGAGGACGCCCTGCTGGTTCAGGGTCTCGGCCACGCCCGCGCGGTGGCCGATCGCCCGGTAGACGTCCAGGGCCTGCTGGTGCGCCCGGGCGGCGGCCGGGAGGTCGCCCGCGACGCGGTAGGCCGCGCCCAGTCCGTTCAGGCCGACGGCCTGGCCGAGCCGGTCCCCCAGCGCGGCGCTGGCGCGCACGGCGGACAGGTGGATCTCGATCGCCTTGCCGGGGTCGCCGGTCAGCCGCCACAGCGAGCCGAGGTTGTTCAGGGAGAACACCTCGTTGAAGGTGTCGCCCAGCTCGCGGAAGTCGGCGGCGGCCCGGGACAGCAGGTCCAGCGCGGCGGTGTGGTCGCCGGTGGCCCGCCGCACCAGACCGAGTTCGGCGAGCGCGTCGGCCTGGCCGTGGCGGTGGCCCAGCGCTTCGTAGAGCTCCAGCGCCCTGGTGTGCGCCTCGGCCGCGGCGGCGAGTTCACCCTGCGACTGCCGCACGATGCCGAGTTGGTTCAACGCCAAGGCCTCGTCCGCGCGGCTGCCCAGGACGCGGGCCAGTTCCAGCGCCTGCGCGTGCGATTCGGCCGCGCCCGCGTAGTCGTCCAGTTGACGTCGTGCGATACCCAGGCCGATCAGGGCGACGACCTGTCCCGGCAGGTGGCCGAGCTCGCGCTGGAGCCGCAGGCCCTCCCCCAGCGTGTCGATCGCCGCGCGGTAGTCGCCGGCCCGCTGCCGGAAGTAACCCAGGTGGACCAGCCCGGTCGCGGTGCGGGCATCGTCGCCGAGCCGCCGGGCCGCCCGGACCGCGATCTCCTGGACCTGCACCGCCTTGTCCCACGGCCCGACCGTGTCCAGGATCGCGATCATCGCCCCCGCCAGGTCCACCACGTGGCGGTGCTCGGCCCGGTTCGCCGGGTCGAGCAGGCAGGCGATCAGGTTCGAGTGCTCGGCCCGGATCCACGTCCACGCCTCGGCCGTGGTGCTCAAGTGCGAGTCGCCGGCGCCGAGCGGCCGGGGAGGCGGGATCCGGTGGGGCGTCGACCCGCCGTCGTCGCTGATCAGGTCGTCGGCGTCGGCGGCGGTGCGGTGGTAGTAGGTGAGGAGACGGTCCAGGGCCCGGCGGTTCTCGGCCTCGCCGTCGTCGCGGCCCAGGGCGCGCGAGTGCTCGCGGACCAGGTCGTGCATCCGGTAGCGGTCCCGGGACGGCTCCTCGACCAGGTGGTCGTCGTACAGGGCGCGCAGCAGCGCGCGGGCGTCGAACAGCGTGATGTCGGCCAGCGCGGCGGCGCTGTGCGCGTCCAGGTCGACACCGGGATGCAGGCCGAGGCGGCGGAACAGCAGGCGGCCGTCGTCGGAGAGGTTGCGGTAGGACAGGTCGAGCGCGGTGGCCACGGCGACGTTCTCGGCGCGGGTCTCGCCGAGCCGGTCGCGCGCCGTGCGCACGTCGTCCACCAGGTCCTCGACCGTCCACGACGGGTGGTGCCGCAACCGGCCCGCGAGCAGCGAGATCGCCAGCGGCAGGTGGCCCGCCAACCGCACCAGTTCCCCCACCGACGCCGCCGCGTCACCACCCGCGGCGACGTCACCGACGTCTGCGACGTCCTGGCGGCCGGACAGGCGGGCGAACAGCGCGGCGCCGTCGTGCGGCGGGAGGGTGCCCAGGGTCAACGTCGCGGCGTTGTCCAGCGAGGTCAACCGGCGGCGGCTGGTGATCAGCGCCAGGCACCCGCCGGTGGGCGGCAGCAGGTGCTCGACCTGTTCCGCGCTCGCCGCGTCGTCCAGGACGAGCAGCACGCGCCTGCCGGACAGGTGGTCGCGCCACAGCGCCGCCCGGTCGTCCAGGTTGGTCGGCACGTGCTTGGCGTCGAACCCGACGCCGCTGAGCAGCGACGCGAGCGCCTCCGACGGATCACGCGGCTCGCGGCCGTCGGTGTGCGCGTGCAGGGGCAGGAACAGCCGGCCGTCGGGGAAGAGGTCGGCCATCCGGTGGGCCGCGTGGACCGCGAGCGCGGTCTTGCCGACACCGGCCATGCCGTCGAGCGCGAGCACCGCGGGCTGGTCCCGATCCCGCGCCGCGGCCAGCAGCCACGCCACCTCGTCCGTGCGGCCGGTGAACGCGGTGGTGTCCCGCGGGAGCGTCCGCCGCACGCCCGGCCGTGCGTCCGACTTCGGGTCGGTCGACTTCTGCTCGTCCGGCTTCGGCTCGTCCGGCGGTGGTGCCGTCCTCGGTGGCGGGGCGGCCGTGACGGGACGCGGGTCGTCGGGCAGGGTGATCCAACCGACCGCCGAGGTTTCCTTGAGCTCCACGCCCACCGGTTCGAAGGACCCCGCGCCCACGGCGCTGTGCCGCACCACCTCGTCGTGGAACCAGGACGACACGATCACCGCGAGCACACCGGACGAGCCGGCCAGTGCGGACCTCGGCGGGGCCGAGTCCAGCAGCCGGAACGCGAGGTTGATCGCCGCCGCCGTCACCCCGTGGTCGTCGTAGCGGATCTCGCCCGCGTGCAACGCCATCCGCAGCCGGATCCGCTCCTCCGGCGCGTGGGCGGCGTTGTGCTCGCGCAGCGCGCGGACCAGCTCCTCCGGCAGCCGTTCGACGAAACGGGCCTTGGGCACGTCCGGTGGTGCGAGGACGAACACGCCGTCACCCCGGTCCTCGCGATCGCACCGCCGCCACGGGATCCCGGCCTTGCCGAACGCGCGCCGCAGGGCCCGGGACACGCCCGCTCGCACGGCCACCTGGTTGCGATCGGTCCGGTCGGGGTCGCCGAACATCTCGACGTCGACGACCAGGATCGTCCGGTGGACAGCGGATTCGATGCGCACCATCCACGCCACCTCGCCCGACGGGATCGGAGCAGTGTGCCTGCCGCGTCATCCGAAGATACCCGAACGCCTTGCGAGCCTGCCCCTTGCGCGGCGAGTCGACCCCGCACGTTTGCGGGCACGCCCGGTGTTCGTGCGCTCAGTCGTTGTGGGCGGGCTGCTTGAGCTTGCTGTCCGCGAAGTGCAGCCAGTCCGACACCGCGACGGCGGACAGCGTGGTCGCGGCGAGCCGGGTCGCACGCGGCGCGAACACCAGACCGGCCGTGAACGCCGTGGCGATCCACACGCCCGAGCAGAACGGGCAGGTCACCAGCTCGCCGGCCGCGTGCCGGATCCCGTCGCCGCGGACCGACTCGTTGACCTCCGCGGGCCCGGCCGGTCCGTCGAACCGGGCGAACGGCGCGCGCAGCACGCTCGTCACCGCTGCCTTCGTCAGCAGGCGGCTGGCCTTGTGCGTGGCCAGCGACAGGAGGGCCACGTCGCTGAGCGAGACCTGTTCGGGCAGGCGCACCCCGGCCCGGCGACCGGCGACGGTGGCCCCGGTGACGAGCGCGCCGTACGAGCAGAGGGTCGCCAGGTAACCCCGCAGTGGGCGCTGCTCGCCGGCGGAGTAGGCGGAGCTGATCCGCCGGAAGAGGTCGGTGATCGGCATGGCCGAGGTGTAGCCGGGATCGGCCGGTTCAAACTCACGCGGACGGGGCACGACCTTGCTGCGGAGGTGGGTCACCGGACGGTGGTGATTCCACGGGTCGGTCGCCCGATCGGTGACGGTGCGGGTCAGTCGCCTGACGCTACTGTGTCGCCGAGGCGCTGACCGGCACGAGTGCACGGCAGGGTGCTCGGAACGAGTTCAGCCAGGACGTCGACCGCGGTCGCTGTGTCACGAAGTGGGAGACCATGCATCACCTCGCCGGCGCACGTGCCTCGACGAAGGACGGCACATTACCGATCGTCCTGCTCTCGCTCGTCCTCATGCAGGCCGCCTGGGCGACGTACAGCGGTGTCACCGAGTTCGAGGTCGACATCGACCACGGGCGCTCGTCGCCCTGGGACCTCGTCATGGGGGTGGTCTCCGCCGGCGAGGTCGTCGGCGTCCTCCTGGTCTTCGCCCGGCGTAACGCCGGTTTCGCCGTCGCCGTTTCCGCCGAGGTGTTGCGATTTGTCATCGCCGTGTTCACCAAGGCATCGGTGGACGGATACATCCTAACGTTCACAATCGTCAGCCCGTTCGTCCTGCTCTACGTCTATTCCCGCCTCGACGACGTGCCCGACGAGGCGGACGCGGACGGGACACCGCCGGACGGGGACGTCGACCGGCCGACCGGCCGGAAAGATCGAGCGGGCAGCCCCCAGGTCTTCTTGAGCTATTCGCGCAGGCAGTTCTACTTCGCCGAATCGTTGATGCTGCGACTGGACGGCAACGCGATACCCGTGTGGTTCGACACCCACCGGATCCAGGCGGGCGCCGACTGGAAGGAGAGCATCGACGGGGGCCTCGCGGCCTGCACGTCGCTGGTGCTGGTGGCGTCACGTGACGCCTTGAAGTCGAAGAACGTGGACTACGAGTGGCGCACCGCGCTCAAGGACGGCAAGCAGGTGTACGTCGTCCTCTTCGAGGCCGTGGCACTGCCACCTGAGTTGAGTCGCGAAGCCGTGGCGATCATCGACCTGCGCAGCCGGTTCGAAGCGAAGGTGGAGACGTTGGTGGAGCTGCTCACCCAGCCCCGGCGTCACCGCGACCGTGCGCCGAAGGGGAATCCGCTCCGCCTCCCGTCACGCCTGCCCCCGAGCGTCTTCCTGACCACGACGGCCCTGGGCCTGATATTCGCGGCGAGCCTGTTCTTCGACGTGCTCAATGCCCGGGTGTTGCTGGCGATCACCGAGCCGCACGCGCGGAACCTGCCCGAGGACGTCGATCCGAGCTTCACGACCCACCTGCTCGGGTTCACCTTCCACGGGCTGTCCAGCAAGGTCTACGCCTTCCTGGGCATCACCGTCATGACCCTGCTGCTCACGGCCTTGTCAGCGTTCCTCCTGGTGGCCGTGCTCTATCGGCGGAGATTCGTGCTCGCCCTGCTGCCGCTCGCCCTGCTCGGCTCGGCCTGGCTCTACGTGAACACCAGCTTCATCGAGCACTCGACCAGCCACGTGATCGTCAGCGTCACCGGCGGACTGATGTCAACACCGGCCAACCTGCACTCCTCGGCATGGCGGGACCTCGACGACATGCTGCTCGGGCAGTACGTGGACTACGGCTCGTCGTATGCCTTCACCTACGGTTCTTCCTTCCTCTCCACCGGTGACGCGAGCCCGTACCTGACAGCCACCAGCGCACAATGGCGCTGGCCGACGCTGCTGCTCCTCGGACTCGCGGTGGTCGCGTTCTGGAAGTCGCGGCGCTCCGCTTCCCTGTACCGCTGGTTGGCCACCGGCGTGGCACCCGAAAGACTGCGGCTCCAGCACAACGAGCCGCCCGGTGCGCACAGGGGCGACCACCACGTCCTGCCTGCGCGGTTACCGTCGCGGACCGCATCGGAACGGCCGCCGGGATGGCGACTGCTGCACCATCCCGCGGACGGTCACATCGCAGCGGAGATCGAGGCCGCACTGGCCGACCGCGGGCACGCCGACGGTGAGAGCCCGGAACGGCGCGTAGTCCCCATCGTCCTGCTGACCAACCGCACCCGGCTGGACTGGCTGGAGGAGCTTGAGCGGGAGAATCCCGACCTGGTCTACGTCGTGTGCACGAGCGTCCGGCAGGTCGAAACCCTGGCGCTGCTCGGTCGACACCAGTGGTTCGACTACCGGGAGCGTTCGCACGACAAGCTCGCGCTGCTCGCGCGCTCCCTTCGACAGGGCTCGTCGACGAGTGCGGACTACTCGTTCCCGGCCCTTCCGGAGAGGTTGACGAGAACGGTCGTGCCCGGACCGGTGCGGTACAAGAGCCACGCCATGAGGCTGTGCGCGACCTGGTTGGCGGCCGTCGCCCTGTTCGGCGAAGGCCGCGTGTACAGCAGTTTCGTCCATGACGAGGGCTCGGGCCGTCTGATCCCCTGGGTGACCGGGCTGATGTTCTGGATCTGCCTGCCCTGCTGCCTCTACCTCTTCTGGCTGGCCGTCGAGCTGACGTCAGCTCGCACCACCTATCGGCGATTCCGGACACGCCTGAACATCGTCATGGTCACCCTGTTGATCACCCAGTTGCAGTTCCTGCTGTCCTTCGACGACCAGTTCGGCACCGTCCTGCTCGGTGCGCTGGTCAACGTCTTCCTGGCGATGGCCTGGCTCACCCCGGACGCCGGCCACGTACGACGATGGCTGCCGGCGGTGCAAAGCCCCGTGGTCGGCACCCTGGCCGTGCCGCTGCGGCACCAGTTCGGGTACTCGTCGACGATCTACCTGGGGCTGTTCGTGTTCTGCTACCTGTCGGCCGCGATGTTCTTCGCGGACGCCGCATGACGGGGCTCAGATCGGGGTGGCCTGGGACGTCGCGAACAGGTCGTCGAACACCCGGGCCCGGTCGAACGACATGGCGTGCGCCCTGGCCCGGTCCTCCATGGACCGCCGCTGCTCCGGTGACAGCTCCAGCACCGCCCGGTCGATCGCGGCGGCGAGGCCGGCGACGTCACCGGCCTCCACGATGATCGCCGTGCCGCCGACCGCCTCACCGGTGCCGCCGGTGGTGGTCGTGATCACCGGTCCGCCGCCGGCGAGCATCTTCTCGGCCAACGCGATGCCGAAGGTCTCCACGAAGTCCGGCTCGGGCTTGGTCGGCAACGCGTAGGCGGCGCAGCCGCGCATCAGCAACGGCTTCTCGTCGTCGTCCACGTCGGACAGCAGCACGACCCGCTCGTCGTCACGCGTCAGCGCCCGGATGTCCTCCAGGGCCGGACCGTTCCCGGCCACGACGAGCTTCACCCGCGACCGGGCCCGCGACCGGGCGAACGCCGTCACCAGGTCGTGGATGCCCTTCGCCCGCGCCACCCGGGACAGGAACAGCACGTAGCCGTCACGTTCGAGGCCGCGTCGCGCCAGGGCGGCGTCGACCCGCCCCGGGTCGAGGTCGAGGTAGGCCGAGGTGTCGATCGGCGGGTAGCTGACCGAGACCCGGCCGCGGCACTCGTCGGCCAGGCGGGTGCCGCAGTGCGCGTCGACGGCCTCGGCGGAGGCGATGATCTCCTGCCTGGTGTACTCCGACACCGCGATCACCTGGTCGTTGGCCAGGAACGTGGTGAACAGGGCCACCGCCGCACCGAACCGGTTCTCGCGCAGGCACGAGCGGATCACGTTGGTGACGTCCGAACCCACCGCCTTCGCGATGGTGCGGACGTCGGGCGCGAAGCCGGCCGCGCGCGCCGCCGCCACGGCCTCGCCCACGACCGCCGTGTGCGGCGCGAGGTACATCGACAGGCACGTGGTCGGCACCGGTTCGGCGAGCAGCTCGACCAGGCGGCCGGTGAGCCCGGCCACGTACCGGCCGTCGGGCACCCGGTAGTCGCCCACCGGCTCCGGCCGCTCCACCGTGATGCCCGCGCTGTAGGGCATGATCCGGTCGAGCGGCTTCAGCGGCAGCCCGGCCGCCTGCAGGGCGGGTATGGGCCACGTCAGCAGCCGCACGTCGTCGAAGCCCCGGGTCAAAGCGGCCTCGGCCAGGTTGCGGGCCTCACCGGAGTGACCGCAGATCACCGGATCGGCCCGCACCACGATGACGAGGCGGCGGTTCGGCCTGCTCATGTGCGGGCTCCCGTCGCGGGTGAGTCGGACAGTGACGGTGGTCGGACTTCACGGCCCCACGCCGACGGCTCGGGGCCGAGTTCGAGTTGCAGCCGCCCGCCCGCGTGGATGTCGGTGGCACGCATGTGCGCGACGTCCAGCGGTCTGCCGTTGAGCCGGGCGGACTGCACGTACTGCGGTGGTGGCACCCGTTCCAGCCCGTCGGAGCTGACCGGTGTCTCCCGGTGGCCCCTGGTCTCGACCACGAAGTCGCGGTCGCCGATGTGGACCGTGGCCCGCGCGAACGCGGGCGCGTTGACCAGGAACAGGTTCTGGCCGGCGATCGGGAACAGCCCGAGCGAGGCCCACACGTACCAGGAGCTGAGCCCGCCGGAGTCGTCGTTGCCCGGCAGCCCGCCGGGACCGGTGCCGAACTGCCAGGTCAGCGCGGCGTGCACGACCTCGGCCGTGCGGTCCGGGCGGCCCGCGTAGTGGTAGGACCAGGGCGCTTCCATGTCCGGCTCGTTGTTGAGGCCCTCGAACCGGTTCAGCGCGTAGCCGACCGCCATCTCCGCCGGGTCGGGCAGCCTGCCCGGCTGGGTCACCGCCGCCGCGCCGTAGCCGAAGAACGCGTCCAGCATGGTGACGAACGCGTCGTCACCACCGGCCATCGCGATCCTCCCGGCCATGTCGTGCATGAGCCGGAACGAGTAGTTCCACTTGCCGCCCTCGTAGAACGACGAGTCGTGCAGCAGGCCGGTGGCCGGGTCGAACGCGTTCGTCCACAGCAGGCTGCGCGCGGCGAGGTCGTCGGCGAGCCGGCCGTCGTTCAGGGCCCGCGCGACGCCCGCGGTGCAGTGGTAGGCGTAGGCGAGGTCCAGGGTGTGCGAGATCGGGTGCACGACGCCGTGCTCGTAGAAGTCCTCGCCGTACAACCGGCGCAGGTCGGCTTCCATGTGCACCAGCGCCCAGTTCCAGTCCAGGTCGCCGAGGCCCAGCGCGTGCGCGTCGGCCAACGCGGTGTGCACCAGGGCGCTGGCCTGGCGGAAGAACCGGTCCGCGCCGCGCGCCATCCGGTACCCGATCGGGAAGTTGCCCTCCTCCTCGCACACCCGGATCAGCGACTCCAGCAGGTCGACCGCCCGGTCCGGCACGATCGCGGCGAGCAGCGGCACCTGGGTCTTGTAGATGTCCCACATCGTGCAGACGTCGAAGGCGAACGGCCCGGACGTCGGCCAGAACGGGCTCTCGTCGTCGGCGAAGCACGGTTTGATCAGCGAGTGGTACAGGGCGGTGGCGAACACCTGCCGCCGGGCGGGCGACCCACCCTCGACCTCGACGCGGCCCACGTGGTCGCGCCACCGCTCCCTGGTCCCCGCCCGGATGGCGTCGAACGCGGGCGGGCTCTCGCCGCACTCGCGGTGCAGGTTGCGCTCGGCCTGCTCGCAGCCTCGCAGGGAGAAGCCGATGCGCACCTCGACGCTCTGCCCGGCGTGGGTGGGCCCGATGAACAGCAGTCCGAACGGGCGCAGCGTGGTCTGCCGGATGCGGTCGAAGTCCAGCCGGGTGCCGCCCTCGATCAGCCGGCGGTCGTGCCAGAGCATCTGGCGCCACCCCGGCGTGTCGACCTCGATGTGCACCGAGAGCGGCACGCCCTCCACGACGACCGTGCCCTGCGCGCGGCCGTGCCCGAGGCTTTCCACGTGCGCCCGCAGCGGCACCGTGCGGCCGTGGTCGATGGCCAGCCCGCCGCACGACAGGTCGACCACGATCCGGGCGGCCCGGTGCTCCGGGAACGTGTACCGGTGGACCGCGACCTTGGCGCCGACGGTGATCTCGCACCGGACGCCGGTGTCGAGCGTGGCCGCGTAGTACCCGGCTTCGGCGACCTCGTCGTGCAGCGGCCAGGCCTGACCGAGCGTGTCCAGCTGCTGCACCATCGGGGTCACCCGGACGTAGTTGTAGTACTTGCGGATCGCTCCGGTTCCGGACTGCTGGAAGTGGGTGAACCCGGAGGCCTGCGGCCGGTCGAACATCTCCTCCGGCAGGCCCTCGGTGTTCTTCGTGTACCGGCCGTAGCCCGTCGGGTAGGCGCCCGAGTAGGCGCAGGCGGACACCATCCCGAGCGGGGAGGTCGCGCCCGGGTGGGTGTTGCCGATCTGCGCTTTCGGCCACCACCAGGTAGCGGCGAGACCCTGCGCCGCGGGCAGGGAGGTCGCCGCCGTTCCGATGAAGGGATCAATCTCGTCGAGGATGGCAAGACTGTAAGTCCACGCGGGGCGGCCAATGGTTTCCGCTGCGTGAACTCGACGGGAACGCCGTGTCGATCACCCGGTCGGGCGTCGGGACGGTCGGGTCGGCCCCCGTCAGGTGTAGTCCGGGAGTCGGCGGGCGACGTCGGCGGGCGACGGCATCCGGGCGATCTCCTCGGCGATGGCGCGGGCGGCACCGGCGTACTCATCGTCGCGCACCAGGGTCCGGACGTGGTCGGCGATGGCGTCCGGGTCCACGTCGCCCGGGAGGAGCCGCAGCCCGGCCCCGGCGGCGCTGACGGCGTCGGCGTTGGCGAACTGGTCGGCGCCCTGGGGCAGCATCAGCTGCGGCACGCCCGCGGCGAGCGCGCCGAGCGTGGTGCCGCTGCCGCCGTGGTGCACGACCACGTCCACGTGCGGCAACAACTCCGCCTGCGGCAGCCACGCGTGCACGGTGACGTTGTCCGGCACGTCGCCGAGCTGGTCGGGCCGCACCCGACCGGTGGCGACGACCACGCGCGCGTCCAGCGCCGCCAACCCCTTGACCGCCGTGGCCAGCAGCTCCGCGGTGCCGAACGCCGTGCCGAGGGTCAGGTAGACCAGGGGTTGCGACGCGCGCCGACCGTCCCACGAGGGCAGTGCGCCGGGGTCGGCGTACCCGACCGGACGCAGCTCGATCCGGTGCTGGGTGGCCACGAAGTCCCTGTCCTGCAACGACGGCGGGCAGATGTCGACGTGCGGCAGGCCGGGTGCCTCGGTGTTCTCCGTCGGCAGCGCCAGGCCGATCCCGTCGGGGAACATGCGGCCGAAGCCGTGCCAGAGCCCCGGGATGCCCGCGCGGTGCGCGGCGACCGCGGCACCCGGCACTCCCCAACCGTGCACCACGAGGTCGGGCCGCAAGCGCGCGAGCTCGGGCTCCAGGTCCTCGGGGTACATCTCGTAGAACGTGTCCGCGGGGCGGAACGGGCGCAGCCCGTTGGCGGCCAACGGCGCGTGCACCTCTTCACCGACGGCGAAGTGCACCTCGTGCCCGGCATCCCGTGCGGCGATCGCGAGCGGGATCAGCGGATAGGTGTGACCGACCGACGCGAGGGCGGCGAACAGGACGCGCATGGCGTCGAAACTACGCCCTCCGCGTGCCGCGGCTACCCGGTTCCGCCATGATCGCGCGCCCAGGGGTCGATCGGCACCACGTCGGTGATCCGGCCCGTGTCGTCGAGCAGGCAGCCCATCCGCTTCACCGCGCGCAACGTCACGGCGCGGTCGGTGAGGGTGAGCGCGGGCAGTCGCCGGGCGAGTTCGGCCTCCAGGCGTTGGATGTCGCCGAGGGACCGCAGCCACAACGTCATCACGAGGTTGTCGGCGCCCGTGACGGCCGCGCACAGGCGCACCTCGGGCAGTTCGGTCAACGCGGTGGCGGTCCGGTCCAGCTCGTCCGGCGGCACCCTGGCCCAGAACGTCGCGGCGATCGGCCACCCCGTGACCGGTTGCGCGACCTCGCACCGCAGCGACAGCAGCCGGTCCTCGACCATCTCGTTGAGCCACCGGCGGACGGTGGACCCGCTCTTGCCGGTGCGGGCCGCGATCTCGGCCGCGGGCCTGCGCCCGTCGTCCAGGGTGCGCAGCACCTCCCGGTGGTGGGGTTTCCAGACCGCGCGGCCGCCGGTCGGCTGGACCGGGTGGGCGGGCTGCGCGCGCCGCTGCGGTTCCAGCGCGCCGAGCCGCCAGCGGTTGCCCTCGCCGTAGACGGTGGTCACGGTGTGCGTCCGGGTCCGGCGCAGCCCCGGCAGGCCGTGCAGTTGGTGCAGCACGACGTGCGACAACGTGGTGAGGTCCGGCGTCAGCACGGTCAGGAACAGGTCCCGGCCACTGCTGATGATCGAGATCGAGACGATCTGCGGTATGCGGGACAGCACCTCGACCGCGTGCGGACGGGCGGTCGGCTCGATGTCGATCTCGATGAACGCGTTGCAGTGGTCCTTGGCCCACAGCCGCACGTCGGGGTAGGCGGTGACCCGCGCGGTGCCCGCCTCGACCAGCGCCTGCCAGCGGCGTGCCGCGGTGACCGGGTCGATGCCGAGCGACCGGCCGACCTCGTGCCAGGTGGCCCTCGGCGCGGCTTGGAGGGCGTGGACGAGCCTCAGGTCCGTCTCGTCGGGCGTGAACGAATCCTGCACTGGAGGCCATCCCCTGAGCGATCTCGGCAATTGTGGCGGCGAGCGTGACACGGACCGTGATCCTCGGGCAAGTACCCGCCACGGACCGGAGGAGAGACCACCCATGTCACCGAGCGAGAACGCGGCCCTGATGGACGACCTGGTGCGGCTGCGCCGACGACTGCACGCCGACCCCGAGATCGGCCTGGACTTACCGCGCACGCAGGAGAAGGTCCTGGCCGCGCTGGACGGGCTGCCGCTGGAGCTGTCCACGGGCGATGCGCTGACCTCCGTGACCGGCGTGCTGCGTGGCGCCCGCCCGGGACCGGTGGTGCTGCTGCGCGCCGACATGGACGCGCTGCCCGTGCAGGAGCGCACGGGGCTCGACTTCGCGTCCCGCGTGGACGGTGCGATGCACGCGTGCGGCCACGACCTGCACACCGCGATGCTGGTCGGCGCCGCGCACCTGCTGGCCGCCCGGCGGCACGAGTTGGCCGGGGACGTGGTCTTCATGTTCCAACCCGGCGAGGAGGGGTGGGACGGCTCGGCCGCGATGATCGCCGAGGGCGTGCTGGACGCGGCGGGCCGCCGGGCGGAGGCCGCCTACGCGTTGCACGTGTTCAGCGCCGGTGTGCCGCACGGCGTGTTCTCGGCCCGGCCGGGCACCACGATGGCGGCGTCGGACGGGCTGGAGGTCACCGTCGTCGGCTCGGGCGGGCACGGCGCCCGGCCGCACCGCGCGCAGGACCCCATCCCGGTGGCGTGCGAGATCGTCACGGCGTTGCAGACCCTGGTCACCCGCCAGTCCGACATCTTCGACCCGGTGGTCGTGACCGTGGGGTCGTTCCACGCGGGGACCAAGCGCAACGTCATCCCCGACACGGCCCGGTTCGAGGCGACCGTGCGCACGTTCTCCGCCGCGGCCAAGGCGCGGATCAAGGACGCGTCGGTCGAGCTGGCCCGGTCGATCGCGCGGGCGCACGGCCTGCGCGCCGACGTGACCTACGTCGACGGGTATCCCATGACGGTGAACAACCCCCGGGAGACCGCGTTCGTCGCGGACACGATCACCGAGCTCTTCGGCCACCGCTACCGGCCGCTGGCCGACCCGATGCCGGGGGGCGAGGACTTCTCCCGCGTCCTGCGCGAGGTCCCCGGCGCCTTCATCCCGCTCGGCGCGGGCGACGGCACCACCGACAACCACTCCCCGCTCGCCCGGTTCGACGACGCGGTGCTGCCCGACGGCGCCACCGTCCTCGCCGAGCTGGCCCTGCGCCGGGGCCGCGACGGGACGAACCGCTGAGCCGGTACCCCTGCGGTCGGCCCGGTCCGGCGACGGCGCCGGACCCGCATCCGTCGACCGGACCGGAGGTCGGTCGGCGAGTCCGTCAGCCGGGTGGGAAGCCGAGCGCCGGGAGGAGTGCCTCGTCCACGATCGCGGCCAGCTCGTCCCGCGTCGGCACCCGGCCCAGGTCCATGGACAGCTTGAACACCATCGCCTCGCCGATCTGGGTGGTGATGGGGGTCAGCCGGCGGGGGTCCAGACCGCCGTTGGCTGCGTAGTGGCGCAGGACCGTGCTGGTGAAGGTGCCGCCCCGGGGGTCGAAGACCTCGGTGTAGAGGGCCTCCGCCAGGGCCGGGTAGCGGTGGCGCTCGGAGATGATCGCCAGCACCGCGGTCGCCGCCGGGGTCGGCATCCAGTCGGTCAGCACGGTGAGCGCCGCGATCAGGTCGGTGCGCAGGTCGTCCGCGGTGGCGGTGGGCACTTCCACCGGGTGGGCCTGGGCCACCGCGTCGACCAGCAGCTCGTGCGGGCTCGCCCAACGCCGGTAGAGGACGGTCTTGGCGGTGGACGCCCGGCGGGCGATGCCCTCCATGCTGAGTTGACCCAACCCGACCTCGGCGAGTTCGGCGAGCGCGGCTTCGTGGATGGCGCGCACCAGTGCCTCGCCGCGCCGCCGCTCCGGCGCCCTGGCGACCGCTTTCTCCATGTCACTTCCATCTCAAGACACGGTGCCGTAGCTTATCCCCTCGATAAGCTACGAAGCCGTATCCAACTGGGGTGTTCCGTTGTCCACATCTTCCGCCACGCTCCCCCGGCCGCTCGCCGGCGGACGTGCCTTGGCGCCCGACCTGGCCCGCGGCGCGATGCTGCTGATGATCGCGCTGGCCCACGCGCACATGTACCTGTCCGGCCACCCGACCGGTTTCCGGGCGTACGCGATCGACGGCGGCACGCTCGACCGCGTCGTCACCGGGCTCCAGGTGGCGCTGGTCGACGGCCGGGCCATGCCGATGTTCGCCGCGCTGTTCGGCTACGGGTTCGTGCAGCTCACCGGCAAGCAGACCGGTGACTGGCGCGCCACGCGCGGGTTGCTGCGCAGGCGGAGCCGGTGGTTGCTGGTGTTCGGGTGCTGCCACGCCCTGCTGCTGTTCTTCGGTGACATCCTCGCCGCCTACGGGTTGGCCGGGCTGCTGATGGTCGGTGTCCTGCGGTGGCGTGACCGCGCGCTGCTCGTGCTCGCCGGCGCGTGGCTGCTCGTGCACACGGGCGCGGCACTGGTCAACGGGATGCGGATCGCCGAGTTCGGCGGCCCTTCGGGCATGGTCGCCGCGACCGACCCGGTGACCGCCCTGGGCGAGCGCGTGACGTTGTGGGGTGTGCTGACGCCGATGCTGGTGGTGGAACTGGTGATCCCGTTCGTGCTCGGCGTGTGGGCCGCCCGCCGTCGCCTGCTGGACGAGCCGCACCACCACGTCCCGGTCCTGCGCGTGACCGCTCTCGCCGGGATCGGCCTGGCCGTGCTCGGCGGTGCCCCGTTGGCGTTGCTGGACGCGGGGGTGTGGACGCGGGCACCGGCGGCGTTGTCGGTGCCCGCGTACGTGCTGCACGGCGTCACCGGGCTGGCCGGAGGCGTGGGCTACGCGGCACTCGTGGGGCTGGTCGCGGCCCGCGTCACCCGGCCGGGTCGGGCGCTGACCGCCCTGGCCGCGTGCGGACGGCGATCCCTCACCTGCTACCTGTTGCAGTCCGTGGTGTTCGTGGCGGTCTTCGTGCCCTACGCGGGCGGGCTCGGCACCGAGGCGGGCACGGCGGCCGCGTCCGGGATCGCGGTCCTCACCTGGCTGGCCACCGTCGCCCTGGCCGACGTGCTGCGCCGCGTGGACCGCGGTGGTCCGGCCGAATGGCTGCTGCGGCGACTCACCTACGGCCGCCGTGGTTTCGAAAACTCTCGATAACCATTGCCCGCCGCGCTCGGACCCCACGATCGTGTGGCACCTCCGTGCCGAAAGGGGCTTCGAAGTGCGAAAACTCTTATCCGCGTCCTTGGCCTTGACCACCGCGACCCTCACCGCGGCAGGTGTGCTGCTCCCGGTCGCACCTGCCGCCGCGGCCGCCGTCCCATCCTCCGCCGCAGTCCCACCCGCCGCCACGCTCGCGGAGGCCGCGCAACGCACCGGCCGGTACTTCGGGGCGGGCGTCACGGCCTACAAGCTGTCCGACCCGGCCTACACCGGCATCCTCGACCGCGAGTTCGGCGTGGTGACGCCGGAGAACGAGATGAAGCTCGACGCGACCGAGCCGAGCCAGGGCCGGTTCACCTTCACCGCGGCCGACCGGATCGTGAACCACGCGGCGCAACAGGGCAAGCGGGTGCGCGGGCACACCCTGCTCTGGCACGCGGGGCAGCCCGGCTGGCTCACGAACCTGTCGGGCGCGGCGCTGCGGCAGGCGATGCTCAACCACGTCACGCAGGTGATGGCGTACTACCGCGGCCGGATCCTCGCCTGGGACGTGGTCAACGAGGCGTTCGCCGACGGCCCGACCGGCGCGCGGCGCGACTCCAACTTCCAGCGCACCGGCGACGACTGGATCGAGGCGGCGTTCCACGCGGCCCGGGCGGCCGACCCCGGCGCGAAGCTCTGCTACAACGACTACAACATCGAGAACTGGTCGCACGCCAAGACCCAGGCCGTGTACCGGATGGTGCGCGACTTCCGGTCCCGCGGCGTGCCCGTCGACTGCGTCGGCCTCCAGTCGCACTTCGGCGCCAACCACCCGGTGCCGACCGACTTCGTCACCACCCTGCGCAACTTCGCCGACCTCGGCGTGGACGTGCAGCTGACCGAGTTGGACGTCGAAGGATCCGGCACGGCCCAGGCCGAGAGCTACCGGCGCGTCGTGCGGGCCTGCCTGGCGGTCGACCGCTGCACCGGCATCACGGTGTGGGGCATCCGCGACAGCGACTCGTGGCGGGCTTCCTCCACCCCGCTGCTGTTCACCTCCGCCGGCGCCAAGAAGCCCGCGTACACGGCCGTCCTCGACACCCTGAACAGCGCCCGGTGCGGCACGGCGCGCTGAACCCGCCATTTCGTGCGGCGAGGACAGCAGCATGGAAGTTGTCGGAGCGGTGCGCCGCCCAGGACATTGAGTCGACCGCATTCCACACCCGACCGAAGCGAGGTGGACGCCCGTGGTCAATGCCCGGCCCGACATCGGCACCGATCGTGCCACAGGATCAGGACGGCTGATATTCGGCAGCGTGATCGCCGGAGTACTGCTGTCCGTGCTGTGGTCCTACGAGTTCGTCGATCACGTGATCGGCGCGAACGTGGCCAACGCGCTGCTCGGTGAGGAAGCCGCGACGGCTTCGATCGCCGGCACCGCCGCCGGCCTGGCGTTCGCCTTCGTCTCCGGGCTCGCGGGCACGTTCACCGCGTGCAACATCGCGATGGCCGCCTCGATCGGCCCGATGAGCGAAGCCGGCGGGACCGCACAGGGCACCTTGAGATCCCTGTTGCGCCCCCTCGGCTTCTTCACGGCGGGCATGGTGGGCGTGTCGGCGGTCTACGGCGCGATCGGCGTGCTGGTCGGACCGAGCCTGCCGCAGCTGTCCAGCGCGATGGTCGGCACCATGCCGGTGCGCCTGGTGCAGTCGGCCATCGTGTTCGGCATCGTCGGCCTGGCCATGGCCTACCTCGGGTTGGCCGCCCTCGGTGTCGTGCCCGACGTCTTCCGCGGCCGGCCGGTGGCCCGCGTGGTCGTGCTCGGCGCGCTGGTCGGCGCGTTCCTGATCGGCCGGCCCTACCCGATGTTCATCAAGTTGTTCCGCTCCGCGGTGGAGTCCGGGAACCCGCTCTTCGGCGCGGGCACGTTCGTGCTCCAGTCCATCGGCAACGTCCTGCTCGTCGTGATCGTGTTCGCGGCGCTGGCCCTCGGCACCAAGGGCCGGTTCCTGCGGTGGTTCAGCAGCCACACGCGCCGCTCGACCCTGGTCAGCGCCTCGCTGCTGATCGCACTCGGTGTGTTCCTGCTCGTGTACTGGGACGTGCGCGTCCCGTCGATCTTCGGGTTCGGCTGGTTCCCGACCATGCCCTACAACTGACAAAGGAGCTGAACGTGACCGCGACACTCGCTGCCTCGACGTCGACGAGGTCAGACTCGCCCATCCGGAACGGGGCGATGGCCGGCCTCGCCGGCGGCCTCGTGTTCGGGCTGCTGATGGCCGGGGTCGACATGCTGCCCATGGTCGGCATGCTGATCGGCGTGGACAACGCCGTCGTCGGCTTCATCGTCCACATGATCATCTCGGCCATCGGGGGCGCCCTGTTCGGGCTCCTGACCCGCAACCTCAAGCTCATGCCGCCCGTCTACGCCGCGAGCATGGTCTACGGCGCGGTCCTGTGGGTGCTCGGCGCGCTGATCATCATGCCGCTGTGGTTGAGCGTCACCGCCGACCCGATGATGAGCGACATGGTGTTCGTGGTCGGCGGCCCCCAGTGGGTCAGCCTGTTCGGCCACGTCGTCGCCTACGGCATCACCACCGGCGCCGTGCTGCTCACGCTGCGCGGCCACGCCAAGTAACGCCACCGCACCCGGTCCCGCCGCGCCCCTCGCGGCGGGACCGCGCACCGCACTGCGGGACCACGCAGTCCGGGCCGTCACCGGCCACCCCCCGAGTGGCCGGTGACGGTTAGCGTGACCGCCATGGCGCACATCGACCTCGGCTTGGACGAGACCATCCACCCCGGCATCACCGGCCCGATGCGGTTCCGGCCCGAGACGGCCAAGCCGCTCAACGAACTGGCCGAAGTCCTCCTCCGCGCACCGCACTCCATGCCGGCCGGGGAACGCGAGCTCATCGCGTCCTACGTGTCCGCCCTGAACGAGTGCACGTTCTGCCACAACTCCCACTCGGCGTTCGCCGCCGCCCAACTGGACGAGGGCATGACCCTGGTGCAGCAGGTGAAGGCGGACCTCGACACCGCGCCGGTGTCGGAGAAGCTGCGCGCGCTGCTGCGGATCGCCGCCGCCGTGCAGGACTCGGGCCGCAAGGTCACCACCGAGCTGGTGGACCGGGCGCGGGCCGAGGGCGCCACCGACGTCGAGATCCACGACACCGTGCTGATCGCGGCGGCGTTCTGCATGTTCAACCGGTACGTCGACGGGCTGGGCACGTTCGCGCCGACGGACCCGGCGGCGTACGACGAGTCCGCCAAGCGCATCGTCGAGCAGGGCTACGTCGACTCGGTCTGAGACCCTGCCGCCTCTGCCCTCGCCGCCTCGTCCCCTGTTGCGTCCACCCGCTGGTCGGCCGACCGTTCCCGGGCCGACCGGCGGCGGCGCACCAGCGGGTAGGACAGCAGCACCAGCGCCACGAACGGCACGCCGACCTGCCACGCCGGCCCGAACGCCTCGGTGAACGCCGTGGCCACCAGCACCAGCACGACGTACAGCAGGCTCAGCACGGCGGTCAGGGCCCCACCTCGCAGCCGGACCGGCGACGGCGGCAGGTGCCGGCGGGCCCGCCGGAACGCCAGGTGGCTGATGAAGATCAGCAGCCAGGCCGTCATGCCGCTGAACAACGCGATGCCCAGCAGCACCGGGAACGCCGCGTCCGGTGAGACGGCCGCGGCCACCGCGGCGGCGGCCAGCCCCGCGGTCGACGCGAGCACCGCGTTCACCGGGCTGCCGTGCCGGGTCACGGCGGCCAACGCGGGCGGGGCGTAGTGGTCCAGGGCCAGTGAGTGCATCGTGCGGGACGCCAAGTACAGCGTGGTGTTCGCGGCGGACAACGCGGCGGTGAGGATGACGAGGTTCATCACGCCCGCGGCCGCCGGAATGCCGATCGAGGTGAACAGCGTCACGAACGGGCTCTCCGCCACGCCGTCGACCGCGGCGGCCTGCGTCCACGGCACGATCGCCACGATGATCGCGGTGGCCGGCACGTAGAACAGCGTCAGGCGCACCACCACCCGCCGGGCCGCACGCGGGATGTCCCGGGCCGGGCTGCGCGACTCGGCGGCGGTCATCGCCACCGACTCCACGCCGCCGTAGCTGAAGGTCGCCACGGTGATCGCCAGGAGCACGCCGACCAGGCCGTGGGGCGCGAACCCGCCGTGGGCGGTCCACGCCGACAGCCCCGCCGCGTCCTGCCCGGGCGGCCCGAGCACGATGTAGAACGCGCCGAGCACCAGGAACACGACCAGGGCGGTCACCTTGATCATCGCGAACCAGTACTCGACCTCGCCGAACAGGCGCACGGCCGCGAAGTTGACCGCCAGGATCGCCACCGAGAACACGCACACCGCCGCCCACAGCGGCACCTCGGGCCACCAGTACCGCACGTAGAGGCCGGCCGCGACCACCTCGCCGCCGACGGTGATCACCTGGGTCGCCCAGTAGCACCACCGCTGGACGTACCCCGCCAACGGTCCCGCGTACCGCGCCGCGACCGCGCCGAAACCACCCGCCTCCGGGTGCACGACGACCATCTCGGCCACCGCGTAGGCCACCGCCACCGCCGCCAGCGCGCCGACCAGGTAGGCCACCACGACGGCCGGTCCGGCCATGGAGATCGCGAGGCTGGAGCCGAGGAACAGCCCGGTGCCGATCGTGCCGCCGAGCGAGATCATGCCGATCTGGCGGCTGGTCAACTGCCGGCGCAGCCCACCGTTCGCGTCCTCCGCCAAGACTTCCTCCGGGGGGTCGATCCGTGCGCGGGCAGCGCGACAGTGCCAGGCACGCCCGGGTCGCGCCATCACCTCGGACGCCACCGCTACGGCCGGCCGAAGTGCGCGGACGGCACCCGGTCCTCAGTGGACGCCGGTCAGCCGCTCGTACCGGAACGGGGCCAAAGCGTCGCTCCGGTCCTCCCCCAACGCCTCCGCCGCGACGAGGTCGCCCGCGTGCAGGCTCAGCGTCGCGCCGCTGTGCGAGACGGCGAAGTGGAAGTTCGGCAGGTCGAGCGCCCGCCCCAGCACCGGCAGCCCGTCGCCGGGGATGGGTCGTTCGCCGACCCGGACGCTCTCCGCGGTCGCGGCGCGCAGGCCCGGGTAGAGCGCACGGCTCGCCGCGACCACCTCGTCCACCGCCGACGGGTCCACGCGGATGCGTCCGGTGTCGGACGCGGTGGCCGCGTCGTCGATCTCCGGCGTGTGCAGCAACAGCCGTCCCGCGCCGTCCGGGCGCAGGTGGACGTGCGGGGCGTGGACGACCCGGGACACCGCCACCGCGACCGGCGACGTGCGGACGAGCACGCCCCGGGTGTTGCGCATCGGCAGCGCGAGGCCGGCCAGCTCGGCGACCCGCGCCGCTCCTGGCCCGGCGCAGTCGATCACCGCGTCCACGACGAGCCGCCTGCGCGAGGCGAGCCGGACCGCCCGCACGGCGCCGGCGGTCACCTCCAGGGCGGTCACCGCGTCGTCACCGACCACTTCCGCGCCACCGGAGACCGCCGTCGCCAGCAGGTGGCCGATCAGCCGGGTCGGCTCCACCCAGCCCTCGCGGGGGAAGTAGGCGATCCCGTCGTCGGGCAGGCCCGCGGGGTCCAGGTCGGGTTCGAGGACCAACGCCTCCGCGCGGTCGAGCCATCGCGCCTCGTACCCGTAGTCGAGCACTCCGGCGACCTTCGCGCGCAGCCCGTCGCGCTCGGCGTCGGTACCGGCCCACTCCAGGTTGCCGGTCTCGTGGTACCAGTCGCCGTGCGGCACGTCGGCCGCCAGTCGCCGGTGCGCCTCCATGCCCGCGACGCTCAGGTCGTGGTAGGACCGCGGTTGCTTGCCGCAGGAGTTGGTCCACGAGAACGTCGCACCGGACGTGCCGCCACCGGGCGCGCCGGCGTCCACGACGGTCACCCGGGCGCCGCGGCGGGTCAGCGAGGCGGCCACCGCCGCGCCGTAGACACCCGCGCCGATGACGACGACGTGCGCGACCATGCCGATCCGCCTCCGATCACGGCAACCCGTTCTCGCTGCGGCACCTGGAGATCCTTCACCCGCACGATACCCGTTTCCCACCAGTCCTCACGGGGTCCGGCCGCCACCGGAACCGCTCGGCCGAAACGGCTCGACTTCGGCGGAGGTGGCGAATAGTGGAACCGGTGCCGCGGGGGGCGTACGGGTCTCCGCTCACGCGGGCAGCGCGGCCGGGGCCGTGCGAGCGGTCCCGAGCGCCCACCCGAACGCGACCCCGGCAACCGCGAAGAGGGCGATGGGCGGTGCGGGCAGGAGCAACGACGACAGGCCGAGCACGACCAGCGACGCGGCCAGGCACAGGCCGCTGAGCGACCGCGACCGGGTGACCAGGTCGGGTGCGGACCGCGCCACGAGCAGGCACACCGCCCCGCCGAAGATCAGCGCCGCGGCCATGACCAGCGACATGCCCTGGTCGAGGTCGTGCAGGCTGCGCCGGACGCCCGCGATCTCGGTGTGGTACTCCTGCATGGCCGCGACGGCACGGGCCGCCGCGGGTTCCTCCGGCCGCAGCGTCAGCGCGGCCGAGATCGCCAGGTGTCCCACACCGGTGACCACCCACGCCCACGCGCCGATCCGGAACGCCGTCAACGCTCGACGCGACATGGCTCCGACCGCCCTCCCAGTTGACCATACACATGCGTATGTTCGATCCATACACATGTGTATGTCAACGCCGGGTGGCCTACCGCACAACGGTCATCTGCTCGATGAGATGCTTCAACGCCGCACGCCCGCGCGGGCCGTCCGCCGCGACCTCGGGCACCACGCCGGCGGCCACCCGCCGCAGGTCCGCCCAACCGAGGAAGGCGGCGTAGGCGACGACCGCCTGCCGCCGTGCCACCGCCGGGGTGAGGCCCAGTTCGGCGTAGACCTCGGCGAGGTAGGCGATGCGCCGTTCGATCACGCGGGTCAGCACGGGGGCGATCGCGGGGTGGTCGGCGTGTGCGACGAGCGCGGGTTCCAAGCCGGCGACGACCTCCGTGGCGAGCGCCGCCCGGAACCCCTCGCCCAGCTTGTCCACCGGGTCTTCGATGGCGGTGAGCCGGGTGATGAGGTCGGCGGTGGCGCGCTGTTCCCAGAACTCCACCGCGGCCACGAGCAACGCCTCGCGGTCCTTGAAGTGCCAGTAGAAGCTGCCACGGGTGATGTCGAGCTCACCCGCGAGCCCGTCCACGGACACGGCCGCCACACCGCCGCGGGCCAGCGCCCGCAACGCCGCCATCGTCCAGTCCTCGCGGGTGACCCGTCCTCTCGCCATGATCCGAACAGTAGTGCCCGGGCCACGTCCGACCGCCCCGCGCGGCGACGTACTTCAGCGTCGAAAGTCTGCCGACCATGCCCGAGAAGTGGCACGACCCCTTCTCGTCCTGCGGAATCGGAAAAACGCTCGGCTCATCGCACGCGAAAGCGATCCACACCGGCGGCGCGGCACCGGCGGACCCCCGGCACGATCTCGGACGGCGCCACGTCCATCGACCACGAGAAACGGTGACCGGCCACACGCGACCGACCCGCCGTGCATCCGAGAGGACGAGCCGGCGTGGCACTTCACCCGCGCACCGCCCTGACCGGGCACGACGCCGCCGCGGCCGCCGCCGAACCGGACACCGCGCACCGGAAACATCGGCGGTGGCGCCCTGACCGGTGAAAGCACGAAAATCATGGAAATGTGATCGACCATCGCACTGCGCAAAACGTGGTCGTCCACGCACGTTCCGTGGAACGGATATCCTGTCCTCGATGCCCCTGGACGCGAAATGTGAATGTGATCCCGGTTGTGCCGCGGTTGCGGTCGCCGGGGAACACCCGCACGATGGCGGTGGCCGCCGCTCACGGCGACTCGTCGCCGATCGGGTGAAGACGTGGGAGTGAGCACAGTGCACCTGGCGCACGTGTCGGACTACGGAACCGGGCGGAAGTGAAGCGCACCGGTCGCCGGAGAGCCGGGACGTCGACGCTGCTGCTCTTCGTGGCGCTCGGCGCCCTCGTCGCCGCGTCGTTCGCCGTGGTGACGTCGGTGTCGGGCGGAGACCGGTCGACCCAACCCGCGGCGCTGCGGTCCTCGTCGGCGCAGGCCTCGTCCGCCCAGTCCTCGTCGGCACCGCCCTCGTCCACCTCGACCGAGCCACCCGCACCGGTGCCGGCCGCGGACCCGTGCGCGGACGACGTCGCCGCCCTGCCGCTGCGGGCCAGGCTCGCCCAGCTGCTGGTGGTGGGCGTCGACCCGCGCGGACCCGCCGACGCCCTCACCGCGGTCCAGGGTGAGCAGGTGGGCGGCATCTTCATCGGCGGCGACGACGTCGGCCTGCTCAGCGCCGGGGCGCTGGCGCCCGTGCACGCCGCGGCCGCGTTGCCGCTGACCGTCGCCGTGGACGACGAAGGCGGACGGGTCCAGCGGCTCGAAGCGCTCGCAGGCTCGCTGCCCAGCGCCCGCCAGATGGCGGCCGCCATGTCGCCGGACGAGGTCCGCGCCGTGGCCGAGAAGCGGGGGCTCGCGCTGCGCGACCGCGGCGTCACCACCGACCTGGCCCCCGTGCTCGACACCAGCGGCCAGCCCGACCGCACGGTCATCGGTGACCGGTCGTTCAGCGCCGACCCGGCCACCGCCCTCGGCTACGCGCTCGCGTTCGCCGAAGGGCTGCACAAGGCGGGCGTCACGCCGGTGGTCAAGCACTTCCCGGGGCACGGCAACACCACCGGCGACTCCCACCTCGGCGCGGTGACCTCTCCCCCGCTCGACGCGCTGCGGGGCGCCGACCTGGTCCCGTACCGGCACCTGCCCCGCTTCGGCGACGTCGTGGTGATGCTGGGGCACATCGACGTGCCCGGCCTGACCGGCGGCGTGCCCGCGACCCTGAGCCCGGCGGCCTACGCGCTGCTGCGCGGCGAGTTCGGCTTCACCGGTCCGGCGATGACCGACGACCTGGGCGCGATGCGCGCGGTGACCGACCGGGTCGGCCTGCCCGACGCGGTCACGCAGGCCTTGGCCGCGGGCGCCGACATCGCGCTGTGGTCCTCGGGCGGCCGGGTGCGCGAGGTGCTCGACCACCTCGAAGGCGCGGTGGCCTCGGGTGCCCTGCCGGCGGCCCGCGTCGACGAGGCGGCCCACCGCGTGCTGGCCGCGAAGCGGGTGTGCTGAGTCACGTCGGGTCGCCTCATATGCTGGGCCGAGGTTCCGGCTGGGGGAGGCATCGGCAGTGCGATACGTGGCCATCGGCGACAGCTTCACCGAAGGGGTGGGCGACGAGCTCCCCGACGGCTCGCCCAGGGGGTGGGCCGACCTGGTGGCGGCGGGACTGGCCGTCGGGCTCGGCGAGACGGTGCACTACGCCAACCTCGCGGTCCGCGGCCGGCTGCTCGAACCGATCGCGACCAGCCAGCTCGACACGGCGCTGGCCCTCACGCCCGCGCCCACCCTGGTGACGCTCAACGGCGGCGGCAACGACATGATGCGCCCCGGTGTCGACCTGGCGCGGCTGGTCGAGCTGACCGAACGGGCGGTTCACCGGTGCGTGGCGGCCGGGGTGCGGTTGGTGCTGCTCAGCGGGGCGAACCCGGCGCAGCGGCTGCCGTTCGGCCGCACGATCCACCGCCGGGGCGAGGTGCTGACGGCGGCGATCGCCGAGCTGGCCGCGCGGCACGACATCCTGTTCGTCGACGCGTTCAACGACGTGGAGGTCCGCCGGGCCGAGTACTGGTCACCGGACCGGCTGCACCTCAACGCCGCAGGCCACCAGCGGGTCGCGTCCCTGGTCCTCAACGCGCTGGGCCACACCACCGAGGCGCACGCGGTCGACCCGACCCCCGCCGCACGCCGCAGCGTGCTGAGCGAGGCCCGCTACTACCGCGAACACGTGCTGCCCTGGGTGAACCGCCGCCTGCGCGGCATCTCGTCCGGTGACGACGCGACCGGCAAGCACCCCGACTGGATCCCGGTGGACGCCAAGCCGCGCGTCTGATCCGGGCGGTAGTTGACCGGACACCGACCGTTGCCCCGGCCGACGAGTGCCGCCATGATGGCGGTTCGTCAGTAGTCGACCAACAATGGCGGTGGTCTGGTGAAGAAGTACCGGATGGTGCTCGTCGGGATCGCCGCGGCGCTCGTCGCGGCCGTGGCCCCCGCGCTGCCCGCACAGGCGGCGACGACGTTGCCGGCGTCGAACTTCCGCCTCAAGGCCACCGCCTACTCCGGTCTGATCGACGACCTGGACGCGGCGCTGCCGAACGTGAGCGTGCCGACCGTCGTCGGCGACGGCAACCGGGCCGCCACCGCCTGCTCGCCGGCCGCGGCCAACCGGCTCGCCGCGTTCTGCTGGAACAGCGGGGACGACGACGTCACGTACTGGATGCCGCAGGGGATCACGACCACCGCGGACGCCTACGGCGAGGCGACCTACGAGGGTTCGACCGCGATCCTGGTCAGCTGGTACGACAACGGCACCGACGGCATCGACCGGGGCATCCGGGTCTCGTTCGTCGACTACGCCACCCCGTCCGCGCCCACCTACCGCCACGTGCTGCTGGTCGAGCCGTACACCACGACCGCGGGCCACGCGTCGTTCCGGCCGGTCAACCTGCACGCGGGTGGCATGTTCTGGTACGGCCACCTGCTGTACGTGGCCGCCACGAGCAGCGGCTTCCGGGTCTTCGACCTGCGGCACCTGTGGCAGACCAGCACGACGAACGGCTCGGCGATCGGCCGCCAGTCCGACGGCAGCTACCAGGCCTACGGCTACAAGTACGTGCTGCCGCAGGTGTTCGCCTACAACCAGTCGACCACCAACGGGCACGCGCCCATCCGGTTCTCGTTCGCGTCGCTGGACCGCACCAGCACCCCGGACAGCGTCGTCGTGGGCGAGTACGCCAACCCCGGCGCGGGCAGCCGGTTGTTCCGCTTCCCCATCGACTACACCACCCGGATGCTCACCACGTCGTCGGACGGCTACGCCCGCGCGAGCGAGGCCTACGAGGTGTCCGTGCAGAGCATGCAGGGCGCCACCGCGGTCGGCGGCAAGTTCTACCTGTCCACCAGCGACGGCAGCGGCAACGCCGGAGACCTGGCCACGTTCAAGCCGGGCGGGTCCGTCGTGATGCACCACGACGTGCTGCCGATCGGGCCGGAGGACTTCTCGTACTGGCCCGCCAAGGGGCAGCTCTGGTCGCTGACCGAGTACGCGGGCAGCCGTTCGGTGTTCGCCGTGCGCGCCGCCGCCTACTGACGTCGGCGCGGGTCGGGGTCGCCCGGCTCCCGGCAAGGGCCGCCCGGCTGCTCCCCGTGACGGTCAGGGGCGCATGGCTCGGTGACGGTCAGGGTCGCATGGCTCCGGGCACGGACCACAGCCACTCCTCGTAGGACGCGACCCGGGTGTAGATCCCGCCGTCGCCGCAGGGGCGCAGCGAGGAGGCGGTGGCCCGGGACGTCGCACCGGCCAGGAACCACTGGTCGTCCGACGACACGTACGCGGGCCCGCCGCTGTCGCCGTTGCAGCTGTCCCGGTCGAGGAACGGCGCCCCGGCCACGAACTCGGTGTCCGCGTCCGCGCCGTACCGCGGGTCGTCGCTCGCGATCGGCACGTCGACCATGCGCCTGCGCCCGTAGCCGGTCGTGCCGTGCACGTCGGTGTTGCCGTAGCCCGCGAGCCGCACGAACGCGGCGTCCGCGAGCTGGTCCCGGGTGGCGAGCGGCCGCGGCGGCAGCGAGGTCGGGCGTTCCAGCACCAGGACCGCGATGTCGCCGGTCGGCCGGGGCGGGAGGTAGTCGGGGTGCGCGAGCGCGGTCCGCACGCCGATCACCTCGCCGTCCTGGGGGAAGTTCACGTCCTTGCCGGTGAACACGCGCGCCGCGCAGCCGCCTTCCACGCAGTGCCCGGCGGTGACGACGACGTTCGGCGAGACGAGCGTGCCCGAGCAGCACCACCCGTTGGCGCTGCCGACCGCGACGCAGTCCGGGAAGTCCGACGTCGGCACGCCGCCGATGATGCGGGCGCGGTCGGCGACCACGGCGCGCATGTTGGCCAGGTACACCGGGTCGGTGTAGATGCTGTCGGTCGGGGCCTGCGCGCCCGCGCCGACCGCCGACCTCGTCAGGGGCGACACGCCGCGGCGCAGCAGCGAGCGGGCCAGCCGGTAGCTCTCGGCGCCGTCGCCGGTGAGGAAGCCGTCCACCTGGTTGGCGAAGGCGTGGTACACCAGCACGAACCGCTGTTCGTCCTCGCCCGCGATCATCCGGGCGAGGTCCTCCACGGCGGCCATGGGGTCCTGCGGTCGGTCAGTCGTGGTGGTCATCGTGGGCCTCCGAAATCATCTTGTCCATCAGGTCGTAGAGCTCCGCGCCGGCGGCCCGGTCGTCCACCGCGGGCGCCCGTTCGTCCTCGCCGGCGCGTGAGCCGTCCCCGACGGCCTTCGCGACCTTGTCGAGGATCAGGTCCTGGGCGTTGACCTCGCCGGGCGGCGGCGGGGCGAACAGGGCCGGTTGCCGGTCGAACGCCAGGCGCGCGGCCGCGACCAGGGACCGGACGTCGCTGGTCTCCGGCCGCTGGTGGTCCACCAGCCCGTCGGCGGCGGTGACGGCGTTCGCCTGCTGGGCGGCGGTGAACGAGATCACCGCGCGCAGCGGGCGGTCGCCCAGGCCGGGGTACCGGCCGTCGAGCAGCGCGGTCGTCATGGGTGCGATGTCGGCCTCGTACGGCCCGCAGGCCGTCGGCCACGATCGCCGCACCTCGTCCGCCGCCGCGGTGAACCCCGTCGCCGCCAGGGCCGTCGCGGTCAGCGCGAGCCGGACCGGAGCAGGCGGGTGGACCAGCACCGGTGCCCCGGCGGCGACCTCCGCCGCCATCCGCGCCGGTTCCACGACGAGCAGGTCGGCCAGCGCCGACACGAACGCCGGTCCGGCCGCGAGCACCGCGTACAGGTCGGCGAAGACCTCGGGCAGCCACGTGTCCCAGGCGTCCCGCCTGGCCTCCGGCATGGTGGTGAACACCGGCCGGGTCAGCGCGCGCACCGTCCCGAGCAGCTCGAAGTCGCGCTCCACGGCGTGGCCGACCTCGTGCGCGATCACCGTCGCGTCGGGCAGGTGCACGAGCTGGTACCAGGGCAGGCCGATGATCGGGATCGGCAGTCTCGTGACGACGCCGAGGAAGTCGGTGGTGTCCAGGGCGTCCGGGACGTCCTCGACCGCGAACGGCGTCTCCCGCAGGTGCGTGAACGGGCTGAACTCGCCGCTCAGGTGCACCAGCGGCGCTTCCCGGTCGCTGCCGGCCGCCGCGGGCGCGTAGCAGAGCCAGGCGAACTCGTCCACGGCGGTGAGGAACGGCCGGTACCAGTCCACGTACCGCAGGTTCAGCTTCGAGCGGTAGAAGTCCCACAGCCGGTGCACTTCGAGCATCCGCAGCTGGAGCCGGCGGCACTCCCGCAGCACGTCGTCGCCGTCGGTCGCGACGGCGTCCAGCTCCGCGCCGATCCGCTCGACCACCCCGCCGAGCCGGTCGGTGAGCCGGACGACCTGCGTGCGGTGCTTGCGCAGGGTCCGGCCCGGTCCGGTCTCGTCGCGCCAGCGGGCGAAGTCCGCGTCGATGCCCGCGAGCTTGTGCCGCAGCTCGGCGACCTTGCGGTCGACGGTGGTCATGGTCGTCCTCCCGGTCCGGGCACGAGCCGCAGCCACGGCAGGTGCGTGTGCAGCGCGACACCGGCGGACGGCAGCACCCGGTCCGGTCCGGTCGCACGGTGCGCGGGCGAGCGCAGGCCGCCGGCCACCTCGCCGAGCGTGCGGCCGGCCGCGATCGACCCGATCATGGAGTCGCACAGCTCGTACCCGTCGTCGCCGGCCAGGCCCGTGCCGAGCACGCCGGCGCAGCGGCCCAGGGCGAACAGGTCGCCCGCGAACGCGTTGCGCAGCAGCAGGTAGGAGATGGCGTCCTCGGAGCCCCACGGGCGGTTCACGTCGAGGACCACGAGCGGCCGGAACAGGTCGCGGGGCACGGCCGCGAGCACCCGGTTGAGCGCCGTCACCGGGATCTCCTCGGCGGTGGGGGTGGCGCTGAAGGCCTCCTTCGCCCAGCCGCCGGCCAGGAAGGTGAGCGCGACGCCTCCGCCGGACTCGCGCAGGCCGCCCGCCAGGTGCACCACCGCCGGCGGCCGTCCACCGTGGACCGCACGGGCGACCGCGCCGGCGAGCCGGTCCAGCGTCGGGTTGTCGACCGGCTCCACGTCGAAGCCGTGCCGGCGGTACATCCGCGCCAGGTCGACCCCCGAGCCGAGGTGGCCCCGGGTCGAGTTGATCTGCAACGACCCGCTCGGCTGGGCCAGGACCACCAACGGCGTGGCCGGTTCGGCGAGGTCGCGCTGCAACCGGTCCAGCAGGTCGACGTCGAGGTCGGCGTCCCGGGTGAGCCCACGCACCTGCCGGTACCGCAGCACCGCGTCCCGCGTGTGCGGGCCGAGGTCGCCGTCGGCCGCCAGGTCCGCGCCGAGCACCCGGTTGAGGCCCACCTGGGCGAACCTGATCTCGTCGCGGTACGCGGCCTCCCGCGAGACGGCCCGGTAGAACGTGGCGACCGCCGGGTCGAGCACGACCGGTCGCCGCACGTCCGGTCGCAGCGCCAGCTCCCACGGCACCGCACCGAGCCCGCGGTCCTCCACGTCGCACCGGAGGTCGAACGCGCCCGCGTGCGGCGAGTCCAGCGCCCGGAGCGCGTCGGCGGGCAGCACCAGCGACCCGAGCCAGGCGCACGTCGCCGCCCAGTCGGCCCGCAGCCGTTCGGCGAGGGGTCCGGGCCGTGCGTCGGCCAGGGCGCCGTCGTGGTGGGTGGTGGTCTCCCCGCCGGGTGGGATGGAGGTCTGCACGACCAGGTCACGGCCCGCGGCCGTCAGCCGGATGCGCCCGCGCGACCGCTTCAACGTCGTGCTGATCCGGCCCCTGGTGAACCGGGCGGCGACCGACGCGCGCCGGGTGTCGCCCAGCGCCGCGAAGGCCGCGCCGGCGCGGACCAGCTCCGGTTCCGGCTCCCGGCTCGACCGCTCGGCGACCACGCTGCCGGCGTAGTGCAGCCGGGCGTGCCACTGGGTCTCGCGCTCCCCCGCGGCGTCGAGCAGCGGGGCCGCCCGGCGCAGCGACGCGTCCGCCTCGGTCAGGTCGTCCAGCCCGATGAACGCTTCCGCGCGTTCCACCAGGAAGGCCGCGCACAGCATCGGGTGCGCCGCGAACCGGGACAGGAACGCTTCGACGTCGTCGCGCGCGAGGCGGTGTCCGACGCCCAGCCGGTCCGCCGCCCGCGCCCACTCCCGCAGGAGGAACGTGCCGCCGGGGTGCGCCGCGGCCAGCTTGCGCCGCGCCGCCACCGGGTCGCCGGTCAGCCGGTCGACCTCCGCGAGCGTCAGGTCCAGCAGTGCCCGGTCCGCCGCGCGCATCCGTTCCGCCGTCGTGTCCACCAGCGGCAGGACCTGCCGCCAGGCGTCGCGTGCGGCGTCGTCGTGCGGATCGGGCACCCGGCCGAGTTCGGCCAGCACCACGACCCGCGCGGACGCCGGGGTGATCTCACGCAGCCGGGCCACCAGCTCACCCGGCAACCACCGGGACACGTCCGGCAGGCCGATCGCGAGCCCTTCCACCGCGGCCCGCGCCACCGGGTGCGGTGGACGTGACCGCCCGTGCAGTTCGCCGATCACGGCGGAGACCGCGTCCCACGCCTCGTGCGGCCGTGCGGCCAGGCCGAGCAGCTCCACGCGGGCCAGCTCGACGCGGCACCACGCGTCGCTGCCCGGGGTGGTCAGGTCGGCGGCCGCGGCCAGGTGGTGCTCGGCCAGGGTGAGGTTGCCGATCTCGCGCATGAGCAGCAGCGCGGAGTGCGCGTGGCAGCGTGCGACGGCCGAGCGGTCGCCCTCGCGGTGCCACCGGGACCGCGCGGTCTCCAGCGCGTGCAGGGCTTTGCCGTAGTGCGCGACCATGCCCTCGGCGAGCCCGGTCAGCTCACGCGTCAGCGCGGTCCCGGGCGCGGCGGTCGGGTCGGTCGTGTCCCGGGCGGCGCGCTCGGCGCGGTGCGCCAGGTCGAGCGCGAGCAGCGGTTCGCGCGCGGCCAGCGCGACCCTCGCCCCGGCGGCCTGCCCCTCCCAGTCGCCGTCGTGCGCGGCCACCCGTCGTGCGTGCTGCGCCGCCCACGCCAGCCGGTGCACGCCCAGACCCAGCTCGACCGCGAGCAGACCGGACCGGCGCTGCTCCTGGGGGTTCAGCGGCGCACCGCGCCGGGCGGCGGTCAACTCGCGCACCGCTTCGCTCAGGCGACCGAAGTGCCGGTACGCCCGCACGATCCGCAGCCGGATCGGCGGCTCCCACCGGCGCGCGCCGACGCGCACGGCCGCCTCCGCCGCACGGCGGTACTCGTCGGGTGCCTGCCGGTCGCCCACGAGCAGCAGCACGTCGCCGAGCAGGATGCGCAGCCGGACCTCGTCCTTGGTGCCGGCGGCCTGCGGCAACGCCCACTTCAGCTCCTGCTCGGCGGTCGACGTGTCGCCGGACTTCACCGCGAGCGCGGCGCGCACGTACGCGAGCCGCCAGTCGGGCACGACCTCCGCACCGGGACCGCCCCGGTCCTGCACGACGGCGGCGAAGTTCTCCTCGGCCCGGCTCCACAGCTGGTCCGCCGCCTCGACGCCACCCACCCTGGCCATCTGCGTGAGCGCCGCGGCCAGCTCGTAACGCGCCTCCACCACCGTTTCCCGGGTGACGATCGGCGTGTGCCCCCGCCACCGGCGCGGTTCGCCATCGGCGTCGACGTAGTCGGGCCCCAGCACCTCCTCGGCCAACGCCGCGCGCCGGTGCGCCTCGCCGAGCTCGACCTCGTCCAGGGCGGCGCGCCAGTAGTCCACCGCCGCGGGCCCCACCAGCCGGAACCGGTGGTAGACCGCCTCCCGCGTCCACCGGTCCCACCGGTCGGGGTCGGCGTCCGCCTTGCGCTCGAAGAAGACCACCGCGTCCGCGTGCAGCAGGTCGTGCACGCGGTGGCGGCGGACCAGCCGGCGCATCGGCTCGACCACCGTGCCGCCGAACCGCAGCGAGTCCGGTTCGCCCGCCACCGGCACGACCCACGACGTGGTGCCCGCGAACCCCTTCAGCCGCGCCCACAGCGCGTCGACGTCGATGTCCGCGCAGGTCGGGAACAAGGGCTCGGACGCGGCGCCGGGCAGCATGTCCTCGCCCGGGTCGTCCAGGTCGACGTCACCGGACGCGGCCGCGCGCAGGTGCGGTTCGAGCACGGCGTGGACGAAGTCGGCGCTCAGCGTCCGCGGCACCATCCCGTACCGCAGCAGCCAGCGCAGCCCCGGGTCGGCGATCGGCCGCAGCACCTGGAGGACGAGCGCGGTCAGGTCGGCCTGGTGCTCCTTGATCTCGGCCGGGGTGATGTCGGGCCGCTGCTGCACGAGGTCGGCCAGGCGGGCCAGCACCACCGGCTCGCCGCCCGCCTTGTCCGCGATCGCCTGTCGCAGGTCGGACCGCGTGATGCGGCGCAGGGCACCCAGGTAGCGGAGGGCGTCGTCGCGCGTGAACGGGGTCAGGCGCCGTTCCACCACGGCCGGTCCGACCCCGACCCCGACCGGGTAGCGCCCCGCCAGCACGAACCGCACCGCCGCGCAGTCGTGGTGCAGTCGGAGCAGCTGCCGCAGCAGACCGTCCAGCTCCTCCCGCGGCCGGTTCGCGTGCACCTTGTCCAGCGCGTCGAGCACCATCACGGCGGGGCCGCCCGCGGTCGCCTCGTCGAGGGTCCGCACGAAGTCGCGCGTCACGCTCGTCCCCAGCCGGTCGTGCCGGTCGCCCAGGCGCCTGCTCGCGGCGGCCACCCGGCTCGGGTCGACGACCTCGCGGCGCGACAGCAGGCCGGTCCACCCGTACCGCTCCAGGAACTCGGTGAACGGTGCGGCGGCCAGCTGCTGGTCCAGCTGCGCCGCCGCCTCCACCAGCAGCAGCCACGGGTAGCGCGCGACGTTGACCGGGTCGAGCACGTCGAAGTCGCCCAGGGCGCACGGGACGCGGCCCGGCACCAGCACCCGTGACACCAGCCAGCGCAGCTCCGTGGTCTTGCCGCGCCCCGAAGGACCGTGCAGCACCACGATCCGCGGCCCGTCGCCCCGGATCAGCCGCTGGTAGGTCGCCTTCGTCCCGGCCGTTTCCAGGAACGTGGCGGACTGGAGGTACTCGGTGGACCACAGGCCCCTCGTGCGCAGGTAGGCGGCCCGGTCGTGGCGCAGCGCGATCAGCTCGGGCCCGATCAGCCGCGCCCGGTCCTCGGCGCTGAGCACGTCGAGCAGTTCCTGGCACAGCGCCAGGTCGTGCCGGTGGTCGGCCTTCGCGTACAGCCGGACGAACAGCTCGGCGGCGGCGCGGTGGTCGATCAGCACCAGCTGTTCGAGCAGGTCCACGTGCTTGTGCGCGGCGCGGTAGTGCCGCGCCAGGCGGGTGGTCACCGCACGCAGGTCGTCGGGCACGACACGCGGGTCGGACCCGTCGGGCCACCAGCCGTTCCAGTAGCGGGACTTCGCGCCGGGCCGCAGCCGGTACCCGCCCGCCGCGCCCGGGATCGGCTCGACCTCCGGCGCGGTGACGACCTCGTCGAACGACGGCGCGCCCTCGACGTCCGCGACGAGCGCCTTCTCGTACAGCTCCCGGTCGAACGCGCGGACGGTGGCGCACCGCCGCAGCACGTCGGCCTGCGGCGCGGGTTGCAGGGCGGCGAGGACGTCCTCCAGCGAGTCGCCCTTGGCGAGCCGGCGCAACAGCTCGGCGTCGAGGTGGGTCATCGCATCCGCCTCACGAGGTTCTCCAGGTCGCCGAGGACGGCCGGGCTCCACAGGCCGGTGGCGACGCCCTCGCCGATGGCCTTGATCAGCTGCACGTGCCGCTGCCCGATCGCGCGGCCCACCGCCAGCACCACGTCCTCGGCCAGCGCGGGGAACTCCTCGGCCTCGATGCAGTGCAGGTCGACGCGCTTGCCGCCGCCGCGTTCGGGCCAGTGCGTGGCGGTCTGCTCGTTCGTCATCACGACCACGAGGCTCAGGTTGGGCAGCTCGCCGTCCGCGACGTGGCGGATGAGGTGGTCGTAGAGCTGTTGCCGGAACGCCGAGTCCAGCACGTTCCCGACGTGGTCGAAGATCAGCAGCAGCGGCTCGGGTTGCGCCGCGCGGCCCAGGCACGCCCGGAACGACTCGAACGTCGCCGCGACGTGGTGCGACGTGCCGCCGGTCAGCCGCGGCCACCTCGTCGGTTCCGGTGTCGGCACGGGCGGGTCCGGCGGGAGCCTGCCCTCGGCCAGGTGCACGACGTCGTGGTTGAACCGGTCGAACGCGCCGGCCACGCCCTCCGGCGGGTTCGGCAGGTCCTCCGCCACGTCCCGGATGGCGTACAGCACCTCCAGGAAGTCGAACCGGGTCGGGCGGTCGCCCGGACCCTGCACGTCCAGCGGGTTGGGGCGGTCGAAGCTGACGTACTTCACCCGCCGGCCGCGCACCGCGCACCGCCGCCGCAGCCAGTTCAGCAGCCGCGTCTTGCCCACCTGCGAGTCGCCGACCACGAGCAGCAGCGGTTCCAGCGGCTCGCCCGCGCCCGGGTCGACGCCCTCGAGGAGCGTGTGGCGTTCGTGCACCCGGTTGACGAACGCGCCGACCTCCTTCTCGAACTGCTGCTCGATGCGGGCCGCCCGCGCACCGGTCGCGGACAGGTCCGGGAGCACGTCGTCGGGACGCACCCGCAACGTCAGGCTCGGCAGGATCCAGTCCCTGGCGCCGTCGTTCACGCCGGCCGTGTACACGGCCTCGCGGGCCGTCGCGACCGCGCGGTCGACCGGCTCGTTGTCCAGCAGGCTCCGGTACAGCGAGCCGCCGAACAGGGCCGCCGCCGTGCCGCGGATGTCGCTCTGCATGCCGACGACCGCGGCGGCGCCGCTCTGCAGGAACACGTCGGTCAGCGCGACCGCGTCCGCGGTCTCACCGGAGCGGCAGGCGTTGAGGATGGCCAGGCGCGGCGCGGGACGGCTGAGCAGGTCCGCGATGTAGGTCGCGGTGAGCAACCAGGCCTCACGGCCGGGCGGGACGATCCGCAGCGCCGGTTCCTTGGTGCTCGCCTTGCGCGTGCCGTGCCCGATGAAGTGGAGCACGTGCGGCCTGACCCGCTTGTAGGCCGCTTTGAGGTCCGACTCGGCCGGCCGGGACAGGAACTCCACCTCGATCCGCCCCGGTGCGCCGCCGACCACCCTCTTGATCTCCCGGATCTCGTCGCGGGCGCCGATGTCGTCATCGTCGTCACCCCGCACGACCAGCACCCGGATCGGCAGCGAGTCGGCGACCGGGTCGTCGCGCACCGCGCGCTCGTGCACCCTGGTGAACGGGTGGTCGGAGTCGAGGAACAGGGCGTGCGCGGCCCTGGCCGCTTCCCACGGCAGGCGGCGCAATCCGGGTTCCACGCTCAGGAACGTCCGCTTCACCCCGGCACGCGACCAGTGCTCCCGCACGGTCGGCGGCAGCAGCAGCCCGCCGAGGTGCAGACCGACCTGGGCGAAGGTCTGCGACTCCGGGTTCTGGTGCAGGAACCCGACGACCGCCTCCGGGACCTCGGCCCCGGCCAACGCCGCGGGCAGCGCCCCGACCCCGAGGTCGGCCGCGACGGTGTCGGAGGCCGTCGGCTCGGGCGGCCACACCCCGTCGTCACCGACGTAGAGGTCGACCCGGTAGTCGGCCCCCTGGCCGCTCCGCGTGACTTCGATCAACGCGTCCACATGGGTTCACCCACTCGATTCGGACACGGCACCTCCCCGCCGGCCGCTTATCCCTGAAGTCGCCTGCCCGCCATGTGGGGTTACGAATTGTCACCCGTTAGTGCTAATCCGTACCGCCGTCGAGAGCAGGACGTAGTGGATCGTGCACGGAACGCGTCTTCGATCACGACGCGCATCCCACCGAAGTCATGCCGGGTTCGCGTCCGACTGTGCCTGCCGGGTAGTCGGTCCTCAGCGCTGCCGGGCGGTCTCTGCGGCTTCATCGAGCCACACCACATGGACCCGCTGCACCCCTGCCGACTGAGAGCTGATCTCGAACAGCGTCCGGGCGCTCTCCGCGCTCTGGGCGTGCAGTGGGAAGTCACCTTCCACGGAATTGACATCAGCACGCTCGGCGTAGGCCAAGCCGTAGCCCGCGACGCGGACGTCTTCCCCGCAGCCGTACTCCTCCACGAGCGCGAACAGCCGCGGTGCCTCCTCGCGTGCCACCTCCTGGAGCACGTAGGTGAGCACCACCTCCAGGTTCTCGGCGCTCAGCCCGACATCGGCCAGCCCGGTCATGCGCTCTTCCTCTTCTCGAAGCTCTGGATCAGGTCGGCCAGCGCGTCACCTGACATCAGGCGGCTCCCCGCTTGTTCGGGTGTCACCAGCCAGATCACCGGGGTGGTCTCCAGAGCGCTCGGCGGCAACGGCAGGGGCATCCCGGCCTCCACCACTCGCGCCTCGTGGCTCATGAGCACCGACGGCATCGGCGGCCGGACCAGGAAGTAGGCGATCGGAATGTTCGGGAACGCCGGCACCGGCGTCGGGAACGCGGCGAACCACGGGTTGTCCGCAAGCTCCATGACCAGCGACTCGGCCACGGCGAAAGCTCCCAGCTCCGAACCAGTCACGGTGAAGACGTTCGGCTCGTGCAGTCCCGAAGCCGACCACCACTCGCGCACCAGCTCGGCGTTGGTGGTTGCTTCTTCGATCGGCCGGAGGCAGGGACTGCTGACACGTTGTTCGTCTACTGGGCTAGCGAAGTGTCGGTCCTTCCAGACGGCTCCCGGCAGGACGGGCCAGCCCAGTTCGGCGTAGCTCAGTGCGGCTTGCAAGGTCGTGGACGGTTCGGTGTCCGGCGTGCTGGTCGGCACTGCCTGGCCTTTCTGTTGAGCGATCTTCTGTCGGAGTGGAAGCAGGAACGACCTCGAACAGGTCGTCGAACTGCATCGGGGCGAGGGCGACCAGCGCCCCGCCGATGAACGCCGGGCCAGGCTGCAACTCGCCGCCCAGCACCCGCGCGATTGTGGAGCGGTTGACGTCCATCGCCTTGGCGAGGACATAGTCCGAGCGGAATCCCGCGAGACGGGCGGCCTTGGTGAAGACGCCGGTGCGCAAGCGGATGGTGTGCGGCATGGTGGTCCGGCCCTGGTCCTCGTCTTATATGGACGGCTGGATTCGTGCGGACGTCATTACTGGGTCGCTCTCTTGCGGTGGGGTCTTCGCAGGTGTGGCACCCAGCGCCAGGGATCAGCGCGCGACATACCGGCAGGTAGTGTTCGTCGGGACAATCCGCCGGTGTGCCCTTCCAGGTGCATCGCCTGGCACTGGGGCCGAGAGCAAGAATGGAATCCCGCCGAGCCGATCAACAGGGACAAACCCACGCCCAGGTGGGGCCACAGTGGCGCAGGGGTACCCTTGACCAGGCGAAACACCAACCGGATCACCGGCAAGACAATGCTAGGGAGGTCATCCGATGGCGGTACGGCGAATCGGTCTTGCACGGGCACGGAAAGCGGCCGGGTTCACCCAGGAGTCGTTCGCCGAGGCCATGCACGTCGACCGTTCTACGGTGGTGCGGTGGGAAGCCGGTGAAAGAGAGCCTCTTCCTTACCAGCGCCCGAAGCTGGCCCGCCTGCTGCGAATGTCACTCGACAGACTTGATCAGATACTTGCGGCTGGTGGGCATGGCGAGCCAGGTGATCGCCTCGCCCACTCCTTGGAGCAGCCCGGCTCTGTGGATCTCTTGACTGTGGCACAGCTGCGGCAGCATGTTCACGAACTCGATGAACGGTACGACCGGGCTCCCTCGACCTCGCTCCTCGCGGAGACAGGCCAGGCGCTGGGGCAGATCACCTTCCTCTCCGCACACGCCAAGGCACACCGTGTTCGCCGAGAGTTGAGCGCGGTCGAGGCCGAAGGCGCGATCTTGATGGGGCAGCTCGTCTGGGACGCCTCGCAGCGTCGTGACCACCGCACCGCTCACCGCTACTTCGACCAGGCTGTCACAGCAGCCAAACGGGTGCGCGACCCTGCGGCCGAAGGCTTGGCCTGGTTGCGCAAGAGCTACGTGGCGCTCTACGGCGAGACCGATCCCTCCACTGGCTTGGCGCTGACCCTGAGGGCAGCCGAAACCACCGCGGAGACGAGCCGGGTGCTCAGCGGCCTCGCCACGCTCCACGCCGCCGAGGCCCACGCCATGATGGGACAGCTGACCGACTGCGAGCGGATGCTCGGAGAGGCTGATCGTCACTTTGAGCAGGTCGACGCCGACGACGTCGCGCTCGACCTGTTCTCCCCGACCCAACGCGGGCGACTGGCCGGCTCGTGCTACCTCTTCCTCGGCCAGGCAGAGAGGGCCGAAAGCATCCTCGGCGCCACGGCTGCCGAACTCCGCGAGCGCTCGAAGTCCGCGGCCATCGTGCTCGGCAACCTCAGCTTGGCCCGTCTGCGCCAGGGCCAGGTGGACCAGGCCGCCGGGACGCTGCACGAGGCAATGGACGTGATCGAGCTGACCTGGGGCGGTGGCGGACTCAACATCCTGTTCGACGCCTGCCGCGAGATGCAGCCGTGGCGTCGGGAGCCCGAGGTGCAAGATGTCCACGACCGGGTGATGACGCTGATGGCGACGAAGTAGGAGGGCCGACGTGGCGGACGTCGATCAGGCGAAGCAGGCTGCCCGCGAACATGTGTGGGCACTGCTGGAACGGGAACATGCCGTTCCGCCTGGTGTCCACGGCCGCATCCCCTCCTTCCACGGTGCCGAGGAGGCCGCAGATCGCCTGGCAGACCTGCCCGAGTGGAAGAACGCGCGGGTGGTCAAGGCGGTGCCGGATACCGCTCAGCAGCCCGTCCGAGCCCGCGCGCTGCGAGAAGGCAAGCTCGTCTACATGGCGGTTCCCAAGCTCGCCGGAGAACGGCCGTTCATCGTGCTCGATCCAACGAAGCTGGACATCACGCCGGAGGAAGCGGCTGTGCGGCATACCGCTGCCCAGGTCGGTCATCACGTGGATGTTGATGCCATGAGTCCCGTGGACCTGATCGTCTGCGGCAGCGTGGCGGTGAACCGGCGCGGAGTCCGCCTCGGCAAGGGCGCCGGGTACTCGGACATCGAGGTGGCCCTGCTTCAGGAAGCTGGTCTCATCGGGCCTGACACCACGATCGTGACGACAGTGCACGCGCTCCAGGTCGTGGACGACGAGCTGCCCGAGACTGCACACGACTTCAGCGTCGATGTGGTCGTGACACCAGAGACGACGATCCGCTGCCCGGAGCCACGGCGACCGCGGGGCCTGCTGTGGGATGAGCTATCCGCCGAGAAGATCGCGGCTATCCCGGTGTTGGCATCGCGACGGCGATCGTTCAGCTGACAGAGATCAGCCGCGGCCGACTCTTGGGCCGGCCGCAAGCCCCAAGGCATCCACGTCGTTGGCCGCCGGGCTACGACCCCGCAATCTCTCTACCAGCCGCAACAGGGGTTCGTCAGGGTTTGAGAGGAAGTCACGGAAGGCCCGCCCTCTTCGTCAGGGACCTGCCGTCGAGTACGGGGTTCAGCGCAGGGTAAGCGTGGTCTGGGAGGCGACGCGGGTCAGCTTCTCAGGGTTGCGGACGTAGTAGAGGCCGCTGACGCGCGCGTCCTCGACCCGGATCGCCAGGACGCCGTCGAGCTCGCCGTCCAGGCGCACGACGAGCGCCGGGTTGCCGTTGACCACGGTCGGCTCGCCGGTGAGCGTGCCGTGGACCTTGCCGAGCCCACCGAGGAACATCCGGACCACCTTCTCCGCGCCGGTGACCGGCCGCAGCGCCGCCCGCTTGACCCCGCCGCCGTCGCCGACCAGGACGATGTCGGGAGCCAGCACGTCGAGGAGCGTCTGCGGATCCCTCGATTCGAGCGCGCGCCGCAGCGACTCCAGGACCGTGCGGACCTGGCTCGGCGGAACCACCTCGCGCGGACGGCGGGCATCGACGTGCCGTCGGGCCCGGTGCGCGATCTGGCGCACGGCGGCGGGGGTCTTGTCGACGGCGGCGGCGATCTCGTCGTAGCCGACCTGGAAGACCTCGCGCAGCACGAACACCGCGCGCTCGGTCGGCGCCAGCGTTTCGAGCACGAGCATCAGCGCCATCGACACGCTCTCGGCCAGCTCGACGTCCTCGGCCACGTCCGGTGTGGTGAGCAGCGGCTCGGGCAGCCACGGGCCGACGTAGGACTCCTTGCGCCTGCGCATCGTGCGCAACCGGTTGAGCGACTGCCTCGTGGTGATCCGGACCAGGTAGGCGCGATGGTCGCGCACCCGCGCCAGGTCGACCTCGACCCACCGCAGCCAGGTCTCCTGGAGCACGTCCTCGGCGTCGGCCGCCGATCCGAGCATCTCGTAGGCGACGGTGAAGAGCAGGTTGCGGTGGGCGACGAAGGCGTCCGTCGCCGGATCGGCGACCGGGGCCTTCGTGCCTGCCGGCCGGTCCCGGTCACCGGCGGCCGTCGAGCGTGCGTCCACGGCTCGCTCCTCTCGTTGGTCGCCGTCCGATCGTCGGTCGCCGTCCGACGGCGACCTCGAAGGCGTCGGCCTCAGGACACCGGCCGTTCGACCGCTGTGACAACGGCGTGAGGCAGGTCACCCGTGGAGCGGCGGGCCTGGTTCGTCTCGTGGAGGACCGCCCAGGCGTCCGCCACCGGACCCACGTGCCGGAGCTTGTCGGGGTTGATCACCGTGCGGATCGTCCGGACCCGCCCGTCGAGGACCTCCAGCGCCCACGTGTTGACGACCTTGCCGTCGCGGTCGCGGAACACCGCGCCCGGCTCGCCGTTCACCGGGCGCTGCTCCACCACGCCGCCGATCCGCACGAACGGCGGCACGAGCGCGGCCAGCACCCGGGCCACGTTCTCGGCGCCGACGAAGCGGGTGGCCCACTGGGGTGCCTTGCCGCCGCCGTCACCGACCAGCTGCACGTCGGCGGCGAGGATCTCCCGCAGCCCGTCGAGGTCCCCCTCCCGGAAGGCGCCGAAGAACCGCTCGGCGAGTTCCGCGCGCTCCCGCCGGTCGGCCGCGAACCGGGGCCGGCCCGCGTCCACGTGCCGGCGCGCCCGCACCGCGAGCTGACGGCACGCCGCCTCCGAGCGCCCCACGGCCGAGGCGACCTCGGGGAAGGCGAACCCGAACACCTCCCGCAGCACGAAGACCGCGCGCTCCAGCGGTGTGAGCCGCTCCAGCAGCACCAGGGCCGCCATCGACAGCGAGTCGGCCAGCTCCGCCGAGCGCTCCGGGTCCTGGTACGGGTCGGTGAGCAACGGCTCGGGGAACCACGGCCCGACGTAGGACTCCCGCCGGACGCGGGCCGAGCGCAGCACGTCGATCGCGATGCGGGTCACCACGGCCGAGAGGTACGACTTGGTCGACGTGGGCCGGGTCGGGGAGGCCGCATACCGCAGCCAGGTCTCCTGGACCGCGTCCTCGGCCTCACCCACGCTGCCGAGGATCCGGTAGGCGATCGAGAACAACAGCGGCCGCAGCTCTTCGAACTCCTCGGTGCGCGTCACGCCGGCCCCTCCCCCGTCGCCACCCATGCTGCCCGCCGTGCGGACCGCCGTCACCACGGCACCGGGCCGTCGGCGCCGAAGAACCCGCCGGTCGGCCCGTCCGCGCCGAGCGTCGCCAGGCGCACCACGACCTCGGCGCCCTGCGCGGGGGTGAGGTGGCCGGTGTGGTTGTTGCTGTCGGTGTCGACGAAGCCGGGCGCGACGGCGTTGACCAGGATGCCGTCCTCGCGCAGTTCGTTGGCGTACTGCACGGTCAGCGAGTTCAGCGCGGCCTTGGAGGGCGTGTACGCGGCCGACGGCAGCAGGCTCGCGAACGGGCCGTGCGGGTCGCCGGTCAACGTCAGCGACGCGGCGTGGCTGCTGACGTTGACGATGCGGGGCACCGGTGACCGCCGCAGCAGCGGGAGCACCGCGTTGGTCACCGCGATCACCCCGAAGACGTTGGTCTCGAACACCGCACGCACCATCTCCGGGTCCACCGAGCTGGGCACCTGGTCGACCGCGTCCTGGGGCGAGACCTGCCCCGAGCCGGTGATGCCCGCGTTGTTCACCAGCACGTCGAGGCGGCCGAAGCGCTCCTCGACCTGCCGCGCGACCGCCCGTGCGGTGGTGACGTCGGTGACGTCCAGGGTGACCGCGTGCGCGTCCCCACCGGACGCGCGCAGCGCCGCCGCGACCTCCTCACCGCGCCGCAGGTCCCTGGCACCGACCAGGACCGTCGTACCCAGCGCGGCCAACTGCTCGGCCACCGCCCGGCCGATCCCCTTGTTCGCCCCGGTGACCAGCGCGACCGTCCGCCGCGTGTCGTGCTCACCCATGATCGAGTCTCCTCACCCGGGGTCGCGGGTCGTTCCCGGACCCCCGTCGACCCCCTAGACGAGACAGCCATGGTCATTTGTGACACGCCACCACGGCGGCGGGGGCCGCGTTCAACGGCGGTAGCCTCGATCGCCGTGGACCTTCTGCCGTTCGACGAGTACGCGGCCTCACTGAACCGCAAGCGCACGGCCGCAGGCGTCCTCTTCCGAGACCAGGCGGGCCGCGTTCTCCTGGTGGAGACCACGTACAAGAAGACATGGGAGATCCCCGGAGGGTCCGTGGACGCCGGGGAAGCACCCTGGCGAACCGCCGTTCGGGAGGTCGCGGAGGAAATCGGCATCGACCGCCCTCTCGGACCGCTCCTGGTGATCGACTACATCCCCACCGACGACCCGATGCCCGAGGGCTTGGCGTTCGTCTTCGACGGTGGGGTGATCACCGAGGACGACGTGAACGCGATCGAACTCACGGATCCGGAAATCCGCTCGGTCGGCCTCTACACCGTGGCCGACGTCCGTGATCTGGTGAAACCAACCCTGGCCCGCCGGATCGACGCCGCCCTCAACGCCGTCGTGACGGGCCGACTGGTTCTCTGCGAGTCGGGCTACGCCGTCAGCTGACCATCAGGCGAGAATGTACAGACCTGTTTTGATGATCGACAGCAACCAAACTCTATCCAACCAGAGGTTGTAGGTTGATAGTGTCTCACGGCGGGACGTTCTCCGTGAGACACCCTGCCGTGAGGTTGGGTGGCGCACCTTCCGGTACACCACCCAACAGGTCACCTGATCAGGTCGCTGATCCCACCGATCAACGCGACGACCTGAACCAGGGCACCGAGAAGGACGACGGCCTGGTCAGAGCGGTACCTTTGGCCAGGCTGGCGTTCCTCGCCATGCTCGGGATCGTCATCCTCCGCATGATCGTTTCCTTCCAATGCGCACCTCCATGTGATCACCTCACGACGAGGTGAGCCGGCTTGCCCGGCTCACGTGACGCCGGTAAGCCCGCGAAGGCGCGTCAATCCTGTGGATCTTCTTTCAGTCGGCCCACTTCACGTAGTGCCGCACTCCCGGGAATGTATCCAGTCGTACGATTCACGTGAAGTGGGTTGACCCGAAATCTTCAGGCAGACAGCAGGGACGAGCATTGCCCGGGCACCTGTTGCCGCTGGCCGCCCTCTATGGCGTGCCTCGTCGACCAGGCGACAAGGGTATGCAGTCGCTACAACCGGTCACACAGGCCGTAGTTTCTGTGTTCGCGGGTCATCCTGTCCTGCGCCGTGCGCAACACTGTGGACGTCGCCTCGCCCGACGGCCCCTGATGACACGCTCGCCGGATTGTCGTCGGCGGTGATCGGGTGGAACCATGCGCCATGGCCCTGTTACCGAAGTACTCGGTCTACCACTCCGCCGTCCTCGACGCCGACCCCGACGAGGTGTGGGCGCAGGTGCGGGACATGATGGTGCTGCTGGACATCGTGTTCGGCGACGGCGTCGACAACGCGCACTGGACCAACGGCGGTTCGGTCAAGAAGGTCCCCTCCTCGTTCGAGTTCACCCTCCTGCCGAACCACGACTTGGCGCGGGAGGAAGTGGTGGGGCGCTCGGAGACCGACCGCTCGCTGACCTACCGCTCGGTGGCACAGGTGCTGTTCATCGTCGACTACGTGGCCACCTACCGAGTCCGGCCGGTGACGGACGAACCCGGCCGCAGCTTCCTCGACTGGCAGCGCGAGTTCCGCGTCGTCCCCGGCGCACCGGACGGTTTCGCGGCCGACCTCGAAGCCCTCTTCGCGCAGGAGATCGCCAGCGTGAAGGCCCACTTCGCGGCCTGACGGCCGTTGTTACCGTGGGGCATGACCAGCGAATCCCCCGAGTTGGCACGACGGCGTCGCGAGCAGCTCCGCGACTTCCTGCGCGCCTGCCGGGCCCGCCTCACGCCCGACGACGTCGGCGTGGTGGCGACCGGCAGGCGGCGGACGCCCGGTCTGCGGCGCGAGGAGGTCGCCGCGCTGGCCGGGGTCGGCGTGTCCTGGTACACCTGGCTCGAACAGGGCCGTGACATCAACGTCTCCACCGAGGTGCTGGACGCGATCGGCCGGGCGTTGCGGCTGACCGAACCCGAGCGCACGCACCTGTACCTGCTGGCCGGTCTCAACCCGCCCCGACCGGCCGGTGTGGACGGTGGCGCGGTCACCCCGGAGCTGCGGCAGCTGCTGGACGCGTGGAACCCGCGGCCCGCGATCCTCCGCGACCGGTACTGGAACCTGCTCGCGGTCAACGACGCGACGCGCGCGGTGTTCGGCTACGACGACACCGACCACAACTGCCTGGTCTCGTTCTTCACCAACGCCCGGTACCGGAACGCGCACGTGCACTGGGAGTCGGTCGCGTCGGTCGTGGTCGCCGCCTTCCGCGCCGCGATCGCGCACCGCCCCGACGACCCGGGGTTCGCCCGCGTGGTCGACCGCCTCGGCGCCGTGAGCCCCGAGTTCGCCGAGCTGTGGGCGCGCCACGAGGTGGCCGTGCCCGGCCAGGCGGTGAAGGCGGTGCGCCACCCGGAAGCCGGTGAGCTGGTGTTCGACATGACGACGCTGACCGTCACCGACCACCCGGACTGGCACGTGGAGCTGTACAACCCGCGGCCCGGCACCGGGACCGGGGAACGGGTGGCGGCGTTGCTGCCCGTCCGGCTCGCCGCACCGGCCTGACCAGGGTGGTGGTGCCACTCCCAGGTTGACCGCGCCCTGGTCGCGGCACGCGCCGGTCGGCACGCTGGGTCCCATGGAGCACAGCACTTCCCCGATCGCACACAGCAGGTTCGACGGCCGGATCGCCCTCGTCACCGGCGGCACCAGCGGCATGGGACTGGCCACCGCGCGCAGGCTGCTCGCCGAGGGCGCCCACGTCGTCATCACCGGGCGTGACAAGACCCGGCTGGACGCCGCCGCCGAGGACCTGGACGGCGGCGACCGCGTCCTCGCGGTGCGCGGCGACGTGGCGGACCCCGCCGACCTCGACGCGGTGGTGGACGCGATCCGCGACCGGCACGGCAGGCTGGACGTGGTGTTCGCCAACGCGGGCGTCGCGTCGTTCCAGCCGAACGGCGAGGTCACCGAGGCCGAGTTCGACCGGGTGGTGGACATCAACTTCAAAGGCGTGTTCTTCACCGTCCAGAAGACCCTGCCGCTGCTGTCCGACCACGCGGCGGTCGTGATCAACGCGTCGTGGACGCTGCACCGCGGCCTGCCCGGCGGCTCCCTGTACGCGGCGACCAAGGCGGCCGTGCACAACCTGGCGCGCACCCTCGCCGCCGAGCTGGCGACCAGGGGCATCCGGGTCAACTCGGTCAGCCCCGGCTACATCGAGACACCGATGTTCCACGACAACGTGCCCGCCGAGGCGCGGGCCGCCGTCGTCGCCGCGGTGCCCGCCGGTCGCTTCGGCACCGCCGACGACGTCGCGGGCGCGGTCGCCTTCCTCGCCTCCGCCGAGGCGTCCTACGTCAACGGGCAGGACCTGGTGGTCGACGGCGGCCTCGTCGCGGCCGCGGGCGTCGGGTGACGGGGTCGTCCCGACCGCGCGACGATCGGCGGCGGTGGTCGCGGGACCGACCGCTACGAGTTCCGGATCCCCGATGAGTGACCGGCGGGCGATGGTGCCGGTCGAGCCCACCCGCGTCCACCACGTCGTCGGTGTCGAGCCGATCCGGCCGGGTGTGCTGCCGGGGAGCTGATCGGGCCCTCCGTTAGCCTTTCGGGTGATCCACACGCCGTCCCGTGGGAGAGGTGGACACCCTTCGTGACCTACACAGCCGAGATCAGTCGCGCCAACCCGTCGTGCTTCGTGTTCCTGGTCGACCAGTCGGCGTCGATGGAGAACCCGATCGGCGGCGGGCGGCAGCGCAAGTCGGACGTGGTCGCCGACGCCATCAACCGGCTGCTCGCCGAGCTGAGCGTGAAGTGCGCGAAGGAGGAGGGCGTCCGCGACTACTTCCACGTCGCCGTCATCGGCTACGGGCACGGGGTCGGCTCGGCGTTCACCGGCCCGCTCGCGGGACGGGAGCTGGTGCCGCTCAGCCAGGTCGCCGAGAAGCCGGCGCGGGTGGAGAAGCGGGTCAAGGAGGTGCCCGACGGCGCGGGCGGGCTGGTGGAGACGACCACCCGGTTCCCGGTCTGGGTCGACCCGGTCGCCCACGGCGCGACGCCGATGTGCCGGGCGCTGTCCCTGGCCGAGTCGCTGGTGTCGGACTGGGTGGTCCGGCACCCGGACGGCTTCCCGCCGATCGTGCTCAACCTGACCGACGGCGAGTCCACCGACGGCGATCCCGCCGGAGCCGCGTGGGCCGTGCAGACGCACGTGACCGCCGACGGCGCCGCGTTGCTGTTCAACCTGCACGTCTCGGCCACCGACGCGGTGCCGGTGACGTTCCCCGACACCGACACCGCGCTGCCCGACGCCTACGCGCGCACGCTGTTCGGCATGTCCAGCCCGCTGCCACCGCACATGCGCTTCTACGCGATGCAGCAGGGCGTGGCCGCGGGCGACCTGACCCGGGGGTTCGTCTACAACGCCGACATCACCTCGCTCGTGCAGTTCCTGGACATCGGAACGCGTGCCACGGACCTGCGCTGAGCAGCGGCATGGTCACCTCCTCCCTCCGCGTGCCCAAGCACGGCCACACACCGGGTGAGTGCGAGGACGCCGCCCGCGTCCTGCCCGCCGCCGACGAGGGGACGTGGCTCGCCGCGGCCGTCGCCGACGGCGCGTCGGAGAGCCTGCTCGCGGGCCCGTGGGCCGACCTGCTGACCAGGACCGTCACCGACGCCGTGCGCGACGACGACCGCGTGCTGCGGGACGTGGACCGCTTCGCGGCGGCCCTGATGGGCGCCGGGGAGGCGTGGCGCCGGTGGCTCGCCGACTACGTGGCCGACCGTGAGGCCGGCGGCCGCCCGATCGCCTGGTACGAGCAGCCCAAGCTGGACCGCGGGCCGCACGCCGCCGTGCTCGCCGCGCGGTTCGACACCGGGCCGTCGGCGACCCGGTGGGAGGTCGCCGCCCTGGGTGACAGCTGCCTGTTCCACACCCGCGACGACCGGCTGCTGCGAGCGTTCCCGCTGGAGTCGGCGGCGGCGTTCGACAACTCGCCGGGGCTGGTCAACGCGTTCGACCGGGACGGCGCGCTGCTGGCACGGCACGTGCGGACGGCGTCGGGCGCCGCGGAACCGGGCGACCGGTTCTTCCTCTGCACCGACGCGCTCGCCGCGTGGTTCCTGGGTGCGGCCGAACGCGGCGACCGACCGTGGCACGTACTGGACGAGTTCACGCGCTCGGGTGATCTCGACGCGTTCACGGCGTGGTTGACCACGACCCGCGCGGAGGGGTTGATGCGCAATGACGACGTCACCGTCGTTCACGTCGCCTTCGAGTGAGCCCGCCCGCGCGTTCCCGTCCGGCGCGACCTACGTCGAGGCGCTCCAGGACACCGCGCTGTGCTTCCGCAGCACCGACCTGGCCGGGGCCGAGGTGCGGGTCGACGCGTTGGGCCGACCCCGCGCGATCTCGGGCAACTTCGCCGGTGTCTTCTCGGTGACCGTCGCCGACGGCACCCGTTACGCGATCAAGTGCTTCACCCGCGAGGCACCGGAGCAGGCGACCCGCTACCGCGCCATCGGCGAGCACCTGGCGGGCTTGGCCGACGGCTGGACCGTCGGCTTCGACTACCTCGACCGGGGCATCCTCGTGGAGGGCGCCTGGTACCCCGTGCTGCGGATGGAGTGGGTGGAGGCGGTCAACCTCCTGCGCTGGGTCGACCGGCACGTCGACGACCCGGCGGCGCTGCGGCGGGTCGCCGACCGGTTCGCGCGCCTGGTCGCCGACCTCGCCGCGGCCCGCGTCGGGCACGGAGACCTGCAGCACGGCAACCTCCTGGTCACCGACGACGGCTCGCTGAAGCTGGTCGACTACGACGCCACGTACGTGCCCGCGCTCGCGGGCCTGCCCGCCGCCGAGACGGGGCACCGCAACTACCAGTCGCCCGACCGCACCTCGTCGGACTTCGGCCCGGAGGTCGACCGGTTCTCGTCCTGGGTGGTCTACCTGTCGCTGGTGGCGGTGGCGACCGATCCCGCGCTGTGGCGGCAGCTGCGCGACGAGGACGCCGAGCACCTGCTCCTGGCCGAGTCCGACTTCACCGACCCGGCGGGTTCATTCCGGCTCGCCACCCTGACCGGTCACCCCGACGCGCGCCTGCGCGGGCTCGCCGAGCGCTTCCACGACATCCTGCTGCACCACCGCGCCGCTCCCCCGCCGCTCGAACCGCTCACCGGCGTGGAGCCGGTCGGCGTCCCGGACGTGGTCGACACCCCGGCCGCGGTCGCCACCGCCCTGCCGTCGTGGGTGGCCGAACGCCTCCAGCCGCACCGGCCCGCCCCACCGCCCTCGGTGCGGTTCAGCCGGCGCGCACCGGCCCTGGCCGTGCTGACCTGGCTGCTGGTGGTGCTGCTGCCGTTCGGCGTGCCGGCGGCGATCGTCGTGGACGAGGCGGTGGCGGTGGCGGACGTGTCGGCGCTGCTGGCGTGGGCGGCGCTCACGGCGGCCGGCTACCGCCGCCAACCCGAGCACGCACGGGCCCGCGCCGCGCGGGCCGAGCGCAAGCGGCTGGTCGACGACCGATCGGTCGCCGCCGCCCGGACCACCACGGTCGACCAGGAGACCCGGCGGATCGCCGAGGCGACCGAGAGGTCCAGGGCGGAGCAGGACCGGCGGCGCCGGATGCTGCGGCAGCGGCACGACGAGCGCCTGCGAGACCACCAGCGGACCGTCAAGCAGCACCTCGACCGGATCGAGCGCGACCGGCAGTACTCGGCGGCCCGGATGCACCTGGAGGAGCAGCGGCTGCTGGTCCGGCGGCAGAAGGCGCACCTGCGCGCGGAGCTGGCGGGGTTCCGCCTCGCGACCGCGGGCATCGAGGGCGTCGGGCCCGCGCTGACCGCCAACCTGGAAGCGGTCGGTGTCCGCACCGCCGGTGACTTCGTCGGCGTCCGCTACGAGGTGGACGGTCCCGACCGGGTGGCGGTCTTCGTCCTCGCCGACGGCCGCGGTGTGAGCGCGGCCGGTGTCGGTGAGGTGGCCGCGGGGCTCATCGACCGGTGGCGCGCCCGCCTGACCGCCGAGGCCTCGGCCGACCGGCCGACGTCGTTGACGCCCGTGGAGCACCAGGCGCTAAAGATTCGGTCCGCCGTTGAGCGGGCCGCGCTGGACGCCGAGCACCAGCGGGTGCTGGCCGAGGCCGACGCGAAGGTCGTGGAGCTGCGGGCGGAGCTGCGCGCCGACCAGGTCGCCCTCGCCGACGAGATGAAGAGCGCCAACACTGCCACCGCACGCGCCCGGGTCGACCACGACCGCACGGTCGCCGAAGCCGCCGTGCGCCTGGAACGCGCACGACAAGCCGCAGCCGAGGGCATCACGCGGGCCGAGGCGTTCCGGCCGATCAGCTACCGCCGGTACCTCCGGTTCCTCCTGACGGGCCGGAACTGAGCCGCTTCGGCCGTCGGGCTCCAACTGAGACCGTGACCTGAACCGACGTGCCGGTATTCATTGACATGTTTCGACTCATTGATCGAAACTTTAGGTCATCGACCGGTGATCTTTCGCTCCGTCGCCGCTCCACCACCCTGTCTCAAAGGAGAGCCCTGGTGATCAAGAGTTCGGGCCGCCCGCGGATCCGCTCGGCGGCCGTCATGTTCGCGATAGCCGCGCTCGCGCTGGCCGGCACGTTGACGGCGGTGGCGAGGTCGACGACCGCGACCGCCGCGGCCGGTGGTGTCGTGGCGCTGGCGGGGGTCGAGGACGAGGGCGCGGACTGCGCGGTGTCGCCGCCGGGGTCGTTCCCGTCCAACTCCCGGCTGCCCGACCCGTTCACGAAGCTCAACGGCCAGCGGATCACGTCCAAGTCCGACTGGCGGTGCCGACGGGCCGAGATCCGGGAGCTGGCCGAGCGCCACGTCTACGGCGACAAGCCCGCCAAGCCCTCCAGCGTCACCGGCACCGTCTCCAGCAGCAGCATCACGGTCAACGTCTCCCACAACGGCCGCAGCTCCAGCTTCTCGGCGAGCGTGCAGCTGCCGTCGGGCACGGGTCCGTTCCCGGCGGTGATCGTCTACGGCGGGTTCGGCGGCGACACCGCCACCATCCGGGCCGCCGGCGCCGCGACCATCAGCTTCGACCCCTACTCGGTCGGCCGCGAGGGCACGCCGCGCAACAACAAGCAGGGCGCGTTCTACAGCATCTACGGCAACACCAGCTCCACCGGCCTGCTCATGGCGTGGGCCTGGGGCGTGTCCCGCATCATCGACGTCGTGGAGCAGTCCGGCGGGAACGTCCTGCGCGCCGACATCGGCGTCACCGGCTGCTCGCGCTTCGGCAAGGGCGCCTTCGCCGCCGGTGTGTTCGACCAGCGCGTCGCCCTCACCATGCCGATCGAGTCGGGCACCGCCGGACTGCCCATCTACCGCGGCGTCAACGCCGAGGGCGGCCAGACCCTGTCCAGCGCCTACGGCGAGCAGCCGTGGTTCGGCGACGCCTTCAGCTCCTACACCGGCAACCCCAACGCCGCGCCCATCGACACCCACTCCCTGGTGGCCATGGTCGCGCCGCGCGGCCTGTTCGTCATGGACAACCCCCACATCGCCAACCTCGGCCCCCGTTCCGCGAGCGTGGCCGCGCTGGGCGGCGCGGAGGTCTACAAGGCCCTCGGCGCGGGTGGAAACCTGCTGTACCACTCCAACGTCTCCGACGGCAACCACTGCGCCAACCGGTCCGAGTGGCGCACCCCGCTGACGCAGGCCATCGGCAAGTTCCTGCGCAACACCGGCAGCTTCACCGGCGGCGTGCAGATGCACAGCAAGGCCACCGGCAACCTGTCCCAGTGGCGCGACTGGACCACGCCGACCCTGACCGACGGCCCCACCAGCACGACCACCTCCACCTCCACCTCCACCTCCACCTCTACCTCCACGTCCACTTCCACCTCGACGTCCACCTCCACGTCGACCACGACCTCCACGACCTCCACGACGACCACCTCGCAGCAGCCCGGCGGCTGCACGGCGGCGGTGTCGCTCAACCAGTGGACGGGCGGCTTCGTGGCCACGGTGAAGGTCACCGCCGGCTCCACGCCGCTCAACGGCTGGACCGTCACCATGACCCTGCCGTCGGGCGCCACCGTGACCAACGCGTGGAACACCACCCGCAGCGGCAACACCGGCACGGTGAACTTCCGCAACGTCAGCTTCAACGGCAACCTCGCGGCCGGCCAGTCGACCGAGTTCGGCTACCAGGCGACCGGCACCGGCGCGGGGATGACACCCACCTGCGCGGCCGGCTAGTCGCACCGACCTGTGAGGGCGGGGACCCGGCGTGGAGGCTCGCGGCCTCCACGCCGGGGCTCGGAGCCGTGGATCACAGCGGTGCCGGGGATGACAGCGGGGCGTGGGAGCGTTCACCCTGGTGCACATCCATCGGACCGAGGAGCGGAGCGACCACATGGCTACCGTGACCGAGAAGGCCGTCCTCGCGGGCGGCTGCTTCTGGGGCATGCAGGATCTGTTCCGCCGCCACCCGGGCGTCGTCTCCACGCGCGTCGGCTACACCGGCGGCGACGTGCCGAACGCGACCTACTACAACCACGGCGGCCACGCCGAGGCGATCGAGATCGTCTTCGACCCGGCGCAGCTGAGCTACCGGCAGATCCTGGAGTTCTTCTTCCAGATCCACGACCCGACGACGCGCGACCGCCAGGGCAACGACATCGGCACCAGCTACCGCTCGGCGATCTTCTACACCGACGACGGGCAGAAGCAGGTGGCGGAGGCGACGATCGCCGACGTCGACGCGTCCGGCAAGTGGCCCGCCAGGGTCGTCACCGAGGTCACCCAGGCGGGTGACTTCTGGGAGGCCGAGCCGGAGCACCAGGACTACCTGGAGCGGTTCCCCAACGGCTACACCTGCCACTACGTGCGGCCGGAATGGCAACTCGGCGAGCGTTGAGCACCACCGTCGAGGTGGTGGCGCTGCACGTGTCACCCGTGCACGCCTACGAGGGACGTCCCGGCGACGGACCACGACCCGATCCCGAGCCGGTCTCGCGCGATCACGTCGTGGTCCGGGCGGGCCTGGGCCTGGTGGGCGACCGCTACTTCAACCGACCCGCCCACCGCACGGCCGCCGTGACCGTCTTCGCCGTCGAGGCGCTGGAGGACGTCACCGGCGGGCTCGGCCTGACCACCGCGCCGAGCCCGCTGGTCGTGCGGCGCAACATCGTGCTGCGCGGGTTCGACGTGGACCGACTCGCCCGGCACGACGTGTTCAGCCTGGATTCCGGCGACGGCCCGGTGAGGTTCGAGACCCACCGCCCAGCGAACCCGTGCGCGTGGATGAACGCCGTGATCGCTCCGGGTGCGTTCCGGGCGCTCCGCGGCCGCGGCGGGAAGCGCTGCGTCCCGCTGGACGACGGCCTGCTCCGGCTGGGCCCGGCGACCCTGGTCGCCTGAGCACGTCGGCGCACCCGGACATCACGCCGCCGTCGCCGGTCAGCGCACCATCCGGAAGAAGGTGCGCAGCTCCTCGGCGAACAGGGCGGGCTGTTCCCACGCGGCGAAGTGGCCGCCTCGGATGGGTTCACCCCAGTGGCGGATGTCGGTGTAGCGGCGGGCGGCCCAGCGGCGGGACGGGCGTGGCACCTCCTTGGGGAAGACGGTGCAGCCGGTGGGAACGGTGACGGTGTCGTCGGTCGCGGTGCTGAACCACTCGCCGACCTGGCGGAAGCTCTCCCAGTACAGCCGGGCCGACGAGGCCGCGGTGCGGGTGAACCAGTACAGGGTGATGTCGTCGAGCATCTCGTCGCGGGTGAGCACGGTCTCCGGTGTGCCGCCGCTGTCGGTCCAGGAGGCGAACTTCTCGACGATCCAGGCGCACAGCCCGGCGGGGGAATCGGTGAGGGCGTAGCCGACCGTCTGGGGCTTCGTGGTCATCTGCTCGGCGTAGCCGGACTCGTGGGACTGGGCGTGGCGCAGGTCGGCGAGTGCCGTCCGCTCCGCCGCGGTGAGGTCGTCGAACGTGGCCGGGTCGGGTGCGGCGATCGGGGGCATCACGTGGATGCCGGCGAGTTGGCCGGTGTCCTGCTGCCCCATGCTGGTGGTGACGCTGGTGCCCCAGTCGCTGCCCTGCGCGCCGTAGCGCCGGTAGCCGAGCCGGGCCATCAGCTCCCGCCAGGCCGCGGCGATGCGTCGCACGCCCCAGCCGGGTTCGGCGGGCCGGTCGCTGAAGCCGTAGCCGGGCAGTGACGGGATCACCAGGTGGAAGGCGTCGGCCGGGTCGGCGGGCTCGGTCAGCAGCGGGACGACCTTCTCGAACTCCAGCACCGAGCCGGGCCAGCCGTGGGTGAGGACCAGCGGCAACGCCTGCTCGTGCGGGGAGCGCACGTGCAGGAAGTGGATGCCGGTGCCGTCGACCTCCGCGCGGTACTGCGGAAGTGCGTTCAGGCGCCGTTCGGTGGCGCGCCAGTCGTACTCGGTGGCCCAGTAGTGGCACAGCTCGCGCAGGTACGCGAGCGGCACACCCTGCGACCAGTCGGCGACCACCTCCTCGTCCGGCCAACGCGTGCCCAGCAGCCGGTGCCGCAGGTCGACCAGCTCGTGGTCCGGTACGGCGATGTGGAACGGGATCACCGGTCGATCCTCCCTCATCGTGACTATCTGACGATTTTCCCAATCGGCACGTTACTTCTCACCAAGAGTGGTAGGCATGTGGTGATGCACACCACACCGGCGTGCATGGCAGGGGGGAACGATGTTGAGAAGAACCATGCTCGGAATACCCGTGGTGGCGGCGTTGGCGATGGGGTCGCTGACCGCGACCGCCGTCGCCGAGCCGGAGGTCTCGCACGTGCCGGGCGAGGTCCACCTGGCCACCTTCGGCAGCCCGGGTGCGACAGGGGTGGCGCACACGGTCCGCCGCGGCGACGGCAACTGGTACGGGTTCGGCTACCTGGGCACGTCCCACTCGCAGCGCCAACTGGTGTCGGCCATCGTCGGCGGCGAGGAGCACCTGCTGTACGAGGACTACTCCGGCCTGCCCTACCGGCCGTGGCTGCACCACAGGATCCGCCACGCCGACGGTTCGTGGTCGGAGGTGGTCGGCAGTCCCGACACCACCGGGTCCACCACCGACCTGGCCGTGGCGGCCGTCGCGGGCGAGCTGCACCGGGTGCGGCGCAACAGCGGCGACGACACCCTGCGGCACAACGTGCGCCACGCCGACGGCACGTGGTCGGAGACGGTCGCGATACCGGCCCTGAGCTCGCCGACCAGCAACGTCGCGATCGCGGGCGTCGGCGGGGACCTGCGCCTGCTGGTCGACGGCATCGGCGGTGACACGGTCATCGTGTCCTACGTCCGGCACGCCGACGGCACGTGGGAGCAGACGCCCGACGTCCCGTTCACCCCGCCGGTGGCCGGGGTGACGGCCGTCAACGTCGAGGTCGCGCAGGTGGGTACCGAGCTGCACGCCGCGGTGACCGGCAGCGACGGCCGCCTGTACCACGCCGCGCAGCGGTCGAACGGCGCCTGGACCGGCTTCCACGACATCGCGTCGCAGACGGGCGTACCGCGCGGCACCGTCACCAGCGCCGCGATCACCGCCGCACGAGGAACGCTGCACGTGGCCGTCACCACCAGCGAAGGCCGGATCCTCCACACGATCCGCTCCGGCGACGGCCGCTGGCGACCGTTCGGGGACGTGCTGGACGCGACCGGATCGCCGAGCCTGACGCCGAACGGCCTCACCATCGCCGGCAGCTGACCCGGCGGTGCGGCGACCGGGGTCGTGCCCGGTCGCCGCACCGCTGGTCCACGCAATGACGCGCGCCCGCACAGGGCTGCGTAAAAAAGGGGGAAATGCAATGTTGAGGAGAACCACGCTCCAAATACCGATCATCGCGGCACTGGCCATGGCGTCACTCACGGCCACCGCACCCGCCCAGGCCGAACCGGAAGTCCTGCACGTCCCGGGGGAAGTGCACTTCGCCATGACGGCGCACGGGGCCGAGGTGCTGCACACCGTCCGCCGCGGTGACGGCAACTGGTACCCGTTCAACTTCGTGCCGAACGCACCGGTCGGTCACAGTCCGCACACGGTGGCCTCGGCCATCGTGGGCAGCGAAGAGCACGTGATGACCTACTACAGCCACGGGATCGGTCCCCAGACCTCGACGTGGTACGTCATCCGCCGCGCCAGCGGCTCGTGGGCGACGCAGGTCTCCCCTCCCGGTGGCGGCACGACCGCCACGTTCGCCCTGGCCGGGGTGGCGGGCGAGCTGCACCGGGTGGGATGGGACCGCACCGGTGACGGCTCCCTGCAGCACGCGCTGCGGCGTTCCGACGGCACGTGGTCGAGCCTGTCGACCGTGCCGGTCCAGTCCACCTACGGCGACGAGTTCGCCATCGCGGGCTCCGGCGGCGCCCTGCACGTGTTGGTCAACAACATCCCGCTGGGAGGGGCCTTCTCGTCCTTCGTCCGGTACGCGGACGGCGGGTGGGAGCGACTGCCCGACGTGCCGTTCACCCCACCGACCGGCACGAGGGCCGTCACCGTCGTGATGACCCAGGTCGGCACGGAGCTGCACGCCGTGGTGACCGGCGGCGACGGCCGGCTCTACCACGCCGCGCGGCGGTCGAACGGCGCGTGGACCGCGTTCCACGACGTCGCGTCGCAGACCGGTGATCCGGGCAGCGTGGTGCGCCAGGCCACGATCACCGCGGCGAGCGGCGCGTTGCACCTGGCGATCGCGACCGACGACCAGCGGCTGCTGCACACGATCCGCTTCGGCGACGGCAGCTGGCTGCCGTACGGCGACGTCGAGCAGGCCACGGGGTGGCAGGGCGACCCGGGCCGGATCAGCATCGCGGGCAGCTGATCCGTCGGCGTGGTCGGTGGTCGCCGCACCGGGACCACCGACCACGCCGATCCGGTCGGACGGCATTCGCGGAGCGGCCCCGGCCGCACGCCGTGGATCCCCGGGAGGGACCACGGCCACCACCACCAGTTCAACCGCGTCGACCACCGCTGCTCCCCCGCTGACTGGTCGACGGCGCACGGCTCGGCGCACCGAGTGCTCCTCGACCTGCCGACGAGCGCGTTCAGCCGGGGAGTCGAACGCCCCCGTGCCCCCCTGTGGTGCCCCCTGTCCCGATCAGTGGAGCTGGCCCGGTGGACGGGCGGACAAGTAGCTTCTGGCTGTGTCGGAACGGGACGAGGTCATCGCCGGGCGGTATCGGTTGGTGGAGTTGGTCGGGCGCGGCGCGGCCGGGGTGGTCTGGCGGGCGCGCGACGAGCGGCTGGGGCGAGCCGTCGCGGTCAAGCTCCTCGGGGCGGGTGGCTCGCCCGTCGCGGTGGAGCGGATGGTGCGGGAGGGAAGGGTCGCGGCCCGGTTGCGGCACCCGCACGCGGTCACCGTGCACGACGTCGTGGAGCACGACGGCAAGCCGTGCCTGGTCATGGAGTACCTGCCGTCGCGGACGTTGGCCGAGCTGGTCGACGAGCGCGGACCGTTGCCCGAGGAGCTGGTGGCGGGCGTCGGGTGGCAGGTGGCGTCGGCGCTGGCGGCGGCGCACGCGGCCGGGATCGTGCACCGGGACGTCTCCACGTTCAACGTCCTGCTGGCCGAGGACGGCACGGCGAAGATCGCCGACTTCGGCATCGCGCGGGCGATCGGCGAGAACACCGTGACCGACGCCCGGGTCGTCGTCGGCACGCCCGCGTTCCTCGCCCCCGAGGTGGCCTCGGGCCAGGACGCGGTGTTCGCCTCCGACGTCTACTCCCTGGGCGCGACGCTGTACGCGGCGCTGGAGGGCCACCCGCCGTTCGGGACGACCGACAACCCGTACGCGCTGCTGCGCCGCGTCGCCGACGGCGAGGTGCAACCGCTGCGGTTCCCCGGCCCGCTGGGTGACGTGCTGGAACGGGTGTTGCAGCGCGACCCGGCGCAACGGCCGACGATGGCCGAGACGCACGCCCTGCTGGGCGCGGTCGTGGAGGGCCGGTCGGTGCCGGGCGCGGCGCGGTCCGGTGACACGCGACCGCTGACCGCACCGCACCGCGTGCCGTGGCGGCGGATCGCCCTCATCGCCGGTGCCGTGGTGCTGGTCGCGGGCGGAATCGTGATCGGCAACTCGCTGGCCCGCCACGACTCGACCGGCAACGCCCAGCCCACCGCGACCACGTCCACCTCGACCACGACGTCCGCGACCTCGGCTTCCGCGACCTCGGACACCACGTCCGCCGCGACCACGGGCACCCCGACCAGTACGACGACGGCCACCACCACGACCACCACGACCACCGCGACGGCCAGGCCGGGGTCCGACTGCACCGCCCGGTTCGGGATCACCAACTCCTGGCCCGGCGGCTACCAGGCCCACGTGACCGTGCGCAACGCGAGCGGGCAACCGCTCACCGGGTGGACCGTGACCTGGCCCCGACCGGACGGCCACGCGATCAGCAACCTGTGGAACGGCACCCTCACCGTGGACGAGGGCTCGATGACCGTCACCAACGCCGCGCACAACGCCAAGCTGCCCGCCGACGGCTCGACCACGTTCGGCTTCACGGCCAACGGCCCGTCCACGCCGGATCCGGACCTCGACTGCACTGGGAGCGGCTGAGAGGAGGTCGGACCGGCACGGAGGCTGGTTTGCTCAACCTTCCGCGCCAGTCCGACCCGGCCGGCCGGAGCCGACCTACCGTGTTGGAACGCGCGCACACGGCCATCCTGGGCTACCCCGGACGGCCGATGGGCACACGTAAGATCACCATCACGAAATCCACAGCGGCGGATCCCACCGCCCGGGACCGCCGCGCACCGGGAGACGAACACCTCCACCATGCGACTCACCATCGAGACCCACGTCGTCGCCGATCGCACGAGCGGCCCGTACGGGATCACCACCGGCCCGGACGGCGCGTTGTGGTACACCCTGGTCGGGGCCTCCCGGATCGGCCGGCTGGTACCCGGCGGGCAGCCGACGAGCCACCGGCTCGACCCCGGCTGCGGGCCCACCGTCATCGTCGCCGGCCCGGACGGCGCGCTCTGGTTCACCGAGTTCCAGGCGCACCGCATCGGCCGGATCACCACCGACGGCGAGATCACCGGGTTCACGCCGCCCACGCCCGAGTGCGGTCCGTACGGGCTGGCCGTGGGGCACGACGGCGCGATGTGGTTCACCGAGATCAACGCCGACCGCATCGGCCGGATCACCACGAGCGGTGAGATCACCGAGTTCCCGCTGCCGCTGGCCGGCGCGTTCCCGTCGGCGATCACCGCCGGTCCGGACGGCGCGATGTGGTTCACCCTCAACCAGACGGGCGCGATCGGCCGGATCGACGCCGACGGCACCGTCACCGTCCACCGGCTGCCCACGGAGGCGGCCGGACCGGTCGGGATCTGCGCCGGCGCGGACGACGCCGTCTGGTTCGTCGAGATCGCGGCGGGTCAGGTCGGCCGGGTGACCGTCGACGGGGAGGTCACCGAGTTCCCGCTCGCCGACCGCGCCGCCCGGCCCCACGCGATCGTCGCCGACGACCGCGGCGACCACTGGTTCACCGAGTGGGGCGCCAACCGGATCGGGGTGGTCACCGCCGACGGCTCCGTCGAGTCGCACGCGCTGCCCGCGTCGCACGCGGAGCCGCACGGCATCGCCGTCGGGCCGGACGGCGCGCTGTGGGTCGCGCTGGAGACCGGCGCCCTGGCCAGGATCACCCGCGGCTGACGGTCCGGGCGCCGCTCAGGCCGTGCCCGCGTCCTGCTGGAGGCCGGCCAGGCCGTGCAGCAGCGGCAGGTAGACGTCGTCCACCAGCGACGCCACGGTCTCGTCGGTCAACGGGCCGCCGCAGAAGGTCATGGACTCGTTGCGGACCAGGTCCAGCGGCAGGCGCTTCACCCGGTCGGGCAGCTCGACCGGGGGCAGCTCGGCGCGGGCCGCGGCCTTGCCGACGATCGCCTCCACGGCGTCGGTCAGCGGCGCCGGGTGCGCCAGGCGTTCGGTGAGCAGGGCCGCGACCTCGGGGTGGCGGAAGGCCTCCCCCATGACGCCGGCGACCATCTCGTTCATCATCGAGTCGGCGCGGCGGGCGATCCGGGAGAACAGGACGCGCAGGTCGCCGTCCAGCGAGCCGGTGTCGGGCACGTCCGGTTCCACCGGGATGTTGCGGAACCACGCAGCGAGCACCAGCTCCGCCCGACCGGCCCAGCGGCGGTAGATGACGGGTTTACTGGTTCCCGCCCGTGCGGCCACAGCCTCTATGGTGAGCCGGGCGTAGCCGACGTCGCGCAGCTCGTCCCAGGCCGCGTCGAGGATGGCGTGCTCCAGCTCCGCGCCTCGCCGGCGTGACTTGGTCCCGGTCACCCTGCCCCTTTACCCAGCCTTTAGATACTTTGCGTTTCTTATCGTGCGGGTCTACCTTGCATGGTAGACACGATCCGTTTCTTCTGGGGGAGCATCGTTGCTGAGCCGCTTGCTGATCACCCACCTGCGGCCGTACAGACGTGAGCTGACGGCCGTGCTCGTGCTCCAGCTGATCGGCACCATCGCCTCGCTGTACCTGCCGAGCCTCAACGCCGACATCATCGACTTCGGCATCGCCGCGGGCGACACCGGTTACATCCTGTCCACCGGCGGCTGGATGGTCGTCGTGTCGGTCATCCAGATCCTGTCGTCGGTCGGCGCGGTCTACTACAGCGCCCGCGTCGCGATGAGCTTCGGCCGCGACGTCCGCGCGGCCGTGTTCCACCGCGTCGGCGAGTTCTCCGCGCGCGAGGTCGCCACGCTCGGGCCGTCGTCGCTGATCACCCGCACCACCAACGACGTGCAGCAGGTCCAACTGCTGGTCGTGATGGGCTGCACGATGCTGGTCAACGCGCCGATCATGTGCGTGGCGGGCATCGTGATGGCGCTGCGCGAGGACGTCGGCCTGTCGTGGCTGCTCGTGGTCTGTATACCCGCGCTGGCCATCTCGATCGGCCTCATCGTCGTCCGCATGGTCCCGCAGTTCCGGCTCATGCAGGAGCGCATCGACGAGGTCAACCGGGTGCTGCGCGAGCAGCTGTCCGGCATCCGCGTGGTGCGGGCGTTCGTGCGGGAACGCGCGGAGACCCGGCGCTTCGCCGACGTCAACGAGGCGCTCACGGACACGGCGCTGCGGGTCGGCCGGCTCCAGGCGTTGATCTTCCCGGTGGTGATGCTGCTGCTCAACGCCTCCAGCGTGGCCGTCCTGTGGTTCGGCGCGTACCGCGTGGACACCGGCGAGATGCAGATCGGCGCGCTGACCGCGTTCCTGAGCTACCTGATGCAGATCCTGATGGCGGTCATGTTCGCCACGTTCATCTCGATGATGATCCCGCGCGCCTCCGTGAGCGCCGAGCGGATCAACGAGGTGCTGGACACCGAGTCCTCGGTGCAGCCGCCCACCGCGCCGCTGCTCGACCTGCCCCGGCAGGCCTCGGTGGAGTTCCGCGGCGCGGAGTTCCGCTACCCCGGCGCGGACGAACCGGTGCTGCGCGACATCGGCTTCCGGGCCGAGGCCGGGCAGCGCACCGCGATCATCGGCAGCACGGGCACCGGCAAGACGACCCTGCTCAACCTCGTGCCGCGACTGATCGACGTGACCGGCGGCGGTGTCCTCGTCAACGGCACCGACGTCCGCGAGATCGACATCGACGCCCTGTGCTCGCGGATCGGGCTGGTGCCGCAGCGGCCGTACCTGTTCACCGGCACGGTCGCGTCCAACCTGCGCTACGGCAAGCCCGACGCCACCGACGAGGAGCTGTGGGAGGCGTTGGAGATCGCGCAGGCGCGCGACTTCGTGGCCGACATGCCGGGCGGGCTCGACGCCGAGATCGCCCAGGGCGGCACGAACGTCTCCGGCGGCCAGCGGCAACGGCTCTCCATCGCCCGGGCGTTGGTGCGCAAACCGGACATCTACCTGTTCGACGACGCGTTCTCGGCGCTCGACCTGTCCACCGACGCCCGGCTCCGCGCGGCACTGCGGCCGCACACGCGCGACGCCGTCGTCGTGATCGTCGCGCAGCGCGTGTCCACGATCCTGGACGCCGACCGGATCGTGGTGCTGGACGACGGCAACGTCGTCGGCATCGGCACCCACCACGAACTGCTGGACTCCTGCCCCACGTACGTGGAGATCGTGGAGTCGCAGCTGACCTCGGAGCAGGCAGCATGAGCGAGCTCGCGAACGAATCGTCCGACACGGCGCGCCGCGATCTCGCGCCGACGAACGTCAGCGAGGAGGCGGCATGAGCGCGCCCACCACCACCCGGTCCGCCCCACCCCCTCGGATGGGCGGCGGCCTGCCCGGCATGGGGATGCCGATGGGCAAGGCGGAGAACTTCGGCCCGTCCGCCCGGCGACTCGTCCAGCGGATGCGGACCGAACGGGTCGCGCTGCTGGTCGTGGTCGCGCTCGGCGTCATCAGCGTGGCCTTCGCCGTGGCCGGCCCCAAGATCCTGGGCTACGCCACCGACATCATCTTCGAGGGCGTCCTGGGCCGGATGCGCGGCACACCCGGCGCGGGCATCGACTTCACCGCGCTCGCCACGGTGCTCATCTGGGTCATGGCCCTGTACCTCATCTCGTCGCTGTTCGCCTGGTGGCAGGGCCGCGTGCTGAACAACGTGGTGCAGCGCTTCGTGCTCCGGCTGCGCTCCGACGTCGAGGACAAGATCCACCGGCTGCCCCTGCGGTACTTCGACGGCCAGCCGCGCGGCGAGCTGCTGTCCCGCGTCACCAACGACATCGACAACGTGTCGACCACGTTGCAGCAGACGCTGAGCCAGCTGCTCACGTCGTTGCTGACCGTCATCGGCGTGCTGGTGATGATGCTGACCATCTCGCCGTTGCTGACGTTGATCGCGTTGCTGCTGATCCCGATCTCGGTGGTGGCGACCGGGCGGATCCGCAAGCGGTCGCAGGCGTTGTTCGTGGCGCAGTGGAAGCACACCGGCGCCTTGAACGCCCACATCGAGGAGGCGTTCACCGGCCACCAGCTGGTGAAGGTCTTCGGCCGCCGGCGCGAGTCGGAGCAGGAGTTCAAGCGCCGCAACGACGAGCTGCTCGGCTCCGCGATGGGCGCGCAGTTCGTGTCCGGGCTGATCATGCCGATGATGATGTTCCTGTCGAACGTCAGCTACGTCGCGGTCGCGGTGGTCGGCGGCCTGCGCATCACGTCGGGGTCGATGACCCTGGGCGAGGTGCAGGCGTTCATCCACTACTCGCGCCAGTTCACCCAGCCGCTGACCCAGGTGGCGTCGATGGCGAACCTCATGCAGTCCGGTGTCGCCTCGGCCGAGCGGGTGTTCGAACTGCTCGACGCCGAGGAGCAGGAGCCGGACCCGGCGGAGGCGTCGTTGCCCGCCGAGCGCCGCGGCCGGGTGGAGTTCGAGCACGTGAGCTTCTCCTACCGGCCCGAGCAGCCGCTGATCGAGGACCTGTCGCTGGTGGCCGAGCCGGGGCAGACGGTCGCGATCGTCGGTCCCACCGGCGCGGGCAAGACCACGCTGGTGAACCTGATCATGCGGTTCTACGAGCTGGACGCGGGCCGCATCACGTTGGACGGCGTGGACATCACCGCGCTGAAGCGGGAGGACCTGCGCGCGCAGACCGGCATGGTGCTCCAGGACACCTGGCTGTTCGGCGGCACGATCCGGGACAACATCGCCTACGGCAACTCCTCGGCGTCCGAGGAGGAGATCATCGCCGCGGCCCGGGCCACCTACGTGGACCGGTTCGTGCGGACGCTGCCGGACGGGTACGACACCGTCATCAACGAGGAGGCGACGAACGTCAGCGCCGGTGAGAAGCAGCTGCTGACCATCGCGCGGGCGTTCCTGGCCAACCCCTCGCTGCTGATCCTGGACGAGGCGACCAGCTCCGTGGACACCCGCACGGAGTCGTTGGTGCAGCACGCCATGGCGGCCCTGCGGTCGTCGCGGACGAGCTTCGTCATCGCGCACCGCCTGTCGACCATCCGCGACGCCGACGTGATCCTGGTGATGGAGTCCGGCCGGATCGTGGAACAGGGCAGCCACGACGAGCTGATGGCCGCCGAGGGCGCCTACCACCGGCTCTACGCGGCCCAGTTCGCGGCCGCGGTCTGACCCGCCTCGGCGGCGGCCCGTCCGGGCCGCCGCCGAGGTCGGCGTTGCACCGACTGGTCGTGCTACCGGCTGGTGGTGCTACCGGCTGTTCGTGTTACCGGTGGGTGGTGCTGCGCTCAGTCGAGGAAGTAGCCCAGGTTGCCCTCGGTGATCTGGCCCTCGCAGTTCGGGTCGTAGGACTCCATGTGGTCACCGCTGCCGCGCACCAGGCAGCGGTAGATCGGGTGGCTGCCCGCGACCGCGCCGTCGTGGGCGTAGCCGAGCAGGCCGACGCGGGACTGGCCCTCGCAGTTCGAGTCGTAGGAGGTGAAGTTGTCCCAACCGATCACGCAGCGGTACAGCGGGTGCGTGCCCGGCGCCTGGGTGGTCAGCAGCCGGCCCAGGCCACTCTCCAGCACGTAGCCGGACGGGGCGCCGGTGACCGACGTGAGGTGGTCGCCCCGGCCGTAGTAGCGGACCGCCGCGACGGTCGACGGGCCACCGTTCGTGGCGCCGGTGAAGAGCAGCCGGTTCGGCGAACCCGCGCCGGGGTTGGTGATCTTGTTCGGGGTCGAGGCGTTGACGAGCGCGGCCTGCACGGTCGCCGGGGCGTCACCGGTGTGCGTGGCCAGGTACAGCGCCGCCGCGCCCGCCACGTGCGGTGCGGCCATGGAGGTGCCGCTGATGGTGTTGGTGGCGGCGTCGCCGGTGTGCCACGACGACGTGATGTTCTGACCGGGCGCGAAGATGTCGCTGCACGTGCCGAAGTTGGAGAACGACGCCCGCGCGTCGGTGTTGGTCGAGGCGTTGACCGTGATCGCCTCGCGCACCAGCGCCGGGCTGAACCCGCACGCGTCGGAGTTCGAGTTGCCGGACGCCAAGGCGTACGTGACGCCGGAGGCGATGGAGCCGCGCACGGCCGTCTCCAGCGGAGCGGTGGCCGCAGAGGCCGCGGCGCCGAGGCTCATGTTCGCGACCGCGGGCTTGACGGCGTTCGCGGTCACCCACTCGACGCCGCTGATCACCTGGGCGAACGTGCCGGAGCCCGCGCAGTTGAGCACCCGGACCGCGACCAGCCGCACGCCCTTGGCGACGCCGTAGTCGCTGCCGCCGACGGTGCCCGCCACGTGCGTGCCGTGGCCGTTGCAGTCGGTGTTGGTGCCGTCCACGGCGTCGTAGCCCCACGACGCCCGACCGCCGAACGTCGAGTGGGTGGTCCGGATGCCGGTGTCGAGGATGTACGCGCGCACGTTCGACGCGGTCGTGTCGTAGCTGTAGGACGAGTTCAGCGGCAGGTCGCGCTGGTCGATGCGGTCCAACCCCCACGACGGCGGGTTCGGCTGCGTGTCGACCGCCTGGACCAGGCCGTCCTCGCTGACCGATCGCACGGCGGGGTCCGCGGCGAGTCTTCTCGCCTCCCGTTCACTGGCGCTGACGGCGAAGCCGCGCAACGCGTGCCGCCACGTCGTCGTGACCGTGCCGCCGTGCCTGGCGGTGAGTTCGGCCGCCTGGGCGGTCACGTCGTCCTTCAGCACCACCACGTAGTGCCCCGGCACGGCCGTGCCGGCGGCGGCGAGCTTGATGTCGCCGTCCGCCGCACCCGCCGGTGGCGCACCGACCAGGAGACCGGTGGTGAGCGCCAGCGCGCCCAACACCCCGTTCACCACAACACTCTTGCGCTTCATCGAAACCTCCGCAGGGTTGAGATCCGGCCACCGAGAGTGACACGTCGGTCGCGGTCGCGGGCCAGACCGGTGCGGCAGCCCGAAGGCCGGGAGGTGCGGAAGGGCCTTGCGGTGTAACGGAACCCGGTGCGGACGGCCTAGACCGCCGACGCGGATGACGTGGCGCAGGCGGATGTCGCGCGGTGGAGGGTGACTTCAGCTGCATGAGGCTTCGTCGAACTCACCGAAGCCTCATCTGTTGGCAGCGCCTTGTCCGGCGTTGCCCGCTCACGCCTTGAGCCAAGTGGCCCAGGTCGGCATGGCCTTGAGCATCACGGCCATCGCCCCCACCGACTCCCTGAGCGTCCGGGCGAAGCCGGCCTGGTACTCCGGACTCCCGCCCCGGTGGCCGCAGGCCATCCACAGCTGCCAAGCCGCCGTTCCGACGCGTCCGGTGAACATCCCGGTGAACGCCGACTCGTCGACCGCCCCGACTGCTCCTCCCGCGGCGACGTACCCGGAGAGGCACGCTTCGACGATGCGGCGCTCGGGCACTTCCGACCGACGGCCGAAGCCGGCGAGACCGAAAGCGGTGAAGACCAGCTCCCACCACGGATCCTGCGCCCCGGCGGCATCGAAGTCCAGCAGCACGAGTCCGTCGGAGCCGGTCAGAACGTTCTGGTGCCGGATGTCGCGGTGCATGACCAACTTGGATCGCCACAACTCCTGCTGATCCTCGACCATGGCCTCGGCCTGCTCCACCGACAGCTTCAAGATGCGGACGTGCTCGGCACTGAGGACCGCGAGGCGTTCGGCCTGGGCGAACCACTCCTCCCACTCTTCCGGGGAGTTCGACCGGTAGTCGCCATCGACGGTCGGGTCGGCGGGAACCGCGCACCGTGCAAGGTCGGCGACGAGCCCACCGGCCCAGGCCCCCAACGGTTCCGACGTCGGCGCGATCGGATGCGCGCCCTCCACGAAGCGCACCGCACGGGCGTAGGCACCGTCCCCGATCGGTCGCCACAGCCCCGCTTCTCCCAGAGTCGTCGATCGCGGCTCGGGCATCGCGACACCGATCTCCCACGCGGCGGCTTCCAGCGCCCCCGCCTGGGCGGCCATGGCCAGCCAGAAGTCACCCCAGGGCTGGGCGATCTTCACCACCCACGAGCCGGAGTCGGTCACGGCCTTCCACACCGGGCTCTGCTCGTCGTCCTTGAGCAGCAGCGGGGCATCCAGCAACTGCCCCAACCCGAGCCGCTCGGCCGCCTGTGCCGGGTTCATGTCCGGTCATCCAACCCGCCCGAAACCCCAGCGACAACCGAATTAGCCGCCCTGTCCGGGACGTGCCGGATCGTCCATTGTGTACTCGATCCACCATCACCCCGCGCCACGGAACGGGCGCTGCGCGGGCGTCCGAACCGCCCTGCGTTCTCCGGCGTGTCCGGTACGTCGGAGGTGGTGCTGTCGGCCGCCAGCACCACCCCACGAACCACCGGTCTTCGACTCCGCCAATGGCCGCGCCCACCCGCGGCGACGGTAGCCGATCACGCTGCCCTTCCCGCCCGGTCTCCGCGGTCACCCGATCCACCGACTCCGGCGGGAACGGCCTGGTGTCAACTCACCCAGTGATGCGCTCAGGGGTTGTGCGAGACGGTGACCGGGAACTGCTGCAGCTGCGCGACGACCTGGTCCGGAGAGCCGACCGGCGCCAGGTCGACCGGCTCCTGCAGTTGGTACACATCACCCTGCGGCGGGAAGTTGGTCAACCTCGGGCTCACCAGCGCCGCGGTCTTGGTGTTCGACAGCACCAGCGGCCCGTCACCGGCCGGCGGCTTCTCCACGGTGATCGTGAAGTCGAGGAACATCGTCTGCCGGTACACCGGCGGGTTGCTCCCGATGGTCTCCAGCAGGCTCAACGGGGTGACGTCGACGTCGGCCTGGGAGATCGTGACCTTGCCGAAGACCGGGGAGTCGGCACTCACCTCGTGGCCGATCACCTTCAGCCGGACACCACCGAGCCCCGCACTGATGTTCCCCTCGACCCTGACCTTGATACCTCCCTTGAAATCCAGGGTGACCAACCCGAAACCCTCCACGCGCAACGGCGTGTCGGCCGCGTGGCAACTGCAGGGAATTTCCAGCCCGACTGATGGCAGGTAGCGACTTCCGGGAAACGACACGGACGAACCTTTCCCTTGTGCGGCAACGAACTCGCTCAACCTATCCAGCCGGCTGCCGTTCGGATAAGGCCCGACAGGGCGTGACTGACCGTCACTCACACGGCCCCTGTTGATCACATTCCGTCAAGATCAGTGCGGCGCCTCCGCAGTTGGAGGGTCGGCGCAGGCCCATCCGGGTCAAGGCGTACCCCGTCCGGCCGCACCGGGTGGCGCGGCCGGACGGGATCGCTCAGCCGACCAGCAGCAGCGGAGCCGGCGAGGACGTCGCCGCCTCCTCGGCCGCCGCCGGGAAGTCGTGCAGGTCGAGGAAGTCGGCCACCCCCGCCGCGTGCAGGACTTGCCGGACCAACGGCGTCACGACCACGTGCAGCCGGAGCCGGTGGCTCGCCGACGCCAGCGCCGCGGCGCCGGCCGCCGAGAAGAAGGACACATCGCTCAGGTCGACGACCACGCCACCGGGGCCTCCCGGCACGAGGTCCAGGTGTTCCCGCAGCACCCGAGCAGTTCCGGTATCAACACAGCCTCGCACGACGAGCACCGGGGCCGATCCCGGCGCCTTGAACGACACGACCACATCGTCACCGGCAATATGCAGACTCATTCCGCCCCTCACGGCAGTCCACCCGCAGATCGATCACCGGCGGTCGCCGGCTCCGTACCCGTTCCCTGATTCGTCGCTCGGCAAACCTTCGTGATCGGACCGGCCCACCACCGTCTTGCCTGCGGCATCCGGAAGGGGGTCGGCGATCCTCACCTGTCCGTGATCACGCGCCACGCGCGTGGTACTCCAAGTAGGTGTGCGGGCGCCAGGTTCACGCAGCTCTCGGCGATCCTGGTCAGCGACCCGCAGCAGGACTTCCTCAATGACCCAGTCGTGGCGACGGTCACCTCATGGGTCACCGCCGGATCGCGGGTTGACCGACCGGACATACGAATGGGGTGGCCCGTTCGGCGCAGAGGTCGACGGCAGTGGCGCGGTCGAACCGGCTCCCGCGGCGTTCGCGCCGGGCGTGTAACCGACCACGGTCGGCGGAGTCGTGTCGCCGTTGAGGCCGCTGCGGTAGACCACGTCGACCCAGTAGTTGGACGCGTTGTACGACGAGGTCGGGAACCCGCCGCCGGCGCCGTACCGGTAGAGGCCGTTGGGTCCGTCGGTGCCGTTGGCCGGCGCGCGGATGGCCCCGTAGCTCGCGCCCTGCCCTTGGAAGTAGCCGCCGCTCACCGCGTAGCCGCCGTTCGGCGCGTAGTAGGAGACGATGTAGGTGGTGTTCGCCTGCACGACGACCGGCGAGGCGAACGTCAGCGTCTGCCATCCGGACGAGGTCTCGTTGCCGAACGTGCCGGTGGCGAGCAGCAGCCCGGTGGACGACCACAGCGAGCCGGTGTGGGTGCCGGTGTTGCCCGGACCTTTGTAGAAGCGCACACCGAGGACTTCACCCTCGCCGGTGAAACGCGCCTTCGTGCCCAACTCGACCGGACTGCCGTCGTCCGTGCCCGGAGTGGCCGGGGTGGCGAAGTCGTCCCAGATCGTGCAGGGGCAGGCGGCTGATCGCTGCGAGCCGGTGGTGAACGCCCATGTCCACTGCGGCGCCTGGTTGCCGGCGGCGTCGGCGACACGCACCGACACCGCGTAGCCCGTCCCCGGTGACAGCGGCTGCGAAGGCGTGAAGGACACGGTCGTGCCGTCCGGCGAAACCGAGGTCGCTCCCCCGACCGTCCCGCCCGGGCCGGACAAGCCGACCTGGACCGAGCCCGGGTCCACCGCCTCGTCGTACGTGGCGCGGAAGGTCGGCGTGAGGGCCACCGAACCGGCCCCGCTGATGGGGTCGGTGCCCACCAGTCCCGGAGCACGGGTGTCCGGGCCGGGATCCGGCGCCCAGAGCACGTCGACCCAGTAGTTGCTGTCCTGGGACCCGCGATCGGGGAAGCCCGGGCCGAACCGGTACACCCCGTTCACCCCGTCCACCCCGGTCCGCAAACCGGTCAACGGCTCCAGGTACCTCGATCCACGGCTGAAGTACTCGATGTCCGCCGAGTACCACCCGGTCGGCGAGAGGTACGACACCACGTACGTCGTGCCGGCCGTGACCGGCACCGCAACCGGGAAGGTCAACGTCTGCCACCCGCTGGTCGTCTCGTTTGTGAACGTGCCGGTCGCCAGCTGCTGACCGGTCGACGTCCACAGCGTGCCGGTGTGGGTACCGGTGTTGCCCGCACCCTTGTAGAACCGCACACCCCGCACGTACCCGTCGGTGTTCGCCCGCCACTTCACGCCGAGTTCCAGTGCGCCACCGTTGGGCATGTCGGCGACCTTCGGCGTGTCGGTGTCGGTCCACATGCCGCAAGGACACGTGCGTGCGGCCACGGCAGGCGAGGCCGTGACCAGGCCGGACAGGTTGACCGAGTCGTCGACCGCTCGCACGCTGAGTTGCGCCGTGCCGGACGCTGCCGGTGTGTAGGTGTAGCTCCACGACGTCTGCCCGGCCTGCCACACCGCCGGGTGCCAGCGGACGCCGCCGTCGATCGACACCTCGACCCCCGCAACCTGACCGCCGGTGTCGGTCACCGTTCCGGAGAACGTGTAGGGCGCACCCACGGCGGAGATCGGGGGCACGTTGGTGAAGGTGACCGTCGGAGCCACCGTGTCACTCGACGCGGTGGCGCGGGTGAGCCCGGACTGCAGGGTGGAGGGCTGCACTCCCATGTCCGCGAGGAGGTTGACCGTGGCCTGTCTCATCCGCACGTCCGAGGTGGGCGTGTTGGTCCGGAACGCGTGGTCGTCGTCCAACCCCCAGGCCCACTGCACGGTGCCCGCGCCGAACACCAACGATCCGCTCGGGTGCCGGTAGTAGGTCAGGGCGTGGGTCTCGGTGCCCGAACCGTACTGGTCACCGTGGTTCTTCAGCACGTAGTAACCGTCGAGGTACACCGAGGTTCGACTCAGCTGCGCCACGCCTGCCGGCTGGAAGCCGTTGTCCGGCACGGTGTTCCACTCATAGCCCAGTGTGCCGGGCTGGAAGGTGTACGTGGTGTTCGCCGCCATGTCCTGCAAGGACGTGTGCCGCCACAGCCGCATCCTGCCGTAGGCGGCGGGAACCTGGAGCGAATCGCTGCGGCGGCCGCTGACGGTGAAGATGTTGCCCAGCAGCGCGTTCTCCGGTCGGCCACCGTCCTGCGGCGGGCTGTAGCGCGGATCACGCCAGGTGCCGGTCCAGTCGTTCACCCCGTCGTTCTGGGTGCCCTTGGTCTCCTTGTAGGAGGCGATGGTGCGCCAGTCGGCCCGGGAGGAGTCGATCGACTTCTCCCAGCGGTGCTTCCAGAAGATCTCGTTGCCGGTCATGAAGGCCATGTGCACGCCCGCGTCCCGAGCGGCTTCCACGTTCGCCCGCTGCTCGTTCGACCAGTACTCGTCGTGGCCGACGGCCATGAACACCTTGTGGTTCCTGATCAGGTGCCCGCGCCGGGCGGAGTCCGCGTCGGTCGTGTAGCTGACGTCGTAACCGTTGGCCTCCAGGAACCGCAGCATCGGGTACTCGGCGTTGAAGACGAAGTTCTCGTCGCCGTCACCGCCGGTGTACGGGCGGTTGTAGCTGACCTTGTAGGCCTGACCGCCCGCTCCGGGGCCGTCGCCGAAGTACAGGCTGTTGCCGCCGTACCGGTTGTAGGCCACCCAGGTCGCGTCCGAGGTCTGCAACAAGACGTCCGAGGTGCTGGTGTCGTCGCGGAGGACGAACGCGATCTCGTTCAACGCGCCGGTGTCGAAGCGTTCGACCCGCGCGTAGTAGATGCCCGACACGGCGTCCGCCGGGACGTTCCAGCTCACCGACACCGCCCAGTTGCCGCAGTCGATCAACGCGCTGCCGTCCGTGCCGCGCAGGCACGGCGGCTGGCTCTGCGCCGTGTCGCGCGACACCGACCCCACCAAGCGAGCGCCCTTGCCCGCGTACCAGCCCAGCCGGTAGATGTCGATCCGGTACGACGACGCGTTGGTCAGCACCTTGAAGTCGACCCGGCCGCCCGGCGTCGCGCTGATGTCCGTCGTGAAGCCCAGGATCGAATTGTCCCGCAACGGCACCTGCCAGCCGTCCGCGCCCAGTTTGGTGTTCTCGCAGGCCACCTTGTTCACCACCGGCGGGTCACACGGTGCCGCCGACGCCACGCCGGGGAAGACCACGCCGCCGATCGCGACCGCTGTGGACGCGAACATCGCGCCTGCCACGAAGATCCCCAGCAGCCGTCTGACGGCACGCAGGGGCGAGCGAACCCGCCGGGACACCATGATGGTCCACCTCTCGAACACCGAACGCGACCGCGATGACCGAACGTGCCGAAGGTGTGACTATACGTGGCCAAAGCCGAGTCGGACCGATCGTGAGAGCAGTTCGTCCAGCCCGCGGCGTCGCGCTTGGGTGAACGCCCTGCTTGCGCGTGCCGCCGCGGCGACGGGCGACACGCAAACCAGCCTGAAGGCGCTGGAGGCCGCCGTCTTGCAACGACCTCACGACCGATCAAGTCGAGCAGCGCATACTGGCCGCACCCAACCCCGACTTGATCGACTCGTCCCCGTGATGATCATCGGCGTCGACCAGCTACCCGAGGAACTGGCCCGCGCCCTGTTCGAAGCCCTCCGACTGGAGATCCGCTACAACCGCGACACCCGCACCGCCACCTGCCGGGTCACCCTGACCGGTCGTCCGAGGCGAGGATCGCGCGACGTGCGGCGGCCCCTGCCGGGTGGTCTGCGAGCACTGCGCCCGCGGGGAGCCCGGGCCGCACGCCCCGTCCGGCTCACGGCCGGTTCCATCGTCTACATCCACCACGCCCCGGCGAGCCACTGACCCGACCGCCGCGAACCCACCAGCACGGCGTGGACCGCGGGATCCCCGGCCGCGGCCAACAGTGTTGTCCTCGCCCGTCGCGACACCCACCTCGGGACCAGACGCCGGCGGTCCTGGGTGGTCAGCCACATCAGCCACCCGGCGCGCCACCACGACATCCACAGCCGGGCGGCCCGCTCGTCCACCAGAGTGCCCGAACCGCCGCCACCGCGGTCGCGGCGGCCCGTTGCGGCCGCCGCGGACCACGGGCTCAGACCAACGTGATCGCGTACACCTCCACCCGCGGGTCGTCGGGCAGCGTCACGGAGTGCACGGCCTTGGCCGGGTCTAGCGGCAGGGACAGGCCGAACAGGCGCACCGGCGGGCCGTCCACGCCCTGCCCGGCCTTGATCCGGTGCGGCATCTCCAGCACCACCGCGCCACCGGAGCCCGCCCAGTCGCCGACCACCATCGGCACCTCGGCGGTGCTGCCGTCGGCGTACCGGACGGTCACGGCCGCGGTCACCGGACCGTTGTGCGAGGCCGCCACCATCCGCAACGCGGCGTGCTTCCCGGCAGGCAGCAACATCGCCTGCCCGCGCGCCTCCACGAAGTTCGCCGCCGTCCCGGTCGCGTCCGGGGCCCGGTAGGTCACGCCGCCCCACGCCACCGGACCCGCGGCGGGCAGCAACGCGGCGTCGTAGCTCCACCCCTGGCCGTCGAAGTCGCCCTCGCCGGACGCCGCGACCGTCGCCGTGCCATCGTGGTTCAGCTCGCCGGTGAGGTCCACCGCGCACTGCTCCCCCGCCACCGCGCACGTCGCCGCCCGCCGGACCTCGACCACGGCCTCCCGCACGACGGTGTTCGGCCCGGCCGCGGTCACCCGCACCGGGTAACGACCGATCGGCGTGCCCGCGGGCACCGTCACCACCACCTGGACCGTCCGCTGGGTCGGCAGGCGACCGGACTGGACCACCAGCTGCCGTGTCGTCGTGACCGACCAGCCGGCCGGCGCGCTCGCCGACAGCGCGACCGGCACCGCGCCCGGCGCCTGGACGAGCACGTCCAGGGGCAACGTCACGGTCTGCGGCGCGTCCGCCGTCGGCACGACCGCCGACGACTGCCGCAGGGACGCGTCGACGTGCCGCCGCCCGTCGGCCTGCGCGCGGTTGATCGACGGCGGTTCGGCGCCGGGATCGGTGCCCCAGGACGACGGCGCGTCCCCCAGCTGGTGCGCCAACGTGCCGCCGCCCGCGACGGTGTCCCAGTCCAGCCACGTCCTGCGCACGTCACGACCGTCGAACGCGACCCGCTGCACGTACCGGTTGGTGTCGCTCGCGCCCGGCGCGGTGATGGTCAACGTGCCGCCGCCGGTGCGGACCGTCGCGCCCGGGAACTGCGGGCTCGACAGCGCCAGGAAGTCGCCGCCGCTCATCGTCGGGTACAGGCCCAGCGAGGAGAACACGTACCAGGCCGACATGGTGCCCAGGTCGTCGTTGCCGGTCATGCCGTCCGGGCCCGTGGTGAACAACGTCATCGCCGCGCGCACCACGGTCGCGGTCTTCGCGGGCGTGCCGGTCGACAGGTAGAAGTACGGCGCGAGCAGGTCGGGTTCGTTGTTCGGGTTGTAGGTGGGCTTGCCGTAGTAGTCGTAGGGCTGGGTGATCCAGTCCTCGCGCACGGTCCGGGCCGGGTCGGCGAGCAGCTTGTCGTAGGCGAAGAACGCGTCCAGCCGCTGCTCGGTCGCCTGCCGCCCGCCCATGAGCCGCACCAGCCCGTTCGGGTCCTGCGGCACCAGCCACTGGTACTGGAAGGCGCCGCCCTCGTGGAACTGGTGGCCCGCGCCGACCGGGTCGTACGGCGTCACCCACGTGCCCTCGACCGTCCGGGGGCGGAAGTGGCCCGTCGAGGCGTCCCACAGGTTGCGGTACCACTGCCCGCGGTCGGCGAACACGCGCGCGTCGTCGTCCCTGCCCAGGCCGCGGGCCATGACCGCGAGCGCGGCGTCCGCCGCCGCGTACTCCAGCGTGGCCGACGCCGGGTGCACGCAGTCGTTGTCACCGCCCTTGTGCGCGCAGTCCACGCCGAGCTCCAAGCCGGACGGGACGTACCCGCGATCGAGGTAGAACTCGACGCCGGACCGGCCGTTGTACGGCGAGTCGGCGGGCGGCACGGTGGTGGCGTTGCGCTTGAGCAGCTCGTACGCCTCCTCCTCGTGGCCGGCGAGCAGGCCCTTCGACCACGCCTCGACCAGGAACGGCGTCACCGGGTCACCGGTCATGATGTTGGTCTCGCTGTTGGCCAGCGCCCAGCGCGGCAGCCACCCGCCGTCCCGCCCGCTCGCCACGACCGACAGCGCGACGTCGCGCGCCACTTGCGGTTCGAGCAGTTCCAGCAGCTGGTTCTGCGGCCGGTAGGTGTCCCACAGCGACAGGTTCTGGTATGGCGTGAAGCCCTGGGCGACGTGGGTCTGCCCGTCGAAGCCCGTGTACCGGCCGTCCACGTCACCGGCCAGGTTCGGGTGCAGCAGCGAGTGGTAGAGCGCGGTGTAGAACGCGGTCCGCCGCTCCGGCGTGCCGCCGTCGATCCGGACCGAGTCCAGCCGCTCCACCCACGTCCGGTGCGCCTGCGCCCTGGTGGCGTCGAAGTCGTAGGAGTCGGCGGTCTCGGCGGCGAGGTTCTTCCGCGCGCCCTCCAGCCCGGTGTAGGACAGGCCGACCTTGAGCACCACGTCCCGGTCGGCCGTCGCGTCGAAGCTCACCCACGCGCCGTTGCCGCCCTCGCCCGCGGCGTCCGGCACACCCGGCGAACGGGTCGTGCCGCGCCACGTGCCGAAGCTCGCGAACGGCCGGTCGAAGGTCGCGGTGAAGTACACGGTGTGCTCGTCGCGCCCGGCGCAGAACCGCCCGGCGCGGACCCGGCCCTCGACCGTCCGGTCGCCGACGACGTGCACCTCGGAGTCGAGCACCTGCTGGTTCGCCTTGCCGGTGTTGAACAGCACGTTCGCCTGCGCGCCCGCCGGGAACGTGTGGCGCTGCCAGCCGGTGCGCGGGGTGGCGGTCAGCTCCGCGTCCACGCCGTAGCGGGACAGGCCGACGCGGTAGTAGCCCGGCCGCGCCTCCTCGTCGGCGTGCGAGTACCGCGACCGGTACCCGGCCGTGTCAACGTTGTCCACGGGCCCGGTCGTCGGCATGACCGGCAGCTCGCCCATCACGCCGCAGCCGACGCCGGACAGGTGCGTCTGGCTGAAGCCGTGGATCTCCTGCTGCTGGTAGTCGTAGCCGCCCTGGCCGCCGGTGTCCGGGCTGACCTGCACCATGCCGAACGGCATGCTCGCGCCGGGGAACGTGTTGCCGAAGTTCTGCGTGCCGACGAACGGGTTCACCAGCGTGGTCGGATCCACCGCCTCGGGCGCCTCGGGCGCGGCGACCGCCGGCGTCCCCACGAGGACCAGTGCGGCGGCCAACAGGAGCGTGTTGCCTCGTCTGAGCGGCATCGGCAAGGGCCCTCTCTGGGTGACAACGTTGTCAGGTGATCCGCGTGCCCGATCACCGCCCCGACTCTCGCGCACGACTCCCCCGCTCGTCCAGCCCCGACCGTCACCCTGACCGGTCAGACCCCGCGCGGCGGTAGGTTGGTCCGGTGGCCGAGGACCGGTGGGACTTCTTCATCGCGTACGCCGGCGCCGACCGGGCAGCCGCGGAAGCCCTGCACGACCTGCTCAGCCCGCTGTTCCGGGTCTTCCTCGACCGCCGGAGCCTGCTGCCGGGCGACGACTGGGGTCACCGGCTCTCCGCCGCGCAGGGTCGGGCCAACGTCACGCTGGTGCTGGTCTCGCCGCGCACCGACGCCGCGCACTACCAGCGCGAGGAGATCGCCAGGGCGCTCGACCTCGCCCGCCGGGAGCACGACCCGCACCGGGTCGTGCCGATCCTGCTGGACGAGCCGGGCGGCGCGGTCGACCTGCCGTACGGCCTGCGGCTCAAGCACGGCGTCTCGGTCACCGACGCGGGCGGTCTCCCGGGCGTCGCCGATCGCCTCAAGCACGCGCTGCGCTCCCGGATGGCCATGCCCGCCGCGGAGATCCAGTCGCGTCACGCCGACCGCGCGCCGGTCCGACGGGCCGTCCGCCTGGTGCCGAGCACGAGCCTCGACCACCACGGCTCGCTCGGGTCGCCCGATCGCGCGTACGTGTTCGTCGGCGACCACGACGAACAACGGCACCGCACGCTGCGGCAGGTCCTGGCCAACCTCTGGATCGGCGACGCCTTCGAACAGGTCGAGAACTCGAACGTGTCGTGGACGGCCCTCACGTTCGAGCTCGGCGACCTCAACCGGCGGAAGCTGGACCTGCTGCCGGCGACCTGGAAAGCCGCGTTCCGGATCATGTCGGACCCGAAGCGCGCCGCGCGCTTCACCGCGACGAAGGAGGAACTCGCCGACCTCGGCCGTCGTCCGCGCGACTACCGCTCCCCCGACCAGGACCTCTGGTACGAGAGGTGCGTCACCAGCGTGCGCCGGCACGCCGGGCAGGGCGTGGAGGACTTCATGACCCGCTTGCTGGGCATCGACTGGCTCTGCTTCGACGGCAGCGGCATCACGACGTCGGCCGAGACGCCGTCCAGGGTGTTCTTCGTGCGCAACGTGCCGCTGTCGGCCATCACCTACCGCGTCCAGCACCTCGGGACGCCGGACGACGACATCGCCTTGGACTGATCCCGCCCCGCGGACCCCGGCCCGGCCGACCGGACGGTCCACAGTGGACGGGTTTGTCGGACGGTGGGCCGGGAACCCGGAACGATCACGTATTGGAAGGGAAGGGGTCGGCGTGGCGGGACTTCGGCGATCGGCACTGGTCGGGGCGCTGCTGGTGGTGCTCGGCGCGTGCACCGGCAGCCCCGGCGCGACCACCCCGGCCCCGGACCCGACGTCCACGACCGGCGGCGCACCGGCCGGCGAACGCGTGTACGTGTCGTTGGGCGACTCGTACGCGACCGGTTACCGGCCGGCCGACGCGGGCGCACCCGCGGGCGCCGACCGGGCCGGCTTCGCCTACCTCGTCGCCGAGCGGTCGGAGCTGCGGTTGATCAACCTCGCGTGCAGCGGCGCCACGTCCGCGCAGCTTCGGGCCGAGCCGGGCTGCGCGCCCGGCAACCGCGGCCCCGACGCGCCCGACCCGGCGGGGCGCACCCAGCTCGACGCGGCCGTGCAGGTGCTGCGCGAACACCGGGGACGGGTCGGCCTGGTGACCGTCGTGATCGGCGGCAACGACCTGGCGCCGTGCGCCCACGCGAGCGACCCGCTGACCTGCGCCTCCCAGGCCGTGGCCGCGGTCCGGGCCAACCTGGCCGCCACCCTGCCCGCCCTGCGCGAGGCCGCCGGCGACGCCCCGATCGTGGGCTTGACCTACCCGGACGTGTTCCTCGGCGCGTGGGTGTCCCCCGCGTTCCCGAACGGCCAGGACCTCGCCCGCCTGTCGGTGTCGCTGTTCCGCGACTTCTTCAACGCCGCCCTCAAGGCCGAGTACGAGAAGGTGGGGGCGAAGTTCGCCGACGTCACCGCCACCACCGGCGGCTATGGGTCGCTGACGGAGCTGACCCAGGACCCGGCCTACGGCCCGATCCCGACGCCGGTGGCGAAGGTGTGCGCCCTGACGTACTTCTGCGAGCACACCGACGTGCACCCGACGCCCGCCGGTCACGAGGCGATCGCGTCCGCCGTGCTCAGCGCCACCGGCCGTTAGTCGCGACGTCCGAACGCACCGCGCAGTTGGCCGCGGACCCGCCGCCCGGCCAACCGCACCGGGTCGACCACCGAGACGCGCACCCAGCGGGCCGGGGCCACCACCGCGGCCCGCCACACCCGCCCGACCAGCCGGCCGACCGGCGCGAGCACCACGCGGTGGACCCACCTGACCGGGGTGACGACCAGGGCGCGGACCACGCGCACCACCAGCCGCCACCACCGCACCGCCACCCGCCGCCAAGCCCACGACACCGCGTCCCGCACCGCACGGCCGAGCACCGCCAGCCCCCGCCCCACCAGCCGGAACGCCCACAGCAGAGCCGCACCGAAGAGCCTCGCCACCCACCAGAGCCCCAGGCCGACCGCACGCGCACCCCGCACGACCACGTCCCGCCACAGCCACCGCGACGGCCGCACGACGAGGTTCCGCCAGACCCACCCCAAGGGCTCGACCACCACCACGCGCAGCCCACGTCCCACCGCCGCCGCCACCCGACGCAGCCCACCACCGACGGCCGCACCCGCCCCGCGCAACCACCGCCCGACCGGCACGAGCACGCGGCGCAGCCCCCGCCCCGCCGGCCGCATCACGAACCGCGCCACCGCCCCGAACCCGCGACGCACAACGTCGGCGACCGCACCGACCCCGCGACCGACCAGCCCGGCCGCCGCCCGCAGACCCACCCGGGCAGGCCTGAGCACGTACCGCAGCACCACCCGGCCACACCAGCGCAACCCCGCTCCCACCGCACCCGCCACCCACCGCAGACCCACGCCGACCGGCCTGACCAGGTACCGCACCACCACCGCGCCGCACCAGCGCAGCCCGGCACCGACCGCGTCGGCCACCCACCCCACACCGACCCCGATCGGCGCGAGCACCCACCGCCACAGCGACCGCCCCACCGCACGAGCGGCGATCCCGACCCGCCTCAGCACCGCCGCCAGGGGACGCAGCACGAACCGCCGCACGGCCCGTCCGGCGACCTTGACCCACTCCCACGCCAACCGCACCGGCAGCACGACCACCACGGCCACGGCCCGCGCGACCCACACCGCCCAGCGCGGCGGCTGCGGCTCCTCCACCACGACGTTCCCCCCGTTCACACCGACCGGCGGTCGGCGCCACCACCCCACCAGAACACCGGGAACCGGCACCGGCGAGGACCACGAACCGCAACACACCCTGCGACGCGACCGCACCACCACGCGTTCCGCGACGTCAGGACCCGCAGCAGGCCGTGTACCCCGTCCTCGCCGGGCGATCGGACCCGGCGGAGCGGAACGACTAGGGTGGGTGGTCGGACCAGCGACGAGGACCCGCACAGATGGCGCACCCACCCCAGCCGTCCCGACCCGTCCGTGCGGTCCTGGTGGAGGACCACCACCTGGTGGCCGAGGTGATCCGGCTGGCGTGGGAGGACTCGGGCGACGTCGAGGTCGTGGCCACGGTCGGCTCCGTGGCCGCCGCGCTGGCCGAGGTCCGGCTCCACCGGCCCGACGTGGTGCTGCTGGACCGCCGACTGCCCGACGGCGACGGCCTGGACGCGATCCCCGGCTTCGAGGCGTGCGGCGCGCGGGTGCTGGTGCTGACCGGCGAGGCGAACGTGTCCGTCGCCGCACGGGCGGCTGAGTCCGGCGCGGCGGGACTGGTGCACAAGTCGGCCCGGCTGGAGGAGCTGACCGACGCCGTGCTGCGGGTCGCGGCCGGTGAGGTCGTGTTCGACGGCGGGTTGCTCGCGGGCGTGCTGGACAAGCTCACCGGGCGGACCAAGAACGGCGTGGCGCTCACGATCCGCGAACGCGAGGCGTTGCTCCTGATGGCCGAGGGCACGAGCACGGAGGAGATCGGCGTGCGCATGGGCGTCACGCGCAACACCGTGCGCAACCACGTCCAGCGGGTGCTGGAGAAGCTGGGCGCCAGGTCGAAGCTGGAGGCGGTGGCGATCGCCCGCCGCACCGGCCTGCTCGACTAGTGCGGATGCACTAGTCGCATCGGTGACGCTGCGTCTGGGCACCGACCGCCCGATGTCGCAGAGTACGAGTGTGGATCTCTCCGTGTCCGGCCCCGTGGCGGAGTTCAGCGCGCCGGTCGACCGGGGCGCGGCCGGGCTGGCCCGCGTGTTCGTCCGCAAGACCCTCGCCGACCTGGGGTACCGGGGCGACCACAGCGACGCCGTGCTCGTCGTCTCCGAACTCGTGACCAACGCCCTGCGGCACACGACCACCATCCCGGTGATCCGGCTGGCCGGCACCGTGCACAGGCTCCGGATCGAGGTCCAGGACGGCAGCCCGGTCCTGCCCCGCACCCGGCTGTCGGCGGCCGTCGGCGGGTGGGGTCTCCAGCTCGTGCAGCTGTTGAGCACGGCGTGGGGGGCGCGTCCCCAACACGGCGGCAAGGTCGTGTGGTGCGAGATGGCCGCCGACGGCCCGGGCCTGTCCTGACACCGCGCTGCCTGTCCGTGGCACCCCCGCGGGCCGTCGTGCACAGTGACGCCATGGCCGACGATCACCCCGCCGTCCCCGACTACGAACCGCCGACCGAGGACGCGTACCGCCTGCTCGTGGCGAGCGTGGTCGACTACGCGATCTTCATGCTGGACCCGACGGGTCGCGTGATCAGCTGGAACGCGGGCGCGGAGCGGATCAAGGGCTATGCGGCCGACGACATCCTCGGCCGGCACTTCTCCCAGTTCTACCCGCCCGACGACCTGGCCGCGCGCAAGCCGTGGCACGAGTTGGAGGTCGCCGCGCGGGTGGGCCGGTTCGAGGACGAGGGCTGGCGGCTGCGCAAGGACGGCACCCGGTTCTGGGCCAACGTCGTCATCACCGCCCTGTTCGACGACACCGGCGGCCTGCGCGGCTTCGCCAAGGTCACCCGCGACATGACCGAACGCCGGCGGGTCGACGAGGAGCTCAGGTCGAGCGAGGAGCGGTTCCGGCTGCTCGTGCAGGGCGTGCTGGACTACGCGATCTTCATGCTGGACCCGAAGGGTCACGTGATCAGCTGGAACGCGGGCGCCGAGCGGATCAAGGGCTACTCGGCCGCCGACATCCTCGGCGAGCACTTCTCCAAGTTCTACCCGCCCGAGGACCTGGTGGCGCGCAAGCCGTGGCGCGAGCTCGAAGTGGCGACCGAAGTGGGCCGGTTCGAGGACGAGGGCTGGCGGCTGCGCAAGGACGGCACCCGGTTCTGGGCCAACGTCGTCATCACCGCCCTGTTCGACGACACCGGCCGCCTGCGCGGCTTCGCCAAGGTCACCCGCGACATGACCGAACGCCGACGGGTCGAGCGGACGTTGACCGAGCAGCGCCGGCTCGTCGGGCACCTCGTGGAGGCGCAGGAACTGGAGCGCCGGCGCATCGCCTGGGACGTGCACGACGACTCGATCCAGGCCATGGTCGCCGTCGGCATGCGGTTGCAGCTGCTGGCCAACCGGCTGCCGGAGCAGGAGGCCGCCGTCGTGCGCCGGCTCGACGAGGCGGTGCGGGCGTCCATCGGGCGGCTGCGCGACCTGGTGTACCGGCTGCGCCCGCCGGAGCTCGACCGGCACAGCCTGGTCGAGGCCCTGAACCACTACCTCGCCGACGTCACCGGTGCGTGGGGCATCACCTACCGGCTGCGGCACTCGCTGGACCCCGAGCCGCAGGCCGAGTCCGCGGTCACGATCTTCCGCATCTGCCAGGAGGCGCTGGCCAACATCGGCAAGCACGCGCAGGCGACCTCGGTCGAGCTGTCCTTGACCTCGGTCGACGGCGGCACGCTGGTAGAGGTCGCCGACGACGGCGTCGGTGTCGGTCTCGGCGTCGGTCTCGGGGCCGCCACCCCGTCCGACCGCCCGGCGTTCGACCACTTCGGCATGGTCGAGATGCGCGAGCGCGCGGAGACGGCGGGTGGCTGGTGGTCGGTGAACGAAGGCCCCGGCGGCGGCGTGGTGGTGCGGTTCTGGATCCCGACGTCGAACGGGGTCGACCCGTGACGGACGCCAGGCTCAGGGTGGTGATCTCGGATGACGACCCGATGATCCGCGACGCGCTGCGCGAGGTGCTCGACGCCGAGCCGGACTTCGAGGTCGTCGCGGTGGCCCGTGACGCGGACGAGGCGATCGAGCTGGTCGAGCGCCACGCGCCCGCCGTCGTCGTGCTCGACGTCCGCATGCCCGGTGGCGGCGGCGGTCGGGCCGCCCGCGAGATCAGGCGCCGCTCGCCCGGGACCTGCATCCTGGCGCTGTCCGCCTCCACCGATGACGAGGCGTTCCACGAGATCCGGTCGGTCGGGGTCGGCGAGCACCTCGTCAAGGGCGTGTCGAACGACGACATCATCGCGGCCGTCCGCCGGTTGGGACGGACGGGGCGCGGTTGACCGCGGTGGTGCGCCTCGGTCCTCCGAGCCGGAGCGTCGGCCTGGTACAACTGGGGATCGACAACGCATCGCAGCGGGGAGACGTCGTGGCCGAGCCGATGGGGCAACCCTCACCGATCCTCGACATCCGTGTCACCCGAAGGGGCGACGTCCTGGTCGTCGGCGTGGCGGGCGAGTTGGACGCCGACACCGTTCCGGAGGTCCGCGCCGCCCTCGCGCCACACCTGTCGGAGAGCGCGTCGACGCTGGTCCTCGACCTGACCGACGTGGTGTTCTTCAGCTCCGCGGGCCTGTCGCTGCTCCTGGAGCTCCGCCGCCGCGTCGACGTCTTCGCCCTCGTGGCGACCCGGCGCGCGGTGTTGCGGCCGATCCAGCTGACCACCGTCTCGTCCCTGCTCGACGTGCACCCCTCGGTCGACGACGCGCTGGCGTCGATCTCCTCGTCGCAGCAGGTCCACCAGGCGGACTGACCACGCGGTGGTGCCGGCCGCCGGCGAGGTCGCCGACCGCACCCCCTGGCCGATCAGGTCCGCAGACCGGTGGTTCGTCGCTGGAGTACGGCGAGTGCCGACTCGGGTGTGTGCCTGCCGAGCAGCACCTGGACGGTCAGGCCGTCGGCGAGGGTGATGAGTGCGTCCGTCTCGCTTTCGATCTCGACGTCGGGCCTGATCTGCCCGTTCTCCTGGCCCGCCCGGAGCAGGACGACGAGCAGTTCGGCCAGTCCGGCGTAGTGACCGCGCTGGACGGCGGCGAGGGCGGGGACGACGGCCGACTGCGCGGTGAAGGCTATCCAGACGCGCGCGTCGAGCAGGCCCTCGTCGTCGACCGCCAGCATGGCGGTCAGCGTCTGCTCCAGCATGGTCGCGACCGACCCCGGTTCCGGGGATTCGGCGATCCGCGCCCGAGCGCGTTCGGTGACCCGCCGGTTCACGTGCTCCTGCGCGAAGACCAGCATCTCCTCCTTGGTGCGGAAGCACCGCTGCACGGCTCCCAGGGACACCTCGGCCTGGGCCGCCACCTCGCGCAGGGTCGCGGCTTCCAGCCCGTCCCGGCCGATCAGTTCGCAGACCGCTTGCGCGATCCGGCGTCGTCGGTCGTCGTGGTCAACCTGCCTCGGCATGGCGACAGCCTACCGATGCGCTCGTATCGGAACGTGGTAGCATCCGATACAGACGTATCGAAACGGGAGGTGTGACCATGGCGCAGCTCGGGATCGGCAAACCGACACCCGCGGTCCAGTGGGTGCTGGGCGCGGTGCTGGCCGTCCAGGGATTCGGTTCCGCAGTCACGGAGGCCCTGTGGCAGACCAGCTTCGGCGTGTCGGGCCTGCTCCGAGCGGCGGGAGCGCCCACGTGGGCGGACCTCGTCGTCGGCGCGCTCGGCACCGCGCTGCTGGTCCACGGGCTGATCCGGCGCGAGACCGGGAAGAGGGCCGCTCGTGGTTGAGCTTCCCCGACGGCGGTTCCTGGGCACCGCCCTGCTCGGTGCGAGCGCGGCGGGGACGTGGGCGGCGCGGGAACCGGGCGGGGGAACAGCCCGACGTGGCGAACCGACCTTCGTGCTCGTCCACGGCGCCAACGGCAATGCCGGCTCCTTCGCCCCGGTGATCGCCGGACTGGCGACGGCCGGCCGACGGGCGATGGCCGTGGACCTGCCGGGGCACGGACCCGCCGGCCACTTCCCGCCCTCCTACCAGGCCCCGCAGGATCCGGCCGCCTTGGCCGCCGCACCGTCGCCGCTGGCCGGGCTCCGCCTGGCCGACAACGTCGACCACGTCACGCGCGTCGTCCGCCGTGTCGCCGCGCACGGGCCGGTCGTCCTGGTGGGGCACAGCATGGGCGGTGCCACGATCACCAGGGTCGGCAACGAGGTTCCCCACCTCATCGCGCGACTGGTGTACCTCACCGCGTTCTGCTGCGTCCGGTTCCGCAGCGTGCTGGACTGCTTCGCGACCCCGGAGGGCGCGACCACGCTGCTGCCGACACTGCCGAGCCTGACCGATCCGGAGCGGACGGGGGTCACCCGGACGAACTGGCGCTCGGCGGACAGCGGTTTCATCGCCGCCGCGAAGGCCGCGCTCGCGGACGGCTACGACGACCCCGCCTTCCTCGCCGCCCTCAACGCCATGGAGCCCGACGAGTCCTGGGCAGTGGTCACCGACGACGCCCGCGGCGAGCCGGCGACCTGGGGTCGCATCCCGCGCACCTACCTGCGCTGCACCCGTGACCGGGCCATCCCTCTCGCCCTCCAGGACCGGATGATCGCCGAAGCGGACCAGGCGACCCCGCACAACCGGTTCGACGTCCACACGCTGGACGCCCCACACCTCGGCCCGCAGCACCCCCGACCCCTGGTCCAGGTGCTTACCAGTCTCATCGGCTGAGCTGTGGCCCCTCCGCGACACCGGCCGACCCGCGCGCCACATCGGCGGCCGTGGTTCGAACGGCCTCCGAAACCTTTCACCGCCACCTGGGCGCCCGCTCCGCCGACATTGCCGCCACCAGGGCCGGAGCTAGTGAGACGGGCGGTCGCCGAACGGAATTTCGCAAGTATTCCGAGAAGGTTTTCGCAACATTACGAGAATCGTTGACAACGCGCCGGAACCGGCCGAACACTGTCTGCATCGACGGACCCTGAACCACTGTCGGTCGGGTCACCCACGCGGCCCGGTCGGTCGAGCGCCGATCATTCGGATGACGGTCGACGACCACGTCGCAGTGTACGCATAAGGAACACACGGGTGGCCCCTCGCTGGCCTCAACGAGGAGGAAGCACACATATGGAAGACAACGCCCCTGCGCACCCGATCAGCCGCAGGATGTTCATCGGCGGCGCCGGAGCCTTGGCGCTGGGCTCGGGGCTGATCGTGCCCGGCACCGCGCACGCCCAGACCGTCACCACGAACCAGACCGGCTACCACAACGGTTACTACTTCTCGTTCTGGACCGATGCCCAGAACACCGTCTCCATGACCATGGGATCGGGCGGGCAGTACAGCACCTCGTGGCGCAACACCGGCAACTTCGTGTGCGGCAAGGGTTGGGGCAACGGCGGGCGCCGGACCGTGCGCTACTCGGGCAGCTTCAACCCGTCCGGCAACGGGTACCTGTGCCTCTACGGCTGGACCTCGAACCCGCTCGTCGAGTACTACATCGTGGACAGCTGGGGCAACTACCGGCCCACCGGCCAGCACAGGGGCACGGTCACCAGCGACGGCGGCACGTACGACATCTACCAGACGATGCGGTACAACGCGCCGTCGGTCGAGGGCAACAAGACGTTCCCCCAGTTCTGGAGCGTCCGGCAGCAGAAGAAGGTCGGCGGCACCATCACCACCGGCAACCACTTCGACGCGTGGTCGCGCGCCAACATGCGGCTGGGCAACTTCAGCTACTACATGATCATGGCGACCGAGGGCTACCAGAGCAGTGGCAACTCGAACATCACCGTGAGCGGGTGAGCAGACCCGATCACGGCGCCCGGTGGCGCGGCGGCGAAGCAGCCGCCGCGCCACACGGCTGTTCATGGCCGATTCCGGCCCCGGCGGCCGTGATCCGTCGGTATGGTCGTCGGCATGACCGTGCCCGGTGACTTATTCGGCGGGGACCCGGCCGCCGTCGAACGCGGGTTGGACGAGTGGGTCGCCGGGTTCGAGCGCAAGGCCGAGCGGTACCAGGAGTTGCAGCAGCGGGTCGAGGGTGTGCGGATCACCGCGACCAGCCCGAACGGTGTCGTCACGGTCACCGTGGACGCCGACGGTTCGTTGGTCGACGCGAAGTTCACCGACCAGGTCGCCCGCAGCGCGCCGGACGAGGTAGGCCGGCAGCTGATGGCCGCGATCAACCAGGCCAAGGCGCAGATCACCGCACGCGTCCGCGAGGTCGCAGGTGACACACTCGGCGAGGACGGCGCCGAGCGGATCGCCGGGTACTACGCGCAGAAGTTCGCGGATCCCGGGGAACCCGACCCGCCGTCCACGACGCGCACCACCGCCGCCACCGCCACACGGCGTCCCGCGCCACCCGTGCCGGACGACTCCGATGACGTCTCCGTCTTCGACGACCGCTGAGCGAGGGGGATCATGGCCGGCTTCGAGGTGACCGGCGGCGACCTGCGTGCCCACGCGGGCAAGGTCGACGCCCACGCGGCGAGCCTGGGCACCGCGGCCGACGCCGCCGGCCAGGTGACGCCCGACGGTGCGTACGGCATCATCTGCCAGTTCCTGCCACCGCTGTTCAACGACGTCGAGAAGGCCGCGCACGAGGCGCTCCAAGCCGCCCGCGGTGGGCTGGAGGCGGTGTCGCGGAACCTGCGCGACACGGCTGACGACTACGACTCCGAGGACCTGGCCGCCGTGCACGGCTTCACCCGCATCGAAGGCGGCATGCGATGACCCCCAACCCCTTGGTCGCACCGGTGCAGGACTCGACCAAGGCGTACACGGGCATCGGCATCGCCGAGGCGGTCGGCGACCTGGTGGAGGGCATCCGGAGCGGGAGCTGGGTCGACACCGGGCTCGGCGCCGCGTCCACGGGGTTGGAAGCGCTGAGCGTCGTGGTGGACCCGTTCGGGTCGATCGCGTCCAGCGTCGTCGCGTTCGTCATGGAGCACGTCGGCCCGTTGCGGGAGCAGCTCGACAAGCTCGCCGGCAACGCCGCGGCGGTGTCCGCTCAGTCCCGGACGTGGCACAACGTCGCGACCGCGGTCGGCAAGGTGCACACCGCCTACGCCACCGAGCACACCGCGGACACCGCCGGGTGGACCGGCAGGGCGGCCGACGCCTACCGCGCCCGCGCCGCCGACGTCGCGGCCGTGATCGGCGCGGCGGCGGAGGCCGCGTCCGGTCTGGGCAGCGCGATCGAGATGGCGGGCGTGGTCGTCGGCGCGGTCCGCGAGGCGGTCCGGGACCTGATCGCGGAACTGGTGGGACGCTTGGCGGTGTGGGCGCTGGAGGCGCTGACCATCATCGGCCTGCCCGCCGTGGCCACCCAGGCCTCGGCCGCCGCGGCCAAGTGGGCGGCCCGGATCGCCCAGTTGGTCAAGCAGCTGGTGCGCACCATGCAGAAGCTGGCGCCCCTGGTGCGCCGCCTGGGCGAGTTGTTCCGCCGGATCCGCAAGAAGATGGACGACCTGCGGTCGCGGGGCGGCGGCGACAAGAAGCCGCCCGACGACACCGGCAAGAAGCCGAAGCCGAACGGGGACGGGTCCACCGGCCCTTCCCGCGACCCGGACCCGAACGCCCAGCCGGGTGGCAAGCGCACCGAGATCGACCCGAAGAACGACGCGGACACCAAGCGCTCCCTGCAACGGGAGAACGAGTCGGCGACCACCCTCGCCCGGGCCGGGTACGACGTCGAGCAGAACCCGACCGTGCCCGGCGCCAAGAACCCGGACTTCCGGATCGAGGGTCGGATCTTCGACGCCATCGCGCCCTCCACCCCCGTCCCGCGCAACATCGCGAGCCGGATCGCGGAGAAGGTCAAGGTCGGCCAGACCGACCGGGTCGTGGTCAACCTCGCCGACAGCCCGGTCGACGCGGCCGCGTTGCGCAAGCAGCTGCACGACTGGCCGATCGCGGGCCTCAAGGAAGTCATCGTCATCGACAAGAGCGGCAACGTGCTTCACTTGTACCCGTAGCCCCGCGATCAAGGAATGCCAGTGTCCATTTCGTACAGTCTCGCGCTCGCCACACCGCGTCCGGCGGCACAGGTCGCCGACGCGCTGCGGGAGGTCGGTGTCGCCGCCGGACTGCTCGACCCGGCGACCGACGGTGCCCGGCTGCTCGGCGAGAACGCGGCGACGACCCGTGGCACGTGGTTGCGCGTCGTGGCGGACGAGCCGGAGCCGTGGAACCCGCTGCCGGACGTCCTGGGCGCCACGCCCACCGTGCTGGTGGCCTTCGGCCTGGCCAAGACCGACATCGGCGACCAGCAGGACGACGTCGTGCGGCTGGTGGCGGGTGTGCTGGCGAAGGTGCCGGGCGACGCGGTGCTGCACCACGACTTCGAGGTCGTCTGGCTGGTGCGCCGCGCCGGCGTGCTGCTGCTCAACGAGCGCGACGACCTCTGGCCGTCCCACCGCCTGGCCCTGCTCCACCAGCCCTACCGGCGTGAGACCCACGTCTTCCCGGAGGACTGAACCGACCCGACGGCGGCCGGCAACAGGCCCGGTGACGTCCACAACGACGGGTCCCGCCACGGCATCGCCAACGGCCGGCCTGCGGGGATCATGCACGATCGCGGGCGGTCACCTCGAAGTCCGCGAGCAGCCCGTCGAGGACCGCCGCGAACACCCCGGGCCGGGCCAGCGGACCCAGGTGGTCCAGTCCCGGCACTTCCCGCAGCCGTCCGGCGGGCAGTGCGGCACACGCCGCCGCGAGCGATTCCCGGGTCACCACGGCGGATCCGCCGCCGCGGAGGAACACCGTCGGGCACCGCACCAGCGGCAGCGCCTCCCGCCACGGGCAGGAGATCGCCGTCCGGAACAGGTGGGCCTCCACCTCCGGCGAGCACCGCAGCCGCACCCGACCGTCCGGTTGCCCGGCCAGGCCGGACTCGACGTAGTCGGCGAGGACCTCCGGCGCGAGGTCCGCGAGCGGCGGCCGGGCCGACCACCGGGCGAGCGCGTCGGCGCGTGACGGGAACACCGCGCGGCGCCGGGCCGCCGCCTCGGCGAAGGCCGGGTCGTGGTGGGTCGCGAGGATCGGTTCGAAGCAGACCAGCAGGTCGAACGTGCCCGGCGCCCGTGCCTCGGCCAGCAGCAGCGACGTCGCGCCCAACGAGTGGCCCACGCCGATCAGGGGCCCCGGGCCGAGCGCACGGGCCGTGTCGAGGACGTCGTCGGCGAACACGCCCCAGTCGGCGTCCTCGGCCAGGGGCGGCGCGGAGCCGTGGCCGCGGAGATCGGGCGCCACCGCGCGCAACGGCGTCCGCAGGTTATTCACAACGGAACGCCACAGGAGGCCGGTAAAGCCCGCCGCATGGCAGAACAATGCCGTCCGAATGGACTCGCCCGGTTGTTCCCGATCTTCCGGGAAGTACCGCCCGGAGTGCAATCCGGCGAGGTCGACGACGTCGTCCACGATTTCCCTTCGGAAGTCCGATTCCCGGTCTGGCGCCGTCGCCGAACACCCTCTACGATCAGCGCCGGTAACGATCCAGTTCGCCGGGAGGCGGGTTGGCGGCACCGGTTTTCCGAACTCACGAATGCGCCGCGGTCGATCCCCACCATAGTGGAATGGACGGCCGATGAGGCGGTCGGCGGCGACGCCACCGCCGCGCGCGGGCACCACCCCCACCCCCATGTCGTGCTCGACCGGCGCGGTGACGTGCCGCCTCGCAGACGATCCCCCTTCGGTGAAGGGCGCAGTGTGAACCCGACCCCGGTACCGGGCCTGGTCTCGGTCGTGATGTTGGTCCGCAACCGCTTGGAGTACACGCGCCGGGCGCTCGCGTCCCTGGCCCGTGCGTCCGGCGACTTCGAGGTCGTCGTGGTGGACAACGGCTCCGACGACGGCACCGCCGAGTACCTGGCCGCGCTCGACCACCCGCGCCCCCTGACGGTCCTGCGCCACGAGGACGACCGCGGCGGCAGCGAACGGCGCAACGTCGGCGCGGCGGTGGCACGCGGCGAGTTCCTGTTCTTCCTCGACAACGACGTGCTCGTGGACGACGCCGACGTCGTGGAGGTGCTCGCCGCCGAACTGGCCGCCGACCGGGCGCTGGGCGCGGTGTCGCCGTTGCTGCTCTACCCCGGTGACGACGCCGTGGTGCAGTGCGCGGGCGGCGCGTCGACCGCCGACGGCCGGATCGGTCCCGTCGGACGCGGTCGGCGGCTCGACGCGCGGCACCGCGAGCACCGCGACCAGTCGTGGGCGCCCACCGCCGCGCTGATGGTGCGGCACAGCTCGTTCCGCCGGGTCGGCGGGTTCGACGAGTCGTTCGACCCGGTCTCGCTGTGCGAGGACGTCGACCTGTGCTGCCGCCTGCGGGCCGACGGCGAACGGCTGCGCCACATCGGGTCGGTGGCGATGCGGCACTTCGAGGGCACCACGTTCAACCACGTCGGCCACGACAAGCTGCCCGTCTGGAAGCGCCACATGCGCGTGATCCGCCGCCGTTGGGCGGACGTCTTCGCCTCCGGGCCCACGCACACGGCCGCGGACCTGGAGTGGGTGCCGGTGGCGAAGGACTACACCGACCTGGACCGGCCGCGGGTCTCGGTGCTCACCGGGCACGACCCGGCCCCGGCCGACCTGAGCTTCTTCGCCAGCGACCGCGTGCTGGCCACCGCGGAGCCCGCCGACGTGCGGGTCCTGGTCGTCGGCGCGGATCCCGTGCCGGTGGTGCGCGGCGTGCGGGTGGTCGGCCTGGCCGATCCCGACGTGCGCACCGTGCTGCCGGCCGCACGGGCCCACGGCGCGCCCTGGGCGCTCCGGGACGGCACGCGCCTGGTGGAGACGGTGCCCGCCGAGGGCGTCGTGGTGCAGGTGCCGGACATCGCGGCCACGCTGACGGCGTTGCGACGGGGACTGCACGTGCTGCTGGGCAAGCGGGCCGTGGACGACCTGGCCCGCCTGGTGGAGGCCGCCCGGCAGGCGCCCGGCCGGTGTTCGGTCGACCTGCCGTGGGCGCACCACCCGGAGCTGGTCGAAGCGGCCAAGACCGTCACCGAGGGCCGCGCCGAGGGCTTCACCGTGCACCTGGACCAGCCCGAGGGCCGCGACGTCGTCACCGAACTCGGCCCGGACGCGCTGGACGCGGTCGAACGGGTGCTCGGCGTGCCCGTGACCGACGTGCGGACGGTGGCGGCGACCCGTTCTCAGGTGCGGGCCGTGGCGGTGGCGGGCGGCATCACCGGGACGATCGAGCTGGGCTGGGGCGAACCCCGGTTCCACTTCTCGGTCACCGGCGCCGCCCTGGCGGCGGACCTCGTCGCGCCACCGGTGAGCGGCGCGTACGCGGACTTCGTCGGGGCGCTGCGCGGCGGGCCGACGCCGTTGACGGACCTCGACGCCGTCGCCGGCCTGTTCGACGTGGTGCTGGAGTGGCGCGCGGAAGTGGCCGAGCTGGTGGACCCGTGACGTTCCCCGCCCCCGGGCGGGCCCGAGCAGGAAGAGCCCTGGGATGAACCTGGTCGACGTGCTGCGTGCCGGAGCCGACGCCGGAGGGTGGCTGGACCGCCCGGCCTACGAGGTCGACGGCGCGATGCTGACGCACGCCGACGTGTACGACGGGGCGGCTCGCGTGGCCGGGGCGCTGGTCGCCGCGGGCGTGCGGCCCGGCGACCGGGTCGCGCTCGTGCTGGACGACGGGCCGGACTTCGTCCTGACGTTCCTGGGCGCCGTGCACGCGGGCGCGGTGGCCGTCCCGGTCAACCCCCGGCTGCACGCCGACGAACTGCGCCAAGTGCTGCGTGCCGCCCGGCCCGCGCTGGTCGTGCGCCGCCCCGGCGACGGGCCCGCCGACTCCCGCACGACCACCTTCGCCGAACTCGAAGGCGTACAACCGATCCCCGTCACGCCGCGCTCCGTCGCCGACCAGGTGTACGCGACGTTCACCTCGGGCACCACCGGCGTGCCCCGGCTGGTCCCGCAGCTGCACGGCGACCCGGTCGTCCACCACCGCTCGTTCGCGGTGCCCGCGCTGGAACTCGGGCCCGACGACGTCGTCCACTCGGTGTCCAAGATGTACTTCGCCTACGGGCTGAGCAACTCCCTGTTCTTCCCGCTGATGAGCGGCAGCCGCGTGGTGCTGAACCCGGAGGCGCCGCTGGTGGACGACGTGCTGGCCATCGTGGACAAGTACACCGTCACCGCGCTGTTCGCCGTGCCGACGTTCTACGGCAGGCTCATCGCCCACCCCGGCAGCGACCGGCTGGCCACCCTCCGCATCGCCGCCACCGGGGGCGAGGTCCTCTCCCCCGCGCTGGAGGGACGGCTGGTGGAGGTCCTCGGCGACCGCCTGCTCAACGGCATCGGCAGCACCGAGGTGGGCCAGGCGTTCACCCACAACACCCGGACCGCACGCCGCTTCGGCACCACCGGGCGCGCGCTGCCGCCGTACGAGGTGCGCGTGGTGGCCGACGACGGCGCCGTCGTCGGACCGGACGTGACCGGACGGCTGGAGGTGCGCGGCCCGACGATCACGCTCGGCGTGTCCGACGACGGCACGGCGAAGCGCACCGACGACTGGTACGGCACCGGGGACCTCGCCTCGGTGGACGCCGACGGGTACGTGCGCGTCACCGGTCGGCTGGACGACATCGAGAACGTGGGCGGCATCAAGGTCCACCCGCTGGAGGTCGAACACCTCCTGGCCGGCCACGCCCTGGTGCGCGAGGCCGCGGTCTGCGCGGTCGCCAACGACGACGGTTCGGTCCAACTGCGGGCGTACGTGGTGCGCGCCGACGGTCCGCTCGAAGACGACGACCTGGCCGCGGCCCTGATCGCCCTGGCCAGGCGTCACCTGACGGCCTACAAGGTGCCGCGCAAGGTCGTGTTCGTACCGTCCCTGCCGCGCACCGGCTCCGGCAAGCTGCGCCGCCACGTCGTGCGGACCTGGCGGCCCTGACCCCGGTCCGGGTGTCACGTTCGTCGCCCTCGTGACGACCAACCACGTGTACACCCCGGACAGAGAGGTCGGCGGCCATGACCCGAACCAGTGGCGACGTGCACGAGCTGAGCGGCGTCCCGCCCACGGTCGCCGACGTCGACCGGATCGCCGCCCACGCCGACCCGGTCGTCCGCAACCTCATGATCACCCACTGCTACCACGAGCTGTCCCGTGCGGTGGCCGACCGCACCGGCGGGTCGGCGAACTGGTGCACGTTCGCGGTGTGGGCGTCCAAGCAGGTCGGTCAGACCATCCGGCAGGAGGACCCGACACGGCTGCTGGAGCGGATGGTCGAGTCCTCCCCCGAGACCGCCACCGCGGTCGACCTCCTGGTGCGCGCGCTGCGGCGGGCCGTCCCCGGCCAAGCCCTCGACCACGTCGAACGGTCGGTGCGCCGAGCCGTCGTGGCGACCGCGCGGCTCGACGTGGCCGCCGACGCCTCGGCGCGGGGGAACCTCAAGGTCTTCGCCGAGATCGCCCGCGAGTTCGCCCGCTTCCTGGCCGAGCCCGCCGACGACCGCCGGATCGAGCGGTTCTGCGCCACGCTGCGCCCCGGCGAGCCGCCCGAGGGGCAGCGCTACCTGCGCCAGGCGTTCACCCGCTTGCACCAGGCCCGGTCCGCCGACGACCCGAAGCACCGCGCCGAGCTCCTGCTGCTGGCCAACATCGAGATCGGCCTGCACGAGCAGACCCGACTCCAACCGGAGATCACGGCCGCCCTGGAGACGCCGGTGGTCGACCCGCGCGACCTCGAACGCCACCTGTTCGAGCTGCTCCTGCCGGGCAACCGCGTGGTCAGGTGGTTGCGGCTGGTGCTGCTGACCGTGCTCGGCCGACGCGGCCCGGTGCGCCGGGCCGCCGAGCGGCTGGCCGACCACGCCCGCGGCCTGGCCCGTCGGGCGGTCACCGAGCACCTGATGACGCTGGCGCTGCCCGGCGGTGAGCTGCTCGACCTGAGCCGGGACCTGCCCGCCGAGTTCCCGCCGCTGCTCGCCCGGCTGTCCCACCCCGAGCTGCTGTCCCTGCTGCGGACCGTCGACCCGACCGCGGACAGCCTGCTCGACACCGCCGCGCGGGACTGGTCCGACCTGCCCGACCGCATGCACTACATCGCCGACATGTTCCGCTGCCACGGCCACCGCGGCGACCTGCTCGACCCGCCGTTCACGCCGGAGCAGGTGGCGGACCTCACCGACGGGCGTCGACCCACCGGCCGACTCTGAGCCCCTGCCCCGCACGGCGGGCCGGCGTCACGAGCCCCAACCGCCCGTGACGCCGGCGAGCCGCTACCGGACGACGGGCTTGCCGCCGAAGGCGACGAGCAGGCGGCCGTCCGAGGCGTAGGACCAGGTGAGGGCGCCGCTGTAGGAAGCGCAGCGGGAGCCGTTCGTGCCGGTCCAGAACTGGTTGGTGCCGTCGACGTTGCCCACGGTCTTGTCGTTCGTGCCGCTGCCGCTGCGGCACGACGTGTTGTTGCGGAACACCGACGACCCGCCGTCGAACGAGAAGTTGCGCTCGGTGTTGTCGATGCTGATGTTGTCCGACACGGTCATAGTGCCGAGGTTGCGGTTGTAGGTGAAGCCGTGCTTGCCGTTGTCGTAGGCGATGTTGCGGCGGATGACGTGGTTGACGCCGATGTCCTCGCCGCCGAGCTTGTAGCCGTTGCGGTCGCCGTTGCCGGCCTGACCGCCGTTGCTCAGCGTGCCGTTCTCGTAGGCCAGGGAGTCCTCGATGGTGACCACGCCGATGGGGCCGGTGTCGGTCTTGGTGTAGAGGTCCCAGCCGTCGTCGATGTTGTTGTGCGCCACGGCGTAGCGGAACACGTTGCCCGGTCCGGACGTGAGCTTCGCGGCGAACCCGTCGGCGTCCTCGCCGTCGGAGTCGGCGTTGTCGTGCGACTCGGCGCTGAGGATCAGGTTGTTCGCGGGCCACTGGTCCTTGGGCGTGGTGGACAGCATCCGCGACAGCTGCAACCCGGTGTCGCGGTTGAACCGCGTCACCGTGCGCTCGAAGATGTTGTTGCTGCCGCCCACGAAGATGCCGTTGTCGCCCGCCCGCTCGACCACGACGCCGTGGACGTGCCAGTAGTTGCCGTTGACCGCGAGGCCCCGGTTGGCGGGGTCCTCGGCCTGGGCGGAGAAGTTCAGCACCGGGGTCTCACCGGGGTGGGCGCTGAGCTTCTTGAGGGCGCCCGAGGTGCCGTTGTTGCCCTGGGGGATGGTGACGGTCTGCGAGAACGCGTACGTGCCGCCGCGCAGGTAGATCGTGCCGCCCGCGGCGATGCGGCCGATGGCCGAGGTGAGCGTCGTCGGGTCGGCCTGCGTGCCGGACGCGGTGTCCCGGCCGTTGGGCGCCACGTACAGCGTGCCGGTGGGCGGGTTCGTGGTCGTGGTGGTCGTGGACGTCGTCGTGCTGGTGGACGTCGTGGTGCTCGTCGTGGTCGACGTGGTGGTCGACGTCGGGCCGCCGTCGCTCGGGGTGAACGTCCACTGCTTGGTGGCGACGCTGTCGCACGAGTTCGTCTGCACCAGCGCACCGGCCGCGGTGGAGTTGTCCTTGGTGTTGGCGCACTTGCCGCCGTTGGCGTTGATCACCCGGTAGTTGGCGCCGCTCGCGGTCAACGTCCAGGTCTGGCTGGTGGCGCCCGTGCACGCCTGCTGCTGGACGGCCTTGCCCGCCGAGGTCGACGCGTCCTGGACACCCAGGCACAGGCCGTTGGCGACCGAGGTGATCCGGAACCCGCCGCCGACCGCGGTCAGCGTCCACTGCTGACCGCCGCCGCCCGCGCAGGTCGCCTGCTGCACCTGCGCGCCGGCGGTCGTGCCGGAGCCGGGCACCGCGAGGCACAGCCCGCTGCCCGCGTTCTTCACCGTGTACGTGCCCGCGCCGACGGCGGCGTTCGCGGGTGTGGCCGCCGGCCAGGCGGCGAGGCTGACGGCCAGCGCCACCGCACCCGCGCCGGCCAACAGGCTCAGCCGCCACCGCGCACCGCGCGGCCGCTCGGCCGGTGGGCGTTCCTGTGTGCTCATGACAAGCTCCCATTCACCTGGCCACCTGAATCGGGGCGGAGAAAGTGTGGTTCGGCGGCGGAGAAATAGCGGCGCGGCCGGATGTTAAGGGGACGCGAAGCGCGCGGTCAACGACTACGGCGGGGCCGACTCGACGAACCGACGTCGAATGAGCATCGAACATGCAGGTCGGCGGCTATCCGGTCGATCAACGAACAATGACGGGACCAATGCGGTCGGTCATACTTGTGAACAGCACCGAGTACACACTTGTGAACCGCACCCGTTTATTCCACCGCCCGGATATCACCGACCGCGGGCGCTTCCTCCGGCAACTCCGGCCACGACGGGAAGGTGAAGGGGCGGGTGACCCGGCCGCTCGCGACCCGGCCGTGGAACGCGCGGCGACGGGATGTCACTCGATCGAGGGGAGTCCGCGTCGGCCCAGGTGGTGTTGCACGGCCACGGGGCCGGACCTGCCGTGATCGGGCCATGCCGGACTCCGTGCTGGACGACCACCGGCCGCGGGTGCCGCGAGCGGGGATCCCCGTGCCGGGGCACCCGTGACCCGTTCCGGCAGCCACCGGCACGTCCGCGCTCCGTCCCCAGTGGACGCGATCGTGCCGCTGGTCGCGCTGGTCATCGCGGGTTGCCGCATGCTCGTGCTCGCCTTCGTGTTCCAGACCCTCGCGGTGCGCAACACGCCGCGACCGCCGGGTCGCCGGTCACCGGCTGCGGTAGACGACGTAGGGGCGGGTCAGGTAGCCCAACGGCATCGAGAACACGTGCACCAGGCGGCTGAACGGCCAGAACGCGAACAGCACCCACGCCGACAGGGCGTGCAGGCGGAAGCCGAGGGGCGCGTCCGCCATCAGCTCCGGCCGCGGCTGGAAGGCGAAGATCGAGCGGAACCACGGTGAGACGGACTCGCGGTAGTCGTGCGGGTCGTCGGTGAGGTTGCCCAGCACGGTCGTGCCCAGGCCCAGCACCAACGTGGCCAGCAGCAGCACGTACATGACCTTGTCGTTGCGGGTCGTCGCGGAGAACACCGGGCCCACGGTGCGGCGGCGGTAGACCAGGATCGCGGCGCCCACGAGCGTGCAGAAGCCGGCCAGGGCACCGAGGCCGACGGCGACGGCGTGGTAGGCGGTCTCGCTCACGCCGACGGCTTCGGTCCAGGACTTGGGGACCAGCAGGCCGCCGACGTGGCCCAGCACCACCAGCAGGATGCCGAAGTGGAACAGCGGGCTGCCCACCCGCAGCAGCCGGTTCTCGTAGAGCTGGGACGACCTCGTGGTCCAGCCGAACTTGTCGTACCGGTACCGCCACACGTGCCCGACCACGAACACCGCGATGGCCGCGTACGGCACGGCCCCGTACAGCAGGATGTCGAGCGCGGTCATCGGCGGCCTCCCGGCATGAACTCGGGCGGGGCGAACGGCGCCAGGCCGACCTCCTCCTCGGGCGGTCCCTGGGCGGCGAGGCGGGCCACGGCCTCGTGGTCGCGCCCGCCCATCGGCGGCAGGGTGGCCGACACCGACTCCAGCACCCCGGCCCACGGCGATCCGGCCTCGCGCAGCCCGAGCCGCATGAGCTCCAGCCCCGCCCGGTGCTCCAGCAGCAGCTTGCGGCCGACCCGCTCGTCGGCGGTCGCGGCGAACTCCAGCACCACGGCGAGGTGGTCGGGCAGTTCCCCGTCGTCCGGTTCCAGCCCGGCGGCGCGGTAGGCGTGCTTGAAGCGCAGCAACGCCATGCCGCGCTTGCGCGTGTCACCGTAGGCGAAGTACGTCAGGTACGGGCTGAACCTCTTGCGGTGGTCGAAGGTCGCGACGTAGTCGGCGGCCAGCGCCGTGAGCGGCGTCGCCTCCACGTGGTCGAAGAACGGCCGCAGCGGCGCGGCGACCGGTTCGGGCACCGCCCGGGTGACCGCGCGCAGCAGCGGGACCCGTGCCACCAGGTCGTGGTCCGGGTAGCCCATCGACAACGACTGGACCTGCCAGGCGACGGCGTTCATCACGGCTCCCGGCGCGGCGGGAACAGCCCTTCGGGCCTGCCCTTGCCGTCCCAGTTGAGCAGGTTGACGCGACTGCCCTTGTCCGCGGGCGCGGCGGAGGTGTCGGAGGTCTGCCGGTCGCGCAGCATCCGGAAGTTCTCCACGGCGATCGGCGACGCACCGCCCGAGCTCTCGCCGAACGGCCCGGACCCGCCCATCCCCGGCCCGCCCTCGTAGTCCAGGCTGCACTCCGCGGCCAGCTCTTCCAACCCGTGCGCCTGTTCGGCGTGCGCCGGCGGGATGACGTACCGCTCGTCGTACTTCGCCAGCGCCAGCAGCCGGTACATGTCGTAGACCTGCTCGCCGGTCATCCCGACGTCGGCGGCGATCTCCTCGCGCGGCTCGCGGCCGAGGTTGATGTCGCGCATGTAGGACCGCATGGCCGCGAGTCGGCGCAGGACCGCGTCCACCGGCCGCACGTCGCCGGCGGTGAACAGGTTCGCCAGGTACTCCACCGGGATCCGCAGCGCGTCCACGGCGGCGAACAGGTTGCCGTGGTCCTCGGCGTCGTGCCCGGTGTCCCGCAGGACGTCCACGACGGGCGACAGCGGCGGGATGTACCAGACCATCGGCATGGTCCGGTACTCCGGGTGCAACGGGAGCGCGACCCGGTAGGTGTTGATCAGCGCGTGCACGGGCGACCGCTGCGCGGCCTGCACCCAGTCGCGCGGGATGCCCGCGCGTTCGGCCTCCCGGACCACCTCGGGGTCGTGCGGGTCGAGGAACACCCGCCGCTGCGCCTCGTACAGGTCGCGGGGGTCGGGCGTGGACGCGGCCTCCAGCACGCGGTCGACGTCGTAGAGGACCAGCCCGATGTACCGCAACCGGCCGACGCAGGTCTCCGCGCACACGGTCGGGAGGCCGACCTCCACGCGCGGGAAGCAGAACGTGCACTTCTCGGCCTTGCCGGTGCGGTGGTTGAAGTACACCTTCTTGTACGGGCAGCCCGACACGCACATCCGCCAGCCGCGGCACCGGTCCTGGTCGACCAGCACGATGCCGTCCTCGCTGCGCTTGTAGATCGCCCCGGACGGGCAGGACGCCGCGCACGACGGGTTGAGGCAGTGCTCGCAGATGCGGGGCAGGTAGAACATGAACGTCCGCTCGAACTCGAACCGGACCTTGTCCTCGATGCCCTTGAGCATCGGGTCCCGCGCGCCGTGGTCGGGCGCGCCGCCGAGGTTGTCGTCCCAGTTCGCCGACCACGTGATCTTCGTCGGCTCGCCGCTGAGCAGCGAGTGCGGCCGCGCGACCGGCATGTGCTCCTGCCGCGGCGCGCTGGTGAGGGTGTCGTAGTCGTAGGTCCACGGATCGTAGTAGTCGTCGATGCCCGGCAGCTTGGGGTTGCTGAAGATGGTGAGCAGCTTGCGCAACCGGCCGCCGCCCTTGAGCCCCAACCGCCCGCGCCGCCCCAGCGCCCACCCGCCGCGCCACCGCTCCTGGTCCTCGTAGGTGCGCGGGTACCCCTGCCCCGGGCGGGTCTCGACGTTGTTGAACCACACGTACTCGACGCCCGACCGGTTCGTCCACGTCTGCTTGCAGGTCACCGAGCACGTGTGGCAGCCGATGCACTTGTCGAGGTTCATCACCATCGCCATCTGGGCCATGACGCGCATCAGTAGGTCACCTCCTGGCTGCGGCGCCGGATCACGGTCACCTCGTCGCGCTGGTTCCCGGTCGGGCCGAGGTAGTTGAACGCGAAGGTCAGCTGGGCGTAGCCGCCGATCAGGTGCGACGGCTTGATCAGCAGCCGGGTCAGCGAGTTGTGGATGCCGCCGCGCCGCCCGGACGCCTCGGCGATCGGCACGTCGATCAGCCGGTCCTGCGCGTGGTGCAGGTAGACGGTGCCCTCGGGCATCCGGTGCGAGACCACGGCCCGCGCGACGACCACGCCGTTGCGGTTGACGGCCTCGATCCAGTCGTTGTCGGCCACGCCGATCCTGCGCGCGTCCTCCCGCGACAGCCACATCGCGGGGCCGCCCCGGGAGAGGCTGAGCATGAGCAGGTTGTCCTGGTACTCGGAGTGGATGGACCACTTGGAGTGCGGCGTGAGGTAGCGGACGGTCAGGCCGTGCTCGCCCAGCTCGCCGATGCGCGGTTCGGCGAACAGGGCGGTCATGTCCAGCGGCGGGCGGAACACCGGCAGCTGCTCGCCCAGCTCCGCCATCCAGTCGTGGTCGAGGTAGAAGTGCTGGCGCCCGGTGAGGGTGTGCCAGGGTTTGAGGCGCTCGACGTTGATGGTGAACGGCGAGTACCGCCGACCGCCGGTCTCGCTGCCCGACCACTCCGGCGACGTGATCACCGGCACGGGCGCGGCCTGCGTGTCGGCGAACGTGATCCGCTTGCCCTCGTGCTCGGCGGCCAGGTCCGCCAGCCGCGTGCCGGTCCGCCGCTCCAGGGTGCGGAAGCCCTGGGTCGCGAGGCGACCGTTGGTGGTGCCGGACAGGGCCAGGATCGCCTCGCACGCGTGCAGGTCGCGCGCCAGCGAGGGCCTCCCGTCGGCCGGTCCACCGCGGATGGCGCCGTTCTTGCGGCGCAGGTGGTCGACCTCGGGGCCGAGCTCGTAGGTGATGCCCTTGGTGGTGGCGCCGAGCTCCTCGGCCAACGGTCCCAGCGCGGCCATCTTCGCCGCGACGGCCGGGTAGTCGCGCTCGACGACGGTCAGCCGGGGCATGGTGACGCCGGGGACGGGGTCGCACTCCCCCGCCCGCCAGTCCCGCACCCGGCCGTGCGGGGTGGCCAGTTCGTCCGGTGTGTCGTGGGTCAGCGCGGTGGCCACGACGTCCTGCCGCACACCCAGGTGCTCCTCGGCCAACGCGCTGAACGCCCGCGCGATCGTCTGGAAGGCGTCCCAGTCGGTGCGGGTCTGCCACGGCGGTGCGATGGCCGGGTTGAACGAGTGCACGAACGGGTGCATGTCCGTGGTGTTCAGGTCGTGCTTCTCGTACCAGGTCGCGGCCGGCAGCACGACGTCGGAGCACAACGTGGTGCTGGTCATCCGGAAGTCCAGGGTCAGCAGCAGGTCCAGCTTGCCGACCGGCGCCTCCTCCCGCCAGACGACCTCGCGCGGCCGGTGGGACGACTCTTCGGCGCGCAGCGACGAGTCCGTGCCGAGCAGGTGCTTGAGGAAGTACTCGTCGCCCTTGGCGGAGGACCCCAGCAGGTTGGCGCGCCAGATGCTCAGCACGCGGGGGAAGTTCTCCGGCGCGTCCGGGTCCTCGCAGGCGAACCGCAGCCGTTGCGCGCGCAGTTCGCGCACCACGTGGTCGGCCGCGGACGAACCCGAGGCCGCCGCCTCGTCGGCCAGGTCGAGCGGGTTGCGGTCGAACGTCGGGTAGGACGGCATCCACCCCAGGCGCGTGGCCAGCGCGATGACGTCCGCGGTGGTGCGGCCCGCGAACGTGCCGCCCGTGGTCGCCGAGAGGGTGTCCGCGCCGAACGGGTCGTAGCGGAACTGGTCGGTGTGCAGGTACCAGAACGCGGTCTGGATCATCTGGCGCGGCGGGCGTGACCAGTCCAGCGCGAACGCCAGCTGCGTCCACCCGGTGACCGGGCGGCACTTCTCCTGCCCGACGTAGTGCGCCCAGCCGCCGCCGTTGACGCCCTGGCAGCCGGTCAGCGTGGTGAGGGCGAGGAACGCGCGGTAGATCGTGTCGGAGTGGAACCAGTGGTTCGCGCCCGCACCCATGATGATCATGGATCGGCCGCGGGTCTGCTCGGCGTTCGCGGCGAACTCGCGGGCGATGCGCGCGGCGGCCGCGGCGGGCACGCCCGTGATCGCCTCCTGCCACGCGGGCGTGCCCGGTTCCCGCGCGTCGTCGTAGCCGGTCGGCCACGTGCCGGGCAGCCCGGGGCGGCCGACCGCGTACTGCGCCAGCAGCAGGTCGAACACCGTCGTCACGAGGTGCCCGCCGACCCGCCGCACCGGCACGCCCCGGCGCACCGCACCGGTCACGTCGAACCGCGGCAGCTCGACCTCCACCGCCTCGTCGCCCGCCACCGACAGCAGCGGGTCGACCTCGCCGAGGTCGAGGTTCCACCGCCCCGCGCCGGACTCCCCGTAGCGGAACCCGAGCGACCCGCCCGGCACCACGGGTTCACCCGATCGAGCGTCGAGCAGCACCGTCTTGAACGCGGCGTGCTCGACGTCGGCGTGCCCGTCGAGGTCGGCGGCGGTGAGGAACTTGCCCGGGACGTGGACGCCGCCGCGCTCCTCCAGGCGCACCAGGAACGGCAGGTCGGTGAACCGCTTGACGTAGTCGGTGAAGTACGGGACCCGGCGGTCCACGAAGAACTCCCGCAGCACGACGTGCCCCATGGCCACGGCCAGCGCGCCGTCGGTGCCGGGACGGGCGGGCAGCCACTCGTCGGCGAACTTCACGTTGTCGGCGTAGTCCGGGGCCACCGCGACCACCTTCTGGCCCCGGTAGCGCGCCTCGGCCATCCAGTGCGCGTCGGGCGTGCGGGTGACCGGCAGGTTGGAGCCCCACATGATCAGGTAACCGGCATCCCACCAGTCGCCGGACTCCGGCACGTCGGTCTGGTCGCCGAACACCTGCGGGCTCGCCACCGGCAGGTCGGCGTACGAGTCGTAGAACGACAGCATCGTGCCGCCGAGCAGGGAGACGAACCGCGCGCCGGACGCGTGCGACACCATCGACATGGCCGGGATCGGCGAGAAGCCCGCCACCCGGTCCGGCCCGTACCGCTTGATCGTGTGCACGTGGGCGGCGGCGACCATCTCCGTCGCCTCGTCCCAGGACGCCCGCACCAGCCCGCCCTTGCCCCTGGCCGACTTGTACGCCCGGGCCCGTACCGGGTCCTCGACGACCTCCGCCCACGCCAGGACCGGGTCGCCGGTGCGTGCCTTGGCCTCGCGGTACATCTCCAGCAGCACGCCACGCACGTACGGGTAGCGCACCCGGGTGGGCGAGTAGGTGTACCAGGAGAACGCGGCGCCACGCGGACAGCCGCGCGGCTCGTACTCCGGGCGGTCGGGGCCCACGGACGGGTAGTCGGTCTGCTGCGTCTCCCAGGTGATGATGCCGTCCTTGACGTACACCTTCCAGGAGCAGGACCCCGTGCAGTTCACGCCGTGCGTCGAGCGGACGACCTTGTCGTGGCTCCAGCGGTCCCGGTAGAACTCGTCGGCGTCGCGCCCACCGATCCGGTGCAGCGTGCGCAGGTCGTCCGACACCTCGGCGCGGGTGAAGAAGCGGCGGGTCCGGACCAGCGCGTCGGTCAGCTCGGAGTCGAGACCGGGCTCGGGGCTCACGGTGCGGTTCCTCCAGAGGTCGCGGCGGTCAGGTCACGGCCGAGCGGGCGGTGGCGCGCCGCACGGCGGTCGTGGTGAAGACCAGGGACGCCGTCGCGACCGCGGCGAGCGCGGCCAGCCCCAGCGCGTAGGACTCGAACACCCCGTAGAGGGCGCCCATGAACAGCGGCGGGACGAACCCGCCCAGGCCGCCGGACGCGCCGACGACGCCGGTCACCGAGCCGACCCGGTCGGCCGGCGCGAGCTGTGCGACCAGCGCGAACACCGCTCCGCTGCCCGCGCCGAGCGCGGCGGCCATGGCCAGGAACGCGACCGTGCCCACCGGCATCAGCTCCGGCGTGAACGCCTGTACCACCGCGCACACCGCCGTCACGCCCAAGGCCCAGGTCAGCACGTCCACCGCGCCCACCCGGTCGGACAGCCACCCGCCCACGGGCCGCAGCACGACCGCCAGCAGCACGAACCCGGCCGTGCGGTTCGCCGCGTCGGTCTGACCGAGGTGGTAGGCGGTCTGCAGGTAGGCGGGCAGGTAGACGGAGAACGCCACGTACCCGCCGAACGCCACCGCGTACAGCGCCGAGGCCTGCCAGGTCGCCGGCAACCGGACCGTGTCGCGCAACCGGCGCATCGTGGACTCGGCGGGCGGTGACCAGCCCGGCGCGTCGCGCAGCACCAGGTACGCCACCACGGCGTACACCGCCAGCACCGCGGCCGTCAGCACGAACGGCGTCGGCACACCCCCGGCGTCGACCAGCTGGACCGTCGTCAACGCGCTGATCGCCGTGCCACCCATGCCCGCGCCGAACACCCCGATCGCGGTGCCGCGGCGGTGTGGCGGGAACCAGGCGTTGACGAACGGCACGCCGACGGCAAACGACGACCCGCCGAGCCCGAGGACGAAGCCGCCGACCAGCAGCCCGGCCAGGGAACCGTGCCCGACCAGGCCGAGGAACAGCACCGGGACGATCGTCGCCGCGGAGATCAGCGGGAACATCAGCCGCCCGCCGTACCGGTCGGTCAACGCGCCCACCGGGATGCGGCCGAGCGACCCCACCACCACCGGCACGGCCACCAGCAGGGCCTGCTGGAACGCGCTGAGCCCCAGCGACTCCTTGAACAGCGGTCCGAGCGGGCTCAGCAGCGCCCACGCCCAGAAGTTCACCGCGAACCCGACGGTGGCGACACCCAGCATCAGGTACGGCGTGGTCCCGACACGTCCTTCGCTCATCACCGGCCCGTCGGTCGTCGCTGATCGGCTGCGCGACGAACGTAAGCAGGGGATGGCGATCCCGCAGTGCGAAGCATCGGGGGTACCGGCCCGACCGTCACCGCCGGTGACCTGAACCACCCGCATTGCGACTGTTCGATACCTAGCTCTACTATGCCTAACACTTCTAGGGCACGGTGGAGGGTCAGTGAAAGTCACCAAGGACCTCGTGGCCGCCTCGGCCACGCCGATGGTGCTGGGCATCCTCGCCGAGGCGGACAGCTACGGCTACGCCATCCTGCGGCGGATCAGCGAGTTGTCCGGCGGTGAGCTGGACTGGACCGAGGGACTGCTCTACCCGTTGCTGCACCGGCTCGAACGCCTCGGGCACGTGGAGTCGAGCTGGCGGTCGGTCGCCGGGGAGCGGCGGCGCAAGTACTACCGCATCACCGCGGGCGGCCTGGCCGAGCTCGCCGAGCAACGCCGCCAGTGGGACACGGTGGTGGGCGCGCTCAAGGAGGTCTGGCACGGTCGCGGCGACGCCCGGCCGTTGTTCGCGAACCCGATGGGGAGCCACGCATGACCGACGGCGGGCACGACCTGGAGGCCCAGTTCGCCCAGTGGCGCACCTACGTGCAACGCCGCCCGGAGCTGCGCGGGACCGACGTCGAGGAGCTCGAGGACCACCTGCGCGGTTCGGTCGACGAACTCCTCGGCGTCGGCCTGCACGCCGACGAGGCGTTCCTGGTCGCGGTCAAGCGCATGGGCAGCCTGGACGACCTGTCCCGCGAGTTCGCCCGCGAGCACTCCGAGCGGCTGTGGAAGCAGTTGGTGCTCACCGGGGAGACCGACGGCACGGCCAAGGTCGAGCGGTCCCGGCGCGAGCTGCTCGTGATGGTGCTCTGCGCGGCGGGCGCGGCCGCGTCCATCAAGGCGCCGGAGCTGTTCGGCCTGAACTTCGAGCGGGACGGCGCGTTCTACGCGCCCAACGTCGGGTTGTTCGCGCTGCCCTGGCTGGCCGGGTTCCTGGCCTGGCGGCGGCGTGCGGCGACCGGGTTGGTGGGTGTGCTGCTGGCGTTGTTCGCGCTCGGCGCCGTGGCGGCCAACGCCTACCCCCTCGCCGAGGACTCGCAATCGGTCGTCCTGACCGCCATCCACCTGCCCATCGCCCTGTGGTTCGTGGTCGGCCTGGCCTACGTGTCCGACGACCTGCGCTCGCCGCGCCGTCGGATGGACTTCGTCCGGTTCACCGGCGAGTGGTTCGTCTACTACGTCCTCATCGCCCTCGGCGGCGGTGTGCTGGTGGCGTTCGTGTTCGGCACGTTCGAGGCCATCGGCGTCTCGCCGGAGGTCTTCATCGGGCAGTGGCTCGTCCCCTGCGGCGCGGCGGCCGCGGTGGTGGTCGCGGGGTGGCTGGTCGAGGCGAAGCAGAGCGTCGTGGAGAACATCGCCCCGGTGCTCACCCGGCTGTTCACCCCCCTGTTCACCGCGGTGCTGCTGGCCTTCCTGGTCACCCTCGGCGTGACCAGCTCCGGCATCGACGTCGAGCGGGAGGCGCTGATCCTGTTCGACCTGCTGCTGGTCGTGGTGCTGGGGCTGCTGCTCTACTCGATCTCGGCCCGCGATCCGCTCGCGCCTCCCGGCCTGTTCGACAAGCTCCAGCTGGCGCTGGTGGTCAGCGCGCTGGTCATCGACGTGCTGGTGCTGCTGGAGATCACCGGGCGCATCACCGAGTACGGCACTACGCCCAACAAGGCGGCCGCGCTCGGGGAGAACGTCATCCTGCTGGCCAACCTCGCCTGGTCGGCGTGGCTGCTGCTCGGCCTGGCCCGCGGGCGGGTGCCGTTCGCGAAGCTCGAACGCTGGCAGACCGCCTACCTCCCGGTGTTCGCGGCGTGGGCCTGGGTCGTGGTGCTGCTGTTCCCACCGCTGTTCGGCTACCTCTGAGGAGGACTACCTCCCGTTCCGCCGGTCACGGCTTGACCTTGACACTGTGACAAGGTGTGCACTGGGTGCAGGAGGTGGTCCCGATCACTACGACGAACACCAGTCCACAAAGCACCCGTGTGGCCGAAGCCCTGAGCGCCCCGGACTCGTCGGTCCGGCTCCAGGCGGCCTTGGCGGTCGGCTCGAACCCCGACCCCGGTCTCCTGGAGCCGCTCGTCGAGCGGTGCGCGGTCGAGCCCGACTTCTTCGTGCGGGACATGCTGTCCTGGGCGCTCACCCGGCTCCCGCCGGAGATCACCCTGCCCCGGATCCGCCGGGAACTCGACTCCGGGCGCGCTCAGGCCCGCGGCCAGGCGTTGCACACGCTCTCCAAGATCGGCGACCGGAGGGCGTGGGCCTGGATCACGCGCGAGTTGCTGCGTGACGCCGACGACGAGGTCGCGCGGACCGCGTGGCGCGTCGCGGTCGCGCTCGTGCCGGAGGACGCGAAGGCGGACCTGGTCGGCGACCTGGTCGTGCAGCTCGGCCGCGGTGACCGCGACGTGCGGCTGAGCCTGAGCCGGGCCCTGGTGGACCTCGGTGACGTGATCGAGCCCGCCCTGGAGGAGGCCGCGGCGAACCCCGACCCGGCGGTGGCCACGCACGCCCGTGCCACCGGACTGCTCCTGCGCGACCCGGAGACCGGTTTCGACGCGGCCGTCGAGGAGGCGAGGCGAGTGGTCACGCTCGGCCCGGAACGAGCCGCCGCCCTGGCCGCGTCGGGCGTCGCCGGCACCGCGTCCGCCGGTGCCCCCGAGATCTCGGAGAACACGGCTTGCTGATCGGCGACGTGGCCCGCCACTCGGGCGTGAGCACCCGGATGCTGCGGCACTACGACGCCCTCGGGCTGGTGCGGCCGACCGGTCGCACCGTCGGCGGCTACCGCGAGTACTCCGCCGAGGACGTCCGCAGGATCTTCCACGTGGAGGGCCTGCGGTCGCTCGGGCTCACGCTCAAGCAGATCGGACGCGCGCTGGACGACCCGGCGTTCGCGCCGTCCGACCTGGTCGGCGACCTCATCCGGTGGACCGAGGACCGCCTGGAGCGGGAGCAGGAGCTGCTCGAACGGCTCCGCGCGGTCGATGCGTCGTCACCCACCGGCTGGCAGGACGTCCTGCGCATCGTCGACCTCATGCAGGGCCTCAACTCGGCCAGCGCCGCACGCAGGCAGCAGGCCGTCCTGGCCCCGCCGGAGGGCGTGCCGGTTCCCGCCGAACTGCTGGCCGCGGCGGTGCTGGCCGAGGCCGACCCCCACGTCGCGGGCGCCCTGCGCTGGGCGCTCGCCCGATCGGGCGACGACGGCCTGGCGACGCTGACCGCGGGCGTGCACTCGGAGGACGCCGACGTCCGGCGACGCGCCGTGCTGGCGATCGCCGGGATGCCCGAGGCCCCCGGTGCGACCGCGGTGCTCGGGGACGCGCTCGGCGACCCGGACCCGACGGTGCGCGGGCACGCCGCCCTGGCACTGGGCCGCCGTGGCGTGACCGCCGCCGTACCGACCCTCGTCGGCATGGTGGTCGAGGGCTCCCACGACGTCGACGCGGCGGACGTCCTGGGAACGCTGTCCCGGGACCCCGAGTGCGCGGACCGGATCACGACCGCACTGGTCGAGGAACTCGCCGCGCCCACCGCGGACTCCGCGACGCGGATACGCCTGACCCAGGCGTTGGTCGAACTGTCCGGGCCCACCGCGCGGGAGGTCCTGCGCCGGCTGTCCCACGACGACGACCGTGCCGTCGCCCTCGTCGCCTCGGCCTTCGTCGGGGTCCTCGAAGCGCGCTCCCCCGATGACCGGGACGACGCCGCTCACTGACCGTCGTCCTCCAGCAAGGTCGCGACCCGTGCTGCGGCTACTCACCGGCGACGGCCGCACCGTCGCGAAGCCGTCGAGGACCCCGTAGCCCGTCGGCCGCGGCGGTCACGAGCCGCCAGGCGCTGTCGATGTGGTCCGCGGTGGTGGTCGGGCCGCCGGTGGCCATGCGCAGGGTGTGGCGGCCGTGGACCTCGGTGTGGCTGAGCAGGAGCCGACCGGAGGCGTTGAGGCGTCGCAGGAGTTCGGCGTTGGTGGTGTCGTCGGCGCGCAGGCGGAAGCAGACCAGGCCGAACGGGTGCGGCGCGGCGATCTCGAAGCGGTCGTCGGCGCGGACGTGGGCGGCGAAGCGCTCGGCGAGGGCGATGCCGTGGCGGATGTGGGCTCGCAGTCCTTCGGCGCCGTACCAGCGCAGCACGAACCACAGCTTCAGGGCACGGGAGCGGTGGCCGAGCGGGAGCTGCCGGTCGCGGAAGTCCACCGCACGCGGATCGCCGGTGGTCCCCCGCAGGTAAGGCGGTGCGGTGGACATCGCGGCGGTCAGCGCGGCCTGGTCGGTGACCCACATGGCGCTGCAGTCCATGCCGGTGAGCAGCCACTTGTGCGGGTTGACGCAGTAGCTGTCGACCGACTCCACGCCGTGGTTGACCCACCGCAGCTCCGGGCAGACGGCCGCGACACCGGCGTAGGCCGCGTCGACGTGCAACCAGATCCCGTGCTCGCGGCACAGCGCGCCGATCTCGACGACCGGGTCCACGGCGGTGGTGGAGGTGGTGCCGATCGTGGCGGCGACCAGCACCGGCACACGTCCGTCGGCCAGGTCCGCCTCGACCAGTTCACGCAGGTGGTCCACGCGCATCGCGAGGGTGGCCGGGTCGGTCTCGACCAGTCGCAGCGCGGCTTCGCCGACCCCGGCCACGCGGACGGCCTTGGTGATGGAGCAGTTGCCCTCGGCGGAGGTGTAGACGGTGCCGCGGAAGTCCGTGCCCCGCTGCCGCCAGTCGTGCCCGCCACGTCGCCACAGCGCCGCGGCCAGGGCGACCAGCACCCCGGACGAGGCGGTGTCGCCCAGCACCCCGTTGCCGCGGAACGCGGCCGGCAGGCCGAGCAGTGCCGCCAGCCAGTCGCAGACCACGCCCTCCAGCTCCACCAGCGCCGGGTTGGCCGACCACAGCATCGCCTGCGGGTTCAGGCCCGCGGTCAGGAGCTCACCCAGCACCGACGGTCCGGAGTTGGTCATGGGGAAGTGACCCAGGAACATCGGGTGCTGCCACTGCGCCATCCCGGGCACGAGCACCCGTTCGACGTCGGTCAGCAGCGCTTCGAACGGCTCGCCGTGCTCCGGCGCCTCGCCCGGCAGACCGGCCGCGACCTGCCCGGGACGCACGTCCGGCGTCACCGGTCGGTGTTCGAGCGTGCTCCAGTGCCGGGCCAGCCAGTCCACCACCGCGTAGCCCTGCCGGCGGAACTCCTCGACGTCCATGTGCGCCACCGGTTCGGGCGGTTCACGGTGTCGCATCGGCGGCTCCTGGGAACGCCGCCCGGTAGGCGGCCACGTGCCGGGGATCGGTGCTCAGGAACGGCAGGTCGGAAGCGACCATGCGGCGCACCACCAGCAGCGGCACCGGGCTGCGCAGCGGCCGGAACGCCGGGTTGCGGATCCCCCCGGCCGCGGGCGGTCCGCCGTGGAACTCACCGATCATGAGTCCGGCGCGGACGAAGGCGGTCTTGCAGCGCCGCTGCGCCTGCTCGATCAGCCCGACCCGGTCCGGGCGCAGGCCGGGGAACACGACCAGCAACGCCTGCCGGACGTCCCCCGGATCGGTGTTGGCGGTGAACCAGTCCCGGTACCAGCCCATCGTCGCGACCAGGTCGTCGACGTGGTCGGGACGACGGGTGATCACGACCGTCCACAGTGACCTCGCGGCCACGGCCGCGGGCACGTACGGGCACACCGGTCCCGGTCGCCCCAGCTGCGGGTGCGGCCGGCACAGGTAGTCCCGGACCCACTCGACCGGCACCCCACCGGGCGCCGGCCCGTCCCACGCCGCCGGGACCGGCGGTGACCCCGGCCGCGTCGCCGGAGCGGTCCTCACGCCTGGTCGAACTGGTGCCCGGCGCCGTTCCCGGTGTAGAAGGCCACCGCCGTGGCCAGCACCTCCGCCACGCTGACCACGCCGTCACCGTCGGTGTCCACCGCGGCCGCCTGCTCGGCCGCACGCCGCGGCGTGGCGCCCATGGCCACCAGCACCCGCTCCCACTCGGGCAGGTCCACGCGGCCGTCGCCGTCGGTGTCGGCCACGGCCACCACCGCCTCCGCCCACGGGCGGGCGATCTCGGTGAAGCCCTCGGCGTCGCCCCGCATCCGGTCCCGGGCCGCCGCGACGAACTCCGCCTCGGTGATCTCCGCGTCGTCGTCGACATCGGCGACTCGGGCCACACCGGCGAAGAACGTCCGCGCGCCCTCCATCAGCCGCTGCCCCTCGGAGGACTCCACCGGCCGTCCGCAGGCGATCAGGACCGCCTGGGCCATCTCCTCGAAGTCCGTCACGCTCACCCGGCCGTCGTGGTCGCGGTCGAGCGTGGCGAACCGGGCGGCCATCTTGGCGGTGTAAGAGTCCTGGACGACGGTCACGGGAAACAACTCCTCGCTCGAAGTACGGCAGGCCTGGATCGGCCCGGCACCCTGGATCCCACCAGTCCTGACCGCACCCCACCCGCCCGACAGCACAACACCATCCGGTCGGGTGGCGGCCTCCGGCCGAGTCGGCCACCACGCGCAGCCGCCCCGGTTCTATTCATATGAGTGAACCGACCGTGCGAATGCCACACCCGGCAGTCGCGCTATTTTCGCGAACGCGGCGGAACACAATCGTTCATGACCGTGAATTTTATTGCCTGTTGCACAAAGTTGCGCAATGCTCCCTGGGAGCGTTCCCAGTCATTGTTCACACTGTTGAACCGGCCAGTCGCAGTGATCGGCGTCGCAAGGGACCGCTGTCCATCCGTGCTGTTCGCAAGGAGGCGACGCATGAGTGTGCGCATAGGCGAACGCCCGAGACACCCCACCGCCGGTCATTGCCGCGTGTCGGCGACCCGCGCCGGTACCACCGGACCTGACAGCACCACCGATCCTTCGAAGACGCAGGAGACGAAGTGAAACGATCAGCAGCATGGCGGATCCCCGCCGTCGTGGCCGCGTTGGCCGTCGCGACCGCCACCAGTGCGGTCCTGGCGATGTCACCGGCGTCGGCGGCGGCCGGCACCGCGACCGGCTACGCGTCCCAGAACGGCGGGACCACCGGCGGTCAGGGCGGGGCGACGGTCCGGGCCACCACGGGAACCCAGATCCACCAGGCCCTGTGCGGCCGGGCCAGCACCAGCACCCCGATCACCATCCAGGTCGAGGGCACCATCAACCACGGCAACACCGCCAAGGTCTCGGGCAACAGCTGCGAGACCGCCGCCGGCGTGATCGAGCTCAAGCGGATCAGCAACGTCACCATCATCGGCGTCGGCGGCGGCGCCGTCTTCGACCAGCTGGGCATCCACATCCGCGAGTCCCGCAACATCATCATCCGCAACGTGACCGTCCGGAACGTCAAGAAGTCGGGCTCCCCCACCTCCAACGGCGGCGACGCCATCGGGATGGAGAGCAACGTCCGCAACGTCTGGGTCGACCACGTCAACCTGCTGGCGTCGGGTGGCGAGTCGGAGGGCTACGACGGCCTGTTCGACATGAAGAACAACACCCAGTACGTGACCCTGTCCTACAGCACCCTGCGCAACTCCGGCCGCGGCGGGCTGGTCGGGTCCAGCGAGAGCGACCGCTCGAACGGGTTCATCACCTACCACCACAACCTGTACGAGAACATCGACTCCCGCGCACCCCTGCTGCGGGGCGGTATCGCGCACATGTACAACAACCACTACGTGAGCCTCAACGAGTCCGGCATCAACTCCCGGGCCGGTGCCAGGGCCAAGGTGGACAACAACTACTTCAAGAACTCCCGTGACGTCCTCGGCACGTTCTACACCGACGAGGCCGGCTACTGGCAGGTCAGCGGCAACACCTTCGACAACGTGACCTGGTCCGCCCCGAGCAGCGAGCACAAGCCCGCCGGTCCCGACGTCAAGTCCACGACCACGGTCAGCATCCCCTACAGCTTCACGCTCGACCAGACCAGCTGCGTCCCGAACATCGTGAGCCGGACCGCGGGCGCCAACAAGGGCCTGCAGGAGTCGAACGGCGCCTGCTAACATCGCTTGCCATTCGGCTTCTTACCTGCTCGCGGTCTGGACAGGTCACCCGCGCACGTGGCGGCAGCCCGTCCAGACCGCGAGCAGGTGCCGAAGGCCAGCGCACACCGACGCGACTTCGGAAGGTTCACACCCACCTTCACGGCGTGACACACACCGACCCCTCCCGCGGTCCCGCACGGGCGATCAGCGGGTTGCGTCCCGCGTGAGCTCCAAGACGGGGATCGTGCGAATCCCGGCGGTCACCCGCGCGTAGTCGGCGAAGCTCGGGAAGCGGCGGGCCTGTTCACCGAACCGCTGATCGCGCTCGGTCCCGCTGAGCTCGCGGACCTTGACGGGGTAGGTCTCGGAGCCCCGCTCGACGACGGCCTGGCCGGCCGCCACGAGGTTGTAGTACCAGTCGGGGTTCTCCGGCGTGCCGCCCTTGGAGGCGAAGACGTAGATGGTGTCGTCGTCCGTCTCGTGCGGCAGGTACATCATGGGCGTGAGTCGTTCTTGCCCGGTCTTGCGGCCGCGGTGGTGGACGAGCACCACGGGGGCTCCGGCGACAGGGCCGCCGGGACGGCCCCCGCTGGCCCGGAAGTCCTCGATGATCCTGGCGTTCCAGTCGGTCACGGTTCGTCTCGCCTTTCCGATTTCGTGGTCGTGTATTCCGGTGGCCGGAACTGCTCAACTCCAACCGCTCCCGAATCGAAGCGATCACCCCGGCCGTCACCGCTCACGACAAACGTCAACGCCACGATGGACGAAAACGATCTTCACCGCAAGACCGCCCGCTACGCCGCAAACGACCGGGTCGGAGACAAGCCGTTCCGACCGAACGGAAGTCAGGGGTCCGGCACGCGGCCGGCACGCTGGTACGGCACCCAGTCGCCAGAGGGTGAGCGACCGTCGGATCCCCCTCGCGGGACCGCCGCAGAGATACGCCGCACGGGTCGAGGCAACTTCGGTATCGCGCGGACAAGAATGGCTGGCCGCCGGGTCGGCAATCCGCTCGACGGCCGGCTTCAGCACTGCCCGCAAGGGCAAGCATCTCGATCGCCCCGCGATCGCCTGCACCTGCTTCGTGATCCAATCCGGCGACCCCGCCCCACCACTCGGCGCTCGCCACCTCCACAGCCGCCGCACCCCTTCCGCCACCAGACCTCCGCACCCACCAACCGCCCACCTCTGACCTGCACAAACGTCAGCCGCCAACCAAGCACCGACCCCGATTTGGACCACGAAAGACGATCATGTAATCTATGCCCACACCACGGCGCAAGCCGGGGAGTCCGGGTGGCGGAATGGCAGACGCGCTAGCTTGAGGTGCTAGTCCCCGAAAGGGGGTGGGGGTTCAAGTCCCCCCTCGGACACGTGCACTAACCCTACCGGCAGGGCGGATGGTCACATCGACCGTCCGCCTTTCGGCGTTATAGAGCATTTCCAGCCCCAACCTGGCGAACAGGTCTTCCAGTTTCTGCGGATCACCTCGGCCGATGATGTCTCCGACATCTCCGAGCGCGTCGATCATCGCGTAGACCTCCGCATCGCTCATACCGGTCACCGGACTCGCCCCGTCCAGCTCGGCCCGTGCTGCACTGCGCTGAGCTTGAGCTTCGTTGATCGCCTCGACCAGCGCAGCAGGCTCCACACCGGCAGCGATGGCCGCTTGGAGCCGCTTCAAGCTCGCCTCTGCAACCTCCAGCCGCTTCCTCGCGGCATCGTGTGCGGCCGATGCCGCAGTCACCTTCCGCTGGGACGCGACCAGCGCGGCAACAGTCCGGTCCCGGCTTCCCGGAGCGAACAGCCCGTCCAGCCACTTACCCAGCGGACCCAACACCGCCGCTTCCGGTAGGTAGACATTGTTCGGGTGGCCGTTCAGTGCTGGTGAACCCGGCACCAGCGTTCGCGCAGAGCACCGGTAATAGGTGCGAGTCTTCCGCGGAGTGCCCTCCATTCGCCGCGAGCAGTACGCACACCGAACACGTCCCCGAAGCGGATAGGGCCGCTTGGTGGCCTTCGGGCCTCGCTCCAGCTTCCGGCTTGCCGCCAGCCCACCGGCAGCCCGCGAGCGCCGCAGCAACTGGGCCTCCACGAACTCCTCGACCGACACGATCGCCGGGTGCGCCGGCTTGCGCGAGCGGACCACCTTCTCGGGTGCCGCTCGCCGGAACCGGATCACGTGCCCAGCAGCCACATCGTCAGGGTCGAGCAGCGTTTCCTGCCTCGCCCACCGTCCGAAGAACGCGAACCCCGTGTACCTCGGGTTGTCCAGGATCGCCCGAACCGTGCTGCCCTGCCAGCCGTCCGCGATCCGGTGCCGATTCTGGTCCGGCCGCCGTGCCGAGGGACACGGGATGCCGTCCCGGTTGAGCCCGTTGGCAATCGCCCTGTCACCCCTCTCGCCGGTCATGTACTCGGCGAAGATCCGCCGGACCACTTCGGCAGACGGCTCGTCCACCGCCAACACTCTGAGCCGGTAGCCCTCACTCGCCTTCCGCGGATTCGGGTGTGGACCACCGTCCACGACCACATAGCCGTAGGGCGCACGGCCGCCCTGGTGCCGCCCTTCGTTCACCACCTGGGCATCCATGGCGGCTCGGACCCTCGCCTGGACGTGCTGGCGTTCCGACTCGCTCATCCCGCCAAGCACGCTCATCAGCATCTTGTGCGAAGGATTGCGCGGGTCGAACTTGCCGCCCAGTTCCGGCACCCACAAGTCGACTCCGTATGCGGCGAACCGTGGAGCGATCAGCGAGAACTGGTTACCGAACCAACACCGCGTCCCCTCGCCAACGACCAGCGCGTTCCATCCTCGGTTCGGGTTCTTGAGCGCCGCCAGCAGCCGAGCAGCCTCCTCCCTACGGTCCCACGGCACGGACCGCGACTGCCCCACGTCGAAGAACTCCTCGACCACATGCCCGCCGAGCGGTTCCACGAACTTCCGTGCGTTGCCGAACTGCCACCCGCGCGACGTCTCCGGGTCTTGGTTGTCCTCCGTCGAACACCGCCCATAGACCGCTACCGGCCCGATACCGTCCTCGATCGCTTCGATCACCTCGACACCCAGCAGCCCGTCCAGCGCCGCCCATGGGTCTCGGCTGATTTCAACAGTCACGGTCACCCCCTTCCGGAGGTCCGTCCAAGACCTCCACCTCGGTCAGTTCGACCAGTATGGCAAGCAGTATCCGGCTGGCAGTAGCCGTCAGCACAGGTAGTTCATCCGGCAGGCGCACGGTGACACGGGCGGCGCCGGTCATGCCTGATCACCGCCCTGCGAGCCGATTTCATCAGCCGCCACTCCCTCGACAGCCGCCCGGATGTCCGCAGTCAGGTAGCCACGAACACGCCGTGAAGTCTCCCCATCCGGCACGTACTGCCGTAGCGGCTTGCACCCCAGCTCGCTCATCTCGCGAGCGAACGTGACCGCCTCGACCTCCAGCGCCTCAACCAACTCTGACGTGGGCACGAACTCCCGCTCGTCCAACTCTTCGCCGAGGTAGTCCACGACCGAAGCCAACGGCTCCGGCAGCTCCACGACCCACCCATCAGCCGTCCCGCTCCCGAGCGCCTTGACGACCTGCGTCGAATCGATCGGACGTGGCGCATCGTCGCCCACGGCGTGACCGGCGAGCGTGCCCGCGGCCTCTCGAAGCGCACGGCCACGCGCACAGATCACCCGCCACTCGGCGTTGGGCATGTAGTAGGTCCGCACGGTCATGGCGATCATGTCCGCGCCGGCGTCCGTCTCGCCGTCCGGCCGGAGGATGCCGACGCCTTTGTGACTCGGCAGCAACGTCGAAGCGTCATACCCGCGCGTGTTCATCTGCTCGCCGAGCACGATGTTCGAGTCGCGCCAGTCCATCACCCGCAACGCGAACCGTGAGCCGAGCACTGCCCGCAGCCGAGAGGGGATGGTGTTCGAGTCCGGCCGCTGAGTGGCCAGGATGACCACCACACCGGCGGCCGGTCCCTTCCTCACGAGGTAGGTCAACAGGTCGGCGATGTACGCGCCGAGCGTGGTCTTCTTGCCGCCCACCTGTTCACGCGTCGGGTTCTCCAGGAACACCTGAACCTCATCGATCACCACTCCAGTGATCGGCATCCCGAGATCGACGTCCCGTGAGATGGCTGGAGTGATCTTCGACTCCGGGCACACGTCATCGTCCAAAGTGGCCATCCGCGCGTACCGGCTCTGAACCTCTGCCACCAACTCCACGAGGTGGTCCCGCACGGCGTAGGCGTGCTCAAGCTCGTCCCCGCACACGTACCTGTAGGCGATCTGCTCGGCAGCCTCCCAGTCCTTGCCGCCCTTTCCGTCGAACACGTACAGGCGCGCGTACGGGTCCAGCACGAGCCCCGCGGCAGCCAACCGAGTAGCGAACGTCTTGCCCTGTCTGGGTATTGCGCCCACGAGCAACGACGTCCACACCAACGGGAGGTCAACCCGCCGGTTCCGCGCATCCCTCCCGAACGGCACCGGCCGCCACGCGTCCCACCACTCCACATCCAGCAACGGCATCCGCAACGGCGGACCCGCGTACGGGTCTTCATCAGCCACCCACAAGGACACCCGCCCCGCGTGCCCACCACGACCACGGACCCGCTCCACGATGAGCTGCACCTCGTCCACCGCCAGCGCAGACGCAAGCGCGTCCCGGTGCTTGATGACGTCCACAGCCTTCCGGGTAGCCGGAAGATCGACCGTGACCGCCCAGCCCTCCCCCACACGCGCCGCGCGCTCGACCAACCGCAAGGTCTCGTCCTTGCCGATCAACTTCGCGTCCCGGAATGCGTCGACCAGGAGTTGTGAGTCCATCGTCCACGCCAGCGTGCGCGCTCCGCCCAACACCGCCTTGCGCCCCGGCGAGCCGTCCTTCCGCCGCCCCACGATCGCCAGCGCCACCGACGCCAACCCGGCCGCACTCCACAGGACAATCCCGCCATAGAGCACGTACAGCACGAGCAGCACCGCCGCGACCACCCCGACCACGGCACCGGTCACCTTCCACCGGAACAGCGTCAAGGCGCGAATCTCCACGAACTTGTCAGCCAACTTCTCGGACTGCTCCGCAGCCTCCCGGTAGTCCCTCACCCGCACCCAGCGCCGCCACGCGCGAGCCGCTACTACCGCTCCCCTGCCGACTCTTCTGAGGAACCGACCCGGCAGCCGTACTAGCCAACCAAGTGCATCTTTCAAGCAACACTGAAGCAATTGTGATGACTTCAACTGTGGCGGCAAGACGCGCGCACGTCGCCAGCCGCTCTCCAACCGCCGAACCAACGTCTTCGGTTCACCGACCAACTCGCCATCGAGCACCGGCTCAGTGGGCACCAGGTCGCCGTTCATGAACGGCCCCCGTCCTCCGTGAGCGCCGCCGCGAGTCGTGACGACAGCCCGCGCGAACACCCGGTGACCTCCCGGACCCATGCCGGCGTCACCTTCACTTCCGGCGTTCGCGCCGCCCGAGCCACCGCGAGGTAGTCCGCGAATGACGTCCGCGGAGCCGAGGGCGCCGGTGCCGGCGAAGCGCTCGGCTCAGCGTTCACGGCAGCGCCGAGCTTGTCCCGCAGCTCCGTGACCGCCTCCGCAGCCACGAACACGACCAACGGCGGCACGGAGTGCAGCACCACGAGCGCCGCCGAGCCGGCCACGAACGCACTCCAGGTGTTCATGACGTACGTGGCCGCGAGCGTGAACCACTTCGCCGCGCGCACCCACCCGCCCATCCGGACGCCGTAGCGAGCGGTGACCTGCTCGGCCCGAAGGATCGCCAGCAGGACCAGCGACACCATCGGATCGAGCAGCCACGCCGCACACCACGCGAGCGACCACACCGATGCACCGGCCGCCGCGAACTGCTGGACGTTGGTCATCGTGAATGCCAGCCCGAGCAAGATCCCGGTCCAGCACAACCGGTCGACCTGCCGCGCCACCCGCGCAACCGGCTCGCTCATCGCCGCTCACCTCGACGCCGAGACGGCTCATAGGTGGTCACAGTGAGCGCCCGCGTCAACGTGTAGGACGCGAACAGCGCGGGCACGACGAGTACCGCCAGCAGCAGCCACCCGCCACCGCGTTGGGTGATCACCACCCACTGGACGATCACGATCAGCGCGGCGTTCACCAGCACCCGACCGGCGAGCGACACCAGCCGCGCACTCGTCCGTGCCGCATTCGCGGCGGCCTTCGCTCGCCGAGCACCAGTCCGCCAGACGAGCAGCAACACCAGGACCACGCCAAGTCCAGCGAGCAGTTGCGTCGGAGTGAGGCTGAGAGCGTTCATGAACCCGACCCCCTCTCGACCCGTTCACCGCGTCGCAGCCAGTGCGAGTGCAGCTCGCGCCGATCGTCGGCAGCCAACCCGCCCCACACGCCGACCGTGTCCGCGCCGGCCGTACGCAACGCCAGTTCCAAGCACTCGTCCCGCACCGGGCAGCCAGCGCACATGCGCGCGGCCAGCTCCCGATCGGTCATCTCCTCGTCCACCCACGGCGGCAGGTCCGGGAACGTCGACATGCACAGCCCGTCGCGTTCCACAACCAGGGCCAGCACCGCACTCGGCACCCACCGGAGCCGGTCCAGCTCCCAAGCGATCTCGACCAGGTTCACGGCGTGCCTCCCGAACGGGGCTCGCCAAGCAGCCGCACCAGCACGTTCGCCGGGATGACGAACCGGCCGCGCCGCCGCACCAGCGGCAGCCTGCCGAGCCGAACAGCGCGGTAGAGGGTGGACGGTTCGACCCCGAGCAGCCAAGCGGCCTGACGAACCGTGTAACCGGAAGAAGGCAGAGAAGTACGCATCAGAAATGCCCTTCGAGTAATCGAGCTCACGATTTCAGCTCTAGATTGCTGATTTCAGCGCAACGGAAGGCGCGTTTGATCGCACCCGGCACGAAATGCGCCGTGTCACGTCACGGAACAGCGGAAGACGGCTAATCTCAGCGCTGAGGCGGAGCGCGGAGGAATACGTGTCGGAGGATTGGGCGGCAGTCGCCAAGGCCATCAACCAGCGCGTGAATGAGCTGGGTTGGCGTCAACGGGAGCTTGCGGAACGCTCGCACGTCTCCCAAGCGATCGTGCGCGAGATCCAGCACCACACGGTCGAACGCCGCCGCAGCCCACGGACCCTTGAGTCCCTGTCGACCACGCTCGGCTGGCACCCGCAGCACCTGGACTCCGTGCTGCACGGTCGAAGGCCACCGGAGGCCGACGAGCCGATCACCAACCCGACCGACAGCCTCTGGTCCCGTTTGGACGGTTTCGAGCAGCGGCTCAACGACATCACCGACCGCCTCGACGACCTCAAGTCGGACCTCTCGACCGTGATCGAACACGTCCGCGACCGCCGTTAGCGCGATGCATTTCCGCTGGTAGAGCGAGCTGCTTTCCATAGGCTCAATTCCACAGCGGAGACGCCTTCGGCCCCATGCATCACCGATGCACATCCAGTGCACCACCAGTGCACATCGCTCCGGGGGATAGCGAGAAGATGAGCCAGCACGAGGGTTGGACCGGCCGAACCGCCAGCGCACTCCAGGCAGCCATGCGCCTCACGAACGAAGCGTTCGCCGAGCACCTGGGAATCGCCGTCCGCACGGTCGCCGGCTGGCACCAGAAACCGGACCTGAAGCCGAAGTCCGAGATGCAACAGCTCCTCGACACCGCCCACGACCAGGCCGACCCCACAGTTCAGGCCAGGTTCGCCGCCCTGATCGCCGAACCGAAGCTCAACCTCCCCGATGGCTCGGCGGCCGACGCCGAACTACGGCTCAGTTCCGACCCGAACATCGTCGCGGCGCTGGACTGGCTCGACCAGCACGCAGGCTGGGAACCGGGAACGGCACGGCGCGATGTCGCCGGACGCCTCGTGCGCCTCGACGTCCGCGCACTACAGGACCGGGGCGTCCGTCGAGGACGGGTGAACCAGCGCGACACAGCACGAGCGCTCGCCGAGTACTACGGCACGGCCACCACCGGCCACGGCCGCTATGCCGCGCGCTTCGGCTCCAGCACGCGTGCGTCCACGACCGTGCTCACGCACCCGGACTGGCTCGACCTCGACTGCCCACTCATCCCGACCCACGACCGGCTCAAGCTGTCGACCGTCATCCCGAACGATCACCAGACGATGGACGAGGCAAGCGCCGGACACGCGGCACAACGGCTCGCCGAAGCGCTGGCGCTCGGCAACCGCATGGTCAACATGCCGCTGTACCGACTGCTCGACGTGGGTGTGCAGAGGCACAAGCTCGACGGCAGCGTCGGCGTGACGAACTTCGTGGGGTACGTGGTGACGATGGACCTACTCGAAGGCGAGTTGGTCGACGCTCTCACCACGGGCCAGCCGATCAGGCCCGGCACCCTCCCCCTCCGCGACGCCTACCTACCCGACCTGCCCTCGGTCCTCGACGTCTCCGACCGCATGTGCGCGGGCGGTGCCCTCGCTCTGACCGCGATCGCACGACCGGCCGACCCGTTCCGCGGTGAAGCGGACTACCTTCTGCTGGTTCAGGAACGCTCAGGCCACGTCATCAACGCCGCACGCCGCCTGGCCGTGATCCCCAAGGGCTTCCACCAGCCGCTGACCGACTACCGAGCCGATGCCCAGATCGGCGCGACCCTCCGCCGTGAGATGGAAGAGGAGCTGTTCGGCCGCGACGACATCGACAACACCGTCAGCGACCAACGCCACGCGGACCCGATGCACCCGACTCGCCTCTCCGAGCCGATGCGCTGGCTGCTCGCAGAACCGGGCCGCCTTCGGATGGAGTGCACCGGCTTCGGCTTGAACCTCGTCAGCGGCAACTTCGAGTTTGCCAGCCTGATCGTCATCGAAGACGAGCAGTTCTGGACCGAGTTCGGCGGACAGGTTCGAGCGAACTGGGAAGCATCGAACCTGCGCCAGTTCTCCAGCCTCGACACCGACAGTCTTGAAGAACTGACCAGCGATGTAGCGTGGAGCAACGAAGGACTGTTCGCGCTCCTCCAGGGCCTCCGCCGTCTACAGCAAATCGGCGGGAGTCGCGTGAACTTGCCAACGATCGAATGGGAGACAGAGTGACCGCCAACTGGCAAGCCGGAAACGCCAACGAAGACGGCGCGGTGACCCGCGGCTGGCTGGTGGGCCACTTCATCGACCCGTCGGAGGGTGTCCGGTCCCAGAAGGACGTTGAGGTCAAGTGGTTCAACCACTCGGCGGGTGACAAGCGTGTCGAGTGGACCTCCGACGACCAGCGGACGACCCTGGTCCTGTTGGTACAGGGCAACTTCCGCATCGACACCACCGAGGGCAACACCACCATGACCCGCCCCGGTGACTACGTGATGTGGGGTGCCGGCGTCGATCACTCGTGGGAAGCGCTCGAAGACTCGACCGTCCTCACGGTCCGCTGGCCGTCACAGACCTGACACCTCAACCGCTGGCAGCCTCACCCGCCTGCCGCCGATCTCCGCGAGCCGCCGAAGTCCTTGAAGCAACGCGAACAGACCTTCGTTGCTCCAGGACTCGTGCGTCACCAAGTCGGCAATCAACTCCTCATCAAGGCTCGAATACAGTCGCAACCCGGACGCCTCCCAGTTGGACTCAATCGCCCCGCCGAAGCGCGTCCAAAACTCCTCGTCCTCGATTACCACAAGACTGGCGAACTCGTAATTCCCGCTGACCAGGTTGAGCCCAAACCCAGTGCACTCCATCGGCATCCTTCTCGGATCATCACGCAGCCACCGCATCGGCTCAGACCACCGACCAGGGTGCATCGGAGAAGCCGCACGGCCCTCCCCCATCGTGGTGTCCACCTCGTCGCGCCCGAACAGCTCCTCTTCCAGCTCACGGAGCAGGGTGGCACTGACCGGAGCATCCGCGCGCACATCGGTCAGCGGCTGGTGGAAACCCTTCGGTACAACGGCCAGCCGCCCGGACGTGTTGAGCACATGCCCGGACCGCTCCTGCACCAGCAGCGCGTAGTCCGGCGCCCCACGGTACGGATCACGCGGCCGAGCAATCGCACACAGCGCAAGCACACCACCCGCGCACACCCGCCCCGGTAGGTCGAGCACGGCCTCGAGACTCGGCAGGAACTCGCGCCGAAGCGGCAGAGCACCAGGTTCAGCGCCAGTAGCCACCGCGTCGACCAGCTCGCCTTCCAGCAGATCCGCAGTCAGCGCGTACTCGGCGAAGTCCACCAGACCCACCGTGCCGCCGATGGCCGAGCCGACGTCGACGCTCAACAGTCGGTAGAGCGGCAGGTTCATGACCCTCACGTCCAACGCCGCCCACTCAGCGAGTCGCGCCACAGCCGCTTCCGCCGCCGCCTCACTCAAGCCAGCACGCGAGCCGTCACGACGACCGGCAAGCACCAAGCGGTCGTTCTCCGCAGTCAACGAAGCTGAGTGAGCAAGCCACTCGGGACGCGCGAGGATGCTGGTCCTGACGTCTTCGCCACCACAACGCACCCGGTACATGTCGTACCCCGCGACTCCACGCCGGTAGTACGCACGCAGCGCACGAACGATCTGCTCCCGACTCGCCTTCGCGCGCCGATACCGACGGTCGACCAGCGTTCCCGCCTCGAACGTAGCCAGCTTCGCGTGAACCTTCGCCCGACTCTCCCCCGGCGACCATCCGGCCCGCTCGTCCAACCAGTCCGCCATGTCAGCCAAGTCGACGTTCCCACGCACATCCAGCTTGCCGACCCCGTTCCCCGCGGAGCCGGCGGCCGAAGGCTCCGCCAACAGATCATGGATGCTGGTCCGAAAAATCTTCTCCAACAGCCGAGCAGTCACCGGCCGCACGGGACCAAGCGGCTGACCAGACGACCGCCGCCCTGCCGCAAGCCGGTGGAGGTGGCGCAAGCTGATCGTGCCGGGCTCTCCGGCCTCCCGCGCGAAGACCTCGACGTACTCGGCGAACTCCTCAAGCGTCTGCTGTCGATCCCAGATCTTCTGCTCAAGCACCGTGCGCGCCGTCCGCATGACCACCTCACCTACCGGCTGATTCTGCGCTGACGAGCCGTTGATTTCAGTGTGCCACGACGTGACACTCACCCGTCCCCAGCCCCGTCCCACCAGGCCAACCCGTCCCTACCAACGGGACAACCTCCGCACCGGCATTGACCAGCGGAAACACCCAGCAGTGACGGCTGGGACGGGACACACGAGCCCGTCCCATACGCACGAAACGGCCGTGTGCGACGCCATCCGAATGGATGGTTCGCACACGGCCGTCCCGTCCCACAGGTGCCGGGGGAGGCGTCCGGCACCCCATGCCCAACCGTCGAAGGTGCGGTCAACGACGGTTGGAAGTCTCCAGCGCCAACAGCCGCGCCAGCTCCGGCCCGCTCATCAGCCCGTCACACTCGACCGGCGACACCAGCCACCGCGTCTCGTACCCCTCGACCACAGTCGGTGGCAGCGGCAGCAACCCGTCCGCGGGGAAGACCAACTTCTCGTCCAACCCCTCCGCCGACGACACCACGAACACCGCCGACTCGATCATCACGCCGAACATCGGGACCGGCAGCATCACCACAGGCGTCGGCGAAGCTCTGAACGCCTCCGACTCGATCACCCGCCGCGCTTGCTCCGGCCTCACAACGATCGCCGTCATCAGCTCCCCGAGGACAATTAACGTCGACCGCGTGACACCCTCCTCCAGCGCCGGCCACAACCGCCGGACCTCACCCGGGTCCAGCGTCGCCAACGCCGGAGACGACAGGGCGAGCACATCGGAGTCAGCGCCCGTCACGGGGTCGACGTAGGTGTCATCGACCCACAGCGCACCCGGAACCACCGGCCACCCGCGGGAGACACACTCCAACGCGGTCTCCAGCCCGCTACTCCCCACCTTCGCCACCAACCCAGAAGATCCGGGGAATCGCACGCCCACCGACCCGGTAGAAGATCAGCGCATTCTCCGCCGACTGAAGACCCATGCGCGTCCCACCGTGAACACCGACCACCTCCACACCCGTCCTGCTGGTCATCCCCCACGCCACGATCTGCAAGTCTTCCGGCGGCCCGAACGTCTCCTGAACCACCGCGAACACCCGCGGAGCCTGATCGTCCACCAACTCCTGAACCTCACCGACGATCTTCGGATCATCGAACAACGAAGCGGGCGTCTCCCCACCCTCTCCCTGGTCCCTGTCACTCACCAGCGTCAAGGTCATGACTGCCTTCCCTCTGCTCCTCACGGATCAGACGCACCTCATCCCGCGCCCAAACCGCCGCCTGTGCGTTCTCCTGGCACTGCCGCACGTACCGCCTACCGACAGCGACGAGGTAGAGCAGAAGAATCACGAGCCACACCAGGAACAGCACAATCCCGCCAGCATCACTCGCCAACTCACTCCACAACAAGCCCATCACCGCCTCAGACGATCCGATGACCACAGCTTGGCCAGCGGTCCAGTCGAGGCGAATGACCCTCCAGTGACCTGCCAGGCCCACCGACGTCAGCGCGCAGGACGGGCACCAGCCTGGCTAACGCTGGCCGGAACCTCTACGGCCAACGCTCCTCGTGCTGGCCCCAGCCGACCGTCCTGGTTCTGAGGCTGCCTGCGTCACCTGCAACGACGGTGCAGAGTGGTGCACAGAAGCACCGGGCTCGCCGATCTTCTACTGGCAGCGCACGGCACAACGGTTGCGACACAGACGACCGTGAAGCGCACGTCGCGGCCCAAGTACTAGTAGAATCGTCGGATGAGCTACGCATACGAAGACCTCGATGACGCTCAATTCGAGCGACTTGTAGTCGAGTGTGCGCGCAAGCTCTGCGGCATGGCAGTCCAATCCTTCGCAACCGGAGTTGATGGAGGACGTGACGCCCGCTTCGAAGGTACAGCTGAGCGTTTCCCGAGCACAGCAGAGCCTTGGACCGGACTGACGATCATACAAGCTAAGCACACGAACGGCACCAACGTTCACTACAGCGACAGCGGATTCAGCGGAAGAAATGACAGCAGTACCCTTACCGAAGAGATCGGCCGCATCAAGAAGCTCGTCGCTGTAAACGAGGTCGACAACTATGCACTTTTTGCAAATCGCCGACTCGGTGCTGTTAGTCATGAAGAAATAAAGAAGCGCATCGTCGCCGATACAGGCCTGGAATCGAAGAGGGTATTTCTCGCTGGCACCGAGTATCTTGACACCCTGTTGCACATGTTCCCAGACGTCACTGTCCTCGCGAGAATTGATCCGATTGACGGGCCTCTTCTGGTATCAAGTAGTGACCTGGCGGAAGTAATTTTGGCTATCGCGCGGGAGTTTGATCTTCCACTGTTGGACGCAGATGCACCCGTAGTTGACCGGGTCTCCTATGTGGAAAAGAACGCGTTGAACAATATGTCACCGAGTTTCGCCAAGACACTGAGCGACAGGTATCTCCCCTATACCGCCCAGATCGATAAATTTCTCGCGCACCCCGCAAACGTAGCAGTACGCGAACTATACGACAGCGCAGTTGAAGACTTTCAACTCAAAGTCATCGCACACCGTGCAGAGTTCCAAAGTTTCGATAAAGTTTTCAATTATCTGGTCGACCTCCTCGTCAAACGCGATGTCGTACTTTCTCGCCACCGGAGATTATTGCGAGTAATGCTATTTTATATGTACTGGCATTGCGACATTGGGGAGACGCAAGATGCTTCTACCCAATAAGCACTCTCACCCTGACGAGACTGTGCTGGCGGCAGCCACACTGCTCCTCAAAGCATTGCGCCGGAAACGCGCCGTTGCATACGATGAACTCAAAGCAGTGCTCGAGAAAAGGTCAGACTCGGCGGATTACCTTTTTACACCAGCAGTTAGCTTACTGTACCTGCTAGGGCTCGTCGATTACAGGAAGACCGTTGACACCTTCGAGTATACGGGTAAATCGTGAAACTTCGCAGGCTGTACAGCAATACGCCTATGATCTTCGAGCCGCTGGTGTTCAATGACGGCATGTCAGTGGTACTGGCCGAGATTCGCGTGCCTGAGAATCGACTCTTGGATACGCACAATCTAGGCAAGACCACCGTTGGCGAGCTTATTGACTTCTGCCTACTCAAAGGAAAATCTAGCACATTCTTCCTTTTTAAGAACGAGCAGCGGTTCCGCGAATTCACGTTCTACCTAGAAATTGCACTTGACGACGGGTCGTTCCTCACGATTGGTCGCGCTGTTGACCCAGGGACTAAGATCGACTTCCTACATAGTGATCGCCCTGTATCCGACGCGACGAACGCCAGCGTAGAAGATTGGGATCATCTCGGCCTTTCTTTTGATCGTGCCCGGCTACTGCTTGACGGGTATCTTAAGCTTGAAGCTCTGAGGCCCTGGGGTTTCCGGAAGCTGGTCGGATATCTAATCCGATCGCAATCTGACTATCTTGATGTCTTCCAGCTAGGAAAATTTTCAGGCAAACACCAAGACTGGAAGCCTTTTGTAGCACATCTCCTAGGCATGGAATCTGAAGCCGTAATAGCCCTTTACGACAAACGTGAAGAGGCTGCGCAAGCGACGACGCATCTGAACTCAGTGACGCAAGAGTGGGGAAGCGAAGCGGCTGATCCTTCCGTACTCGACGGTCTTATATCTGTGAAACGTCGTGACATCGAAGCTCGCGAAAAAGCGCTCGATACCCTTGACTTTTCGGACGACGATAGCCGGGTAACGGCCGAAGTTGTTGATGAGATCGAAAATCGCATATCAGGATTGAATGAGGAGAAGTACCGACTCGCGCAACTTCTAACTCGAATTGCAAGCTCGCTCGAGGAAGAGCGGGTAATTTTTCGGCCTTCAGACGCCGAGAAGCTATTCGCCGAGGCAGGAATTACGCTCGGCGAACAGATTAAGCGAGATTACGAGCAACTAATTGCATTCAATCGTGCCATCACCCAGGAACGTCGAGAAGCGCTAGAGCGGCAATCCAAAGAAGCACAAGAACGGCTAGTTTCGATCGATTCGGAACTTAAGCACCTAAACGAATCGCGCGCTCGCGCCCTCGCGTACCTTCGCCAATCTGAAGCACTGGCGAAGTACAAAGAACTCAGCAATGAGCTCACCGTAATGCGATCAGATCTAATCAATCTTGAGAATCGCAGGGTTGCCGCAACGAGGCTAATTGAACTTCGCCGTCAAGTACGGACACTCAACGAAGAGTACGGTCACCTCGTAACTGCAGTAGAAGAGCAGCTCGAGTCGCTCAGTCAGAACGAAGACAGCAGATTTGGACGGCTGCGGCGTTTCTTCACTGAGATTATCTTCCAGGTCCTCGGACAGAACGCTATTCTCGCCATGAGGGTGAACCAGGCAGGTGGGATCGACTTCAGTGCAGAGTTCATTGGCGAATCCGGCACCGCAACCAGCGGCGACAAAGGAACATCTTACAAGAAACTTCTCTGCATCGCATTTGATCTAGCGTTGCTGCGAACGTACTTGGATGCGCCATTCCCACGATTCGTGTACCACGACGGGGCGCTGGAGCAGCTCGAACCTCGCAAACGGGAAAGTCTGGTGAGAGTGTTCCGCGAGTATGCCGATCTGGGGATTCAGCCAGTGATCTCCGTCTTGGATAGCGACGTTCCTGTACCCACAGGGTCCACGGAGGCAGCTATCGACGATAGTGACGTCATTGCACTCCTTCACGACGAAGGTGACAATGGACGTTTGTTCAAGATGACACCGTGGTAAGGCTGCATTGAAGTTTGACTCCACGGAAGTCGATGAACCCCTTGAATCGCAACCCGCGGGATGACCGGGAAGAAGCTCGTACGGTTGAGACCGACTACTATAAGACAGTCAAATAAGACGCTGTCATGATGGTTTCGACCTCTCCGAACGGGCCGGGCCTGCAACCATCCATATGATGGCTGAAATGGGCCACAGCGTGTGCCTATCGAACGCGGACCGAGGGGCGGCATCAAGAGTGGGGTGCGTCAATAGACGGCCAATAGCGGTCGGCTAGTTCCAGTCTCCAGTGCCGACCACGTCGTCCGACCGCTTTCACATAGTCATCGCGTTCGGTCGCTATCCGCACCAGGCCGCAGACCTACGCTGCTCACATACGAGCGGATTGCCAAGAGCTTTACGGCCTTTCCTTAGCGAGGCATCAGCGATTCACCGTTCGAAGTGTACGTGCGCCTACTTACCCGTCTGCCCCGCCCGTGGTCCAGGCAGACGCGGGCGGGACAGATTAGCAGTCCTCGGTCAAAGGGTGACGCGGAGAGCAAGTCGTGTGGATAGTGCACAAGTCGCTCCTCGGACACGCACACTATTCACACGGCCCACAGGTTTGATGATCACATCAGCCTCGTGGGCCGTATGCGTGTAGCGAACTTGCAGGTCAACCGCCCTGTAGAAGCTCGCCACGCTCTCTATCTCAGCATCAGCCAGGGCCGCTCCCACGTTACCCAGCGAGTCGATCATCGCGTGCACCTCGGCGGTGCTGAGCGCGTCCGGTGCCGGTGTTCCCTCCAGTTCCGCCCGCGCGGCAGCTCGAACGGCCTGCGCCTCGTTCATCGGCTCGACCAGTGCCAGCGGGTCAATTCCGGCTTTGATGGCCTCTTGGAACCGGCTCAACTGAGCCTCCGCTTTGGCGAGCCGCGCTTTCGCCGCCTTCCTGCCGTTCGCCGCGCCGTTCGTTCCCTGCGACTCGACCAGGGCGGCAACGGTCCGGTCCCGGTTCTCCGGCGCGAACAATCGCCCGAGCCTGTGCCGCTCGAAAAGTCATTGTTGCTGGTCAAGCGGCGTATCTGTACTCGTTGATGAGTCCGCCCAGGATGCGGGTGCGGTGCAGTCTGTGGGTGTCGAGGTCGTGTACCGCGGTGGGGTGCTGCTGGGCTTCGGGTGGTAGTTGGTCACGGGCCTGGTGGGGTCGGTGTCGGTTGTAGTGGTCTTCGTAGGTCGTGAGGACATGCCGTGCGTGGCTCTCACCGGTGATCAGGATGTGGTCGAGTGCCTCGCGTCGGATGGTGCCGATGACCCGTTCGCAGTGGGCGTTCATCCGAAGTGCCTGCGGCGCGCTTCGGAGCACGTGTAGATCGTCGGCTTGGAAGACGGTGTCGAACGCTTCGCCGTACTTGCCGTCGCGGTCGCGGATCAGGAAGCGCAGGGACGGCGTCCGGTGTCCGAGGTCGGCGGCGAGGTTCCTGGCCTGCTGCGTGGTCGGCGGCGAGGTTCCTGGCCTGCTGCGTGGTCCATGCCTGGGTCGGGTGGGCGGTGACGCCGGTGATGTGCAGGCGCCTGGTGCCGTGTTCGAGGAACACCAGCGCGTACAGACGTGTGCCGAGCACGGTGTCGAGGTAGAGGAAGTCCGCCGCGATCATGCCCTGGGCCTGGGCGGTGAGGAACTCGCGCCAGCTCGGGCCGCAGCGGCGTGGCACCGGGTCGATGCCCGCGTCGTGCAGGATCTGCCAGACCGTCGAGTGGGCGATCCGGTGGCCGAGCCGGGCCAGTTCGCCTTGAATCCGCCGGTGACCCCACCGCGGGTTCTCTCTGGCGAGCCGCAGCACGAACGACTTGATCACCGCTCGAGTTGGTGGACGTCCGGTGCGTCGCCGCGCGGTGTGGTCCCACTTGCGGGCCACGAACCTGCGGTGCCAGGCGAGCAGGGTGCCCGGCGTGACCGGGAAGACCTCCCGCCACCGCCGACGATCCACCAACCCGGACAGGTGCGGCGAACCAGAACCGATCCGCAGGTTCATAGCGGACCGGGCCTGTCAGGTGCCGACGAAGGACCGCATTCTCGTGCCGCAGCACGAGCAGCTCCGCGTCCTCCGCCGCCTCGCTGCGCAGCAAGGCCGACGGGACGGACAGCAACCTCCGGGTCATCTTATACAGCAGGGACACGATCACCCGGACATGCTCTCAACACGGCGACACGCCTTGCTCTACCAGCGACGATGACTTTTCGAGCGGCACCGGTAGAGCGCGGCCAGTTCGGCCGCGGCGGCGTGGTCGGGGTCGGTGATGGTGGTGATCAGGCGGATGGTGTCGGACGGTCCGCGGTCGGTGACCATGTACTCGACCACCCGCACCTGCACCCGCAACTCCTCCAGTCGGAAATGCGACTTGCCCCGCCCCAGGTTGTTCCTGACGTGCTTGGGCAGCAGGAAGGACCGGTAGGAACCGTCCGGCAGCCACTCCGACACCGGTAACTCGACGGTGTCGGTGACCCGCCAGAGCAGGTCCGCGCCCGTCGCGGCGGCGGCGGTCCACATGTCGTAGCCGTAAAAGCCCCGGTCGGCCAGCACCAGCATCCCCGGCTCCATCCGGTCCAGGATCCGGTGCAGCAGTTCGCGTTCCTGCACCCGCCAGGAGTCGAACGCGGCCGCGACGATGGCGTGGGTGCCGCACTCGCCCAACCCCACCGCCCGGGCCTGCGGGAACGCCGTGTCGCCGCGACGATCGAAGACCTTCCGGTTGTCCGGGGTGTCGGGCACGTCCAGCACCACCCCGTCCACCGCCATCACCCGCCACCCGCGCAACCAGGCGCCCTTCGTGCCCGGTTCGGCCATCGGCACCGCGACCCGGTCGAACAACACCGCAACGGCTCCGCACCCAGGCGTTGCCTGGCCTGCGAGATCGCCCCCGTCGCGGCACCCGCCACCCGTCCCTCCACGTGCCCAGAAACCGCAGCCCGTTGACCAGCTTGCGCATCACCTCTTCGTAGGAATCCTCGAAGAACAGACACAACGCCAGCACGTAATAGACCACCACCCGCGCCGGCAGCAACCGCGACCGCTTCTCCCGCCGACCGGTCACCGCCAACACCTCATCCACCAGATCCCGATCGATCAGCCTGGTCAACACACCCAGGCTGATCCCATCGGTGAACCGGCGCTCCACCCCTGACGACACCCCACGCACCGTAGTCACAACACACCCACCACCAGCGCCAACACACCCACAACCACCTAACTAAACGGCATTGGGGTCAATCCAGTTAACGATATCTTTCAACCGAGCCCGACTCTCGGCGACTTCGTTAACCAACTCATGCAGCAGCGCAGAGAGTTCGTCCAGTGGACGTAGGCTGGAATCAAAGACGCGGCGGTGCACAGTCAGTTCATTTAAGTGTTCGAGCACTTCGTGGACGAGTCCGTGAACCTTATTAACGCGGTGTGCGACGTGCTCGCCGCTGTCGTAGTACCCCTCATTGAGCTGGGTAGCTGCCTTGTACAACTGGCGCAGTGTCTCCGAAACCAAGGGCAGTACCTCGATGCCCGTGTCGACGGCGTTTGTCAACTCCGGAGCGAACAGCGCCAGGATTTCCGTGACGCCTGCGGCCCGGTTCGCAGCGCGGCGCAAGCCGGCATCAGGCAGACTCGAGTAGGCCTGAAGATACAGCGACCACAGATGCCGACGCGCCTCCTCAGGGACCACCTCCCCCGCAATGGCGGACAGGACGACTTTCTGATCGGGGCGCAACTTCTCATGGGACGCCTTCAACGCGTCGATTATTCCGCGAGGATCCGGGGCAGCGATCGCCGCGCCGGCCAGCAGATCGAACGGCAGGACATGCTTGTGTTTCGCCACGGCCGTGGCCACCCACGACCAAACTTCCACGTCCATGGGTGCGGCGCGGCTGAGCAGGACCAGCGCGTGCACCGCCTGGTATTCACGCACGTGCGGCAGTGTGGCCGTCAGCAACGTTGGATCCTCGCGAATCCCGGCAAGAACCAAATATTCAGCGAGCACACCGGGACGCACAGGACTCCAGAAGTGGCCGGAGTCCGAACCTTCACTGAAGATGTCGAAAAAGCCAGCAATAAAACGCAACACCTTTTCGTCGTCAAGACCAGTGCAACGCTTGAGTAGCGCCACCGCGTCCGCGCGGTTTTGTGCACCGTAAAGGTTGACCAGCACAAGCAACACATTGAGCACCGTGTCCGGGACATTCCACCCCGACTGCCGAGCGGCTTGGCGCCAGTACCGGTGTTCGTGGCCCAGCAGCATCTCCAGCGTCGACCCGTGGTCCGCCGGTGACAGACCCTCGGCTTCAAGCAACGCGGTGAGAGCATCGACCTGACAGTCCATCGGATATACCCGCATGCCAGTCTCTGCGTAGGGGACGGCCGCAATGTAGCCGACAGCCGAAGCCCAGTCGTGGTCACTATAGTTTGGTAGCGCGGCCAGTTCGGACACCAGGGCGTCAAGCACCCGGTCGAATTCCTTGTCGCCCTGTTCCGGCGACATGGGAGCCGCTGTCAAATGGCTGACCTCTGCGTCGAGCAGCACATCGCCATAGTTGCCGGACCTGCGCCGCAGCAGGGACCACCAGCCTCGGGTCGACCGGGCCAGCAACAGCAGTTTGACTGGGCGCTCCGGCTCGTTGTACACCAGGCTTTCAAGCAGCAGGATGACCAGATCGGGTTTGGTCTCGGCGTAATCGACGACCACCAGTGTCGGTCGCGTCAGCCTGGTCAGGCGTTGCAGGCTGTCCATGGCAGTCGGACGCAGGGTGTCGATGTCGTCCACGAACAGCGCGGCACCACCCTGCCCGTTCACCGCCCGCACCAGTTCATGTGCCAATCGAGTCTTACCCGAACCGGTAGGACCGTGCACCAGTCGCACATCCAGCCCTGGCTTCGTCGCCCAAGTGTAGAGGTCAATCAACTCATCGCCGCGCGGGATGTAAGGCAGCGCAGCCTGAACTGGGCGCAACAACCCCAACGGGGAGCGCGGCGGGCGGACCGGACCAGGCGCGATCCCGGCCAGGTCAACCGCCTCCAGGGGCGGCACCTCGCCCAAGTGTTCTTTCACCGAATCGCGAAATTCTGAATCTCGCAGCAGATGTTCGATCGGCATGGCAACCAGGCGTTGTGCACCAGCCCGTTGCGTCAGCCCGATCACCGCCCCGTGACACAGCACCGGACCTCCGGAGATCCCCGGCCACTGATGAGGGTCGATCGTGAAGGTCTTGCTGTCCACATTGACGTGCATTGCGCCGTGGCGACTGGTCGAGGCGGGGTTGATGTGCCCGTCGGCCTGCTCGAATCCCCACGGCTCGTCCTGACCAGTATCGGTGAGGAAACGCGGAAACCCTTGGACCTCCACCGGCAACCGAGGAGTCTCCGACGCGAGCACCCCCCACCGTACCGGCAGGACTGGGCCCAGGTCATGCTCCCGATCCAGGAGGAGGAGCGCCGCATCCAACTCGGTGTTCCGCCACAGCTCCTCAGCGGGCCACCACGTCGACATCCCGGAATCCGCGATCTCCACGCCCTCGTTCAACACGTGCAATGCGGTCACGACGAGGTCACCGCCAATCCGGAACCCGCTCCCATGCTTTGACGACCGCACGGCTACGACTCGGTCCCCCTGCGATGACACCGTTTGGCCTCCCTTGGCTCGCGCTCACCACACCGATCATTTCTCGTGATCGACCACACTGCGAGTCTGTACAACCGTTGACTATGTCGCGACAGCGTGATCAACAAGGCAAGTCGATCCTTGATGTCGACCATCGACGGGCCACGAGGAGCAGCAGCTTGCATTCTGGCTGGTCAATGCTCGGTATCGACCCGTCCGGCGTCCATGCAGGAGCGGGTTCGTCAAGATGCTCTACTCCTCTACGTCACCGTTCGCAGCCGGCTTCGACTCGTTGTCCTCGGGTGGCGCAGACACGGGCGCATCGTTCCGATGCCACTCTATGGTGATCTTGATGTGCGCCTCGGCGGACGACTTGGCGATGCCGAACGCGCCGCTCAGACCAGCTTTGAGGCCGATTTCCACAGCCACCTTGTCTGGGCGGGGCGGCGGCATGTCGGCGACCCGTGCTGCCACTGTGCGGGCGACGTGGCGAGCCCGCTCGACACCCTGCTCCAAGGTCTCCTGAACCTTCTCCCAGTTCCGCCCGGCCTGCACTGTGCCGTCGTACTCGTCGGTCTCGAACGGCACCAGCTCGCCGTCCTCGGTGCGCACCTCTACGTACTCGGTCACTTCGCTCCTCCGCAGACGTCATCTTGGAAGGCCCGGCAGGCAGATCGCCGGGGTCCGGCTTCAGCCCGCTGCGCCCTACCACGCCGCACACCACATCCAGCCACACGCGCGGGTCACCCGACTCCAAGCCGACCATCCGGTAGCCCGCGAAGGCGTAGGTCCCAACGTACGCAGCGCCCGGCAGCCCTTCCAGACGCGAGTCCTCGCCGCCGAACAAGGCGGGCAGGCCCCACAGCTCGTTCCGCGCCACGCGTGCACCTGTTCGCCGTAACCGTCGTCGTGGAACAATTGAACTGTTGCAGCACCCGAGAGGTACGGCATCCAATCGGGTGAACGACGATGTAGAACGCGGCACCGACACAAAGTGCTCCCCAAGCACGGATGAACCGGCGACACAGGCACGGCAGCACCGTCGATCTGCCGCCCTGCGAGCCCGTGCCAACGGTGATACAACTCTCGACCCGAGGCCGAGCAAGATCAATTCCGCAGCCCGGCGCCTCGGAACCTCCCAGCCGAACATCACCGACACGAGGACCTGGTGAGCACCGACCCCACGACCGTCCGCGCCGCCCGACTGCTCCTCTCCCAACTCGGCCTCACCCCCGAAGACCTCATGTGGGTACCCACAGACCTGCCCACCTTCAACGACTACATCCCCCTGGTCGTAGCCGCCTCCGGCACCGGCGCACCTACGGCACCTACTGGACCCGCATCACCGAGACCTTCGGCGAACGACACCTGGACCAGGTCACCCCGACAGAGATCGAAGGCCTCATGCGCCGCCTGGTCGAGAACCGACGGATCCGACGCAACGACACCGGCGGCCACTCCGTCGCCGAACACCTCGTCTCCGCCACGCGCGCCATCTACAACCGCGCCATCAACGACAACCTCCTCCCACCCCACCACAACCCCGCCGCCAAAGTCCCCAAACCCCGACGACGACCCACCACCCGCCACTCCCTCAGCCCCACCGAAGTCACCGCACTCGCCGACGCCGTCACCGCCAGCGGACGCGACGCCGTCCTGGACACCCTGCTCTTCCGACTCCACCTCGAGACCGCGTGCCGACGCGGCGGAGCACTCGCCCTGCGCGAGGACGACATCGAACCCACCACCTGCCTGATCCAACTCCGCGAGAAGAACACCACCGTCCGCAGGCAACCTGTCAGCCCCACCCTGATCGCATCACTGCTCGCCCACCGCCGGCACCGCGGCAACGGCAAACCCACCCCGAACCGCTGCTGCGACACTGCAACGGCGACCCGATCAACCGCCGCCGCTACGACCGCCTCTAGGAACGCCTCTCCTGGCCGGTGATCGCTTCGAGCGCGCTCTTGACCAGGGTCTCGCCGAGCTTCACCGCAGCAACTTCGACAAAGCCCACCAAGGCGGTCCCTTCCATCCGGCCTCGCTCGGCGGATTATTCCATCGGCCCCGTGACCGCACTTTTGGGGGCACGAGACGGACCTGCAGACCACCCTTACGCTCGAGCACCCCTCACGTCTGCGAGCAACCCCGCAAATTCCAAGCGACATGGACCGCGAATTACAATTCCCTCCGCAGCCAAATGAGACGAAATCATTCTTGCGCGCCGCTGGGCGAGCTGGCCAGACGCGGCATCGACGCCTACCGCGGGATGGCCCTGACCTGCCTGTGCGCCGCCGACCGGCATCACCGGCTCGACACCGAGATCCAGCCCGCGCTGCGCGAGGGCAGGGTAGTGTTGTGTGACCGCTACGTTGCCTCCTCGCTGGTGCTGCAAGGTCTCGACGGACTATCCCGCCGAGGTGGTGTGGCAGCTCAACCGTGGCGTCTACGGCCTGGACCTGTCGGTCATCCTCACCGGCGACGCGGACGTGATCGACTCCCGGCTGCGCGCACGCGGTGCTCAAGCTGCAACAGCGATGCTGGCTGGTCACCTCGCTGGACATCACCACCGACGCGGTGCACAACCTCGCAGCTCTCGTCGTACTGACGGTACGACGGGATAGCGCAGAGGCGAGGTCGGCAGGCGTAACGGGCTGCTGGCGCGCTCGATTACCTGTTGTGATGACACGTGACGGGTCACGGGAGTGGTGGCGTACTAGATGGACGCACTAGTGGCGGCGATCGAGGCGGTCGGTGAGTGGTTCTCGGGCGCGGCGGCCGTGCTCGCGTTCGCCGCGTTCCTGGTCGAGTTCGTGCGCGGACGGTCCGAGACCCGGTCGTTCCGCCCCCTGATCGGGTGGATCACCGCCCTGCTCGGAGGTGTCGCCGTCGCAGTCGCAGTGGTCGCACTGCGAGGGCGCAAGGTGACCGCGTTGTCATCGGACGGGTTGCCGCTCGGCATCGCACTGTTGCTCGGCTTGGCGCTCCTCGTGGTCGGAGCGGCGACGGCGATCCTCACCCCGTCGGCGGACCGGTCGGTGTTGCGCGACATCGCCGCGGCGGTCGAAGCGACGGTGCGGCGGACGCAGGCAGAAAGCGGGTTCGTCCCGTCGAACCACGTGCCCCTGCCACTGGACGTTTCCGACGGGCTGGCGTGGTTGAGTCGGGGACGGACGTCGACGGTCCGTGAGCTGTCCACGTCGCGGATGGCCACGGCGTCGGTCGCTGTGGTGGCAGGGGTGCCGGGCAGCGGCAAGAGCGTCGCATTGTGGCAGTTCGCGGCCGATGCCTGCCGCCGCGTGCGGCAACGGCGCAGGCCGCGCGAACTGGTCGTATACGTGTCGGTACGGATGCTGCCCAGGGTCGGCGGCCCCATCGACCAAGACCTCGTCCGTGACCACCTCAAGCGGTCGGTGTCGGAGGGCAACTCGGCGTTGGGCAGCAAACTGGAGGCCTACCTTGACAACCCCGGCGGACCTCGCTGGGTGTTCCTGTTCGACCTCGACGCAGAACTGACGCGCGAGCAGGAGGTCGCTTACTTCGAGGCGCTCCGGAACTTCATGCGTCACCGCGACCGTGACCGCGCCCTGGTCGCGGTGAGGGACCAGTTCCCCGACGCGCGCCCGGTCTTCACCGTGCGACCGCCAGATCGCCACCGGACCCGTGTGCTGCTGGAAAAGCAAGGCCTCACCGTCACCGCGCTGGTCGATAACGAGCTCGCCGAGTTGCTCGCCACACCGGAACTGATCATGAAGTTCGGGGTGCATGTCCTCGACGCGCCCGCCGGGACGGACATCGGCAGTGTCGTGGAGTCGTTCATCGGCACCCGGCTGGACCGGCACGCAGCCGTCGGTCAGACAGCGGTGGCACTGCGCGAGCGGGCAGAGGCGACGGCCTATCGCGTGATCATGGCCGAGGCGGGTGAGCACGAGGCCGCGGCATTGCTGGCGGCGCAGTTGGGTGCGGTGGAACGCGGCGGTTTCACGTTCCGCTTCCCGATCGTGGGAACCCATCTGGCCGCAGGCTACGTCGTGCGTACCCGCCTGGCGCCCGCGCTGCCGGTCATGGTGCGCAACGAATCCACCCGAGCGCTGCTCATCACTGTCCTGCGCCGCGCCGACGATACCTATACGGCATCCCTGATGCAGGCCGTGGACGACCTCGTGGCGCAGCGCTGCGGCGCGCCGGACCCCGCCTTATCGGCTACCCTGCCCCCGCTGGGCTCCTTCCGCTGGGACCAGGAGGTGCTGCACGTCCTGGAGGTCGTCTCCGCAGCGGCGTTCACACGACCGGCCCTGCCGATCTCGCCAGGGCTGCGGGCGTCGGTGGACCAGGTGGTGTGGCAGGCGGTCTTCGGCGGCGGTCGGCACGAGCGGGACCTCGCACTGGACCTACTGCCACTCTGCTCACCGGACCACGTTCTCGCGTTGTACCGGCAAGCCAGGTCGTTGCACTACGACGAGCGAACGACCTCGATCATCGCGTCCTACCTGCGGGTCGACCTGGCAAGGACAACGTTCGCGGAGCGGTTCGTCATAGTGGCGCAGGGAGTGAGCACGTGGCTGGACGCACCGCTCCCGCTTCCCGCGCGCCACGAGCGGGGCATTCTGGTTGACCTGCTGGAAGCGTCCGCCAAGGTGGCGATGGCCACTCTGGCGGGAGGGGCGGTGCTGCTGCTGTCTCAGGCGACGAGAGCCGCACACGTACCAGGTGTGCTGACCCTCTGCGGCTTGGCGGCAGGGCTGGCGGCGCTCGCTTGGCGGCTGCGCAAGGGTCTCGAGCGCATGACGACGTCGGACGCGATCACTTTGGTCGCGACCGGGATAGTGGGCAGCGCCCTGGTCTTTGCGCTCACGGTGAACGCCCTCTTCGCCCTGGTGGTCGAGGCGACCGAGCTCGACTTCGTCGGTCTCGCCGGCAGCGTCATCTTCGTGTGGGCCTTCGCGTGGCCGATCACCATGTTCGCCGCGGTGCTGCACGACAATCCGCCGCGCGGCAAGCAGTGGCTGCTGCCGCACCGTGTGTTGTTGCGTGTTCCGGACTACCGGCCGGAGTGGGGTCGTCACGCGGATTCGTGGCGTGATCGTCTGCGCGCAGTGCGGACCGCTCCCCGGATCGTTCTGCTGATCCTCGCTGCCGCGGTCTTCGCGGTGCTGCCGGTGGACATGCCGATCCGCGGCGAGGTCGAGATCCTCATCGATGTGCCCGCCCTCCTGCTCGTCCTCGCGGCCGTCGGCTTCACCTTGCGCGGCCGCAAGAGCGCGCTGACCCCGATGGACGTCATCAACCGGCAGGTCTTCGCCGGCACCCTGACCGAGGAGCAGTTGTTCGCCGAGATCCGCCAGCGCGCCGAGCACGGCTCGGGCCAGTTATTGCGCCTGTTCACCGTGCTCGCGACGGCTCCGGCTGGCTCGCTGCGCAACTGCGTCCACGTGTTGCAGTCGCTGGACAACGTGCTGGAGTTCCTCGAACGTACCCTGCCCAAGCCAGCCAAGTCCTTCCGGACCCAACCCGCTCGTCCCGACCTGTGGCGCTACGCCCCTCCCACGCAACCCGCAGACTTGCTGCCGTGGGCGGTCGAACGCGATCGCGAGGGCCACGGGTTCATGGTGTCGCTCGCTAACTCGCAACGACACCGCGCGCTGCTAGGCGACGCCATCCGCAATGCCAACGCCGACATTGAGGTTCCGCCCGCCGAGCCGTACCAGGTCGATCCCGCCGTCGCCGACTGATTCAGACAGTGCAGTAACTCGTGGAGCGACAATGAACCCGCTCGACGCCTTTCAGTACCCGTTCGACGACCGGGTGGCCCAGCAACTGCACCGCACGCTCACGACGCTGTACCCGAAGTCGCAGGCGGTCCAGCTGGTGGCCCGGCAAGCAGGCCTGGACATGGCCCAGATCGATAGCGAGCAGCCGCCGACCTACCTGTGGATGGACGCCCTCACACAGGCTGCGGCGGAGGGACGCACCCGCGCCCTGGTCACGGCGGCCAGCAAGGCGCTGGCCGACGTCAATCCCGCCAAACCGTTCCTGGCCGACTTGCTCGCGGATCGGCCGACAAGGCTGTCCAGCGAACCGGTCAGCGCGACCGGGCAACCGGTGTTCGACGACCACGTCACCGAGCCGGAAGCCCTGCTGTACCAGGACGACCTCACCATCCAGATCGGCCGGGTGCCCGGCCTGACCACGACCCTGGAGCGCCTTGTCGCGGTCGCTCCCGCGGTGTGCCTGCTCAACGTGTGGGTGGGCGGCGACGAGCAGTACGGCACGGGCTTTCGCATCGGCGAGGACCTCCTGCTCACCAACTGGCACGTGCTGCACAACAGCGAGACCGACGCCGCCGCTGCCACCGTGACCGCCGAGTTCGGGTTCGAGGACGACGGCCGGGGCGGCATCGTCGGCGCGACCCAGATCTTGTGCGACGCCACCGACGTGGTCTCCGACAAGGACGATGACTGGGCCGTGATCCGCATGACCACACCATTGGACGAGCGCTGGCCGATCATCATCCCGTCCCGGTCGGTTGCGCCAGCCAAGGACGGACAGGCGTTCGTGGTGCAGCCCCCCGGGGTCAACGCAAGCGGCTCGGCTTCGCCCGCAACCAGGTGACCTACTTCGACGACAGGAAGGTTCACTACCTCACCGACACCCAGGTGGGCTCGTCGGGCGCGCCGGTCTTCAACGCCACAGGCGACCTGATCGCCGTCCACCACGCGGGCGGTCGTCCTCAGGAGGTCGCCGGCAAGCCACTCATGCGCAAGAACGAAGGCATCCGGGCATCCCGGATCGCCTCCGCCTTGGCCGCCCACCGGGTCGCCTGACGCTCCCGGAACGCGGTTCAGCCGAGGTGCAGGCGTTCTATCCGGTGGACGTGCCCCGCCTGGACGTCCTGTCCTCGGACGAGGGCGTGCAGGTGCGCGGCCGGGGCGCGATGCCAGCCGTGGAACCGACCACCGCCGAGGAGGCGCGTCGGTTCTCCGGCGAGCTCCACCGGCTGCACACCGATCCGGCGGCGGACGGCCAGCTGTCGGTGGTGCGGCGCGCGCCGCACGGCCGGTGCTGGGCATCGCGCCGTTCAGCTTCCGCTGAACTTGGTGGCATACAAGGTTGGGCCCGCACTGGCGGTGGGCACGCCGATCGGGGTCAAGCCCGCGCCAGCGACACCGCTGGTGGCGCTGCTGCTCGGCGACCTGCCGGCCGAGCACCGGCCTGCCTGTCGGCTCGTGGTCGGTGCTGCCGGTGCCGAACGAGGCGGCGGGCGCGCTGGCCGAGGACTCCGGCTGCCGGTGGTGTCGTTCAATGGATCCGGCTGCACCGACCGAGTGGCGCATCAGCACGTGCTCCACTCGGACGCGCTGCGGCCCCGCCACCGTCTCATCGCGGTTGCGCTGACGCGCGGCTACGCCCGTGCCCGACCGATCACCGACACCGATCGTCACCGGATCGTTCGGATGCCCGGCGTGCCCGAACCGGTCTGGCTGCTCGACGCCCGGGTGACGGCCACCGAGGCGCTGTTCCGCGCGCTGATGGCGGTGCCGTCGCTGCAACGGAAGGAGTGCCGCCGATTGGTGCTGGACCCATTGCCGCAGGTCATCACCGCCGTGCCGCACCATCCCATCACCAGGTTGCACGGGCGGACTGCTGATGACATGCCTGGAGCATCGAGTTGATGACCCACGTGACCTGCCTGGCCGTGCAGTACCACCCGGCGGTGGTGGCGCGCAGAAGCGGCGACGGTGCAGCTGTTGTCCGGCAACCGGTTCACGCTGGGCATCGGGCCCGGCAGAACCTGAACGCGCACTTGATCGGCCACGGGTGGCCTCCGGTGACGTGTGGCACAAGTCGCTGCGGGAAGCGATGAAGATCATCTCGTAACTGGTTGACGCGGGTACGTCAACTACTCGGACCAGCACTTTTAGGCGGATTCGGCGACGCTGTGGTGCCTGCCGGAGCAACGCGTGCCGGACGCGGCGTCAGGGGGCAGCCGGCGCACACGTTCGCACCCCTGGCCGACCGCGACGCGGCGGTATCGCGGGCGCACGAGCAGTTTCCGCTGGTTCGTTGGCGGCTGAAGGCTCGACTCCAAGCCGCCCGGCACGGTCGGGTTTGCAACTCCGGCTCCAACACCCTCTCCATCATGACCCTCACCCACCCCTGACCGACAACAACGGGGCCGGTCCTCCACCGGGCCCGGCCCCGTCGCCAACAGCTATGCATGGTGGTCGCCGACGATGTAGCGCCAGAACGTGACGTTGCTGCGGGTCGTCCGCACTTCCAGATCATCGCTGTCGGCCACTTTCAGCCGGTCGGCCAGCAGCTCCTCGAAGGCCAGCAACGCGCCCACGGCGTCGCCGGTGTCCCCGAGCCGTCGGGCGAGGTGGCCGCGGGTCGTCAGGGTCAGCGGGTGTCTCGGCCCCAGCAGCCGCGCCTGATCGTCCACCAGCTCGCGCAACGCCGCCGTCGCCCCGGTCAAGTCGCCGAGTTCCCCTTGCCAGAACGCGATGTTGTTGCGCACGGTCAGCGTGTCGACGTGCCTCGGACCGACGACACGCGCCAGTTCGACCACCAGCTCGCGCAAGGCGACCAACGCCGCCTGGGTCTCACCCGCTTCGGCGCGGCTCATCCACAGGTTGTTCCGGGTAGCCAGGACCGACGGGTGGTGCGGCCCGAACGCCTTCACCTGGTCGTGCAGCAGCCGCTCGAACGCTTCGGCCGCCGCGACGGGGTCACCGGTCTCGGCTCGTAGGAAAGCGATCCGACCCCTGGTGGCCATCGTGTCCGGGTGCAAGCGTCCCAGCAGCCGGGTCTGGTCGGTCAGCACCTTGCGCAACGCCGCCAGGACGTCCGTTGGCGTCATGACGACGCCGTAGGCGGTCAACTGGTACCGGCCCCGCCGAATTTCCAGCTGGCTGCGCGTGCTCATCGTGTCCTGGTCGTCCGCGCCCAGCACGCGTTCTTGATCGGAGACCACCCTCTCCAGCAGGAACGCCGCGTCGGTGGGCGACCCGGCCCGACCGGCCCACGTCGCCGCCATCGACCGGATGGCCAGCGTGTCGCGGTGTTCGGGACCCAGCCGGTCCACGGCGACCGCCTCCAGCCGGTCCAGGTGCTCCCGCGCCTCGACCGGTCGACCGGCTTCACCGAGGCTCTCGGCGACCCGCCGCAGCACCGGGTGGCACCCCGACGACCACAGCCACCCCGCGGCGACCGCGTGCAGGACCGCCGTGTTCGCGCGCAGCGCCTCCGCCAGCTGGGCGTCGGTCTCCACAGACGGCCAGGCCTCCAACATCGCCCTCGCCACGACGTCCGCCAGTGCTGCCAACCGCTCGTCGTCCAGGGCGTCGCGGGTGGCCCGTTGGACGAGGTTGTGCACCCGGACCTCGCCGTGCAGCCGGTCGGGCCGGACGGTCACCACGCTCAACCGACTCAGGCACGTCAACGCGTCCCGCGCCTGTTCCGCGTCCACCTCCCGCCCCACGACGCCCGCGAGGTGGCCGAGCACTGCGGGCGTGACCAGCACCGCCGCGGGGATCCCGTCGGGGTTGAGCAGGGCCGCGACCTCCAGCAGCGGGCCGGCCAGCCCTTCCGGCGCCAGTCGATCCGCCAACTCGACCGACAACGACCACGTCGTCGCGACCGTGCCGTGGTACTCGTCGGGCACCGCGCCCGGCTCCGGCAACAACGCCGCCAACTGCCGCCGCGTGTCGTCGAACCTCCGCACGTACTCCAGACAGGTGAGGTGCCGGTCGATCAGGTAGGCCACCGCCTGCGCCAACGCCAGCGGCAGGTGCCGCACGCGCTGCGCCAACTCCACCGCACCGTCCCCGAGCCCGGGGTGCGACGCGAGCTTGGCCGCCAGGTAGGCGGCGGACTCGTCGGTCGTGAACATGCCCACGGGCAGCACCAGCCTGCCACCGCGCAACGCGGCGTCCGACCGGCGGGTCGTCACCAGCGTCCGGCCGAACCCGGTGGTGGGCGGCCACAACCCGTCGACGTCGCCGGGCACCCTGACGTCGTCCAACACGATCAGCCACCGAACCCGCGCGGACACCAGCCAGCCCATCAACCGCCGAGCGCCCACGGCGGGGTCGGCGTCCTCGACGCCGGTCAAGTCCGCGGCCAGCGTCGCGTAGTCCGCCACCAAGGTCCCGCGGTCCGTCGCGGTCAGCCACACCAGCAGGTCGACCGCCCCGGTGACCCAGGCGTTCTCGGCGTGATCGACAGCCAGCTGCGTCTTGCCCGCGCCCCCCGGCCCCGACAACACGACGGTGCGGGCGTCGTCCACCTCCAACGCCAACCGCCGCGGCTGAAACGCATCCGCACGAGGGGGCACCCGCCCGAACCGGTACGGCAACCGCGCGGTCGTCCGTGGCAGGTGCCCGTACTGGTGCACATCGCCTTTGATCACGCCGGCCTGCAACAGCAGCTCCGGACTCCCGCTGGCGACGCTGTTGGACACGTCACCGGCCGACGCCTCGTCGTGTCCGTCGACCATGACGCAGATCATGCCGTGAAACCGGCGTGCCGGACCGAACAGGCCGACGTCGCAGACCCGATCGTCAACGGACAGTTCGGCATGGCCGCCCCATCGACCGGACCCGTCAACGACCACCCGTCCGTTGATCAGCCGGTCGACAACATCATCCAGTTGACACCGAAGGCCGACGTCGGACACCACTGCCCGGTCGTCCATCCGGCGGATCTCAGCGGGGTCTCAGCCTGTTAGGCTCCGATGGAAGTTCATGTGGATTGGGGCCCACTGTCGACGGACTTCACACAATGAATACTCAGGGGATTCGTGATCCGTTCTTTGAAGATTTCGGCGATCGCGTCTGCCTTAATCGGCTCGTTCCTCGTGCTCGGCGGCGGCACCGCGAACGCCGATCCGTACTGGCAGCCGGTCACGCAGACCAGCGCATTCCACTGCACCTCCGTTCCGCATCCGACGCACAATGTCGTCGTCAAGTCGTGCGTGGTGGTGAACAACACCGCCACGCAGGCCGTGGCAATCGTCGCCAACTACGGCACGTCAGCGGTTTCGCTTGCGGCGCCACACGTGGCGCTCTACGTGAACGGTCCCATCACCTACGACCGGGATTGCCTGTCCAGCACTCTCAGCGGCGGCTACACGCGAGCTTGTTTCGCGCCGACCCAGACCCGACCGTGCAGCGCGGTGGTGGACGCGTGGTCCAACGTTCTCGTCCAAGGTACAGTTTCGAAATCTGGTCACCCACCCGCCAGATGTGCACCTGACCAAACAGCATGCCGAAGTAATGCCAGTGAGATCGATTTCGCCGCCACCGAAGCGATCACCGAAGCCACGCGCACCCTCGCCAACTTCGATTTGTGGCGGTACACCTCAGACTCACTGAGATCACTTCGGCGTGCCCGCCCCACTTCGTCCAAGACCTGGTCTTACTTGACTTGGGTGAAGGCTCATATTATAACTACAAGGCTGGCGAGCTCGTAATTCCCGTCCACCAGGTTGAACCCGAACCCGGTGCATTCCATCCGTATCCTGCTGGGGTCATCACGCAGCCACCGTATCGACGCGGACCACCGGCCAGGGTGCATCGGCGCAGCCGCACGGACTTCCCTACCGTGGTGTCCACCTCGTCGCGTCCGAACAGCTCCTCCTCCAGCTCACGGAGCAGGGTGGCGCTGACCCGAGCGTCCGCACGCACATCTGTCAACGGCTGGTGGAAGCCCTTCGGAACAACGGCCAGCCGCCCGGACGTGTTGAGCACATGCCCAGACCGCTCCTGCACCAGCAGCGCTGTGCTTGCCGAAAATGTCGTCCGTGCAGGTCAGGCGGCGTGGTGTTACTCGTTGAGTATGCCGCCCAGTCGTTGCCGTCGGCGGACGTCGAGTCGGGTGATCGCTGCTTGATCGGTGACGACTCGTGGAAAAGCGCGTAGTGGTCGTGCGTTGCCGATGCCTTGGTGGGGTCGGTGGGTGTTGTAATACTTCTCGTACTCGCGCAGGGCGTGGAGGAGGTGCCGCCGGTTCCAGATGAGGGTGCGGTCGAGGAGTTCGTGGCGGCAGCTGCGGATCCAGCGTTCCATGATCGCGTTATGCGGGGGATGCGGACACCGCTGAGGACGACTTTGACGCCCGCCTCGGCGAGGATGTGGTCGAACAGGGCGGGGTACATCCCGTCGCGGTCCCGGATCAGGAAGCGCACGTGTCGGCCTTCGTCTTCGAGGTCCATGACGAGGTTTCTGGCGGCTTGGGTAACCCAGGTGGCGGTGGGGTGCGCGGTGGCGCCGAGGACGCGGACCCGGCGGTTGGCGTGCTCGATGACCGCGAGCACGTACAGGCGGGCGCCGTTCAGGGTGGAGGTCTCGAAGAAGTCGCAGGCCAGGAGTGCGTCGGCCTGGGAGCGGAGGAAGTCCGACCAGGTCGTCGTGGTGCGTTCGGGGGCCGGGTCGATTCCGGCGTCCTGGAGGATTTGCCAGACGGTGGAGGCTGCAACCTTGATGCCGACGCCGTGGATGCGGCGGTAGCCCCAGGGGGGTTCTCCCGTGCCAGGCGTAGGGCCAGGAGTCGGATCGAGCGGATGGTCCGCGGTCGGCCGGGCCGCAGGGGACGGGACCTGGCAGCGTGGCGGCGAGTGAGGAGGTCGCGGTGCCACCGCAGCACCGTCTCCGGGCGCACCAGCAGTCGGAGCCGACGAAGCACATCGACCGGGAGTCGGTGCAGCAGCGCCGCGAGCAACGCACGGTCGCCGGGCGAGAACCGCGGACGCTTGTTACCCAGTTGGCGTTCCAGGGTCGAGATCTGGTGGCGCAGCGCCAGGATCTCCGTGTCCTTGTCCCGGTCGCTCATGGACAGCAGACGCAGTAACGCGAACGCGTTGGTCACGCTCAGATAGGCCAGTCGGAGCAGCGCAGCCGGTCATCATGCCGTGCTGGCCGACACCACGGCGGATGGCAGCCGTGACCCTGAGCGCCTCGGGGCCCTGGGTGTCGCGCTTCCTCTACCTGCATGGATGAGGTTATCGGCAGGCACAAGGTTCCGGAGGGCTGCTCCAGAAAACCTCGAGCCGTCAGCGACGACGAAGCCAGCGAGCCGACCGCGGCACCGTCTCCCGACACCGTGCACCGGGTGATGTCCTCTCCGGCCCGCCCGACCAACGTGCGCCAGGCGGCTGCGGCCCTTGCTCGTCCCTCACGCCGGAGGTCGACGGCAGGTGGGCGAGGCGGAACACTGAACCGGTGGGCGGAGTCGACAACGAGGTGTCGGGCGCGGTCACCGGACCAGTCGTCCAGGCAGGCGTGATCAACGGTGACGTGCACCTTCACCGAGCTACTCCGCTTCGGCGCCCCATGGCCGTGCTGCCCTCGCCCGCGACGTTCGTCGGCCGTGAGGAGGAGTTGGACTTCCTGTCCACCCGGCTGGACCCCGCAGACTCGACAAGAGGGCCTGTCGTCATCTTGCTCACGGGCACCGCGGGAGTGGGAAAGACCGCGCTCGCCGTGTACTGGGCGCATCGGTCCCGCGACCGCTTTCCGGACGGACAACTACACGTCGACCTGCGCGGCTTCAACCACCGCGGCCCGATGGACCCCGCCGCGCTGCGCGGGTTCCTCCTTGCCCTGGACGTGCCGAAGGAGCGCATTCCCGACGACCTTGACACGCAGGTGGCCCTGTTCCGCAGGCTGGTGGCGGACCGGCGGATGCTCCTCGTGCTGGACAACGCGCGCGACACCGATCAGGTGCGGCCACTGCTGCCGGACAGTCCCGGTTGCGCGGTGCTGGTGACCAGCAGACGCAGACTGGACAGCCTGGTGGCACGCGAGCAGGCGGCCCAACTGAACGTGGCTCTGCCGTCGGCGGGGCAGGCACGCGAGATCCTGTTGACCCGACTGGGCCCTCGCGAGGTCAGCCGCGACGACCCCGCGGTGGACGAATTGGTCCGGCGATGCGCGCGACTGCCGATCGCATTGGCCGTCGCGGCGGCCCAGGCCACCGTCCGGCCGTCCGCACGATTGGACGACCTGGTCACCGAGCTGGCCGAGCTGTCCATCGCGGATAGTGCGGACACCGATGTCCCGACCGTGTTCGCCCTGTCCTACCACGCGCTAACCGAGCGCGCGGCGCGCCTGTTCCGGCTGTCGGGACTGCACCCCGGACCTGATTTCGGGACGGAGGCCGCCGCGAGCCTGACCGGGCTGCCGTCTGCCCGGACCCGGCCGCTGTTGCAACAGCTGGCAGCGGCCTCGCTGGTGGAGGAGCTGCCCGGCGGCCGCTATCGATTCCACCACGACCTCCTGCGCGACTACGCGGTCGAACTCGCCGCGAGGGAGCCGGAACGGCGGTCGGCCGAGCTGCGGGTGTTCGACTGCTACCTGCACACCGCGATCGCCGCGGACCGGTTGCTGTACCCGCACCGCGAATCGATCCCGGTGCAACCGCGCCGGGAAGGGGTGGCCCTCGCTACGGTGCGCGACCACGACGCGGCCTGGGCGTGGTTCACCGTCGAGCGCACGAATCTGCTGGCCGCGCTCGGCCAGGCCGTCCGCATCGGTGCAGACGACCACGTGTGGCGCCTGTCGTGGGCGCTCTCGTCCTATATGGGGCGTGCTGGCAGCCGGCACGACTGGAGGGCGAGCCTGGACGCGGGTCTCGCCGCGCCGCGCCGCATCGGTGACCGTCGCGCCGAGTCGACTGTGCTGCGCGTACTCGGACGCGTGCACACGCTCAGCGGCAACTACCCACTGGCCACAGCCGTGCTGCAGGAGGCGCTGCGCGTCTCCGCTCAACTGCCGGACATCGTCGGGCAGGCGCACGCACACCATGCGATCAGCCTGATCCACGAGCGGGACGGCAATCTGGATGACGCCCGATTCCACGCCGAGCGCGCTGTCGCGCTCGCGGAGTCGGCCAGCCACGAGGCCAGAGCGGCACGCGCGCTCAACCAATTGGGCAGGGTGCTGTCCGTGCTGGGTGACCACGCTGCGGCACTGAAGTGCTGCACACAGGCGGTGGAAGTGCTGGCCCGTCTCGGCGATCGCGCCAGTCTGGCCGACGCGGCCGAAAGCCTGGAGCGCGTCCACCATGGCCTGGGTGATCTGGTCGCCGCGATCCGCCAGTACCGGCGCGCCCTGCAGATCTACCGGGATTTCGGGGACCTGTGGTCGCAGGCCGAGGTCCTGCGCCGGGTGGCCAACGCATACCTGGGACTGGGTCGCGACAGCCACGCAGCCAGGGCGCTCGCGGTCACGCTGGACCTGTGCACCGAGATCGACCACCCCGAAACCGAAGAAGTACACACGCTGCTCACAGCGACATCCGCCCGAATACCCGCAGGAGAGCGCAACGCGGACACCCACCCGGCGTAGGTATCCACTCGGCGTCGAGGAGTCGACAAGGCAGAGCCCCGCAAGGCAGAGGGCGCATCCGTTGTCTCCAGCCGAGCGAGAAGCACTGCGGTTGCGGGTAGTGGCACTGGGCCCAGGCGGCGTCAGAAGGCGGCGGTCTATGCCCCGACGACTGTTGATAAAGCCGAAATCCCGCAGGTACGTGCTTTGTGGTGCCTGGTGTGGACGGCGGCCGCGACACCCGAAGGCTGTGTGCTCGTCCGGTGACGCGCCGTGATTCGACACGTGCATTTTCCCGTGTTATGCTTGCACTACACCGCGACTGCGCTAAGGTCGCCGCATGTCTCTCCGCGCGATTAGCGCGGGAGATCTCCCGCTCCGGAGTGGTCGACAAACCCTCTCGGACATATAATTTGCCCCACGATGTAATTCCAGGTCGCCTGGAATTACATCGTGGGGCTTTGTGTTTCCCGACGCCGCCCCGAGCCTACCTGGTGGTCGCTGCTCGTGGGGTGTCTGCCGCCGTGAGGGCAGGAGCAGTGGGCGGCGTCCGGCTCGTCGCACCAAGACCTGTCGACTGCGGTCGTGATGGAGTTCGCCCGGCGATGGGTGTTCAGCTCGCCCGGCCGGGGATGCGTCCCGCGAACGGGTGGCGCCGAGGGCGACGTGGAACCCGGTCTGCCGGTGCCGCCGCTGTGGCGTTGAAGGGCGCTTGGGACGGGCTGGCGGCCGGAGAGGCTGGCGCGCGGGGCGGGTTCCCCGAGCCGGTGCGTCGACCTGGCCCGCGGGCGCGTCGGGCTGGTCGGCCTCCGAGGCCGTCGCGTAGCCCAAGGCCAGCAGCAGCTGTCCGCCCGCCTTTCCACGGTCTTCGTTCCCAGGCAGGTCGTGGACAGGCCACGGTGTGGGGCGTCTGCGACGCGCTCAAGGTCCCGGTCATCACGGTCACTTCGGCCGCGCCGGGCATGGACGCCGAGGCGTTCGTGCAGGGCCGGTTCGCGCTGGCGGGCGACCCGTTGCGGCTGCAGACCAACGACGTGTTCGCCAAGCTGGTCGACCTCGGTCAGAAGGTGACCGTGGAGATCGGGCCGAACGACCTGGGCACGTTCAGCACCCGGCTGCGGTCCGAGCCGGAACCGACCGGCGCGATCCTCGCGGGCGGCTCGTTCGAGCTCCAGCAGACCGAGGCGTTGCCGATCAAGGAGTTCGAGCAGGACATCGTCGCGTGCATCGGGATCCCGCTGCTCACCCTGCACGTGGACGACGGGCACGTGCAGGCGCCCGACGTGCGGATCGACGGCGTGTACGTCGCGGTCGAGGGCGTGAAGGACATGACCATCAGGCCGGGGCTCGGCTACATCGCCTTTGGCGTGGAGGGCGAGTACGACCGGTTCAGCATGGTCGCGCCGAGCGTCCGGGCGCAGCTGGACATCAAGCTGAGCATGCGGGTCGAGAAGTTCGACCAGCCGCTGTTCCCGCTCTACGAGTTCGATTTCCAGCTCGACCCCGCGGACGCGCACACCGGCCTGCGGTTCCACGTGTTCGACATGAAGAAGCGGGCCAACGCCACGTTCCTGGTGCAGATCGACGACACCCCGGTGGCCGTGTACGCGGACGAGTCGAGCCCTGGCAAGCTCGGCTACCAGATTCCGGGCGACCCCGGCATCTCCGGGATCACCATCCTGCCGCCGTCCGACCTGGGCGACCCGGCGACCCGGAAGTTCGTGTTCACCTTCATGGATCCCGGAAAGGTGGTGAACGGCCAGATGCAGTACCTGAACGGTGAAGCCGCGCAACTGCTGGACATCGCGGTGTCCCGTGCCTTCAGCCCGTTCCCTCCCGAGGGGGAAACCGGCGGCGGTCCTTGCTGAGTCGAGTCCGGGTGGCGGCACTGGTGTTCGCACTGGTGCCGCCGGCCGTCGTCACCACCGGATGTGGTCTGGGCTGCGGCTACGCGTTGGCGGTCGAGCCGGTCACGGTCGAAGGACACGGCGCTCCCCGCGTCGACCTGGAACTGACCGCCCGGCTGACCGACGACGGCAAGCCCGTTCCGGGGGTGAACGTCGAGTTCGCCGCCCTCGGCGCCAACGGCGTCGTGCTCGGTTACGTCACCACGGACGCCGACGGCGTCGCCCGCCTGGTCAAGGACGACGGTGCCGGGCCCGAGTCGATCGACGGCCACAACGCGGACAAGTGGACGGAGTACCAGGCCAAGGTGTTCCCGTTCCAGACCGGGGAAGGCGCCGGTGACGCCGTGTGCGCCGAACCCGCGACCGCGCCGTTCCGCTTCAAGCCCTGAGTCACCCGCGTTGCCGTCACCAGGTCGGCATCGACCCCGACCACGTCGGCGCCGTGCTGGACCTGGCCGCCAACGGCCTGGTCAACAGCGCGTGGCGCAACAGCCCCGTGGAAGGCTGGCACGCCGGAGACGGCCCGCTGAGCGACGGCGACATGCTGCGGATCAACACCCACACCACCCACCGGGTCCGCGACACGGTCCGACGCCGGCGCACCAACTGCGGCATCGACGCCCACTCCCCCGTCACCGAGTTGGACCGCCTCGACATCGAGGCCGTCGACCGGCTCATGGGCAGACTCTGCCACTGGCTCATCGACCCGGACCGCAGGCTGCCCACCGGGACCACACTGGCCGACATCGCCCGCGACAACCTCGACGAGCTCACCGACCACGTCGCCGGAACACTCGGCACCGTCGCCATCCAGGCCGAGGAACACAGCACCCACCACGCCTTCCAGCGCGCCGCCGCACACGGCGGACTCGCCTGCCGACACTGGAGGGGCACACCCACCTGGCCCAGGCTGGTCGACCGCTTCCTCACCGCACTCTACGACCCGACCAATCCCCACTGGGGATCCGACGGCGAGCGGTTCTCCCGACTACCCCCACGACCCACCCGGATCAAGGACAACAGCCAGCTGCGAAAACTGCTGCTGCGACACCCCCGGAAACTGGACACCGCATCGGCGGACTACCTCGTCACCGCCGGCATCGGCTACCTGCGCGACCCCATACCACCAACTGCCCACCCCGACCACGCCAGGCGAGCACTGAGCTCCGACCAACAGGCCCCGATCCCCGGTCGGCGGACCGCCGATCCGGCTCGACCCGCCCGCCCCCGACACCCACCCCAGCCGCTGCCCGACCACCCGGCCGCGCTGGCCTGGCTGGACGCCCACCACCCGCACCTGCCGGCCGCCCAGCACCGCCACCAGGTCGTGTCTCACCTGGCCTGGACCCTGACCACCTTCCACCGGCGGCGGGGGCACCGCCACGACGAGCTCGTCGTGTGGCAGGCCGCCGCCGACGCCGCCACCCACCTGCCCGATCCCGCCGCCCGCGTCCTCGCCCACCGGCGCCTCGGCCGCGCCCACGCCGAGTTGGGGCGGCACGAACAAGCCGTCGACCACCTGCACCGAGCCCTCACCCTGGCCCAACACCACCACGACCTCGCCCAGCAGGGCCACGCCCACCACGCCTCGCACGAATCTGGGAGCTCCGGGGGGACCACCGGCGATCCCTGGAGCACGACCTCCAGGCCCTGGACCTCGTCCGCTCCCTCGACCAGCCGGTGCTGGAAGCCGAGGTGCGCAGCACAGTGGGCTGGCACGCGGCCCAACTGGGCGACTACGACACCGCCCACCACCACTGCACGCAAGCCCTCGCCCTGCAACGGCGCCACCACGACCGCGACGGCGAGGCGCACACCCTGGACAGCCTGGGCTACATCGACCACCACACCGGCAATCACCACCAGGCCATCCGCCACTACCGACAGGCCCTCACCCTGCTCCGCAGCCTCGGTCACACCACCGAGACCGCCAACACCCTCGACGTGCTCGGCCACCCCCACGCCGCCCTCGGCCACCACGCACAGGCCCGCGCGGTCTGGCAGGAGGCCCTGGAGCTGTACCGGGACCAAGGCCGCGACACCGACGCCGAACGCGTGCGACGACATCTCGACGACACCCGACGACAGCCCTTCCAGCGCCCAGGCACTCTCCCGGCGGGCCTGTCCTCAAAGCCAGATGAGCTGGGTGGCCAAGCGGTCCAGAGCCGGCGACGGGTTACGCCGACCTCATGTCGACGTGCGGCCGTCAGGGCAGCGTGAGTCGGTGCACGCGCTCGCCGGTGGTCAGCAGCAGCGCCCGTTCGGCCGGTCGGTAGACCGCGGACCACTGGGTATGTGGTTGTGCGACTTCGGCGAGCAGTGCGAGGGCGTCGTCGGGTGACAGCTTGCCGCCGTCACGGGTCAGGCGTGACGACGCGGTGCGGTAGCAGGTGTGGTTCGAGCGGGACTGCTCGTCCACCTTGGCGAGTGGGAAGTTCTCCATGGCCTGCCAAGGGGCGCCGGCCGGTTCGGGGTCACGCGCAGCCCGCCGTTCAGGAACTCGACCACGGCGGACGCGCCGGTCGCGTCCGCTACGAGGTAGTGCAGGCCGGGCCCGCCGTCGAAGTCGATGTTGTGGCCGTCCAGCAACGCCACCGCTTCGTCCACGGTCCGCGCCCGGTCCAGGACCAGGCGCATGACGCCGACGCTCCCGACGGCCGGTCGGCCGGGGCGCAACTCCCCTCGCGCGTGGTCCAGCGCGGCCATCCCGATCACCAGGCCGTGTTCGTTCATCCCGTCGAACGGCAGCGTGACCGCCTTCGTCAACGTCGCTCCGGCGGCCGGGACGTCGGCGGTCACCCCGAGGTAGGACAGGTCGGCCGGGGAGACCGAGCGGTAGGCGTCGGACGGGTTCGCGTGCAGCACGAGTGCCGGGCTGTGGTCCCAGTCGAAGTTCCGGCCCACCAGCGGGGAGCCGGGCGTGCCCGCCGCGACGAACAGCGTGCAGCCGAACGGCACGCGGTCGGCCGGCCCAGGTCGGTCGGCCACCGAGCCGTCGATGCGCGGCGCCGGTCCGTAGTAGGTCATCGAGTACAGCGGGTGGTCGTCCAGCTTGCGCAGGGTCGCGAGACTGCGGGCCGTCTCGGCTTCCGTCGGCGTCACGACGAGCGCCCGCGCCGTCGTCTCCACCATCTCGGGTGGCGTCGGCGTCGTCGCGACAGGCGGTAACCGCTGCTCGGGCCACGGAGGGGCGCTGCCGGTCAGCACCGCCATGGACACCAGCAGCACAGCGATCACGCGGGTCGCCATCGACTCCCAGGGTTCCCGAACCACCGCGCCCGATCAATACCTTTTCCGGTGCACGGCTGGTCTGTTCGGGGTTACCCTCGGGCGCGGCTTCGGCCGTCACACGCGCAAAGCAAGGGGGGGAGCGTGCGCGATTCTTCGGCATTGCCTGTCCACGTGCTCGTCGCCGAACGGGCGGCCACCTCACCGGACGCCATCGCCGCCGCTGATGGGCGTCGGAGCCTGACCTACCGAGAACTCGTCCTCGCCGCCGGGCGGCTCACGCTGCGGTTGCGCGACGAAGGCGTGCGGGCCGGGAGCACGGTCGGCGTGGTGCTGGCCCGCGGTGTCGACCTGGTCGTCGCCCAGCTCGCGATCCTGGGTGCGGGCGCCACCATCGTGCCGCTCGATCCGGTGAACCCGCCCGCCCGGCTCGCCCGGATGCTGGCCCAGGCCGAGCCCGCGGTCGTCGTCTCCAGCCCCGACCAGCGCGACCGGCTGCCCGCGGACGCCCTCACGCTCGACTGGCCGCACCTGCTCACCCCCGGTGACGAGGTGGTCGCGCCCGAGCCCGTGCACCCCGACCAGCTCGCGTACGTGACTTACACGTCCGGATCGACGGGAACACCCAAAGGGGTGATGAGCACTCACCGGTCGCTGTCCAACACGGTCGACTGGTCGCGGCGGCTGTTGGCGCTGACCCCCGCAGATCGGGTCGGGATGACGGCCTCCCCCGGTTTCGACGTCAGCGTGCTGGACACGTTCTCCGCGTTGGTCTCCGGCGCGAGCGTGCACGCCCCGGACGGCGAGCTGCTGTCCTCGCCCGCCGACCTGCGCCAGTGGCTGCTCGCCGAACGGATCACGGTGAGCTTCCTGCCGACGCCCGTCGGCGAGGCCGCGCTCGACATGCGGTGGCCGGAGGACTGCCCGCTGCGCCTGCTGCACATCGGGGGCGCCGCGCTGCACCGTTACCCGGGCCGCGGGCTGCCGTTCGACGTGCTGAACCTCTACGGCCTGACCGAGGTCGGCGTCTGGAGCACGTACGCCCGCCTCGAACCCGGCCTCGACGGCGTGCCCCCGATCGGACGCGCGGTCGACGGCGCCGAGGTGCTGGTGCTGGACGACCAGCTCCGGTCCGCTCCGGTCGGCGAGGTCTACCTCGGCGGGGTCGGGACGGCCAGGGGTTACCTGGGCAGTCCCGGGCTCACCGCAGACCGCTTCGTCCCGCACCCGTGGGCGCCGGGCGAGCGCCTGTACCGGACCGGTGACCGCGCCCGCGTGCGGCCCGACGGCGAGCTGGACTTCATCGGCCGCACCGACCACCAGGTGCAGGGCAGCGGCGGGGTCCGCATCGAACTCGGCGAGATCGAGGCCGCGCTGGTCGCGCACCCCGAGGTCGGCCAGGCGGTCGTGACCATGGTCGACGGCAGGCTCGTCGCCTACGTGACCGGCGGCCCGGACGCGGTCGCGCTGCGCGCCCACCTGGCCGAGCGGTTACCGCGGTACATGCTCCCGGACGACTACCTGGCGCTGGACCGCTTCCCGCTCACCGCCACCGGCAAGATCGACCGGAACACGTTGCCCGAGATCACCGGACGCGGCGGTGGCGCGCCGTACGAGCCGCCCGACACCCCGTTGCAGCGGGAGCTGGTCGGGATCTGGCAGACCGTGCTGGGCCTCGACCGGGTGGGCATCCACGACAGCTTCTTCGACATCGGCGGCAACTCGATGTCCCTGGTGCAGATCTACGGCCACCTGACGCGGATCGCCTCACGCGAGGTGTCGCTGGTCGAGCTGTACGAGTTCCCCACCATCGCCGCGTTCTCCCGGCACCTGGAAAGCCAGCCGGCGAACGGTCAGCCGGACACCGTCGTGGAGACGCCCGTGCGGCGTGACCGGGCCCGGTTGGCGAGGCAGCGTCGCGGCAGGGTGACCGCCGGCGGAGCCGACAACCGGACGGCCGCCGGCGGAGCCGACGATCGGATCGCCGTCGACGGAGCCGACAACCAGACCGAGGAGGGCGCTTCCGGTGACTGAGACCCACATCGCGGTGGTCGGCATGGCCGGCCGGTTCGCGGGCGCGCCCGACCTGGACGCCTACTGGCGGACCATCGCGACCGGCGCGACCGCCGTGCGCGAGCTGACCACCGAGGAGTTGCTGGCGGCGGGCGAGGACCCGCGGCAGCTCTCCGATCCGGCGTACGTGCGCCAGTACGGCAAGCTCGACCGGCCGGAGTGGTTCGACGCGGAGTTCTTCGGCTACGCGCCGGTCGACGCGATGCTGAGCGACCCGCAGCACCGGATCTTCCTGGAAACGTGCTGGCAGGCGATGGAGCACGCGGGCTACCCGCCGTCGGCGACCGACGCGGTGGTCGGCGTCTACGGCGGCTGCGGGCAGTCGCGGTACTGGTCGCTGGTCGGCAGGCACCGCGACCGGTTCCCGGGGCTGGACGACGTCCGGCTGGCGATGGTCGCGGGCGCCGACCATCTGTGCCTGAGGGTGTCGCACAAGCTGGGGTTGACCGGGCCGAGCATGACAGTGCTGTCCACGTGCTCGACCGCGTTGGTCGCGGTGCACCAGGCGTGTCAGGCGCTGCTGTTCGGCGACTGCGACATGGCGTTGGCGGGCGGTGTGTCGGTGCGGGTTCCGGCACGGGGCGCGGTGGCCAGGGCGGGCAGCGTGCTGTCGCCGGACGGGGTGTGCCGGGCGTTCGACGCCAAGGCCAACGGCACGGTGTTCGGTGACGGCGCGGGTGTCGTCGTGCTCAAGCGGTACGCCGACGCGGTGGACGACGGCGACCACGTCCACGCCGTCATCCGGGGTTCGGCGGTGAACAACGACGGCCGCGACCGGGTCGGGTACGGCGCGCCCGGCGTGTCCGGGCAGACCAAGGTGATCAGGTCCGCGCTGGCGGCGGCCGAGGTGGCGCCGGAGACCATCGACTACGTCGAGTCGCACGGCACCGGAACCCAGGTCGGCGACCCCATCGAGGTGGCCGCGCTGACCAAGGCGTTCGGCGGCGGCGCTCCCGGTTCCACCGTCCTCGGCACGGTGAAGCCGAACATCGGCCACACGGACGCCGCCGCGGGTATCGCCGGGCTGCTGAAGGTGATCCTCGCGCTGCGGCACCGGGTGCTGCCGCCGAGCATCAACTTCGAGCAGCCCAACCCGGTGATCGACTTCTCGGCGGGACCGTTCACGGTGCGCACCGAGGCCACGCCGTGGCCGGATCGCGGGCGTCCCCGGAGGGCCGGGGTCAGCTCGTTCGGGATCGGCGCCACCAACGCGCACGTCGTGGTGGAGGAGCCGCCGCGACCGTTGCCCGCCGGACCACCGCGGGCGCACCGGTTGCTGGTCCTGTCGGCGACGACGGTGCCCGCGTTGCGGGAGATGAAGGCCGATCTCGCCGCACACCTGGCCGCGCATCCCGAGCAGTCGCTGGACGACGTGGCGTACACGCTCCAGGTCGGCCGGGTCGGCTTCCCGCACCGCTGGTACGCGGTGGTGACGGACCACGCGGACGCGATCCGTGCGTTGGCTGAGCAGGATGCCGGGCGGGAGCCCGCGGCCGGAGGCCTGGCCGAAGAGCTGGACCAGCTTGGCAGGCGGTGGTCGGCGGGCGAGGCCGTCCGGCCCGTCGAACGCCGGCGCCGGGTCCCGCTGCCGACCTACCCGTTCCAGCGGCAGCGGCACATCGTCGAGTCGGTGGAGCCTGCCGGACCGGCCGTGCCGCCACCCGCCGTCCAGCTTGCCGCACCGGCCGCACCGGCCAAGGATTCCTGGCAGGCGGCCGAGATCGTGGAGACCGTCGCCCTGCTGTTCGCCGAAGTGCTGCAACAGCCCCGGGTGGACGAGGATGACGACTTCTTCGGGCTGGGCGGCGACTCGTTGATCGCCGTCGCCCTGATCGCGCGCATCGACGAGACGTTCGACGTCGCGCTCACGCCGGAAATGGTCTTCGCCGACCCGACGCCCGGGGGCGTCGGCACCGCGATCGGCGAACTGCTCCAGGGGGAACAATGACGGGTTCGACGGGCGCTCCACTTTCCTTTCCCCAGCAACGGCTGTGGTTCCTCGACCAGCTCCTGCCCGGCAACACGGCCTACAACATCAGTTGGGCGGTGCGGCTGAGCGGCCCGCTGGACCTCGACGCGCTGACGTGGAGCCTGCGGCGGATCGTGGAACGGCACGAGGTGCTGCGCACGTGCTTCCCCGCGCCCGAAGGCGAGCCGACACAGGTGGTGACGCCCGCCGGGGACGTCTCGTTACCGTTGACGGATCTCGGCGCGCTGCCGTCGGAGGAACGCGAAGCGGCGGCCCGCACGCGGATCGGCGAGGAGATCGCCACCCCGTTCGAGCTGACCGAGGCGCCGCCGCTGCGGATGCGGCTGTTCAAGCTGGCCGAGGACGACCACGTGCTCGCGGTGGTCGTGCACCACATCCTGGTCGACGGGTGGTCCACCGGCCTGTTCTTCGGCGAGCTGGCCAGGCTGTACTCCGCGCGGGTCGACGGCAGGCCGGACCCGTTGGCGCCGCTGCCGTTGCAGTACCGCGATTTCGCACGCCGGCAACGTGAGGAGCTGACCGGCGCGCACCTGGCGAAGACGCTCGACTGGTGGCGTGAGCACCTGACGGGCGCGCCGTCGTTGCTGGATCTGCCGACCGACCGGCCACGGCCGACGGTGCAGACGTTCAGCGGCGCGACGCACCAGATCCCGCTGCCCGGCGACCTGTGGCGCGCGGTGGTCGACTGCGGTCGCGCGCACAAGGCCACGCCGTTCATGGTGCTGCACACCGGGTTGGCCGGTCTGCTGAGCAGGCTCACCGGCGCGACCGACCTGGTGATCGGCAGCCCGGTCGCGGGGCGCGCCCGGTCCGAGCACGAACCGCTGATCGGCATGTTCACCAACACCCTGCCGCTGCGCGTCCAGGTCGGCGGCGACCCGACCGTCTCGGACCTGCTCGGCCAGGCCAGGGCCACCGCGCTCGGCGCGTTCGCGCACGCCGACCTGCCGTTCGAGAAGCTGGTCGAGGAGTTGCAGCCGGAGCGGGTGATGAGCCACAACCCGCTGGTCCAGGTGATGCTCACGCTCCAGAACACCCAGCAGTCGCGGTCGAGTACCGCACCGGCGGGGACGCTGGGCATGGAGCACTTCCCGATGGGCCTCGACGCGGCGTTCGTGGACCTGTGGCTGGAGATCCGGCCACCGTCCACACCGGACGCCGACGACGCGATCGTCCGGTTCGTCTACAAGTCCGACCTGTTCACGCCGGACGCCGTCGCCCGCCTGGCCGGGCACTTCCGGACCCTGCTGGGTGATCTGACCGCGCGGCCGTCGGCGCGGCTGTCCGAGCTGACCCTGCTCGACGCCGCCGAACGCGCACAGGTGCTGGACGTCTTCGGCGCCCAGCCGCTCGACCCGGACGTCCACGACACCCTGCCGGGTTTGTTCGAACGGCAGGCCGAGCTGACGCCGGACGCCATCGCGGTGAACCGCGGGTCGAAACGGCTCACCTACGCCGAACTCAACCGGCGGGCGAACCGGCTGGCGCACCGGCTTCGGGAGCTGGGTGTCGGGTCGGAGACGCTGGTGGCGATCTGCGCCGCGCGGGACGTGGAGATGGTCGTCTCGACGCTCGCCGTGCTCAAGGCCGGTGGCGCGTACGTGCCGCTCGACCCCACGAACCCGGCCGAACGGCTGAAGTACGTCCTCGGCGACACCGGCGCGCGCCTGCTGCTCACCCAGGAGCACCTGCGCGACCGGTTCCCGGGCTACGAAGGCCGGATCGTCCTGCTGGACGGCCCGGTCGACCCCGACGACCCGGTCGACGACCTGGCCGGGCCGGACCACAACCCGCCGTCGGTGACGAAGGCCGACCACCTCGCGTACGTCATCTACACGTCGGGCTCCACCGGCAGGCCCAAGGGCGTGATGATCGAGCACCGGCAGGTCGTCCGGCTGATGACCGCGGCGGACGAGCACTTCGACTTCGACGGGACCGACGTGTGGGCGCTGCTGCACTCGCACGCGTTCGACCTGTCGGTCTGGGAGATGTGGGGCGCGTTCACCAAGGGCGGCCGGGTGGCGATCGTGCCCGCCGACGCGGTCCGCGACCACGAGGCGCTGGTCGACCTGCTGCGTGCCGAGCGCGTCACGGTGCTCACCCAGACGCCGCCCGCGTTCCGGGCGCTGCGCACGACGTTGACCGCGATCGGCCGCTCGTTCCGCGACCTGGACATGCGGACGATCGTGTTCGGCGGCGACGCGCTGCACGTGCGGGAGTTGGAGCAGTGGTTCACCGAGCACGGCGACGCCAAGCCCGCGCTGGTGAACATGTACGGGATCACCGAGACCACCGTGCACACCACGTACAAGCGGGTGCTCCTGGAGGACCTGGCCGCCACGCCGTCCTCGCCGATCGGCCGGGCGTTGCCCGATCTGAGGCTGTACGTGCTCGACGAGCGGCTGGAGCCGGTGCCGATCGGCGTGCCGGGTGAGCTGTTCGTCGCGGGTCACGGGCTCGCGCGCGGTTATCTGAACCGGCCGGGGTTGACGGCGCAGCGGTTCATGCCCGAGCCGTTCAGCGGCACGCCGGGCGCGCGCATGTACCGCACCGGCGACCAGGTCCGGTGGCTGCCCGACGGCACGTTGGAGTTCCTGGGCCGCACCGACCGCCAGGTGAAGGTGCGCGGCTACCGCATCGAGCCGGGCGAGATCGAGGCGGCGATGCTCGAACACCCGATGGTCGGCGAGGCGGTCGTGCTGCCCCGCACCGACCAGGAGGGCAACGTCGACCTGGTCGGCTACCTGTCCGTCGAACCGGGCAGCGACCTGGTCGACCGGTCCAGCACCGACGCCGTCGAGGGCTGGAGCGAGGTGTTCGACCTGGCGTTCGGCGAGGAGTCCGATCCCTTCGCCAGCTGGGACTCCAGCTACACCGGCGAGCCGATCCCGCGTGAGGCGATGGCCGAGTGGCTCGATCACGCGGTGGCGCAGATCGCCGAGTCCGGACCGCGCCGGATCCTCGACGTCGGCTGCGGCACGGGGTTGTTCCTGCGGAAGCTGGCGCCGGGTTGTGAGCGGTACGTGGGCACCGACGTGTCCGGCGCGGCGCTCGCGGCGGCCCGGAAGCAGGCCGAGCTGGCCGGGCTCGGGCCGGACCGGGTGGAGCTGCGCAGGCAGTCCGCCGACGACCTGACCGGGCTGGCCGGCGAGCGGTTCGACACGATCCTGCTCGACTCGATCGTCCAGTACTTCCCGTCGGTGGACTACCTGGTCAAGGTGCTCGAAGGACTGATCGGCCTGGTGGAGCCCGGCGGGCGGGTGTTCGTCGGCGACGTCCGCCACCTGGGGCTCCTGGAGGCGTTCCACACGTCGGTCGAGCGGTATCGCAGTGACGACGGCGAGTCCACGGCCGCGCTCCGCGCCAGGGTGGCGCAGCGGGTGGGCGGCGAGAACGAGCTGCTGGTCGACCCCGGGCTGTTCCGCAGGCTTCCGGGCGTCACCTCGGTCGACGTCCGCATCAAGCGCGGGTCGCACGACACGGAGTTGGAGCGGTTCCGCTACGACGTGGTGCTGCGGGTCGGTGACGACGCAGCCGAAGAAAAGGGCGCAGAACCCCGTGAGGTCCCGTCGCGGACGTGGCCGGGGACGGTGGAGGCGTTCCGTCGTTGGCTCGCCGACGAACGACCGGAAATCGCCACCGTGCGCGACATCCCCAACGCCCGCGTCGCGGACGACCTGCGTGCGGCGGCCGTGCTCGCCGATCCGGGCGCGGCGCCCGCCACGGTCGGTGACCTGGCCAAGGTGCTCGTCCCGCACGGGGTCGACCCCGAAGAGCCGGCCGCGGTGGCGGAAGAGCTGGGCTACCGGGTCGGGTTGCGGTTCTCCGAGACCGGTGGCCCGGGGCTGTTCGACATCACGGTCGGCGCCGGGGAGCTGCCCGCCGAGCCGCCGGTGTCGGAGGAGCGGGTCGACTGGTCGCGTTACGCCAACTTCTGCCTGCGGGACCGGTGGGAGGCGGAGGTCGTGCCGGCGTTGCAGGCGCACCTGGCCGAACGGCTGCCCAGCCACATGGTGCCCGCGCGGTTCGTCGTGCTCGACCGGTTGCCGTTGAACCGCAGCGGGAAGGTCGACCACGGCGTGCTGCCGCCGCCGACCTCGGCGCGGGCCGACGACGCCTCGTTCGTCGCCCCGAGGGACGAGACCGAGCGGCTGCTGGCGAGCATCTGGGCCGAGGTGCTGGGGCTGGAACGGGTCGGTGTCACGGACGACTTCTTCGGGTTGGGCGGTGACTCGCTGCGCAGCGTGCAGGTGGTGGGTCGGGCGCGGGCCGAAGGGCTGGAGCTGACCGCGCGTGGGCTGTTCGAGCACCCGACGATCGCCGAGCTGGCGACCGTCGCGCAACGGACCGAGTCGGTGCCGACGAGGGTGCCGCTGACGACCGCCCAGCGACTGCTCCGAGGCGGGGTGTGGGCGACGCTGCTGGAGTCGACGGTTCGGCTGGACCCCGAGCTGCTCGACGCCGCGCTGGCCTTCGTCGCACGCCGTCACGACGCGTTGCGGCTCACCCTGGTCTCCGGTGAGTGGTCGGTCGAGCCGGGTGAACCGCGGGTGCGCTGGCTGCCGCGCTCCGATTCGCTGCTGGACGACGCGGTGGCGGATTTCGACCCCGCCACGGCGGTCGTCCGCGTCGTCGGCACGGACCCGGATTCCGCCACACCCCAACGGCTCGCGCTCGTGGTGAACCGCTTGGCGTTGGACGAGCGGGGTGTGCGGATTCTGCTCGCCGAGCTGGGCCTGGCCTACCGGCAGCTCGCCGCGGGTGCCGCGATCCGGCTGCCCGACCGGCCGGTCAGCTTCACCGCGTGGGCCGGTCGGCAACCGTCCCACGCGGTCGAACCATCACCGATCACCGAGTCGACCCAGGTCGTCGAGCTGGAGCCGACCGCGGAGCAGGTTGCCGCGCTGACCGGCCCCCTGGCAACGGCGTACCGGATGTCGCCTGCGGAGGCCCTGCTGGCCGCCGTGACGCTGGGCGTGCGCTGGTCGCGGTCGGACGAGCTGTGGGTGCGTCGCCGGGACGTGGCGGCGGGTGTCGGGCGGTTCGACGTCGTCGTGTCGCTGCCCGCCGGGGGCGAGGTTTCCCCGTCCGGGGTGAAGGAGCAGCTCCGGGCGTCGTCGCCGTTGGCTGCGGCGACCGTGGTCGTGCACCTGGTGGACGTCGACGTCGCCGACCCCGAACCGTTGTTGCGCTGTGCGGACGGTGATCCGGTCGACCGGCTCGGCGTTGACGCCGACGTGGTGTTGCGCTGGGACGGCGTCCGCGCGCGGATCGTGCTCGCCGGGCCCGCCGCCGAGGCCATCGCCGACGACGTGGAGCTCACGCTGCGGCGACTCACCGAGCACGCCGTCCGCGAGGACATCGGCACGTGCACGCCGTCGGACTTCCCGTTGGCCGGGCTGGACCAGGAGACCCTGAGCCGGGTGTTCGGCAACGGCAGGCACATCGAGGACGTGTACCCGGTCGGTCCGCACCAGGACTGGATGCTGGCGTGCTACCGGGACCGGCGCGAGCCGAGCCTCTACGGCTTCGACCTGACGTGGGCGGGCGAGGACATCGACCCCGAGGCGTGGGCGGCGGCGTGGCGGGTGGTCGTCGCCAGGCAGCCCAACCTGCGGACCGGTGTCCTCACCGAGGGCGTGCCCCGGCCGTTGCAGGTGGTGCACCGGGACGTGCCGCTGCGGTTCGAGGTCGAGGACTGGCGGCACCTGGACCCGCAGGAGCAGGGCAGGCGCTGGCACGCCTACATGGACGGCCTCTACGCCCGCGGGTTCGACCTGGCCGAACCGGGCCACTCGCGGCACGCGCTGTTCCGGGTCGGTGAGCGGACGTACTGGTGGACGTGGTTCGTCAACTACCTGTTGTTCGACGGCGTCTCGTTCTACCGGGCGTTCCACGAGGCCGAGACCGTTTACCGGTCCATTGTGGATGGTCGTGCCGCCGACCTGCCGGAGGTGGTGCCGCCCGCCCGGTACATCGAGTGGTTCGAACAGCGGGACCTGGATCCGGCGTTGGCCTACTGGCGTGAGCGGTTGGCCGGTTTCACCACGGCGACTCCGCTCGTGCGGAAGCTGGACGCCGACCTGACCGCGCCTCGGCACCCGCAGCGGACCGGTCGTTCGACCATGTTGTCGCGGCGGTTGAGCACCGCGCTGCGGGTGACGGCACGGCGTCACCAGTTGACGCTGTTCTCGCTGGTGCAGGCCGCGTGGGCGTTGCTGCTGCACGACACGACCGGCGACACCGACGTGCTGTTCGGCAACGTGGTCGGTGGCCGGCCGGACGAGGTGCCCGGCGCGGAACAGGTGGTCGGCTACAGCAACCTGCACCTGCCCGCGCGGGTGGACGTCGACCCGGCCAAGCCGCTGCTCACGTGGTTGCGGGAACTCCAGGCCACGCAGGTCGACGACCGCGCGCACCAGTGGAGCCCGTTGCGCCGCATCAAGGGCGTCAGCGAGATCCCGACCAGGGCCGACCTCTACCAGTCGTGCCTGTTCTTCATGGACGGTCCGCTGCGCGCGGCGCCCCGTTCGGAGACGTGGCGGCGGATCATCGGCGGGGCGAACACCGAGCACGAGGTGCGGGTCGTGGTCGGGCCCGCGGAGACGATCTCGCTGAGCCTCGTCTACAACAAGGGGACGTTCTCGGACGACCGGATGGACCTGGTGCTGCGCAAGGTGTGCACGGCGCTGATCCGGATGTCGGCGTCTTTGGAGAATTCGGTGGCCGACCTGCTGGGCGCGCTGGCGAACCCGGACGACGTGGACATCATCGCCCGGGAGGACCAACTCCTGTTCAGCACGGCTCCGGTGCGGTCGGTGGCGGACCTGACGGCGGGCTGACGGCGGACTCGACCTCCGCTGAGCGATCGAGGGCCTTCTCTGCGCGGTCATGGGCACGTGGGCTCGAAGGGCAGGGTGGGGACGTGCTGTTCCCACTCCTGTTCCGAAAGGCCGCCTCCGGCGGCGGTGCACGCGCGGGCGACGAGTCGGTTCCGGACGTCGTCCAGGCCGGAGAGGTCCAGATCAGGACGGTGTTGTCGCCGCCGGCCGTGGCCAGGATCCGGCTGCCCGGCGACCACACCGCCGACCTGACCGTGTCGGTGTGCAGGGCGACCGGATCACCGAGGCGGCGCGGCGCGCGATGGCGCGACCACCACCTGCACACCGCCGGTGCGGAGGCGCGCGTCGAGGCGCGTCGTCAAGTTCGAGATCAACTCGTCCCGACCGAAGAACCACTGCGCCTGCTCGCGACCGAACGCCGCCAACCCGGATACGGACACTCCACCGCCGCCGAGTCCGACACGGTGCGTCTTACGTCGTGGACGCCGTCCGAGTGGTAGATGTGCTGGTCGCCGACGACGACCTGGGTGATCGAGGAACCACCGACGGCCACGGCGTGCTGGCTCACCATCCCGCCTGCGAGGTCGCCGGCCGGAACCGCCGACTCGTCGTACTCGGATTCGTCAGCGCCCTGCGCTTCCGGTTCACGATCAGGCATCGCCGCACCCACCCCTGTGACCACTCCACAAGGCGGCCGACCTTAGTGCATTCGGCGGCCAGTCCCGTGCAGGGCCTCATGGAGTCGCGGGGACGGCAGGTGAACTCTGCCCGGCCGGTCAGGTCATCGACACCAGGATCCGGCGTGCGCCGGTGTAGGCCTGGCGGCCGTGCAGCGCGAGCATGTTCTCCACCACCATGATGTCGCCCTGCTGCCAGGGCAACGCCACCTCGTGCTTCTTCGCCGCGACGCGGACCGCGTCCAGGTCTTCCACCGGGATCTGCTGCCCGTCGCCGTAGGTGACGGAGTGCGGCAGGTCCGCCTCGTCGTCCACCAGCTCCAGCAGCGCCTCGCGTTCGGCGGGCGGCAGGTTCGACGGGTGCCACTGGTCGGCCTGCGTGAACCACACCTCTTCCCCCGTCACCGGGTGGGTCCGGGTCGCCGGTCGCGTGGCGGCGGTCCGCAGGCCGCCGTCGTCGGTCCACTCGAACGTCATGTCCGCGTCGGCGAGGAACCGTTCGACCTCGGCGCGCTCCTCGGTCTCGAACGTCCGCTGCCACGACTTGCCCAGCCCGTAGCCGCCGTGCAGGTGCTGGCGGTAGGTCACGCCCCGCTCCGTGAACCGGGCCCGCACGGCCGGGTCGAGGTCCGCCAGCAGCGCCCGACCGTCGCACACCGGCGTCGCACCGCCCGTCTCGGCGGCCACCAGGCAGCAGAAGAACAGGTGACGCGGCCACTGGCTGGCGTACGACAGCTCGTTGTGCAACGAGATCTCGTACTCCGGCGGGTACTCGGTGGACGTGAAGACGCCGTCGGCCACCTTGCTGCGCGGCGTGTTCCCGCCCCGGTAACTGGTCAGCGGGTCGCCGAACTCCGCGACCGCGGCGTGGAACTGCTCGGGCGTGCCGATGCCCAGCCCGTGCAGCAGGACGACGCCGCTCGTGCCCAACGCCTCTTCGACCTCGGTGCGGGACGCGTCCGCGCCCAACCGCACGACGGTCGTGCCGTCACTCCGCATGTTTCCTCGTCTCCGGCGCCATCGCGGCGGCCTCCTCCTCGCTCGGCAGATCACGCATTCCGGGGATGACCGAGGTCGCGTACACCAGCATCGGCGACAGCACGCCGATCGAGGCCACCCACACCACGGTCTGCACGCCCACCACGTCGGCCGCCACACCGGCGATCAGCGCGCCGACCGGGACCATCGCCAGCGACAACGCGCGCAGCGTGGCGACGACCCGGCCCTGGAGTTCGTCCGGCGTGACGACCTGGCGCAACGTCGTCTGGACGACCGTGCCGATCTGGGACGCCAGCCCGTACCCGAACTGGGACACCACCAGCAGCCCGATCACCAGCCACAGCGGTTGCGGCCAGGACGCGATCGGGATCAGCAGCAGGATGGCGACCGCGCACCCGACCGACCACAGCACGGTCCGGCCGACGCCGTAGCGCTTCATGATCCTGATCGACAGCCACGAGCCGACCATCGCGCCGGGGCCGGCGGCGGCGAAGATCGCCGCGACCCAACCGGCGGGCACGTCCAGCACGCGGATCAGGTACAGCACGTACAACGTCTGGAGGGCGCTGTAGAAGAACCAGAACACCGCCGTCGCCACGGTGATCGCCCGCAGCACGGGGTGTCGGAGCACCCAGCGCAGGCCGGCGCCGATGGCCTTGACCACGTTCGGCCGCTGCTCGGCGGTGGGCGGTGCGGGGTCGGGTCGGCGGATGACCACCAGCAGCAGCGCGGACGCCAGGTAGGTCAGGGCGCTGGCGATCAGGACCAGTGCCGAAGTGACGGCGGAGATCGCGAGACCGGCGACGCCCGGTCCGGCGAACTGCGCGGTCGAGCGGCTCAGTTCGAGCTTCTGGTTGCCCTCGGCGAGGAGCGTGCGGCCGGCCAACGACGGCAGGTAGGCGTGGTAGGCGGTCTCGAACATGACCCCGAGCACGCCGATGCCCAACACGACAACCCACAACACCTCGATCCGCAACCACCCCACCAGGTGCAGCGCGGGGATCGACGCCAGCAACGCGAACCGGCCGAGGTCGGTCCAGATCATCGCCCTGCGCCTGCGGACCCGGTCCACCCAGACGCCCGCGAACAGGAAGAGGAGGAAGGGGAGCTGTGAGAGCGCGCTGAGCACGCCCATCTGCGTGGCGGACGCGTTCAGCAGGATGACGGCGACGAGCGGCAGGACGGTGCGGGCAACCTGCGCGCCGAACACGGCCAGCGTCTGCCCGCCCCACAACCTCAAGAAGTCCGGGTGCCGCCACAGAGTCCCGGTCGCGGTCGGCTCGGTCCCGATCGGCCCGCTGTCGGTCGGTCCGGCAGCGCCCGACCCGGCAGCGGTCGGTTCCGGTGGCTCGGTCGGTTTAGTCATCGATCAGCTCCGCGGCCGTCTCCGCCAACGGTTTGTCCGGGTCGGCGGCGGCTGCTGCCAGTAGGTCGGTGTAGTGGCCGGCGAACCGCCTCATGGTCTGTGCGTCGAACAGCTCCGGCCGGTACTCCAGCGCGCAGGTGAGCCCGTCGGGCCGCCGCCACAAGTACAGGAACACGTCGAACTTGGCGCTGCCCAGCCCGAACGGCTCGAACTCCAGGCTCACCCCGCCCATGTCGACCGGCAGGGCGCGGCGGTCGTCGGCGAGCATGAACATGGTCTGCACCAACGGGGTCGTACTCGGATCGCGGCGTGGCGCCAGCTCGTCCACCAGCACCTCGAACGGCACGTCGGCGTTGCTGTAGGCCTCGACGGTCACCTGCCGCACCCGCCGCAGCAGCTCCCGGAACGTCGGCGCGCCACCCGCGTCGACCCGCAGCACCAACGTGTTCACGAAGAACCCGATCAAGGGCTCCAGTTCCGGCCGCTGCCTGGTGATCATCGGCACGCCCACCGCGAGGTCGTGCGCACCGCTGTACCGCCGCAGCAGCTCGACGTAGCACGCGAGGGAGGCCATGAACAGCGTCGCCCCCTCCCCCGCGCCGACCGCACGCAACGCCTCCACGACGTCAAGTGGCACGTCGAACCGCAGGTACACACCGCTCACGCCGAGCCTCGACGGCCGGGGCCGGTCGGTCGGCAGGTCGAGCCGGGCGGGCAGGTCGGCGAGCTGCCGCCGCCAGTACGCGAGCTGCGCGTCGGCCGCCTCACCGGACATCGCCGCCCGCTGCCACGCCGCGAAGTCCGCGTACCGCACCGGGAGTTCGGGCAGTCGCGGCTCGCGCCCGTCCCGCAACGCCGGGTAGAGCTCGGCCAGTTCGGCGGACAGCACCTCGACCGACGGGCCGTCGAACACGGCGTGGTGCACGGTGAGCAGCAGCTCGTGCTCGTCCGGCGCGAGACGGACCAGCAGGGCACGCATCGGCGGCCGGGTCGCCAGGTCGAACGGCACCCCGCCGTGCTCGTCCAACAACCACCGCCGCTCCTCTTCCCGTTCGGAAGGATCCAGATCGGCGAAGTCGGGTCCGGCGAGGTCCACGATCTCGAACGGGAAGCCGGGCTCGGGATCGACGACCCTGGTCAGCCCGTCCGGTGTGGCGACGAACCTGGTCCGCAGGACCTCGTGCCGCCGCACGATCTCGCGCAACGCCCGTTCCAGCACGTCCTGGTCCAACGCGCCGGACAGCCGCCGCAGGTACTGCACGTTGTGCAGCGTCGCGCCGGGGTTGAGCTGGTCGGTGAACCACAGCCGCTGCTCGCCGTAGGACGCCAACTCGGGCACGCCGGCGGGCACGGGCGTGATCGGCGGCAGTTCGCCGGTCTGGAGCCTGCCCGCGACGACAGCGGCCAGCCTGGCGACGGTCGGCTCGGCGAACACCACCGGCAGCGGCAGCGTCACCCCGAACGCCTTGCGCATCCTGGTGATCAACTGGATCACCAGCAGCGAGTGGCCACCGATCGCGATGAAGTCGTCGGTGCGCCGGACGTGGTCACGGCCGAGCAGCGACCGGAACAGCCCGGCGACGACCTCCTCGAACTCCCCGACCGGCGCGTCCGCGTCGAGGTCCACCGCGGGTGCTGCGGGCAGCCGGGACCGGTCCAGCTTGCCGTGCGGGGTCAACGGCAGCTCGTCCAGCACCGCCAGCGTCGTGGGCACCATGAAGTCGGGCAACGACCGGGCGGCGTGGACGCGCACGGCGTCCGGGTCGAGTCGCCTGCCCGCGACCGGCACGACGTAGGCGGCCAGGTCGGGTGACGCCGTCACCGCGCAGTCCGCGACGTCCGGGTGACCCGCCAACACGTGCCGCACTTCGCCCAACTCGACCCGGTGACCGCGGATCTTCACCTGGTCGTCGAACCGGCCGAGGAACTCGATCGCACCGCCGCGCAGCCTGCGCACCCGGTCGCCGGTCCGGTACAACCGCGCGCCCGGCCGGCCGGAGAACGGGTCGGGCACGAACCGGTCCGCGGTCAGACCCGGCCTGCCGAGGTATCCCCGGGAGACCGTCGCACCGCCGACGCACAGCTCGCCGACGACACCGTCCGGCACCGGTTCGCCCAGTTCGTCCAGCACGTAGGCCTCGGCGTGCGCCATCGGCAGACCGAGCGGGGTGTTCACGCCGATCGGCTGCACGTCCTGGTCCGCGGGCAACGCCAGCACGCCGACCGTGGTCTCGGTCGGCCCGTAGTGGTTGACCACGTCCACCTCGCGCCGCAGCTCACGCAGTCGGTCCACTGTGGACGCCTCGCCGCCGAGGATCAGCGCACGACGCGGGATCAGCTCGGTGGAGTCCAGCGCCGCCAGGTGCGACGGGGTGATCTTGAGGTAGTCGACGGCCTCGCGTCGCAGGTACCGGCCGAGCCACGCCGAATCCGTCGCGAGTTCCCGGCCCACCAGGTGCAGCGTGCCGCCGCTCGTCAACGCGCCGAAGAACGCGGTGACGGCGAAGTCGAAGGTCAACGGCTGGAGCGTGGCCCACACCGGGCGGTCCGGCGGATCGAGCACCGCGGCGAGCCCGTCGAGGTAGGCCGCCAGGTTGCCGTGCGTCACCCCGACGGCCTTCGGCTTGCCCGTCGAGCCGGACGTGTAGATCAGGTAGGCCAACGACTCCGGCCGAACCACGACCGCCGGCGGCTCTTCGGCACGATCGGCACAGTCGGCGTCCAACCGCACCACCGGCACATCGCACTCGATCCGTCGCTCGGCCGTGGTCACCACGGCGACGGCACCCGCGTCCGCGAGCAGGAAGCGGATCCGCTCCGGCGGGTGCTCGACGTCCAGCGGCAGGTACGGGCGACCGGACGCGAGCACGCCGAGGACCGCCACCGCCAGGTCGACGGTGTTGTCGAACAGCACCGCCACCGGCCCGGAGCCGACCTCCGACAGCTTGTGCGCCAACGAGTTCGCCCGGCCGCTCAGCTCCCGGTAGGTGAGACCGCCACCCGCCGAGTCGCGCACCGCGACCTCGTCCGGCAGCCGCGAGGCCATCCGCGCGAAGCGGACCGGCACCGACGTCTCCGGGTCCACCGCGCCGATCGACTGCCGGGTCAGCCGTTCACGCTCACCGTCGAGCAGCAGCGGCAACCGGTCCAGCGCGATGTCCGGATCCGCCAGCGCGGCCCCGAGCACCAGCGCGAGGCGGTCGGCCATCCCCCGCGCGGTCGACGGGTCGAACAGGTCCGTGCTGTACTCCAGCCGACCGCGCAGCAGCCCGGAGGCGTCCTCGACCAGGTCCAGGATGAGGTCGACCTTCGCGGTGCCGTTGCCGGTCTGCGGGCTGCCGATGGACGGGATCAGGTTCAGCACCACCTGGTAGAGCGGCGGGCGCCCGAAGTCCCGATCCGGGGCCAGCTCCTCCACGAGCCGGTCGAACGGGACCTCGGAGTGGTCCATCGCCGAACGCAGCGTCTCGGTGGACCGCCCGACCAGCTCGCGGAACGACGGCGTGCCGCCGCAGTCCGTGCGCAACACCAGGGTGTTCACGAACATGCCGATCAACGGCTCCAGCTCGGGCAACTGCCTGCCCGCGATCGGGCACGCCACCACGATGTCGGTCTGCCCGGACAGCCGGTGCAGCACCGCGACGAAACCCGCCAGCAGCACCGCGTACGCCGTCGTGCCCGCCGATCTGGCCAGCCGCTTGACCGCCTGGTTGTCCTCGGCGGGCAGCTCGAACCACACCTCGCCGCCGCGGTGGCTCGGCCGGGCGGGACGCGGTCGGTCGGTCGGCAGTCCGATCTCCGGCGGCAGGTCGGCCAGCTTCCGCCGCCAGTAATCGAGCTGGCCGTCCAGTTCGCCGCCGGCGAGCTGGTCCCGTTGCCAGGCGGCGAAGTCGGCGTACTGGATCTCCAGCTCGGGCAGCTCGGCGGCCCGGCCCCGCTCGGCCGCCCGGTACAGCTCGGTCAGGTCGCCGATGAGGTTCGACACCGACCGTGCGTCGAACACGCAGTGGTGGACCACGAAACCGAGCACCCAGCGGTCGTCGGGCAGGCGGATCAGCCTGGCCCGCCACAGCGGCGCGGACTCCAGGTCGAACGCCTCCGCGCAGTCGGCGGTCACCAGCGCGTCGACCTCGTCCGGCGACGCGTCGGTCACCGCGAACTCCACCGGCACGCTCCGGTGGACGACCTGCGTCAGCTCGCCGTCCCGGTGCGCCAGCGCGGTGCGCAGCGTCTCGTGCCGGTCGACCAGCTTTCCGAACGCGTCCCGGAACACGTCCACGTCGAGGCCGTCGGGCAACGTCACCGGGAACCCGATGTTGTAGACGCCGAGGTCGGGCGCGAGCTGGGAGACGAACCAGAGCCGTTCCTGGGCGAACGACGCCGGGAAGAACTGCGCCTCCGGTAGGTCGGTCATGGTCAGTCCTGCTCCGCGAGCGCTTCGCGCAGGCTGCGCGGGCGCATGTCGGTCCACACTTCGTCCACGTGGGCGATGCACGCCTCGCGCTCGCCGGTGAACCCCGCGTCGTGCCACCCCGGCGGGTTCGGCTTGTCCGCCGCCCAGATCGAGTACTGCTCCTCGTCGTTCACGACCACCTTGAACATCGCTCGTCCCCCCGTCATCAGGCGTTGCGCCGCAGCTTCGGAATGGTGCGCGCGGGCGTTTCGGCTCGCTCAGCCGGTTCGGCCGCCCGGAGCTGCTCGACCTTGGCCGCCAGCCCGGCGACCGTCGGCGCGTCGAACAGGCTGCGCATCGGCAGCCGGACGCCGACCGCCTTGCGGATCTGGGCGATGAGCTGCACCGCCACCAGCGAGTTGCCGCCCAGCTCGAAGAAGTCGTCGTCCACGCCGACGTGGTCGACGCCGATCGTCTGGGCCCAGATCCGGGCCAGGACCCCTTCCAGTTCGGTGGTCGGCTCCGCGCCGGAGGGCGTCACCGGGTCGGCGCCGGGCTCGTCGGAGGCGATCGTGTCGGTGGTGGTCAAGTTGATCCGGACGATCAGCTCGGCGACCGTCTCGGTGTTGATCACGACCTGCGACCCGAGGTCGGCGGCCAGCACGCGGCGGAACGCCTCCGCGCCGTCGACCGGCCGGATGCCGCGCCCGGTGGTCGTCTCCGCGACGGGTTCGTCGGCCAGGTTCCGGGCGACCGAATCGGTGCCCACCCGCCGGAGCGTGAACTCGCTGATCTCGACCAACGGGGTGCCGGTCTCGTCGACCAGGGTCAGGTCGGCGGTCAGCACCTCGTCCGTGGTGTCGGTGTAGCGGAGGTGGCTGTAGAACCGCGCGGGCAGCGGTCCGCGGACCACCACCCGGCCGTAGCTCAGCGGCAGGTAGGCCCCCTCGCCACGACTGCCGAACGAGGTGGCGACGTCCAGCATCGACGGGTGCAGCACCCACCGGTCGAGGTCGCCCGACGCCTCGGCGGGCGCCTCGATGAGCGCCAACTCCTCGCCGTCCGGGCCGACGAAGCTGTCGCGCAACGCGGCCCAGCGCGGGCCGAAGGTGAGCATGCTGGTCCGGCCACCGGTGCGGAACGCGTTGTGCCCGTCGTCCGCCGTCCGGACGCACCGGGCCTTGATCGCCTCCACGTCCACTTTGTCCACTGTGGATGACTGGGTCCAACCGCCGCTGCCGCGCACGTGCTCACGCCGGACGCCGTCACGCAGGCTGGTGATCGTGAAGTCCGCGCCGTCCAGGCTCACCCGGTACTCGGCGGCCGACCCGTCCGGCACCGACAGCGGTTCCAGGAACGCCACGTCCGTCAGCTCGACCACGGCGTCGTCCCCGGGCGCGGGCACGCACCGCGCGACCGTCGCCCGCGCGTTCTCCAGGTGACCGGTGCCGGGCACCACGCCGACCTCGGCGATCCGGTGCTCGTCCAGCAGCCACTGGGTTTCCGGGCTGATCACGCCCCAGCACGCCGACTCTCCGCGGCGGCCGAGCACCGGGTGGTCGACCGGCTCACCGACTTCGGGTGCGGCGACCGGCAGGCCGTCGACCACCATGCCGACGTCCTGCCACCCGCCCCAGTTCAGCGAGAGCACCCGGCACGGCCAGCCGTGGTCGCTGCGGGCGTAGGCGTCCAGGAACGCGTTGGCGGCGCAGTAGTCGACCTGGCCGAAGCCGCCCACGATGCCCGTGACCGACGAGCACAGCGCGACGAAGTCCAACGGCAGGTCGCCGAACGCCTGCCGCAGCGCGAGCGTCCCGGCGAGCTTCGGCGCGAGCACGTTCGTGGCCACGGCGTGGTCCTTGACCTCCGCCATGCCACCGCCGGCCAGGCCCGCGGCGTGCACGATCCCGTCCAACCCGCCCAGTTCGGCCGTCACCCGCTCCCGGACGCGGCGCAGCGCGACCGGATCGGTGACGTCGGCGGCGACGACGAGCACGGTCGCTCCCGCCCGTTCCATCCGGCGGACGGCCTCGATCGCCCGGCCGATCCGCTCGCTTGAGCCGTGCACGGCGAGGTGGGTGTCCCACTCCTCGCGTGGCGGCAGACCGGACCTCGACATCAGCACCAGGCGTGCTTGGAACCGCTCGGCGAGGTCTTCGGCGAGCGTGATCCCGATACCGCCGAGCCCACCGGTCACCAGGTAGCGGCCGTGCTCGCGCAGCGTGTCCGGGCGAGGAGGCAGCGACACCTGCTGGTACTCCAGCGCCCACCGCCGCCCGGACCGGAGCGCGACCGACGGGCCGTCCGACCGCAGTTCGGCGACGAGTTGGGCGGCCGTGGTGCGGTCCGCCGCGTCGATGCCGCGCACGGTCAGCCAGGGCAGCTCCAGCGGCAGGACGCGCGCCATGCCGATCGACGTGGCCTGCTCGGGTCGGGTGAGGTCGGGGCCGAGCACGTCCTCCGCACCCGTGGACAGCACGTCGAGGCGGACGTCGCCGGCCTCGTCCCGACCGGCCAGCGCCTGCACGAGCCGCAGCACGCTGAAGAAGCCGTTCTCCTGCACCTGCCACGCAGCGTCGATGTCGGTGCCCGCGGGCTCGGCGTCCAACGCCGCGGCGTGCACGATCCAGCTCACGCCGGCGGTGTCGACGGCGTCCCCCGGCGCGGCCACGGTGACGGACACGCCGTCGGCGCGCAGTGCGTCGGCCAGCGCGGTTCCGCGTTCCCCGGCCACGAACACCAGGCACTCACCGGCTTCGGAGGCCGTCTGCGGCAACGGCGGGAGCTGCTGCCACGTCGGCACGGCGAACCAGTCGTCGAGCGGCAGTGGACCGGTGCGCGGCTTCGGGGCCGACAGCCCCGCGTCGGGGCTCGGGTCGACCCAGTGACGCTTGCGCTGGTACGGGTAGGTGGGCAGGGACACCCGGTGACCGGGTCGGCCGAACTCGCGCAGCTCAACGCCCGCGACCCAGAGCTTGCCGACCGCGGCGTACAGCGTCGCCGCGTCCCGGATCTTCTCGGTCGGGCCGGGCAGGCTGGGCAGCGGCGGCATCGCCTCGCGTGCGAGCTGCTGCCGCGCCAACCCCGAGAGCTGCCTGCCGGGACCGCACTCGACCAGCGCCCACGTGCCGCCGTCGGACAGGAGCGCGGCCACGCAGGCGCCGAAGCGGACCGGTTGGCGCAGGTGCGCCGCCCAGTACGCCGGATCGGTGGCCTGCTCGTCGGTGATCGGCAACCCGGTGACGTTGGACAGGAACCGCAGCCGTGGCGCACGGCGTGGCACCGCCGCGACCGCCGCGGCGAACTCGTCCAGGACCGGGTCCATCATCGGCGAGTGGAACGCGTGCGAAGTGCGCAGCATCCGGCACGAAACGCCTTGCGCCGCAAAGCTTTCCGCGAGAGCGGTCACGGCGTCGGTCGGACCGGCGACGACGCACGCGCCGGGCCCGTTCACGGTCGCGACGGCACACCCGGTGCCCGCCAGCCGGTCGACCACGGCGGTCTCGTCCAGCGGCACGGACAGCATCGAGCCCTCCGGCATCGACTGCATCAGCCTGCCGCGCGCGGCGACCAGCTTCAGCGCGTCCGCCGGTTCGAAGACGCCCGCGAGCGTGGCCGCGACGTACTCGCCGACGGAGTGGCCGATCATCGCCGCCGGCTCGACACCCCAGTGGCGCCACAGCGCGGCGAGGGCGTACTCCAGCACGAACAGCGCGGGCTGCGTGTACTCGGTCCGCCCCAGCTCCTCGTCGGCCCCGAGGGTGAACATCAGCGTGCGGACGTCCAGACCCAGCTCGGGTTCCAGGACGGCGGCGCACTCGTCCACCACGTCGCGGAACACCGGCTCGGTCTCGTACAGCTCGCGGCCCATGCCCGCGTACTGGCCGCCCTGCCCGGTGAACAGGAACGCCACGCGCGGCGCCGGACCGGTGGCGTGCCCGGTGGTGGCCTTGCGCAATGCCTTGACGGCGGACTCCGCGTCGGCCGCCACCACGACGGCGCGGTGGGCACGTGCGGTGCGCCCCACGCGGAGCGTGTAGGCGACGTCGGTCAGGTCGCGGTCGGGGTTCTCCTCCAGGTGCGCGGCCAGCCGGTCCACGGCGGCGGACAGCGCGGCTTCGGTGTGCGCCGAGACCTGGAGCAGGTGCGCCGGGCTCGCGGCCGGACGCACCTCGTCCGTCGGAGGAGCCTCTTCGAGGATCAGGTGCGCGTTGGTGCCGCCGATGCCGAACGAGCTGACCGCGGCACGCCTCGGCGTCCCGTTCGCCTCCCACTTCGACAGGGTGGTGGCGACGTGGAACGGGCTGTCCTCGATGTCGATGGCCGGGTTGACCGACTCGAAGTTGATCGTCGCCGGGATCAGCTTGTGCTCCAGCGCGAGCACGGTCTTGATCAGGCCGACGATGCCCGCCGCCTGGCTGAGGTGGCCGAGGTTGGCCTTCACCGAGCCGAGCGCGCACCACTGCCGGTCGTCGGTGCCCTGCGCGTACGCGGTGGACAGCGCGGCGACCTCGATCGGGTCGCCGAGCGCGGTGCCGGTGCCGTGCGCCTCGACGTAGCCCACCGTGCGGGGGTCGATGTCCGCGACGGCCAGCGCCTGCGCGACGCACTCGACCTGTCCCTCGACGCTGGGCGCCGAGAACCCGACCTTGTCCGAGCCGTCGTTGTTGATCGCGTTGCCCAGGATCACGCCGCGCACGTGGTCGCCGTCGGCGATCGCGTCGGACAGCCGCTTGAGCACGACCGCGCCGACGCCGCTGCCCCACAACGTGCCGTTGGCGCGCGCGTCGAACGGCCGGCAGTGCCCGTCGGGCGAGGTGTAGCCCTCCATGCCCTGGTAGCCCTTGCCGTGCGGCAGCTCGACGCACACGCCGCCGGCCAGCGCCATGTCGCACTCGCCGTTGCGCAGCGCCTCGACGGCCAGGTGCGTCGCGACCAGCGACGTCGAGCACGCCGTGTGCACGGTGAGGCTGGGCCCGCGCAGGTTGAGCTTGTAGGACACCAGGGTCGCGACGTAATCGGGGTAGTTGGAGCTGGAGATCGCCAGGTTCCCGGCGGCCTTCTGCCACAGCTCCGGGTTCCGGAACAGGTTCGTCCACTGGTAGTGGTCCGCACCGGTGCCCGCGTAGACGCCGATCGCGCCGCTGTAGCGCGCGGGGTCGTAGCCCGCGTCCTCCAACGCCGAGTGCGACGTCTCCAGGAACAGCCGGTGCTGCGGGTTGGCCAGGTCCGCCTCGCGCGGCGTCATCCCGAACAGCTCGGCGTCGAAGTACTCCAGCTTGTCGATCACCGGCGCGGCCGACACCCAGCTCGGGTCGGCCAGCTCGTCCTCGGTGACGCCGAGCGCGAGCTGTTCTTCCCTGGTGTAGAAGGTGATCGACTCGACGCCGTCCACCAGGTTGCGCCAGAACTGGTCGACGTCGGCGGCTCCGGGCACCCGTGCCGCCAGGCCGATGACGGCGATCGGCTCGACGCCCTCGACGATCTCCTCGTGTGTCATACGTCGATCTCTCCTTCAGAGGAGGTGCGGGTGGCGGGTCTGCGGCGGGCGCGGCCCTTGCGGGCGGCGGCTCGTTGTGCCGCCCTTGCCAACTGCACGTTCTGCGCGGCGCCGTCCAGGTGTGCGGCCAGCGCGCGGATGTTGGGGTACCGGAACAGGTCCACCACCTTGATCTCCCGGTCGAACAGCCCGGCGAGCCGGGCCTGGACCGTCACGACGGAGAGCGAGTGCCCGCCGACGTCGAAGAAGTTGTCGGTCGGTCCGACCGAGTCGAGCCGCAGCACGTCGCACCAGACCTCGCCGACGGCGATCTCGGTCGGGGTCCGCAGTTCCCCGCCGCTCGCCCGTGCCGGCTTAGGTGGCTCCGCGACGTCGGTGAACCGCGGCCTCGTGGTGTCCGGGCAGTCGACCGCGACACCCGCGACCGGCCGGTCCGCTGCGGCGATCAGCTCGCCGAGCAGCCGCAGGTAGTCGGCGAGCAGGACCTCGATCCGGTCCTGGTCGTACAGGTCCGGGTTGAACACCACGTCGAGCGCGAACCTGCCGTCCCGTTCGACCAGGTACACGGTCAGGTCGAACGGCGAGCCCGGCATCGCGACCGGCACCGGCTCGGTGCGCACGTCCGGCAGGGTGAGCCGGGGTTCGGCGAAGTTGAAGACGTTGAACAGCACCTGCACCAGCGCGGACCTCGCCGGATCGCGCGGCACGCCCAGCCCGTCCACGATCCGTTCCAGCGGCGCGGCCGGGTGTCCGGTGACGCCCAGGAACTCCGCGCGGCACGCGTGGACGGCGGCGGTGAAGTCGGCGTCGTCGTCCACGCGCAGCCGCACCGGCACGATGTCGACGAAGAACCCGACCAGGTCCTCGAAACCCGACTCGGCGCGGTCGGCGACGACCACGCCGACGACGTTGTCCGTCCGCCCGGTGAGCCGCCGCAGCACCTGGCCGAACGCGGTGAGCAGCACCAGTGACGGTGTCGCGCCCCGGGTCGCGGCGAGCGTGCGGACCGCGTCGTCCAGTTCCGGCGGGAACGCCGTCGTAGCGCTGCGACCGGCGTAGGTCTGCACGGGCGGGCGAGGGCGATCGCGCGGGAAGTCCACGACCGTGGGCGCGCCTGCCAGGTGCTCCAGCCACCAGGCGAGGTCGGCGGCGCCGTCCCGCTCGTCGCGTTCCGCCCGCCACACCGCGTAGTCCGCGTACCCCACGGGCAGCTTCGACAGCTCGGCTCCCGAGTAGGCGGCGGCCAGGTCGCGGTAGAGGACCGACTGCGACCAGCCGTCCGCGACGGCGTGGTGCAGCACGACGCCGAGCACGTGGTCGTCCGGTCCGAGCCGGTACAGCTTCACCCGCCACACCGGGCCGGTGGCCAGGTCGATCGGGATCGCCGCGTCGCCCGCGAGCCGGGCGGGCAGTTCGGCGTCGGCCACGTCGACCACCGGCAGCGGGATGTCCGTCGGCGGATCACACACGGCGGCGGGCACGCCCGCTTCGGCCACGATCCGCCAGCGCAGCACGTCGTGCCGTTCGGCGACGGCCCGTAGCGCGCTGCGCAGCGCGGTGACGTCCAACGGGCCGCGCAGCCGTTCGGCGAACGCGATGTTGTAGGCCGCGCTGTCCGGGGCGAACTGGTCCAGGAACCACATGCGCCGTTGGGACGGTGACAGCGTGGGCGCGTTGCCGGTGGGCAGCTCGGTGTCGGGCAGTGCGGCGGCCCGCTCGACCCGTTCGGCGATGCCCGCGAACGTGCGGCCGGTGAAGACGTCGTCCGCGCCAAGGTCTTTGCCCAGCTCCGTGCGGACGGCGGCGACGAACCGCATCACCGCGATCGAATGCCCGCCCGACGCGAAGAAGTCCCGGTCGTCGGTCGGCACGGCGCCGAGGACGCGCAGCCAGATCGCCGCGAGCGGGTCGTCCGGCACGTCGTCGGGCACGGCCACGTCCACCGTCGCCGCCCGCTCGCGCAGCAGGGCGCGGTCCAGCTTGCCCGTCGCCGGGCTGACCGGCAGCTCGTCGAGCCGCACCACGCGACCGGGCACCATCGCGGCGGTGAGTCGTTGCGCGCAGTAGTCCCGGATCTCCTGTTGCGACGGGAGGTCTTGTCCGTCCACGAAGGCAACGAGTTCCGCGCCGGACGGTCCCAGCATGGCCTCCACCGCGAACCGTCCGATCGCGGGGTGGTCGCGCAGCACCGCTTCGACCTCGCCGAGCTCGATGCGCTGGCCGCGGATCTTGACCTGGCCGTCACGGCGTCCGAGGAAGTCGAGCAGCCCGTCCGGCCGCTCGCGCACCACGTCCCCGGTGCGGTAGAGGCGGGCGCCGGGTTCACCGGAGAACGGGTCGGGCACGAACCGTGACGCGGTCAGGCCCGGTCGGCCGAGGTAGCCCCGCGCCACGCCGGGGCCGCCGATCAGGAGTTCACCCGGTGTGCCCGGAGGCACCGGCTCCAGGTTCTCGTCGACGACGTAGGAGCGGTGGTCGGGCAGCGGTCCGCCGAGCGGTAGCGGCTCGGTCCACCGCCCGGTCAGCACGTTGGCGAGGACGATGACCGTGGTCTCGGTCGGGCCGTAGACGTGCCAGAACCGCCTGCCGCCAGCGGTCCACCGCTCGACCAGGTCCGGCTCGACCACTTCGCCGCCGACGGCCACGGTCCGCAGGTCGGGCAGGTCGGGGTCGAGCAGCCGCAGGACCACCGGCGTGAAAAAGGCCGAGGTGGCCCGGTGCTCGCGCAGGAACCGGTGCAGCCGGGCGGGGTCGGCCCGGTCCGCGTCACCGACGAGCTGGACGGAACCGCCGACCATCAGCGGGGCGAACACGTCGTATGTGAAGGCGTCGAACGCGTAGGAGGAGAAGCAGAGCGTGCGGCTGTCGGCGTCGATCCCGATGCGCGTGGCGGATCGGGTCGCGAACGCGACGACGTTGCGGTGCGTGGTGAGCACGCCCTTCGGCTTGCCGGTCGAACCGGACGTGTAGATCACGTGGGCGAGGTCGTCCGGCCCCACCGGGTCGGCCGGTGCCGCGTCGGACACCTCCTCCGGCACGGGGACCAGCGGGTATCCGGTCAGCGGCCGGTCATCGCCGTCGACCACCAACGCCGCGATGTCGGCGTCGGCGGCGATGTCCGCCAGCCTGCGACGAGGCAGGGTCGTTTCCAGCGGCACGTAGGCGGCGCCGGACATCAGCACCCCGAGCACCGCGACGACCATCGACGGCCGCCGGGCCACGCACACACCGACCAACGCGCCCCGACCCACGCCCAGAGCACGCAGTCGAGCGGCAAGCGAGCCCGCGCGCCCGACCAGCTCACGGTAGGTCAACGCCTCTTCCCACTGCCGCACCGCGACCTCGTCCGGCGTGCGGCGGGCCTGGGCCAAGATGAGCCCGTGGACGGTGCCGTTCGCGTCGGTGGTCATCGGGCGGCCACCGGGTCGACGATCTGGAGCCTCAGTTCGCTGGAGTACCTGCGGCCGTCGGCGTCCGCCAGCCAGTTCTGGCCGACATCGGGTAGGACTTCGGAGATGGTCATCGCCCCCTCGCGGTCGGTGCGGGCGGCGGCGGCGACCATGCCGCACAGCGACGCGGCGTGCAGCGGGCTGGTCAGGTCCGCGTAGACCGGTTTGATCTCGGTGCCCAGCTTCACGAAGACCCGATCCGGTAGTCCCAGTTCACGCCGCCAGCGGCGGACCGCGAGGTACCTGTCCCGTTCGCCGACGGCGGCGGCCAGGCCGGTCTCGCCGACCGTCGTGCGCCAGGTCTCCCGCGCCACGACCAGCTTGTCGACCGTGATGCGCGGTGTGTGCGGCTGCGCGTGGACCAGCTTGAAACCGTCCACGGCGTGGACCGCGAGATACGCGGAGAACATCTCCAGCACCGGCCAGCTCCGCCCGTCCGGTGCGTGGGCGACGAGATCCGGTGTCACCACGACGGACGTGGCGGGCAGCAGGCGGTCCTGGTCGGCACCGGGTGCGGGGCTGACCCCGAGTTGACGATCGGTCGGACCGTCCAGGGTGTGCGCGACGCGACCGGAGTAGCGCGGCCAGTCGGTCGAGTACAGCGGACGGATCCGGTGTTCGCCGAGGTCGGCGGCCAGCGCGCGGTTCAGCGCGTCCGGGTCCGGGTGCCAGTGGGTGAACACGGCGCAGTCGAACGTCGCCCACGCGGCGTGCAGTTCGCCCAGCACCACGAAGTAGTCGCCGCGGTTGATCGCGTCCGTGTCCGCGGCGCAGATCTGGAGGTCCGGGCTGTGCAGCCGCCCCGCCGACCAACCGGGCCGGTCGGCCGGGAACGCCGCCGCGGCGGCCGGTGCCAGCTCGGCGGACGTGAAGTGCAGCGGACCGTCGCGCCGCGGACCACCCGACGGCGCGCCGTCCAGCCCGAACAGCTTCGCCCAGCGCCCGCCGAACTCGCGCGCCACCGCGTCCACGGGTCGTTCACCGACGCCGAACAGCGGCCCTTGGGCCAGGTACCAGAGATCGGCCAGCCGCACCTCGTCCGTCTCGGCGGCCAGATCTTCGTACAGCTCGCGCACCACGTTCCCGTAGGCGTCCGCCAGTTCCGCGGTCAACCACCGCGCCGCACCCAGCAGCAGCGCCATCGGCTCGGCGAGGTCGGCCAGCAGCCGTCCGCCGACGACCACGTCGATGTCGCGGACGGTCTCCTCGACGCACAGCCCGCGTCCGGCGTAGGTCTGCCCGGCCCGGCGCTGTGCGGCCTCGCCGGTGACGGCGGTGAACTCCGCGGCCAGACCGGCCAGCGCCGCCTTGAGCCGATCCGGATCCCCCGCCGCCGCGGCGACCTCGTCGCGGGCCTTCGTCAACCGGTCCAGCTCACCGGTCACCCGCGTCCGGTGGGCCGGATCGCCTATGCCCGCCACCAACGCGTGCAGCACGCGTTCGGCGTCCGGTCCCTGCGGCAGGTCGCCGTGCCAGCTCAGCAGTCCGCGCTCGGCCAGCCGTTCCAGCAGCAGGTGGCCGTCGTCCCCGGTGCGGACCAGACCGCCGGCGACCAGGTCGGCGATCACCGTCACCGCCGGCACCCGACCGTCGCAGCGCGCCAACGCCGCCGTCTCGGCCGGTGACACCGGGATCGGCGTCAGCGCGGGCCGCAGCACGCGGCGGCCCGCCTCGTCCAGGGTCAGGTGGGGCTGCAACACGGGCGGCAGCCAGCGGCGGACCTCCGGCTCCCCGGCCAGCCGGTGCGCGAAGGCGGTCAACGCCCAGTGCTCGAACTGCACCACCCGGTCGCGCAGCAGGCCGTCACCGACCCGCGTGGTGATCGACGGCGCGTCCGGGTCGACGGTCGCCCACGCGGCCGGGCCGAAGAACCCGATCGTCTCGTTCTTCGCGCAGTACCGCTGCCAGTACCGCGCGACCAGGCGTTCACGCTCGCGGCGCTTCTTGCGGCGCGGCTCGTCGGGGTCGGCCCGCAGCAGCCCGTCCAACGCGGCGAGCGCGGTGGTGCTCTGCCAGGTGACCGCCTCCCGCAGCAGCGGATCGGCCGCGAGGTCGCGGCACACCGCGCTGCCGGCGGCCAGCGCCCGCTCGAACTCCTCGTCGAACAGCGACTCGGCGGCCTCTCCGGCGAGGAACGCGTCGGCGGCCTCGGCGGCCTCCGGCGCGGCCAACCGGTCCAGGCCCTCGATCGGGAACCCGGTGCTGCGCAGCACGGCGTCCCGCCACACCGACCAGCCGGTCGTGCCCAACGGCACCAGGTGCTCGCTCACGACGACACCTCAGTCCGATCGTCGACTCCGCCGACAGTGGTCCGATCGTCGACTCCGCCGACAGTGGTCCGATCGTCGACTCCGCCCACGGTGATCCAGTGCCGCCGCGGCCGTAACGGGTGGTGCGGCAACGGGATCACGCGGCCACCGCTCTCCGGCACCGGGTCGACGGAACCGGTGTCCTCACCGGCGGCGACCCGGTCGAGCCACGCGATCGCCGCCGTGATGTCGTCACACGCCGAGGAGACCCGGCAGGCGTACTGCTGCCTGCTCGCCAACGTGTGGGCGACGTCGTCCAGCCGCACCCCGGCCGATGTCGTCAGGTGGGCGCTCAGCCGGGCGGCGAACAGCCGCAACGCCTCGGGCGTGCGGGCCGAGACCACCAGCACGCGCGGACCGTCCGGGGCCTCCCGCGGAGCCTCCACCGGCGGCTGCTCGACGATCACGTGCGCGTTCGTCCCGCCGAGGCCGAACGAGCTGACCCCGGCCATGCGCTCAGGCCGGGTCCACTCGATCGTCTTGACCGGCACGAAGAACGGCCCGTCCGCGAAGTCGATCTCCGGGTTCGGCACGTCGTGGTGCAGGTTGGCGGGGATGGTCGCGTGCTTCACGGCGAGCACCGCCTTGATCAACCCGGTGGCGCCGGCGGCGGCGTCGAGGTTGCCGAGGTTCGTCTTCACCGAGCCGAGCGCGCAGGAACCCGCCGACGCCCCGAACGCCTGCGTCAACGCGGCCACCTCGATCGCGTCACCGACCGGCGTGCCGCTGCCGTGCGCCTCGACGTAGCCGATGTCGGCGCCGGTCACCGACGTGCTGGCCATCGCCTCGGTCACCACGGCGACCTGCCCGTCCAGCCCCGGCGCGGCGAACCCGGCGCGCGCCGAACCGTCGTTGTTGACCGCCCAGCCGCGCAGCACCGCGTACACCTGCGCACCGCGCTCCAACGCGTCCGCAAGCCGTTCGAGCGCCACCACGGCGACCCCGCTGCCGTAACCGCTGCCCTGCCCGGCCGCGTCGAAGGCGCGACACCGGCCGTCCGGCGACACGAGCCCGCCGGGGGTGTGCCGGAACCGGGGCTCGGTGACGCTCACGCCACCGGCCAACGCCACGTCGCACCGAAAGTCCAACAGGCTCTGCGCGGCCGTGCACACGGCGACCAGCGAGCTGGAGCACGCCGTCTGCACGGCGATCGCGGGCCCGGTCAGGCCCAGCCGGTAGGCCACCTGGGCGGGCAGGTAGTCCGGCGCCCAGCGCGACGCGAGCCGCTCCTCCCAATCCTCGCCCGCCGCACCCGTCTGGCCCGCGAGCAGCCGGAACAGGAAGTACCGGTTCGCGGACGCGCCCGCGAACACGCCGACCGCGCGTTCACCGCCGGCGGGGTCGACGGCCGCGTCCTGCAACGCCACCCACGACTGTTCGAGGAACAGCCGCTGCTGCGGGTCCATGGCGCGCGCCTCTGCCTCGGCCAGGCCGAAGAACCCGTCGTCGAAGTCGGCGACGCCGGCAAGCCTGCCGTGCCCACGCACGTGGGTCGGATCGGCGATCAACGACTCGCCGACGCCGAGCGCGCGCAGCTCCTCGTCGGTGTGGTCGTGCACGGCGTCGACCCCTTCGAGCAGGTTGCGCCACAGCGTCGGCACGTCGGGAGCCGCCGGGAACCTCCCGGCCAACCCCACGACGGCGATCTCGTCGCCGCTGTACCCCATGGACTTCCCCCCAGCCCGTCGGAACTCAGCCGAACACTGCGCGTGCGATGTCCTCCACGGTGCGCACCGGCGTCGTCGCCTCGGTGCCCAGCGGCTCGTAGTCGGCCGTCGAGTAGCAGCCCGACCCGTGCACCACGATGTCGCGCCCCTCCTCCACCAGGCCCCGGTCGATCGCGTTGCACACCCCGGTCAACGCCATCACCAGCGACCACTCGCGCAGCGTGCGCAGGTCGGCGGGCAGCGCGCACGCGCCGTCGCCCAGCAACGCGCGCAGCGCCGGGTAGCGGGCCACGCACTCGGCCAGCGACACCACGACACCGTCGCCGCCGAACGTGGTGATCAGGTCGTTCATCGCGGGCGAGGTGGCCGGGTGGTGGGTGTAGAACGTCGGGTCCAGCACCTCGCGCGGGTCGTAGGTGACCTCCGGGAACCGCGCGTCGGCCGACTGCCGGTACAGCCCGGTGGCGTCGTCGAGCCGGTAGTCCGGCCTGCGACCCTGGTCGAAGTCGCCGTGCCGCAGGTTGATCACCATGTCGGGCGTGCCGAGGTGCTGCACGAGCAGGCTCGCGGGCCTGGTCGACCGGTCAGCCATGCCCAGGTCCTCCAGCACCGCCCGGCCCTGGTGGTAGCCGAGGAGGCCGAACGCGCTGGACACGGCGTGCGCGTGCAGCCGGGGCGCCGCGCCTTCGGCGTCGGTCGGGTCGACGCGCTGCTCGAAGAACGCCCTGGTCACGTCGGCGGTGAGGTAGTTGTCCAGTTGCAGGGTGAACCACAGGTTCACGCCGTCCCGGCGCAGCGCGGCGGCGTGCCGGTCGACGAACTCCCGGCCCAGCGGCTTGACGCCTTCCGCGTTCGGGCCCCCGTAGAGCAGCATCGGGTTGAGCGCGCGCAGGCGGGCGTCGTCGGACAGCCTGCTCGCCCGCAGCTTCTGCCGGCACGACTCGGGCGCGAGCACGATCACCCGGAGCTGCTCCGGTTCGACCAGCCCGGCGTCGATCGCCCGCAGCACGGCGTCGCGCAGTGCGGTGCCCTTGTTCGCCGACGTCGGCGAGAAGATCACGACGGGTTCGCCGGTGCGGCGGATGTACTCGACGGCCCTGGCCACGATCAGCAGCGAGGCGAACGTCTTGGTGGTGCCGGTGCCGGGGTTGCCGGTCAGGTCGAGCAACGTCAACTTGTGGCCGCCGTACTCGCCGAACGGCCGCCAGCCCGCGGTCGCCGCCGACAGGAAGTCGCGGACGCGGTCGTCCAGGTCCGGTAACGCGAAGCCGGGCGAGAAGGCGGCCGGGTCGTCGACGGCCGGGCGCCGGTCCGGCACGCAGCGCTCGATCGCCCTCGGCAGCAGGTCGTAGAAGTCGACCAGCAGGTTCGCGGTGCCACTCGGCGCGGGCGCCGTCGTCACGGAATTCGGCATCAGACCGGCATCTCCACTCCACCCCGTTGCTGCACAACCGGTTCGCCGCGCAGTCGCTCCCGTAATGCGTTCAGTTCGGCCGTGGCCGCGGCCAGGTCGACGGTGCGGAACCCGTCGGCCAACCCGGGCAGGTGCTCGGCGACCTCGGGGCCGAAGACCACCCGGTCGCCGTCGACCACGACCCCGTCGGCCGCCGCGGCGCGCTGGTTGAACGCGATCGCGTCGGCCCGGCTCACCCCGGCGGGCAGGCGCAGTTCGATCGCCGTGCCCTCCAGCCTCACCGGGTAGCCGCCGGGCAGGCCGTGCGGTCCCGGCAGGTGCGTTTCGACCGGAGTCCCGCACAGCAGCGCGTCCAGCAGCACGGCGGCGGCGAACCCGGTGACCTGGTTCAGCTCGGTGCGTTCGGCATTCCGTTGCGCGGCCAGCAGTTCGCCGGGCGCGGTGATCGGCTCGTCGTCGTGCCAGGCGCGGACCTCGTCCACACCGTCGGCGGGTTCGTGCAGGTGGACGTGGTGGGCGAGCATCCGCAGCCGCCCCTGGTCGGGCAGCCCGAGTGCGGCCTGGGCGCTGGCGGCCAGCAGCGCGATGTTGCCGATGCCGCACAGCACCGGCACGTCGAGCGCGGCGAGCAGCGGGTTGACGGCGTCCGGGAAGCACCCGTTGACCAGCCACGACCGCTCGGGCAACGCGCGGCCGACCCGCAACGCGAGTTCGGCCTGGAACGGCAGCGTGATCCCGTAGCCGGCGCGTCCGACGAGCGCGGTCCACGCCGAGGGCGCGGTCAGCCGTTCCCACGGCGACTGGCTCGACGCGCACACCAGCGCACCGTCGACGTCGGCCACGGCCGGCTCGACGTCCCCGACGAACGGCGTGAAGGCGAGACCGGTGCGTCCGGCGGTCGCCGCGCGGGCGTTCGCGACGTAGCAGAGCTGGTTGACCTTGTCGACGCTCCGGCCGACCACGACGACCTCGACCGACGTGCGCCCCACCGCGGCCAGCGAGTAGCACACGGCGCGCGCCAAGTCCCCCGTGCCGATGACGGCGAGTTTGTGCACAGGTGCGCTCCCCCCAAGCAGCGTCACGCTCTCCCCAGAGCCGCTCGCACCACGGCGACCCGGAAAATCTGCGGCCGGTCGTGGCTGTTGACGGATGCTACATACCGTTGGGCCCCCCTGAAAGGCTCCTGTTCAGAATCGTTCGCGGGTACGCTCCCGCTCGGTTGTACAGAGTTGGGGGCTCGATGACGACCACGGAAGTCGCAGCGGCGTTGGCCGTGCTGCGTTGCTACAGCGGTTCGACGCGGGTGCGGTTGCTCGACGACGCCACGTCGCAGGGCACTCCCGACGGGCTGACCGGCATCCCGCCCGAGGCACGGCTGGTCGTCGTCGACGGCCGGCTGACGCTGGAGTTCGACGGTGTCGACGTGCCGGAGGCGTTCGCCCGCTGCATGGACGAAGACCTGGTCACGGCGTTCGGACGGCTGCACGCCGACCCGGATGCCGACCCGCTGCCCGAACCGGCGGCGGAACGGTTGGCGCCGCCCGCGCCACGGCCGGACGCGGGCGTCGACCGGTCCGTTCCGGAGGCGTTCTGGGAGCAGGTGGACCGGTCTCCCGAGCGGCCCGCCGTGATCGGGAACGACGCCGCGTTCACCTACCGCGAACTGGGCGAACAGGTGGCTCGCTACATAACCCTTCTGGGTGACATCACACCAGGCGACCGGGTCGGCCTGCTGCTGGACCACGGCCCGGACACCGTCGCCGCCATCCTGGCCACGCTCACCGCCGGCGGGGTCTACGTGCCGCTGGACCCGCGTTACCCGGCGCCGCGGCTCGCCGCGATGGTCGCCCAGGCCGAGGTGTCGGTGATCCTGACCAGCGCCGCGCACCGCCCACTCGCGGCCGGCTACGGCACGGCGGTCCTGGACGTCGCCGACGCGCCGGCGTCCGCGCCCCGCCCCGACCACCGGCCGCCCGCTCCGGACGCGCCCGCCTACATCCTGCACACCAGCGGTTCCACGGGTGTGCCGAAGGGGGTCGTGCAGACCCACCGCAACGTGCTGCACCAGGTTCGCCTGCACCACGCCAACCTCCGGATCACGCCCGACGACCGGATCAGCGTGGTGTCGTCGTTCAGCTTCGACATGGCGGTCACCGACACGTTCTCCGCGGTGCTGACCGGCGCGTGCTGCGTGCCGGTGGACGTCCGGGCGCTCGGGTTGGCCGGGCTCGCCGAGGCGTTGCGCACGCACGGGGTGACGATCTACCACTCCACGCCGACCGTGTTCCGGTACCTCACCGACTGCCTGGCCGGCTCGGTGCTGCCGGACCTGCGCGTGGTCGTGCTCGGCGGCGAGACGGTCACCCACGCGGACTTCGAGCGCTGCCGCGAACACATGCCGCCGCACGGTGTGCTCGTCAACGGCTACGGCGCGACGGAGATCAGCTTCGCGGTGCAGAACCACCTGCCGTTGAGCGGCGGGACGCCCGGGGACCACGGGGTCCTGCCGATCGGGTGGCCGCTGCACGGCGCGCGGATCAGCCTGGTCGCCCCGGACGGCACGCCGTCCGGGGTCGCGGGCGAGATCATGATCAGCAGCGACCACCTCGGGTCCTACTGGGACGATCCGGACGAGACGGCGGCGCGGTTCGACACCGATCACGCGGGCGTGCGCCGTTACCGCACGGGTGACCTGGCCCGGCGGCTGCCCGACGGCAGGCTGGTGTACCTGGGTCGGCGCGACCGGCAGATCAAGGTGCGCGGCTACCGGGTCGAACCCGGCGAGGTCGAACTCGTGTTTGGCCGCGTCACGGGTGTGGCCAGGGCCGTGGTCCTCGCGGACCGCCGTGGCGACGAGCAACTGTTGCGCGCGTTCGTCACGGGTCGGGATGGGTTGCGGCCGAACGAAGTCCGCTCGGCGGTGGCCCGCGTGCTGCCCGACTACCTGGTACCGACCACTGTGGACGTCGTCCCGGACCTCCCGCTGACGCCGACCGGCAAGGCCGACACCAGGGCGCTGCTGGAGCAGTACCCGTTGCGCTCCTCCGGTCCCACGACGCCGGCCGGTGACGGTCTGGAAGGCCGGATCGCCTCGGTCTGGGCCGACGTGCTCGGGCGGGGCGACATCGGTCGGGACGAGCGCTTCTTCGACATCGGCGGACACTCGCTGCTGGCCGCGACCGTCCACCACAGACTGGTCGAGAGCCTCGGCCGGTCCTTCCCGCTGACCGCGATCTACGCACACCCGACCGTCGCCGGACTGGCCGAGTACCTGGGCGCCGGAACGAAATCCGACCCCACCGCCCCGATCACCGACCGCATGGCCCGCCGCCGGCTCGACCGCACCCGACGCGGCACCCGCCGCTGAACGCCTGATCCGCTCGGTCACGTGCGGGAGTCCGGTTCTTGCCCGTGGTCCAGCGCGGAAAGTTGTTCCTGGACGCGCTGGGCGTCGTCGTGGCGTCCTTGGTTCCGGTACAGCTCCAGCGCTTCCCCCCAGACCGCGCGGGCCTCCTCGGTCTGGCCGAGAGCGGCATGGGGGTGGCCGAGCCGGTCGAGGGTGCCGGCGACCTCTGCGGTGTCGCCGAGGAGACGGCGTCCGGTGAGGGCCTGTCGGTAGTGGTGGATCGCCTGCCGGTGGTGTCCGGAGTGGTGGTCGATGTGGCCGAGGCTGTCCAGCGTGGCGGCCTCGCCGACGGTGTCGTGGTGGTGTCGGTGCAGGGTGAGAGCGGCCAGGCAGTGTCCGCGAGCGGTGTCGTACTCGCCCACGCGCGCGGCGAACCAGCCGACCCCGTTGAGCGCGCGGGCTACCCATGCCGGTTGGTCGAGCGTGCGGTAGAGGCGGAGGCTGCAGTAGGCGTGCTCCAGTGCCTGCCGGTCGTCCCTTGTGCCGCTCGAAAAGTCATCGCTGCTGTTCAAGTGGCGTGGCCGCCGGTGTCCGACGGCCTCGCCCGCACGCACACCACGGCCTCGTCCGAGGCCACCGACCTCGCCTTCGGCCCCTCACCGCCCACGGCCCCGGCACCGCCTACCAGGGCTTGATCGACAAACTCCACACCCAGGACGGCCTCGACACCATCATCGTGGCCAGCGCCACGAACCTGTTCACCGAGACCGCCGAGCAGGTCGTCGAGGACCGCAACGCCCCGGCGACGGCCGGGTCCGCTTCCGGAACCACGACGACGACCTCGGCTCGACCGCCTCGGCTGCGACCGACACCGACCACCGGCTCATCACCGGACTGGTCACCGACTACATCGCCACCCTCCCGCCCGACCGCTGACCGCTGACCGCTACGGCTACGGCTACGGCTACGGCTACGGGCGGAAGATGGTCAGCGTGGTCGGGCCGGTGAGGCTGGAGATCCCGGTGCCGGCGCATTGCAGGACGTCCGGCGTCAGGAGTACGGCTACCTGTTCCGCACTCGCGGGGGCGAACGTGCCGCTGGTGATCAGGCCCGTGTTGGTGATCACCGCCTGGCCGCCGATGTCGCTGACCGTCCAGTTGTACGCGAACGTCGTCGGCGCGGCCAACGGGTTGCTCCACGTGTAGGTGCGTGACGCCGCTCCCGCGCTGAGGAACGTCGCGCACGACACCGTGTCCGTGAACGTCTGGGCGTACGACCCGCCGGGCGCGCCGAGGTTCGTGCAGGCGGGGAAGAACCCGGTGAGATTTCCGGTCACCTCCTGCGGGGTGTTGGTGATGGGCGGGTCGTAGGTGACCGCCCACGTGCCAACGCAGACCTGGTCCACGGTGACGGCATGAGCGGCGCCGGTCGTGGCGAACAAGCCGCCCGCCGTGGTCAGCACCAGCACCAGGAAAGTACCGAACCTCCGTGACATGACACCCAGCCCTTCATCGATGGTTCCCCGACTCCCACCTTGTGTCGTATCCGATTCCGCGTCCCTCGGACACCGCTGTCAGGGCGGCCTACTCGCAGCCGATGCCGTTGTTGTCGCCGTCCAGCCGGTACACGTCCGGGCCGATGACGGTGACCGGCCGCGCACGTACGCCGGCCCGTCGCCGGAGCCGCCTTCGCAGTCGACGTCGCTCGCGATCGGCACGCACGGCGTGCAGCCGGCGCGGCAGCCCTGGTTCGGCGCGGGCGGCGGGGCCTGGGTCGCTGGGCTCGACTGCGGGTTGGCCAGGTGATACCGCCCGGACCGGCAGCGGATCACCAGACGCACCACCTGGTCGGTCCGGCACAGGCACACGGCGTGCCCGACTTCACTGCGGGCCCGGCCGAACAGCGACATGTACCGGTCGGGGCCCTCTTGGTCAGACTGCTGTGAGACACCTCGTGTGAGTGAGGTTCCTGACCAAGGGCGGGATCGGAGATCCTGGTGCTCGTGTCCACACCATCCGACAAGCAGTCCCGGCGTTCCTCGGGCGGGACGCCCGCCGGCCCGGCCGCACGCCCGTCCCGGCGGGCGTTCACCCCGGAGTACAAGCTCGCCGTCGTCGCCGAGTACGAGAACGCCCCGAACGGCGAGAAAGGCGCGATCCTGCGCCGCGAGGGCCTGTACTCCTCCCACGTCATCGAGTGGACACGGGCGCGCGACGCGGGCCGGCTGGGTGGCGAGCCGACGGAATCCGCGCCGTCGACGAGGAAGACGGCCGAACAGATCGAGCTGGAGAAACTCCGCCGGCAGAACGCGAAACCGACCTCCGACCTGGCGAAGACACGGATGGCGCTGGACATCATGGGAAAAGCACACGCGCTCTTGCAGGAACTCTCGGAGGGCACGGACGACGACAGGCCGCCGAGCTCGTCCTGACGACCGCGTTCACCGAACTGCGCGACGCGGACGTCCCGGTGACGAAGTCGTGCGCGTTGACGGGGATGTCCCGCGCGACCCATTACCGGCACCGCGGGCCCAGAGGGCCGGTACACGGCCCGTGGCCGCCCCGCAGCCCACCGCCGCACGCCCTGGACGCCGGCGAACGCGCCACGGTGCTGGAGGTGTTGACCAGCCCGGCCTACCGGGACCTGGCGATCCCGCAGGTGTGGGCGCGGGAACTGGACGAGGGCCGCTACTGGTGCTCGGTGTCGACGATGTACCGGATCGCCCGCGCCGCCGGGCAGGTCCGCGAACGCCGCCGCGTCGCGACGCACCCGACCCGCGTCCGCCCCGAGCTTCTGGCCCGCGGCCCAAGCGAGGTGTGGTCGTGGGACATCACCGCGTTGAAAGGACCGGTGAAAGGGGTCTGGTACCGGTGCTACGTCGTTCTGGACATCTTCTCCCGCTACGTCACCGGATGGCTGGTCGCCGCCGCGGAGCACGCCGTCGTGGCTCGGGACTTCCTCGCCGACGCCGTCGCCCGCAACGGCACCCGGCCGCACACCATCCACGCCGACAGAGGCGGCGCCATGGTGTCCAAGCCGGTCTCCGAACTCCTGGTCGACCTCGGCGTCCTGCGGTCGCACTCCCGACCTCGCGTCTCGAACGACAACCCCTACTCCGAAGCCCAGTTCAAGACGATGAAGTACATGCCCGACTTCCCCGACCGGTTCGGGTCGCTGGAAGACGCCCGCGCGTTCTGCGAGGAATTCTTCCTCGCCTACAACCACGAACACCGGCACTCCGGCATCGGGATGCACACCCCCGCGTCCATCCACTTCGGAACCGCCGAACAGATCCGCGACCAACGCCAGGTCACCCTCGACCGCGCCCACACCCGGCACCCGCAACGCTTCGCACGCCGACCGCACCCACCCCGGCTACCCGAGGCGGCCTGGATCAACCAGCCCGTCGGGCAACCGCAACCGGCCCCGTAACACAACCTGTCTCATTCACCTTGACAACTACCGGGGGTGCTGCTTCACAACGGCGATCGCGACGACCTGGTCGGCAAGCCGCACGTGCCCCGCCTCCGGCACCCCGGCTGCACCGGTGCCCGCGTGGCGAGGTACCGGGTACACGAGCGGCTCCTCTCGCCGGAGCACTTCGGGCGCGGCGTGCGAGCGCGAGGCCGGGACCCGCATAGAGCGCATCATCTTCAGACAGCATTAGGCTTTGACCAGAGCGATCAGTCGCGCTTTACGAGACCCTGTCCCAGCAACTCGTCGAGCCGTTAATTAAAATAGTGACCATAGAATCGGACCAACGCTTCCGGCGACGCGGAAAACACTTCCCCACTACAACAGATGACCGCTGACAGCGACCAAGCTGGGTCAAGCTCATTTCGCTGAGCGAAAGTTGGAGTGGGAAATTTCCCACCCTTGCCCCGCCCGGCGGGACCAACTGGCCGGTGACGTGATCTTCATGTTCCAGCCCGGCGAGGAGGAGTGGGACGGCTCCGCCGCGATGATCGCCGAGGGCGTGCTGGACGCCACGGGCTCGAAACCGGCCGCCGCCTACGCGTTGCACGTGTTCAGCGCCGCCGTGCCGCACGGGCTGTTCACCGCCCGCCCCGGCACGACGATGGCGGCCTCCGACGGGCTGGAAGTCACCGTCGTCGGCTCCGGCGGGCACGGCGCCAGGCCGCACCGCGCGAAGGACCCGATCCCGGTGGCGTGCGAGATCGTCACCGCACTGCAGACCCTGGTCACGCGCCAGTCCGACATCTTCGACCCCGTGGTCCTGACCGTGGGCTCGTTCCACGCCGGGAGCCGCCGCAACGTCATCCCCGACACCGCGCGGTTCGAAGCCACCGTGCGCACGTTCTCCGCGCAGGCCAAGGCCAGGATCAAGGACGCCGCGATCACCCTGGCCCGGTCGATCGCGCAGGCCCACGGCCTGCACGCCGACGTCACCTACGTCGACGGCTACCCGATGACCGTCAACGACCCGCAGGAGGCGGCCTTCGTCGGCGACACGATCACCGACGTCCTCGGTGAGCACCGCTTCCGCCCCTTGACCAACCCGCTGCCGGGAGGCGAGGACTTCTCCCGGGTCCTCCAGCAGGTCCCCGGCGCGTTCGTGCTGCTCGGCGCGGGCAGCGGCACCACCGACAACCACTCCCCCCTCGCCGAGTTCGACGACGCGGTGCTGTCCGACGGCGCGACCGTCCTGGCCGAACTCGCCCTGCGCCGGTGCAGCAACGCGTGAGCGGTCAGCGGTTGGGTTCGGGTAGCCAGTCGCGGCTCGGGTCGTACTCCAGCCAGCGGTTGCGCGCGGCTTCGGCCACGCAGGCGCTCACCAGGGCGCTCAGCAGTGGGTGGCCTGGTGAGCGCCACAGCAATGACCAGGCGTAGAGAGGTGTCGGTTCGACCAGCGGAATCTGCCGGATCCCCGGTGACTCCGGCAACAGCACGTCCGCCGGCAGCAGTGAGAAGCGGCGCGGTGAGGCGGCCACGTCGGCGAGGAAGTAGTCCAAGCCCAGGTTGGTGCCCTCGGCGTGGTCGCGGATGTCGAAGTGCTGGGCGAAGCGGCGCAGGAAGTCCAGCCGGTCCAGTGCTCCGGGGGTCCACAGCACACTGTCGCGCAGCTGCTCGGGCCGCAACGCGGGCTCGGCCGCCAGTGGGTGGTCCGCGCCGAGGATCGCGTCCACCGGCTCCACGCGCACCAGCCGGTGGGTCAGCCCGGCGGGCAGGGGCGGGTGGACGCGACCGAACGCGACGTCGATGTCGCCGTGCAGCAACGCGGTCGCCACCGACGGCAGGTCGCGCCCGTGCCCCAACTCCAGCCGCACGTCGCCGGCACGTGCGGTCACCTGCGCCAACGTGCGCATCGGCGCGTACAGGTGCCCCCACACGTCCGCCCGCAGCGGCCGGCTCGCCTCCCGCACCGCGGACACCGCCAGGTCCGCCGCGGCCAGCGCCTGCCGGGCCGGCAGGCTCACCAGTCGGGTCGTGAAAGCGTGCACCGCGTTCGCGCCGGGGGGCGACCGACACCCGGGACTTGCTGCCACGCGGCGTCTCGAAGGCGACCGTGATCGGCACCTCCTCCACGTTGGCCGCGCGCACCGTGACGACCACCTTTCCGGCCTCGCAGCGGGTGCCGGCCGTCAGCTCGACATCGAGTCACGGCGCCTTCAGCGTTCCGAGGCGGGCGAGCTGATAGCTGAGCGCTCGCTCGGGGGCGTCGATCTGGTTCTGCGTGCCGACCACCCCTGCTGCCACGGTTCGCGCTTCGGCGAGCGCGTCGAGCATCGCCGCCCACGCTTCGACGGGGTAGTCCCCCGAGTCGAGTGATTCGGCGTAGGCGATCGCGGCATTCAGGTCGCCCTTGTCGAGCGGCTGGTTCTGCGACGTCAGCGTGTCGCTCAGCAGGAAGCGGTCGAAGTCGACGTGGCCGCCGGTCTGCTGGGTCGCGTAGTTGAACAGTGCCAACCTGTGTCCCATGAAGTGGATCGATCCGCCGAACTCGAGCGGCCCGACGGCGTTGCCGAGCTTGGTCCAATTGATCCCGTCCATACTGTAATAGAAGGTCGTGTAGAGCTGCTCCGGACTCCGGGCGAAGTCCAGATCCGCCTTCAGGTGTACCTCCGCGGTACTCCCGAGCGCCGTAGCGGTGCCCGGGAGGAAGCTCTCAATCGCCGACTGGTCGATCGATGGGGTGAAGGGACGTCCGCGATGGACGACTCCCACCGTGTTCACCCCGTTCACGCGCTTGACCGCGATGTAGGAGAAGTCGTGGCCGAACGCCGCAAGACCGGCGACGTCGCCGTTGTTCATGCCCGAGACGTCCAGCTTCGTCTCGGCCGACTGCCGGGGTCCGAAGGAGCGCTGTGAGAGCGTGTTGCGAGCTTCTTCGAGCCAGGTGAGCTCGCCACCGGGGCTGCGGTGGGTGTACGCACCGGTCACGACCTTGCCGGCCGTCAACCGCAGCCACCCCTGGCGGTCAGTGAGCGACCAGTACCGATTGTCGGGCGTGTGGTTCCATTCCCAGGCCAGGTCGAGGTTCGACCCGTTCGGGGCGATTTCATCGGGATGCGGCGGCTCGGCGGCCGGCCGCCCGACGAGTGAAACGTCATCGACCTTGTAGTCCATGAGGTGCGTGTTGGGGTCCGACGACGGATTGCTCACCCAGGGGGTCTCGATGAAGATGCGGACATCGGAGAGAGCCTGCGTCGCGGGAATCGTGAACGACCCGGACACCTTGCCCCAGCTCCCGCGGGTCACGGCGGTGGCGGGCGAGAGGTTGGTGAAGGTCGTGTTGCTGCCGCCGTACCGAGCGGTGATGAGGAACTGCTTGGTCGCCGGGCTCGCGGGGTTGTCGTACTTGACCCATGCCGAGACGTCGTACGTGACGCCGTGCTGCAGCTTGCCGGTGACGTTCTGCGCCGGCCCCGATCCCGTGGCGTTCCTCCCGGTGACCGCGAGAGCCGTCGAGCCGGTGTGTGCGTCGGTCGTCGTCGAGAGCGTCGCGCCGTCGTTGGCGATCCAGCCCGCCGTGCTTCCGGACTCCACGCCGGGATTGCCGAAGAGTTCAACGCCGACCAGCGTCTCGTCGATGTCGGGTGGTGTCGGCACCGTCCACCGCTCGTCCTGGTAGGCACGGTGCGGTGCATCGTTGTCGAAGTCGTCGGACACGACGATGCTCTTGAGCCGCTCGAAGCGCTCCTGCTCAGGGGTGAGCCTGATCGGCTTCTGGAAGACGCCGTCGACCGGCACGACGCCGTTGTTGCCGAAGGTCGGCCACCCGTCGCTCCAGGTCGCCGGGATCAGCGCCGGAATGCGACCGACCGGATACGAGTCGCGGAAGAAGAAACCATACCAGTCGTCGTCGCCCGCGCCATTCGAGATGGGCACGAGGCTGCCCTGGGCGAATCCGTTCGAGTTCAACGCTCCACGGGACTCGTAGGGCGCCGGGGTAGCCGCGAGGCGCCCGAGCAGTTCGGCCGAGCGGAACATGACGACCTGCCGACCGTCGCCGGGCCAGGTGATCATCACCACGTAGTAGTAGCCGTCGATGAACGCCACCTGGGCGCCCTCAAAGATCGTATCGCTGCCGATGTACGGCTTATCCGCGTAGTCGCTGCGCCGGATTACGTCCGGAAAGTCCTGCTCGACCGCCGTCAGCGTCGGGTTCAGCCGAACCGCGCTGGCGCCACCGCCACCGTAGAAGATGTACGGCGTTCCGCCGTTGGCGTCGTCGAAGAAGAGCGAAGGGTCGTGGAAGCCTCGACCGAACGCCGTCTTCGTCCACGCTCCGTTCTCGATGTCGTCAGTGCGGTAGAGGAACGCGCCGCCGAGGTTCAGCGAGTTGATCAGCACGTAGTAGGTGCCGTCGTGGAAGCGGATCGACGAGGCCCACTGTCCCTCGCCGTAGGAGTTCCGGCCGTTGCGCAAGGACGCGGCATCACTGATGTCGAGGCGATCGAACGCGTAGCTCACGATCTCCCAGTTGACGAGGTCGTACGACTTCATGATCGGTGCGCCCGGGCTGAGATGCATCGTCGTGCTGACCATGTAGTAGACGTCGCGCCCTTCGTCGTTCTGCGACGCGGGGACGCGCTCGACACTGACATCCGGCACGTCGGCGTTGAGCATGGGAACCGCGTAGGTGCCCTCGCCGGTGTCCGTCGTCGTGTACGACGAATCGGGATTCCATCCTTCGGCGACGCGGACGAGCTGCCACTGCTGGTTGCCGCCGCCCCAGTCGCCGTATTGCACGACGCCGGCGCCGTCGTTGGTCGCCGCGTTCTGGACCTCGACCGCCTTGTTGCTGTTGCGGTTGATCAGGCGCACGTAACCGCTGTCGGAGTCGGCCAGCCGGAACTGCTGGTTCGTGCCGTTGTGGTCCGTCCACTGCTGGACCTTCGCGCCATCGGCGGTCGACCAGTTGCCCACTTCGAGGACCTTGCCGGAGTTCTTCGACTTCAACCGGTAGTAGCCGCTACCGGAGTCCACGAACTGCCACTGCTGGTTCGCTCCGCCGTGACGAGCCCACTGGTGGATCGCCGCCCCATCGGCGGTGGAAACGCCGGACACGTCCATCGCCTTGCCGCTGTTGCGGTTCACGAGCACGTACCAGGCGGTGGTGTCCACCGTGGCGGCCGACGCCGACGTCGTGACCACCGTGAGCAACCCGCCCACGAACGCCACCGCCGCCGCGGCGGCCAACCCCGACCGCAAACGACGACGCCCCCTCGCGGCGCGCGCAAACCCAACCGACATAGCGTCTTTCCTCTCGTCATTGAGGATCGCCGACACGATGCGGGCCGCATCGGCGCGGACGCCGACGACACCCGCGCACGGCCAACTGCCCGGAAAGCAACCTGTTAGCGCTAACATCCTTCGAAGACGATCCGTGTGCAGGGAATACGTAGGGGTATAGAGGCGATGGATGTTAGGGAACCAACGGCGGTGTGACCGAACGCACCACGTGGACTGTGAACGATAACATCGGCCTCGTCAAGATGTAACGGGAAGGTTTTCGCAGGAAGTCTCGTAGGGCCTCGCCGAACTCGGCGTCCGTCAAGCCGACCCTCCGCCTTTCGCTGACCGTTGATCAAGGCTGCGAGCCGGGTAGTCGATCTCGGGGAGGTCCGCCGGAGTTCGCGGGCACGCCGATGGCCCGGCGTGTTGACCGGGAGTCCTCCGCCGACTGCTCGTCGGGGCGTGGGCCGGTGTTCAGGTGATCGGTCGCGGGAGCGCGGTCAGCCGGGTGAACGCGTTGACAGGCCTCGACCACAAGCCTACCGGCGTAAAACCGGTGGCTGAGGTTGTCCCCGAAGACCGGACACCGGATTTCATGCCACGAGGGCGAGACCTTGACGATAGCCGACACGGACTTCGTGCGGAGTGCGGTAGCT
>NZ_JBFAQZ010000012.1:0-262060 GCF_040673975.1 Actinosynnema sp. NPDC050801 | reverse complement strand
GCCCGCTGACGCACCTCGACCGAGTGCCGTGACGTTCCTGCCATGACTCCATCCTCCACACGCAATGGAGTCCCCATCAAAGCCGGGGCGGTTCATCCCCCGCGCGAGCGGGGGGTGCTCCCGCTGTGTCGACACCGTGGTGTGGACACGCGTTGGCCGTAGGGGGTGACCACGATGGCACCCCCTACGGCCCGGAACCGCCTGGTGGACTCGACGAGCGCCGGTCAGCGCCTCCGCTTCCGCACTTCCCACGCCAGCGCGACGACCCACACGGCCGTGGCCGCGAGGAGGAAGACGAACATCGGCCCGAAGTCCTGGGCCGCCACCAGGATCAGCATCGCGATCGCGAGGCAGACGCCACCCAGCACCAACAGCACGATTCCCGCGTTCATCAGCAGAAGCCCCTCATCGCCGTGACGCCACCGGCGGTGGTGACCACCCCTCCCACAACGCCGAAGGGGTTCTTGGTGGCGAAGCCGCCGAGCGTAGTGATCGCACCACCGGCCACGGTGAAGAACCCGGCCTTGCAGCCCGTGGACGCCCGCCGGACCACCGCCCTCGGACTCTTGACCGAACAGGACTTCATGGAAGCGTTGCACGTGGTCCTGGACAGCGGCAGGGACACCCTCATACCTCCGATGAGCGGAGCCCGGTAGTAGGTGTGCTTGACGATCTTCCACTTCCCGCCCGGTGAGCGCTGCACCGTGATGACCCGCCGGATCGGTCCCTTGTTGAACACCTTGGGGCCGCACCGGTACCCCCAGAAGTTCCGCTGGCACCGCTTGCCGTCCAGGTCGACGTTGTTCACCGGGTCGCCGTTGACGTAGTCGTAGTCGTTGGCGCTGCCGCCCTCGACCGGGTCGACCGACAGGAACCGGCCCAGCAGGGGGCTGTAGGGACGGGCACCCATCTGGACGATGGACAGGGCACCGGCGTGCTCGTGCGGGCGCTGGTGCCGCCCCAGCCAGCCGTAGTCCATGTGACCGGGTTGGTTGTCCGGCAGTCCGTCGTTCACGCCCACCACACCGACGGCCTCGCCGAACGGGCTGTAGGTGCGCAGCCCGCCGACCTGCTTGCCGTCCGCCCCCGTGGTGAGGGCGAGGTCGCCGCGGATCGTGGGGTGGTCCAGCGTGGTCGCGTCCGGCCTCCACGTGTACAGCGCGCCGCCGGGCAGGCTGATGGTGCGCGTCAAGAGCCGCTTGTCCGGACCGTTGAGTGTCAGGTCGGCGGTGTCGCCCTCGGCGCTGTAGCCGTAGCGGACGTCCGCCACGTCGTCACCCGCGGTCGCCTGGCGTCGGATGATCCGGTCGGCCGCGTCCCTGGTGTACCGCACGTCCGCCGGGTCGGCGCCGGTGTTGCGCATGGCGGTGTTGCGGTCCGCGCCGTCCCAGGACAGGTGTGTGGTGGCACCGCCGACGGTGTACTGGGTGGTGTTGCCGTGGTCGTCGTAGCGCACGTCGGTCACCGCGGTGGCGCCGACCGTGCCCAGCAGCCGGTCGGCCGCGTCATAGCAGTACCCGGTCTCCGCCACACCCGAGGCCGTCTCGTCCAGCAACCGCACCCGGTTGGTGTTCTGCCCGGCGTTGGGCAGCGCACCCGTCGGGCACGCCGCCGGGGCGGCCGAGGTGAAGTCGTAGGTGTAGTGGTGCCCCGGCACCCACGCCTCGACCAACCTGCCCGCCGCGTCGTAGACGTAGTTCCGGCCCGACGGCCGGGCATCCACCCCGCCCAGCGACTCGTCGACGATCGTGCCCGCCCGCGAGCGCGTCACCGACGAGACCACCTCGACGTTGTCGGTGGTCCTCCAGGTGTTCGACACCACCCGCCCCGCAGTGTCGTTGCCGACGGCCGCCAGGGAGCTGCCGTTGGCGTAGGTCACCGAGGCCAGCTCACCGGCGGTGTCGTAGGTCGCGGTGGCGAGCACGGTTGTCCCCAGCTTGACGGTGCGCACCCGGCTGGCGCCGTCATGGGTGTAGGTGGTCTCCTGCGGCGCGTCGGCGGCGTTCGGCGGGGTCACCGTCTCCGACGTCGTGCGTCCGGCTTGGTCGTAGCGGGTCCGGGTGCGCACACCGCTGGCGTCGGTGTACTCCACGGTCCGTCCCAGCAGGTCCATGCGCACGGCGGTCGTGCCCTCGTGGTCGGACACCGACGTGGTCAGCGGATCACCGTCGACCGCGTGGTTCGTGGTGACCGTCCGCTCGCCCGCCGACGCCGACGCCGGGTGCTTGACCGAGACCACCCGGTCGCGCTCGTCGTACGTGGTGCACAGCCACTCCCCCGACGTCCCCTTGGCCACGACCCGGCCGGAGGCGTCGAAGACCTGCTCGTCCTCCCTGGCCGTCCCGCCGGCCGGGTTGGGCAGACGGGTCAGCTTGGCCAGACCGCCCTGGTTGATCGCCTCCACCTCCGACGTGCACGGGTTGTCACGCGTCTCGGTGCCGCCGTAGAAGGTGTGGGCTGTCTGAGCGCCGTTGGGCGCGGTCGCGCCGGTCTTGCGCAGGTAGCCGGCGCCGACCTGCTCGTAGGAGGTGCCCGTGGTCAGCCCCGCGCTGGTGGTGCTGGTCTGCAGGCCGTAGGCCGCGTCGAGCCCGTTGTCGGTGTACCTGGTCGTGGCCACCTCGTCCGGCACCTCGTGCGACTCGCCCTTGACCGTCGAGGTGGTCAGGTCGTGGCGGGGGCGCAGGTTGGTCGCCGGAACGACCTGCTGGATGCCACCCGGGGTGGTCCAGTGCAGTTCGAGCCGAGCCGTGACGGTCGCCTCGTAGTACTCCAGGCGCACCTTCCTCGCGCCGCCCGCCGCGGGGACGGTGACCCGGCCGGTGCGCCAGGTGGGTGAGGAGTCGACCCAGCCGTCGATCAGCAACAGGTCGTCGACCCACATGCGCACGCCGTCGTCGGCGAGCACGCGCAGCGTGTAGGTACCGGCTTCGGGGAAGACGACATCGCCGGTCAGGCGCAGCGAGAAGTTGTCCGCCGGGATGCCGGTGGCCGGTGCGGCGTCACCCCAGTCGCGGGCGGTGGCACCGTCGGCGGCCAGGCCGGTCTGGTAGACCTTCGGGCTGCCGGTGAGGTCGCGATTGTCGTAGAACGCGGCGGCCAGCCCGTTGAGGCCCTCGTCGTAATTGGTCCTCGTGTGCGGCACGGTCGCCGCGCACGCCGCGGTGGGCACCAGGCCGGTGAAGCACGACGCCGGAGCGGGCCCGTACTTGTCGGTCAGCCGATCGACCGCGTCGTAGACGTTCGTCGACACCCGGCCCGCCGCGTCGGTGGAGGTCAGCACCCGGTCCTTGACGCTCCACGTCTGGGAGGTGGTGTGGCCGGTGGCGTCGGTGCTCGTGAGCTGCCGGAACGCCGCGTCGTAGGTGACCTTGGTGGAGAACCCGGACGCCGAGGTCACCCCGTCGACGTCGACGTAGGTGGTGCGCTGCGCCGGGTCGTACCGGTAGCCGTGCCTGCCCCGCTCCACGTCCGCGGCCGCCTTGGGCTCGTAGACCTGCCGGATCAGCGGCTTGGCCGCGGTGTGGTCGACGTAGTGGACGACGTAGTTGGCGGCATCGGTGTTGCGGTTGGCCGGGTCGCGGGCGACCCAGTCTGAGGCGCGGCTGTCGCGGACGCCGTCGAGCAGGCCGTTGGCGGTGAAGCTGAAGTCGGTGATCTCCGCGCCCGGGTCCTCGATCCGGAACAGCCTGCCCTGGTGGTACCACAGCCGCGTCTGCGTGCCGTCCCAGTACGTGATCCGGCACAGCATCTGCGCCGGCGGCAGCGCGTCCGCGCCCGGCGGCGGGGTGGTGCCCGCGTAGCAGTCGTCACCGGAGCGGTTGTAGTGCAGCCGGTGCGACCGCTGCGAGACCGGGTCCTTGATGTCTCGCAGGCGGGACGGCGAGCCGTCGTAGACGTTCTGCAACGCCGCCGGCTTGCGCGTGTCCACGGCGCTGGACTGCGATTCCAGCTTGCCCTCGGCGGTGAACACGAACACCTCGGAGCCGTAGGTCAGCGTGATGCGACCGGAGTTGTCCAGCGCGAGGATGCCGTCCTCGCCGTCGGGGGGCGTGTAGCCGCCGGCCGACTTCTTGGTCCAGGTGTGCTTGGCGCCCGAGCCGTCGGTCAGCACGATGTTCTGGTCGGTGACCTTGGCCTCGGTGAACGAGGCGCCCGAGCCGTCCACGTCGGCCGACAGCGTCCACCCCTTGGGCAGGGCGGGCAGGTCCTGGGAGTACAGCCAGTCGGCCGGCACGATCTGCGGCGGCACCGTGGTGTTGTCGGTGGTGCGCACGAACATCCGCAGGTTCGCCAGCCCTCTCTGCTCGGCCAACTCCACCTTGATCGGTACCCGCTGCCCGGCGGACAGGGCGACGTTGCCCGCCACACCCCAGTTCACGTCACCGCAGCAGCCCTGGTCGTAGACGGAGTTGTTGTTGACCCAGATCTTCAGCCCGTCGTCGTGCACGCCGGCGAACTGGTAGGTCCCCGCCACCGGAGCCTGGAAGAACCCCTCCCAGCGCACGACGAAGAAGTCCGCCGGCAGAGCCGGGGCGAACGGCGACCCGTCACCCCAGTCCACGTTGACCTGCGGCTCGGTGCGCACCAGCACGGGCTGCTGACCAGGGTTGATGTTGCCGTTCTGCGACAGGTCCTGGAAGTACGACGCCCGCAGGCCCTTCGACTCCTGCTGCTGCGAGTTGTAGGTGAAGTTCAAGCCCGCGGTGCCGCCCACCGTGGTGAACGTCGGCGAGGACACCGACACCGACGCGTTGCCGTTGGCCAAGTTGGTCGAGATCGGCCCGACCGCGTCCGCCGGAGCGGGTCCCCGGTCGCCGATGCGCTGGTCCACCTTCAGCCGCCACACCGGGCTCGGGGTGAGCGTCGCACCGCTGGAGACCTTGACCTGCCAGGTGTAGGACACGCCGTCCTGCAGCACCCCGGACGGGACGTTCCACGAAGGGCTGTCCAGACAACCGGAGTCGACCACCACGCCGGAGTTGGCGTCCGCGCCGGTCGCGACGCGGAAGCAGTACTTGACGGGGTCGCCGTCCGGGTCGGCGACCGGGTCGACCGCCAGCGTGGGCGTCAAGACCGTGCTCACGCTCTGGTCTGGCGGCCCGATCAGCGTCGGCGCGGGCGGAGCCGTGCCCGTGTCGATCGTCATCGTCGCGTCGAGGCTCTTGTAGGTCCAGACGTTCGGGTCCTCGTGCCCGGTGATCATCATCCAGGCGTACGGGTCGCGCGCGTCCACCTTCTCCCGCAGGTACTGCGTCAACCGCGGGTCGCTGAAACTGCCGACCTGCCCGACGAGCGCGGATGCCAGGTGCTGGCCGAGACCGTCGAACTGGAACGCCGTGCCGTGGTACAGGTTCGCGCCGTAGGTCTTGTCCACCGGCGACAACGTCCGGTTGTTGCGCACGTCGAACCGCGCGCCGACCACGGTGCGGCCGAACATCTGCGGGTAATCGAACTTGAACAACGTCCGCCACACCGTCTGGTTGTGCATGGGGCTGCCGACCTGCAGGCCGTACTGGTTGTAGGTCTGGGTGCCGTCCGACTTGTAGGAGTGCCACTCCGTCACCGGCAACGTGAACGTCGGGTCCACGCTCACCGGGTAGACCCGCTCCTTGTCCCGCAACCAGGCCTCGTCCACCGCCACCGTGAGCACCCAGCGGGAACCGTCGACGTGCTCCAGTCCGTAGGTACCGCCGGTCCGGGCGGGCGGGGTGTCCTCGGTGCCCGCGGAATCCCACGTCAGCACCGGCGGGATCACCAACCGGGCCTTCTGTTGCGCGTCCACCAGCTGAACGCCGTCGTCCACCAGCCGCGGTGCCAGGCCGCCGGTTTCGAGCACGAACCGCCACGACGACTTGCCCGAGGCGGGCACCTGCTTGAGCTTGATGACCTCCTTCACCCCGCCCGGTGTCACCTCGTACTCCAGGTCGGTGGCCGGCTCGACCTCCCGGTACCCGGCCTGCGCGCCGCGGACGTCGGCCTTGGCCGCCTTCGGGCGCTCCAACCCCAGCGACACGCGCGCGCCGTTCTCGGTCTCCACGCTGAGCAGGTTCGAATCCGCAGCGGTGTCGGCGAACGTGGGCCGCAGTGGGTGCCGCTTGGCCTTGGCGCGCTTGTTCTTGGCGTCGACCTCCAGTGACACGTCCACCGGGTGCCACTGGCCGTCGACTTCCTTGACGTTCATCGGCACCGTCGCCTGACGGTGCGTCTGCGTGCCGTCAGGGTTCTCGTACACCTCGCCGTACATCGACCGCGAGACCAACCGCGACCGCTGCGGGTCGAAATGCGAACCGCTGTCCTTTTTCGCCAACGGCGCGAAGTCGGCCTTCGGGTCGGCCGGGGCCACCGAGTCCATTTTCGCGGACTCCGCCGACAACAACGGCAGGTCCCGCGCGCTCACCGGCGTCGGAGCGGGCGGTGCGGCTCCTGCCGGCGGGACAACCGGCGACAGGGCGGACGCGCCGATGGTGACGCTGATCGAAATAGCCAGGGACTGGACAAAGCGTCTTGAGCGCATGCTGAAGCGCACGCCCTTGAAAGGCGTCGACAAGAGGATCCCCCTATTGGATCAATGGCGGCAACCGGCATTTCGGCGCCGAACCAGGCGAAAGCATGCCCAGAGGGGTCGAGTCGAACAAGCGCCCGTTCGGAGCAGCACCGAATGTCGACCCGTCACCAAGGCACTCCGGCCATCCGACCGCTGCGCTGATCCGCCGCGAGCGCAACGTGGTGCAGCCGTGGGAAGTGCTCACCTGCCAGCAAGGGCCGCTCGTCCACGGCGCGGCAACTCTCTTCGCGTCGATGTCATGATCTCGGTTGTCCGGTGGGGGTTCGCTCGTTCTTCGCCGCCCCGGCGCTGGCGCTGGTGGCTTGTCCTGATGTGTGCCCTCGCCGGACACCCTGCCGGTTGAGGATGTGCGGGACATCGAGGGTCTGGTGGCGCGTATCGCCTGGGATGCCAGCCCGCCGTAATGCGGGTTCGAGGCGGGCGAGACGGTGCTGTTGGCGGCGGTGCCGTCGCTATCGGCGCTGGTGATCCACGCTCAGGAGATGCTGGAACGACTACTGCCGGACCCGGAGCAGTGGGTGAACGGTGCCGGGCCGGCCGGTGGACCGGCGGTGGTGCCCGGGACGTCGCCGACGGGAATCCCGTGCGGAGGCGCCGGTGTGGGCCGGGTACGGCGTGGAGGTGGCCGGTGGGTGAGGTGGACGGCCCCGGCGACATCGTGACAGGGCGTCACATCGCTCATCCGAGCACGCGGATCCGGTAAGCTTCGAAGCGCTCCCCGATCTCGACCGCGCGACCTTCCGCTTCGGCCAACGGCATCGACTGGCAGTCGTAGCCCAGTTCCGCCGTCAGCAGGGCCATCATGGACGGTTCGAAGTGGACCGTGCCGTCCGGTTCGATGGACGTGATGCCGTCCTGCACCTGCCCGCTGAGGTTGATCGCCGCGGCCTCCTCCGGTGACATGCTGTCCGGCAGCGCGGTGCGGATGCGGCCGTCCTCCACGGCCACGGGGTAGCCGCCGGCGAGGCCACCCGGTCCCGGCGCGTGGACGAGCGCGTCCCGGCCGTCCGCCAGCGGTTCCAGCAGGCTCAGCCCGGACGCGGCGGTCATCGCCTGGCCCGGCATCCCGCCGGTGCGGCGGTACTCCAGCGGAAGGCTCTTGAGCAGCGACGCGACATCCAGGCGATCGGTCACGTCCGTTCCGTCGTGCGCGATGGCCAGACCCATCCGGGCCGGTCCGGAGTCGCCGGCGCGGGACAGCCGGTGCGACACGTAGTGGTGCGCCACGAGTCGGACGTCGACCTCGCGCACCGGTACACCGAGCCGGTCGGCCGCGGCGACGCGGATGCCGGGCACGTTGTTGGCCACGTTGCCGATGCCGACATCGGGTGACAGGCCGACCGCGTTCAGCACCGGGTGCACGGCATCGGGGTAGGCGGCGTTGACCACGACCGCCCGGCTGCCGGCCATCCGCACCGCCCGCATCGCCTTGTGCACCGGGACGAGGTGCATCGGCAGCCAGGGGCCGTAGTTGGCCGCGTACAACCGCTGGAACGCGTCACGTGCCAACGTCGTGATCACCCACCACGACTGGAAACTCGCCGCGAGGAACAGCAGGTCCGGCTCGAACGCGGCGATGCACTCGGCGGTGCGCTCGACGTCGTGCAGGTCCGTGGTGGCGTAGTCGACCGACGCGCCGTAGCCGCGTTGCAGACTGCTGAACCGGGTCAGGTTCGCCGCTCGCAGGGTCGCGTCCTCGTCCCGGCCGACCAACCGCACGTGCCGGTCGCCCGGACCGTGCGCCAACTCGTGGAACACCCGGCGGCCGAGGTCCCCGGCGCCCAGCACCATCACCTTGCTCATGACGGACTCCCCCCGTGCACCAACTCGGGCAGGGCGTGCATCGACGAGAACGTCGGCACCCCCGCCCGGTGCGGCGCTTCCACCGGAACGACGTTGAACTGCAGCACCCGCATACCGGCCGACAGGGCGGCGTCGACCCCGACCAGGCTGTCCTCCACCACCACGCACCGGTCGGCGGCCACGCCCCGGTCCCGTGCGGCCCACCGGAACAGCTCCGGGTCCGGCTTCCACGCGTTGACCTCGTAGGCCGAGTAGAGCCGGTCGCCGAAGAAGCCCAGGATGCCGCAGTCGGCCAGCCGCTTCTCGATGATCTCGCGCGGGCTGTTGGACGCCACGCACAGCTCCACGCCGACCCGCCGCAGGGCGTCCTCCACCCCGGGCACGGGTTCCAGCGTGCCCCCGATCAGCTCCTGGCACTTGGCCCGCACGATCCGCACCGCGTCGGGCGGCGGCGGGCGGTGTGCCATCTCCGCCAACAGGTCCAGGCACTCCTGGACGCGCTTGCCGGAGAACAGCGCCGACGCCTGGTCGGGCGTCAGGTGCACGCCCATCAGCGTGCCGACGTGGGCCAGCGCGCCGTCCTCCGCGTCCTGGGTGTCCACCAGCACTCCGTCCAGGTCGAGGATCAGCAGGTCCACTCCAGACGTGCGGTCACTCGTAGCCAACCCAGTCCACCTCCTCGATCGCGGCGATCGCCTCCGCCAACTGGTCGTGGCTGTCCACGTGCCCGGAGACCGACGCCACGTGGGAGCGGGTGCCCAGCCGCCAGTCGACCGACGTGCCGGGCGTGGACAGCACCATCACGCGGTCGACGTCACGGGTCCGGCGCAGCCGGGCCACGCCGTGCAGGGACCGCACCCGCTTGGCCGACAACGGCGGGATGACGAGGTAGTTGAACGCGATCGGCCCGTCGTAGCGCGGCTCCAGGTCGAACGCCACGTCGACCGCCGACCGGACCGCGACCGCCGCCGGGTCCGAGGTGGACGAACGCACCGCGAGGTCGTCCACCCACGCGCCGAGCCGGCCGTTGACCTCGATCACCCGCGGCCCGGACGGCGTGAGCTTGATCTCCACGTCCGCGACACCGCGCCGGATGCCCAACGCGTGCACCGCCCGGCACGCCAGCTCCTCGACCGCACGCACCTCGTCGGGCGGCACGACGGACCGGCCACCGTACCCGCCGCGTTCCCGGAACGGCTCGGCCACCGAGAACTTGCTCGTCACGAACACCGGCCGCACCAGGTCTCCGGTGGCCACGCAGTCCACCGCGATGTAGTCGCCCCACGGCTCGTCGGTGGGTCGGCCGACCAGGAACTCCTCCAGCAGCACGGAGTCCTCGGTCGCCAACGCCTCGGTCACCCACTGGCGGCACGCGTCCGAGGTGTTCACGACGGTGGTGTTGCGGCTGCCGGCGCCGAGCACCGGTTTGATGATCGCGGGCAGGCCGACGTGCCCGATGGCCTCGTCGACCTGGTCGGCGGAGGTCAGCGTGCGGAACCGGATGGCGTCCACGCCCGCCTCGGCGAACCTGGCCCGCTGCCGGTCCTTGCGGGTGATCGCCTCGATGTCGGCGGCCGAGTGGTAGGGCAGGTCCAGCGCCTGCGCCAACCCGACCGCGGGCACGAGCTGCCGTTCGCTGAACGTGACGATGCCGTCCGGCCGGTGCGCCTTCAGCTCGGTGACCGCGTCGACGGGCACCACCGAACCGAGCAGTTCCAGCATCGGCCGCATCTCCCGGCCGTGGTCGGAGTCGGCGACCGCGAACACCAGCTCGCAGTCGATCTCCCCGGCGGCCTCGGCGATCCGGGACGGCGCGAGGCTGCCGGTGTCGTAGACCACTACGAGCTTCACCGCAGCACCTCCGTGAGCTTGGCCCGGTCGGTCTTGCCGTTCTCGTTGAGCGGCAGGACGTCCAGGTGGCGGACCCGTTCGGGCACCATGTGCAGCGGCACCTGGCCGCGCAGCCACCGGTCCAGGTCGGGTCCGGGCACGGGGCGGCCGGTGTAGCCCGCCCACAGCCGGGTTCCACCGACCGCGGTCACGGCGACCACGCCGGCCGACACGATGTCCGGGTGCCGGAACAGCGCGGCCTCGACCTCGCCCAGCTCCACCCGGTGGCCCATGATCTTGACCTGGTGGTCGAGCCGGCCGCGGTGCACCATGTCCCGGCCCTCGCGGCGGATCCGGTCGCCGGTCCGGTACCAGTGGTCGCGGGTCAACGGCGTGGTGCCGTCGTAGACGACGGCGGGCGAGCCTTCCTCGTAGCGCACGAAGCGGCCGACGTTCTCACGCGGGTCCAGGTAGCCGTCGAACCGCTGCGGGCCGCGCAGGCACAGTTCGCCGTCGTCGGCGGGCAGCCCGTCGTCACCCAGGATGACGCCTTCCGTGCTCGGGTACATCCGTCCGATGGGGACGGTCGCGGCGCCGGCCCAGGCGTCGCGGTCGGTGAACGGGACTCGGTACTCGGTGCAGGTGATCGTGCACTCGGTCGGCCCGTAGAGGTTGTGGAACGCGCTGTCCGGCGCGACCTCGTGCCACATCTCCGCGTCCTGCACGGTGACCGGCTCCGCGCCGAACAGGCTGTGCCGCAGCGTGTCCACCCGGCCGCGCGGGAGGTTGCCCACCTGCTCGGCCACCCGGATCACCGACGGCACCGAGAACCAGTGCGTGAGCCGGTTGCGGACGATGAAGTCCACCGGCCGGTACAGGTCCTCCTGGTCGGGCACCACCAGCGTCGCGCCCGCGCCCCAGGTGACGAACATGTCGAAGGTGGAGGCGTCGAACGTCAGCCCGAACACCTGCGTCAGCCGGGAGTCCACGTCCACTTCGTAGCGCTCGATGTTGTAGCCGATGTACGGCGCGATGCCGCGTTGCAGGATCGGCACGCCCTTGGGCTGCCCGGTGGAGCCGGACGTGAACAGCACGTACGCCTCACGCTCGGGGTCGGTGGGGATGTCGGGCAGCTCGCCGTCGCCGACCGCGTCCAGCGTGATGACGGTGGGCCGGAACCGCTTGGGCAGCGCGGAGAACAGGTCGACCCCCGGCTCCACCAGCGCGACCTTGATCCCGGCCCGTTGCGCGATGTCCAGGTTGCGGTCGCGGGGGTACCGCGGGTTGAGCGGCAGCACGCCGGCGCCGACGCGCTGGATCGCCAGCCAGCCCGCGTAGGCTTCGAAGTTCTTCGACGTGACCAGGGCGATCCGGGTCGGTGCCGGTCCGGGCAGCGCGGTGATCGCGGCGGCCAGGGCGAGCGCGCGCTCCTCCAGCGCGGCGTAGGTCTGCTCCTCTTCGCCGATCACCAACGCGGTCCGGTCGGGGAACTTCCGTGCCGCCGCGTCGAACCACTGGTACAGGACCTCGCTCACCGCTTCCCTCCCCCGTGCCGGGTGATCCACGTGCGTTCCAGGTTCGCGACCAGGTCGGGGCTGTGCAGCAGCCGAGCCTGCTCCAGGGCGTACCAGGCCATGTACTCGCGGAACCGGGACTCCGGCTCCTCGAAGCGGCGGAGCATCCGCCGGTTGGCCAGCACGGCGGGGTCGGCCAGCGCGACGGCGGCCGCCGTGGTCCGGCCCGCCAGCTCGTCGGTGTCCACCACCTCGTCGCACAACGACCAGCCCTCGGGCGACCCCGCGTCGACCCGCCGGTCGCGGAAGATCATCTGCCGGGCGAGGCGGGGGCCGGCCGCACCGGGCAGCCGCAGGTTGGCCGCGCCCGGGATGATGCCCTCGCGCAACGCGGGCAGCGTGAAGTACGCGCCGCGTTCGGCCACCACGTGGTCGAACACCAGCAGCAACTGCGCGCCGCCGCCGATCGCGAACGTGTCCACCACTGCGATCCACGGCTTCTCCACCGGCTCCGGCAGCCAGCCGTCCCGGTCGGTGACCAGCCCGCGCACGATCTTGTTGATGTAGCCCAGTTCCCGGCTGAGGAAGAAGTCCAGCAGCGAGATCTCGCCCTGGTAGAGCCGGGTCAGGTTGATGCCCGCGCCGAACACGCGCCGCCCGGCGTACCGCGGGTGCGTCATCGCCCCGCCGCGCAGCACGCCGACCTCGGTCGCGTCGTCCAGCAGCACGAGGTCGACCGCGACCTCCAGCGCGGCCACCACGATGTCGTCCTCGGCGTTGAGGAACGGCAGGTTCAGCAGCGTCACCTCGGACACGCCGTCGACCCGCCGCACGGTGACCACGCCGAGGTCGACGAACCCGGTGGCGCGGAACGCGGGCAGCGCCACCGTCGCCTGCGGGGTCGGCCTGCGCATGGACGCGACCAGGTGCTCACCCGCCGTCGCGTCGCGCAGCAGGCCCCAGGAGAAGATGCCGAGGTCGACCTCGTGGCCCTCCTTGTCGGCCTGCGGGAGCACGCGTTCGCGTTCCTGCTGCGCCTTGGTGGGCACCAGGCCCGGCCACAGCTCAGTGGCCTGGTCGACCAAGTCGTGCAGGCCCAACGGCGCCCGGCCGCCGTCGGTCAGCTCGGCGTGCACCCGCCCGGCGTGCCGCTCGACGAACTTCCGGCGCACCAGGCGCGCGGCGTCGGTCACGGTGTCGGCCGCGCGCCGCTGGTCCGGGTCGCGTTCCGCCTTGGGCGGCAACGCGGCCAGCTCGTCCTCCACCCGGGACAGGAACGCCGTCACGGCGCCGCCGTCCTCTTCGAAGCCACGACCGAGCGCCGGCGTGTCGTCGATTGCCACTGTCGGATCCCCCAAGTGCTCCCGCGTCACCGGTGTTGCCTGGCCTTCCCCCGCGCCCGCATCGCCTCCTGCCGTGCCCTGCCCCGTTCGGCGGCATCCGGCGCGGTGTCCTCCCGGGCCGTGTCGGTGAGGTGTTCGGCCATCGCCCTCACCGTCGGGTGCCGGAACAGGTCGATCACGCTGATGTGCCGGTCGAACTCGGCCCGCAGCTGCTCGCACAGCCGCACGAGCAGCAGCGAGTTGCCGCCCGCGTCGAAGAAGTTCTCCCGTGCGCCGACCGTGCGGCCGAGGACGGAGGTCCACGCGCGCGTGACGGTCTGCTCTGCGTCGGTGAGCGGCAGTTCCTCGCCGGCCTGGTCCGGCGTCTCCGCCAGCAGCCGCAGGATGCCGTCCCGGTCCGGCCGGCCGCCGGCCAGCACGGGCAGGGTGTCGACGGCCTGCACGCGTGCCGGGACCGTGTAGTGCGGGAGCCGTTCGGCCAGCCAGTCACGCAGGCCGGTCGCGGACGTCCCCTGCCGCACGACGGCCACCGCGTTGTCGCCGTCGAGCGCGCACGCCCGCCGCACGGCCGGGTGGGTGAGCAGGGTCGACTCGACCAGGCCCAGGTCGACCCGGCCGGCCCGCCGGAGCACGTGCAGCGTGCCGTCCGGGGCGCGGCGGGCGAGGTCACCGGTGGCGAAGATCCGGGTGTCCGGGTCTGACGGGTCGGGTCCGAACGGGTCGGGTCGGAACCGGGCGGCGGTCTCGTCGGGCTGGTCGAGGTAGCCGTGCGCGAGGCCGTGTCCGCCGATGTGCAGCTCGCCGACCACGCCGGGTGGGAGCGGGCGGGACCGGTCGTCCAGCACGTACGCCCGTACCCCGGGCAGCGGTCGGCCGTTCACGAGCGCCACCGACGTCTCGGCGGTGGCGTACAGGTCGACGAACTCGCGGTCCGGCAGGGCGGCGCGCAGTGACGCCGGCGGTTCCGCGCCGGTCGTGACGATCGTGCGCACGGCGTCCGGCAGCCGTCCGGCGACGTGCAGTTCGACGATCGACGACGGGGTGTCGAACAGGGCCGGGCCGGAACCGAGCGTACCGCCGTGGACCAGCGGGGCCAGGACCTCGAACATCGTCGCCGCCCCGGTGAACGACCCGGACATCGACCACGAGGTGATGTCGTCCCAGCGCAGGGAGTTCGCGAACGCCCGGTGCCCGACGACGACCGCACGGGGATCGTCGCCGGCGGTGTGCAGCACGAATGCCGCGTCGGCGGGCGTCACGGCGGACGTGACCTCACGGGCGGGCCACGGTTCCCACCGCAGCACGGGCGTCGGCGACGACGCGAACACCGGCTCGGCCCGTTCGTCGGCCAGCACGACCGCCAGGCCGCAATCCTCCGCCATGGCCCGCAACAGGTAGCCGGGCAGCGCGGGGTCGAGCGGCACGCACACCCCGCCCGCCGTCAACACCCCGAGCACGGCGGCGGGCAGCGCGGCCGACTTGGCCACGCACACCCCGACCCGGGGCCGCGCACCGAACCCGTCCAGCCGCCCGGCGACACCGGCCACGACCTCGGCCAGCTCGCGGTAGGTCCACCGCCGGTCGGCGTCGACCGCGACCGCGTCCGGCCGTTGCGCGACCTGCCGCGCGAACAGCTCGTGCACGCACCGCTCCACCGGCCCGGCCAGGCTCGCGCGCTGGTCGACGCCGGCCGCCCGCAGCTCCGACACCCGGAGGTCGGGGTTCTCCCCCACCTGCCGGAGCACGACCTCCAGCCGCTCCAGCATCGAGTCCACGACGGCCTCGTCGAACAGGTCCCGCCGGTGGTCGAACACCGCCTCCAGACCCCGCGCGGTCTCCAGCAGCCCGATGCTCAGCTCGACCTTCATGCTGTCCAGCCCCATGTCCCGCCGGGTGAACGTCGTTCCGCCGACGGCCTGCGGCGCGGCCTCCACGTCGTGGCTGAACATCACCTGGAACAGCGGGTGGTAGCTGGGGTCGCGCACCACGGCGAGCTTCGCCAGCACGTCCTCCAGCGGCAGGTCCGGGTGCTCGTGCGCGTCCAGCACGTCGTTGCGGACGCGGCGCAGCACCTCGGCGAACGGGGGGTCGTCGCCGAGTTCGGTGCGCAGCACCACCGGCTTGACCAGGTACCCGATGAGCCCGGTGTGCGCCGAGGTGTCCCGCCCGGACAGCGCCATGCCCATCAGCACGTCGTCGTTGCCGTAGTGGGCCAGCACGACGTCGCAGGCGGCCTTGAGCGCCATGTACGTCGTCGCCCGCCCGCGCCGCCCGACCTGCCGCACGCGGTCCAGCACGTCGGCCGGGATCAGCCGGGTGCGGCGGGCCGACCGGTGGTCGGTGGTCATCGGGCGCGGCCCGCTGGTGGGCAGGTCGATCACGTCCGGGGCGCCTGCCAGCCGGCGGGTCCAGTAGTCGCGGTCGTCGCCGGCGGGCGGCAGGTCGCCGAACCGCACGGGCAGGTCCGGCAGCGCCTCGCCGCCGTACAGCGCGACCAGCTCGGCCGTGAACACGTCCAGCGACAGGCCGTCGACGGCGATGTGGTGGACGTTGACCACGAGCCGGTGCCGGTCCGGTCCCAGCCGCAGCAGCAGGACCCGGAACGGAGGCCCGGCGGCCAGGTCGAACGGCTCCTGCCCGAACCGGTGCCCGGTCTCCTCGTCGCCGTCCACCGCGGCCGGCTCGATCGGCACGACCGGTTCGACCACGTGCGCGCCGTCCTCGACGCGGGACCGCAGCGGCTCGTGCCGCCCGACGATCGAGGTCAGGCACCGGCCGAGCAGGTCGACGTCCAGCGGGCCGTCGATGTCGACCGCGAACGGGTGGTTGAAGAACGGGTCGCCGGGCCGGATGCGCGACAGCGTCCACAGCCGCTGCGCGGCGGGTGACAGGGGGAACCGGTCAGAGCCCACTGGTCGCCTCCACGCGGGTCGCTCGACGGACGGGGATCGCGAACACCAGGGAGCACACCAGCAACGCCAGGCCCGCGTAGACGATGGAGTCGGCGATGCCCGGCCACGACGCGGTCAGCCCGCCCAGGGCCACCCCGACGACCATGCTGCTGATCATCACCGAGTTGAGCAGCCCGACGCCGCGACCGCGCAGCACCTCGGGCAGGTCGCGCAGCACGGTGTTCGCGATCGGTACCTGGAACAGGCTGGACCCGAGGCCGGCGATCAGGCACCAGACGACCACCGACGCGAACCCGAGCTGGCCGCGCAGCCACTCCGTCGGCGCGAGCGCCACCAGCGACAGCCCGAACAACGCCACGGTGACCAGCAGCAGCCCGCGCACCGGGTACTTGCGGACCATCATCGGTCCCAGCAGCGCGCCGAGCACGGCTCCGCCGCCGAACAAGGCGTGCGCGAGCCCGTACTCGGCGGGCGGCAGGCCGAACACGGTGAGCAGCTGGGCGTTGAAGTTGGTGGTGAACAGGCCGAGCACGATCATCATGGGCACCAGGAACGCGAACAGGAACCGCAGCGTCGGCACCCGCAGCACCTCGCGCAGCCCTTCGCGCAGCGCCGCCCAGTACTTCTGCGGCGCCCCCGTCGAGACGGGCACCTCCTTCAGCACGCCCATGCTGCCCAGCAGGACCGCCGAGACCGCGAACGTGGCCGCGTTGATCACGAGCACGGCGGGCACGCTGCCCAGCGCGATCAGCAGGCCGCCCAGCGCCGGGCCGACCAGGTTCAGGGTGTGGTTGGTGCTCTGGAACAGCGCCACCGCGGACGGGATGCTGTGGTTGCCGACGATCGCCGGGATGGCCGCGATCCGCGCGGTCTCGAAGAACGTCTTGCCCAGGCCTTCCAGGAAGATCAGCGTGAGCAGCAGCCACGACGAGTTCAGCGCCGGGATCATGGCCAGCACGATCACCACCCGGGCCAGGTCGGACCCGACCAGCAGCACCCGCTTGGGCAGCCGGTCGGTGAGCGGACCGGCGAACACCCCCAGCACGCCGGTCGGCAGCAGCTGCGCGATGATCACCAGCGCGATCAGCGCGGCGGGTGCGTCGGTGAGCGTCGCGGCGACGTAGATCAGCGTGATCCGGGCCATCGCGTCACCGAGGAACGACGCCACCACCGCGAACCAGTAGCGGATGTAGGTGCTGTCCTTGAGCAGTTCAAGCATCCGGCGTCACCTCGTGCAGCAGGGCCGTCAACGACTCCACCAGCGGTGGCCGCATCACGGTGTAGTGGTTCCCGGGCGTCTCGCGCACGTCCAGGTTCGCCGCCAGGGAGTGCCAGGTCCGGAACGGCTCGCGCGACTCGTCGGCCGCGTGGATCAACGTCACCTTGCCGCGCAGCGGTTCGGGCCGGTAGGCCCACAGCAGCCGCAGGTTCGCCACCCACAGCTCCAGCACGGCCCGGATCTGCTCGCGGCCCGCGTCCGGCGGCAGGTAGTCGCCCGCGCGGGCGATCGCGAGGAGGTAGTCCAAGTGCTCCTCGTCGGTCATCGCCCGCAGGTCGTCGAGCGTGCGCCGGCCGTCGAGGTAGTCCCACTGCAGGTTGGCCGCCACGGCTTCGACGATCTGCGCCCGGTCGGGCTCGGAGCCATCGGATTCGGGACCGTCCTCCAGGGCGGGCGGGTGCGACTCGATCAGCACGACCGACACCTCGTCCCCCTGTTCCTCCAGCACCCGGCCGATCTCGTAGGCGTTCGCGCCGCCGTAGCACCAGCCGGCCAGCGTGTACGGCCCGCTGGGCTGCACCTCGCGGACCAGGTCGGCATAGGCGTGGGCACGTTCCTCGAAGGTGGTGAACGGCGAGTGCCCGTCCACCGGCGGCGGTGACGCCAGCGCGTACAGCGGCCGGTCGGCCGGCTCCAGCAGCTTGGTGAACGGCATGTAGCAGACGACCTCGCTGCCGGCCGGGTGCGCGAAGAACAGCGGCGGCACGTCGGTCCTGCCGGCCCGCAGCTCGATCAGGTGCGCGCGCTCCTCCTCGTGGTAACCCTCGCGCAGCATCCGCGCGAACCGCTCCACGGTGGCGCCCTGGAAGATCGCGGCCATCGGCAGCACCTGCCCGAACCGGCGCTCGATCTCCGCGATCAGCCTCAGCACCAGCAGCGAGTGGCCGCCCAGGTCGAAGAACCGGTCGTGCAGACCGATCGGGCCGGTGCCGAGCACCTCCTCCCAGACCCGCGCCACCTCCAGCTCCACCGGGTCGCGCGGGGCCACGTAGTCCTCGCGCCGTTCGGCGGACGGCTTGGGCAGCGCCCGCCGGTCCACCTTGCCGCTGGTCGTCAGCGGGAACCGGTCCACCGTGACGACGGCGGACGGCACCATGTAGTCCGGCAACGACTCGCGCACCAGCGCGCGCAGTTCCTGCGTCGGCAGCGCGGGGTTGTCGGTCTCCACGTACCCGACCAGCCGCCGGTCGCCCGGCCGGTCCTCGCGCACGACGGCGACCGCGCGCCGCACGTCCGGGTGGTCGGCCAGCCGCGCCTCGACCTCGCCCAGCTCGATCCGGTAGCCGCGCAGCTTCACCTGGCCGTCGTCGCGCCCCAGGAACACCAGGCTGCCGTCGGCCCGCTGGCGGACCCGGTCGCCGGTGCGGTAGAGCCGGGCGCCGGGCCGGCCGGACAGGTGGTCGGGCACGAACCGCTCAGCCGTGCCCGCCGGCCGGCCGCGGTAGCCGCGGGCCACGCCCGTGCCGCCGAGGCACAGCTCGCCCGGCACGCCCACCGGCACCGGCGCGAACCGCTCGTCCAGCACGTACGCCTGCGTGTTGGCCAGCGGTGTGCCGATCGAGATCACGCCGTCCTCAAGCCGCCAGGCGGTGGACCAGATGGTGGTCTCGGTGGGTCCGTAGACGTTCCAGGTGCGCCCGACGGCGAGGTGGTCGGCCAGTGCGCGTGGCAACGCCTCGCCGCCGACGATCGCCCGCAGCGTCTCGCCGTGCCGCCAACCGGCCTCCACGAGCAGGTGCCAGGTGGCGGGGGTGGCCTGCATGACGGTCGCGTCGACGTCGGTCAGCAGCGCGGCGAGCGCCCGGCCGTCCTGTCCGTGCTCCTTGGTCACCACGACGCACCGGGCGCCGGTCGCCAGCGGTCCGAACAGCTCCAGGCCCGCGATGTCGAACGACACCGACGTGACGGCGGCGAGCACGTCGTCCGCGCCCAACCCGACCTCGTCGGCCATGGCGAGCAGCAGGTTCACCACACCGCGGTGCGGCACCTCGACGCCCTTGGGCCGCCCGGTGGAGCCGGACGTGTAGATCACGTACGCCAGCCGCTCGCCGTCCGGGTCCGGCGGCCGGTAGTCGCCGGACCCGGCGGGCAGTTCGGTGAGCACGAGCAACGCGCCCGCGTCTTCGACCATCTCCGCGCGGCGGCGTTGCGGGTGGTCCGGGTCCAGCGGCAGGTAGGCCGCGCCGGACATCAGCACGCCCAGCAGCGCCACCACCAGGTCGCACGACCGGGGCAGGCACACCGCCACCACCGCGTCGGGACCCGCGCCGCGTTGCTGCAGCAGGCCCGCGACCCGTTCCGCCTCGGCCACCAGTTCCCGGTACGTCAGGCTGCGGTCGCCGCAGGTCAGGGCCACGGCACCGGGGGTGCGGGCGGCCTGCCGGCGGACCAGTTCGTCGACGGTGAGGTCGGGCTCGCGGTCGACGTCGGTCCGGTTCCACTCCACGAGCTGCCGGCGTGCCTGGTCGGCGTCCACCAGGGACAGCTCGCCGACCGGCCGACCGGGGTCGGCGACGGCCTGCTCCAGCAACCGGGTCAGCTGCCCGGCCATCCGGACGACGGTGGCCTCGTCGAACAGGTCGGTGTTGTACTCCAGCAGCCCGAGGAACGCGTCCCCGCCCAGCGCCTCGTCATCGAAGAAGCCGAGCGTGACATCGTCCTTGGCGGTGTGGTTGTCCAGCAGCAGCGATTCCTGGGTCAGGCCGGGCAGCTCGCCGCGCTGCTCGTGGTGGAAGTCCACGAAGATGAACGTGGTCTGGTAGATCGGGTTGCGGCTGGGGTCGCGGTCCACGTCCAGTTCGTCCAGCAGCACGCCGAACGGGATGTCGTTGTAGTCGAACGCGCCGTACATCGTGGCGCGGGCGGAGGCGACCAGCTCGCCGAACCCACGGTCTGGCTCGACCCGCACGCGCAGCGGCAGCATGGTGAGGAAGTAGCCGATCAGCGGCTCGGTCTCCGGACGGCTGCGGGTGGAGGACGTGGTGGCCACGATGATGTCGCGTTGACCGGTGAGCCGGTGCAGCAGCAGTTGCCAGGCCGCGAGCAGCGCCACGTTGACCGTGACCGACTCGCGGCGGGCGAAGTCACGGATGGCGGCGGTGAGCTCGCCGGTGAGCCGGAACTGGTGGCGTGCGCCGTTGAACGTCTGCACCGGGGGGCGAGGCCGGTCGGTCGGCAGCTCCAGCACCAGCTCCGCGCCTTCGAGGTGCTTCTTCCAGTACGGCAGGTGGCGCTCGGCCACCTCGTCCTCGATCCACTTCGGCTGCCACTCGGCGTAGTCGCCGTACTGGATGGCCGGTTCGGGCAGCTGCGGCGCGCGTCCGGTGGTGAACGCGGTGTAGTACTCGACCAGCTCGTCGGCGAAGATGCCCAGCGACGCCCGGTCCCACACCACGTGGTCGACGGTGCCGACCATGAGGTGGTCGCGGTCGTCGAGGCGGTAGAGCGTGACCCGGAACAGCGGCCCGGTGGCGATGTCGAACGGCACCCGGATCTCTTCCTCGGCCAGGCGCAGCATCTCCGGCTCGTCGGGCACGTCGACGTGGCGGATCGGGACGTCCACGGTGTCGTGCACGACGGCGACCGGTCGGTTGTCGGCCAGCTCGTAGGTGGTGCGCAGCGACTCGTGGCGCTGGACGAACGCCGTGATCGACCGCTGCAACGCGGGCGCGTCCAGCTGGCCGCGCAGGCGGGTGGCGAAGAAGATGTTGTACGCCGGGTCGGTCGGGTCGAACTGGTGGATCAGCCAGATCCGTTCCTGGTCGAGCGTGAGGCGGTGGGTCCGGCCCGGCGCACGGCGGGCGATCCCTTGTTGCACGGCGGGTTCACGGCGCAGCCGCTGGTCGAGCAGCGCGCGCTGCGCCGGGCTGAGCTTGGCCAGCCGGTCCGACAGCTCGGTCACGGTCGGGCTCCTCGGTAGCGGTCCTTGAGCTCGGTCAGCCGCCGCAACCCGGCCAGCACGGTCTCCGGTTCCAGGCCGAAGTCGACCAGGCACGCGGCCTCGTCCACGCCCAGGTCCACCAGGTCCTCCACCAGTGACTCGCCCTTGTCGGGCGTGCCCAGCAGCGCCAGGCTCTCGAAGTAGCGGTCGAAGGTCGCGGCCAGCATCGCCTCGCGGCCGGCGTCGTCGAGCTCGTTGTACCGGCTGTCGAAGTTGCCCTGCTGGGCCAGGAACGTCCGCAGGTAGCCGATGAGCGGCTCGCGGACCTGCTCACGCACCTCGTCCTCGTCCGCGCCGAGGAACGTGTGCACCATCGCGGTGACCCGGCCGTCGCTGTGCCCGGCCTCCTTCAACGCCTCGCGGTACGCGGTGATCTTGTCCCGCAGGTCGGCGGGCCGCTGGGCGACCAGGCCGGTCAGCACGTTCGCGCCGATCTCACCGGCCCGGACGAACGTGTCGACGCTGCCCTGCGAGGAGATCCACAGCGGCAGCCGGGCCTGACGCGGCCGGGGCAGCGTGCGGACCGGCACGCCGTCGATGTCGACGGTCTCGCCGGCCCACAGCCGTTGCACCAGGTCGATCGCCTCGAACATGTCGTCCTTGCGGCTGGCGTACCGGGCTCGGCCGCCAGGTGCGATCACGAAGTCGTCGGGGTGCCAGCCGGACGCGCACGCGATCGCCACCCGGCCGCCGGACAGGTTGTCCACCACCGACCACTCCTCGGCCAGCCGCACCGGGTGGTGCAGCGGCACGGCGACGCTGCCCGCCCGGATCTGGATGTGCTCGGTGCGCACCGCGATGGCGGCGGCGAGCACGGACGGGTTCGGGTACAGGCCGCCGAAGTCCACGAAGTGCCGTTCCGGCACCCAGATCGCGGAGTAGCCGTTGCGGTCGCCGTACTCGGCGCTGTCCAGCAGCAGCCGGTAGTTGTCCGGCCGCTCGACCGAACCGTTGCCGGAGAAGAAGAACAGGCTGAAGTCCATGGTGCTGGAACCACGCCGGGTGCGGCGGGGCGGTTTCGGCGTCGGCCGCGCGGTCGGCACCTTGACGTCCCGTTCCCGCATCGCTCGTTCCAACGCCTCGCGCTGCGTCGGGCTCAACGACCACAGCCGCTCCTGCAACCGCCGGAGGCGTTCGTCAGTCATCGCCCTCACCCCTCAGCCGCGCCTCGACCTCGTCCGGGGACAGGTTCTCGATCTCCCGCAGCAGCGCGTCGAACTCGTCCAGCCCGATCGACTCCGCCTGGTGCGCCCGGATCGCGGCGGCCAGGCCGGTCACCGTCGGCGCCTCGAAGATCGCGCTCATCGGCAGGTCGCCGTGCAACCGGCGGAGCCGGGAAACGATCTGGATGGCGAACAGCGAGTTGCCGCCCAGCTCGTAGAAATCGTCGTCCGGGTCGATCCGGGCCACGCCCAGCGTCTCCTGCCAGACCGTCGCCACGCCGCGGGCGACCTCGTCGTCCGGCCAGACCCGCGCCGGGTCCCAGTCGGCGTCCGCGCTGCCGCCGCCCAGTGACGCCACGAACGCGGACGCGGTCAGCCCGTCCCTGGCCGCCAACGCCTCTTGGAAGTCCACTGTGGATACGATCAGGCGGTGGTGACCGGCGGCCAGCGCGGCGCGGGCGATCGCGACGCCCTCGGCGGCGGTGATGCCCTCGGTCAGGCGCTGGCGGCGGAACCGTTCGCGCACGTCCGGCAGATCGGCCATCTGCTGTTCGAGCCAGTCGTCCCAGGCCCACTGCGCCCAGTCGACGACCAGCCGGCCGCGGGCGGGCGCGAAGGCGTCCAGGAAGGCGGCCGACGCGCAGTTCTCCACCTGCCCGAAACCGCCCAGGACCCCGGTGGTGGACCCGCAGAGCAGCACGAAGTCCACGTCCGGCAGCAGTTCGTCCAGCAGCAACGTGGTCGCCACGTGCGCGGACAGCACTTCTTCGGCCTGCTCGCGGGTCTTCAGGGCGATGAGTCCCGCGCCTCTGGTGTCCGCCGCGTGCACGACACCGCGCACGTCGTGCTGCCGGGCCACGTCGGCGAGGTGTTCGGGCTCGGCGGTGACGACCTTCGCGCCGGCCTTCGTCATGTCTTCGACGAACGCCCGGCCGAGTTCGCCGTCCGCGCCCGTCACCAGGTAGGTCGCGCCTTCCTGCCACGGCTGGGCGTCCGGCAGCTCGACCGGGGCGTAGGACCGGGTCCAGCGTCGGCCGCCGCGATAGGCGACCTGGTCCTCGCGTTGGTCGGCGGACAGCTCGGCGAGCAGGTGGTCGACCAGTCGTCGCCGGTCCTGGTCGTCCCGGGGCAGCGTCACGTCCACGCAGTGGCACGACACGTGCGCGTACTCCTGCGCGATCACGGTCGCCGCGCCGAACACGGTCGCGCGCTCCGGGAGGATCACCGGGCCGATGTCCTGGAGGTCGTTGGTGAGCACGTCGATCCGGACCGGGTTCGAGCCGAGGCCCCGCACCACGGCCAGCAGGCTGTGGAAGCCGTCGTCCTGGCTCGTGCGGTATCGCGCGGCCGCGTCGGCGTCGTGGTTCGCACGGACGCTGCGCGCGTGCACCACGCGGTCCGGCCGCACGTCCGGCACCTGGCCACCCGGCGGCACCACGGTGACCTGGCCCGGCAACTCCGCGGCGAGCGCGTCCGCCACGCCGAGGTCGTCCGCCAGCACGAGCCACTCGGCGGGTTCGAGCGGCGCGCGTTTCGGCGGCGACGGCAGCCACACGGGGGCCGACGCCCACTGCGCCGGTGCCCGGCGGCTCGCCTTCTTGACCGGTTCGACCAGGTGTTCACGGCGTTCGAAGGGGTAGGTGGGCAGCGGGACGCGCAACCGGCGTTCGCCCGCGTGCAGGGCCGCCCAGTCCACCTGGCCGCCGTGCTCCCAGACCGACGCGACGGCCTCCAGCGCCGTGCGCCCTTCCGGTTCGCCGCGTCGCAGGGTGACCGCCGTGGCGGGACGCGCCGGGTTCGCCCGCGCCAGTCCGCTGAGGACCGCACCCGGACCGACCTCGACCAGCACGGCGTCACCACGCGCCAGGATCGCGCTCAGACCGTCCGCGAACCGCACCGGCTGCCGGGTGTGCGACACCCAGTACTCCGGGTCGACGGCCTGCTCGTCGGTGATCCAGGTGCCGGTCACGTTCGACACGAACGGCAGCCGCGGCTTGGCCAGGGCGGCGCTCCGCAGCGCCTTCCTCAGCTCCGGCAGGACGGGGTCGACCATGGCGGTGTGGAAGGCGTGCGACGTCGGCACGTCCTTGACCACCAGACCCTTGCCGGTCAACAACTCGCGAGCCTCGGCGATGGCGTCCTCCGTGCCCGCGACCACGCACGAGCCCGGTGCGTTCACCGTCGCGACGCTCACCAGACCGGCCAGCTCGGCGCCGGCGGCGGCCTCGTCCAGCGGCACGGCCAGCATCCGGCCGGGCGGCAGGTCCTGCATCAGCGTCGCCCGCGTCGCCACCACGCGCAGCACGTCCGGCAGGTCGAACACCCCGGCCAGGCACGCGGCGACCAACTCGCCCAGGCTGTGCCCGATCATGGCGTCCGGCCGCACGCCCCACGACTCCAGCAGCCTGGCCATCGCGTAGTCGACGCTGAACACCGTGGGCTGCGTGCGCAGCGTGGACCGCAGGTCGTCACCGCGGAACGCGACCTCGCGCACGTCCCAGCCCAGGTGCGGGCGCAGCAGCGCGGCGCACTCGTCCATCGCGTCGCGGAACACGGGCTCGTCCCGGTACAGCTCCTCGCCCATGCCGGTGTGCTGGCTGCCCTGGCCGGGCAGCAGGAACACGACGGCGGGTTCGCCGGCCTCGGTCCGCAGGGGGCGGGTCAGCGCGCGGACGGCGGCGTCCCGGTCGTCCACGACCACGGCACGCCGGTGGGTGAACGGCACCCGTCCGACTTGGAGCGTGTACGCGGCGTCGGCCAGGTCGACGTCACCGGCCAGGTGGTCCGCACCGGCCAGGTGGTCGGCCAGCCGCCGGGACGCCTCGTCCAGGGCCGCCGTGGTGCGCGCGGAGACCGGCAGCACCTGCCACCGCCGCAGGGGCGGGTCGGCACGCGGCGCGGGTGCGGCCTGCACCACCACGTGCGCGTTCGTGCCGCCCATGCCGAACGAGCTGATCCCGGCACGCGGCGGGTGCGCGGCGTCGGGCCACGGCGCCGGCTCGGCGTTGACCCGGAACGGCATCGCGTCGAGTTCGGGGTTCGGCCGGGTGAAGTGCGCGGTGGGCGGCACGACCCCGCGCTCCATGGCCAGCGCGACCTTGATCAGCCCGGTGACGCCCGCCGCCGCGTCGAGGTGGCCGACGTTGCCCTTGACCGAGCCGAGCAGGCCCGGTTCCGCCCGGGACCCGAACACCTCGGCCAGCGCGCGGGCCTCGATCGGGTCGCCCAGCGGGGTGGCGGTGCCGTGCGCCTCGATGTACTGGACGGTGTCGGGGTCGACGCCCGCCAGGGCCAGCGCCTCGCCGATCGCGGCGGCCTGCCCGGCCGTGGACGGCGCGGTGAAGCCGATCTTGTCCGAGCCGTCGTTGTTCACCGCCGAGCCGAGCACCACGGCGTGGACGTGGTCACCGTCGCGCACCGCGTCGGCCAGCCGCTTGAGCACCACCACGCCGACGCCGTCACCGGACGCGGTGCCGGTGGCGTCCGCGTCGAACGGGCGGCAGCGGCCGTCCGCGGAGTGGATGCCGCCCTCCTCGTGCAGGTGGCCGCGCGGCCCGAGCAGCCGGATCGCCGCGCCGCCCGCCAATGCGAGGTCGCACTCCAGCGTCAGCAGGCTCTGGCACGCCAGGTGCAGCGCGACCAGCGACGAGGAGCACGCGGTCTGCACGGTCATACTCGGTCCGGACAGGTTGAGCTTGTAGGACACCCTGGTCGCGGCCATGCTCGGGTCGTTGCCGATCCGAACCTGCATCGGGTGCACGAAATCGTTGTCCGCCAGGCGTTCGATGAGGTACGTGGCGGCCGAGATGCCCGCGAAGACACCGGTGCGGTCGGCCGGTGACGGGTGTCCGGCGCGTTCCAGCGCCTCCCAGGCGCACTCCAGCAGCAGCCGCTGCTGCGGGTCGGTGACATCGGCCTCGGTCCGGGTGAGACCGAAGAACTCCGCGTCGAACAGGCCGAAGTCGGCCAGCGTGTGCGCACTGTGCACGTAGGCCGGGTCGTCGACCAGGTCCTGGGGCACGCCGGCGGCGAGGAGTTCGTCGGCGGTGTAGTGGCTGACCCCATCCGTGCCTGCCACCAGCATCGACCAGAACCGGTCGAGGTCCGGCGCGCCGGGGAAGCGCCCGCTCATCCCGATGACCGCGACGCCTTCGAGTTCGTCGTTCATGACCTGCGCTCCAGGGCCTTGGCGCACAACCGGATCGTCGGCTCGTCGAGCAGCAGCCGCAGCGACGCGTCCACCCCGAGCCGTTCCCGCATGGTCGCGGCGACCTGCGTGGCCAGCAGCGACTGGCCGCCCAGGTCGAAGAAGTCGTCGTCCAGGCCGATCTCGTCCACCCACAGCGCCTCGGCCCAGATGGCCGCGATCGCCCGCTCCAGCGGTGTGCCGGGCGCGGCGAACGGCTCGGCCAGGTCGGGGCGCGCGTTGTCCGGGTCGGGCAGCGCCTGCCGGTCGACCTTCCCGTTGGGCGTCAACGGGAACCGGTCCAGCCGCACGAACGCGGCGGGCACCATGTACTCGGGCAGCGTGCGCTTGAGGTGGTCGCGCAGGTCCGGCGCGGTCTCGCCGACCCAGTAGGCGATCAGCCGCCGGTCGCCGGACGGGTCGGCCGGGGCGGTGACCACCACGTCACGCACGCCGGTGTGGCCGCGCAGCGCGGCTTCCACCTCGCCGAGCTCGATCCGGTGACCCCGGATCTTGACCTGGTGGTCGAGCCGTCCGGTGTACCGCAGGTCGTCACCGACCACGCGGGCGGTGTCGCCGGAGCGGTAGACCCGCATGCCGGGCCGGTCCGGGTCGGGGACGTAGCGTTCGGCGGTGAGCGCGGGCCGGCCGAGGTAACCACGCGTGACGCCGGTGCCGCCGACGTGGATCTCGTGGTCCACCAGGGTGATGGACTGGCCGGGCAGCGCGCCGCCGATCATGCTGCCGGGCGCGGTGCCCACGTCCTCGGCGGTGACCACCCGGAACGTCGAGTGCACGGTCGTCTCGGTGATGCCGTACATGTTGACCAGCAACGGGTTCCGGTCGCCGTGCCGGTCGATCCACGGGCGCAGCGACTCGAACCTCAGCTCCTCGCCCGCGAACACCACCACCCGCAGGCTCAGGCCCGTGGTGTCGAGGTCGACCAGTTGTCCGAACGCCGACGGTGTCTGGTTGAGCACGGTGACCGCGTGCTCCCGCAACAGGTCCCGGAACTCCTCGGGCGACCGCTTGATCCGGTCGGGGACGACGACCAGCGTGCCGCCGTGCAGGAGCGCGCCCCACATCTCCCAGACCGAGACGTCGAACGCGGCCGAGGCGAACATCGTCCAGACGTCCCGCGGCCCGAACTCGAACAGGTCGCGGGTGGCGGTGAGCAGGCCGATCACGTTGCGGTGCTCGACCATGACGCCCTTCGGCCGCCCGGTGGAACCGCTGGTGTACATGATGTAGGCGAGGTTGTCCGGCCCGAGCCCGTCGACGGCGGGCGGTGTGCCCGGCCCGTCGTGCACGTCGGGGTGCACCGTGTGCTCGGCGCGCAGGTCCACCGAGCCGTCGCCGATCAGCACGGTCGCGCCCGCGTCGGCGATCATCGCGGCGAGTCGGTCGGCCGGGTGCGCGGGGTCGAGCGGCAGGTAGCAGCCGCCCGCCTTGAGGGTCGCGAGCAGGGCCGTCACCAGGTGGGTCGAGCGCCGCACGCACACCGCGACCGGCGTTTCCGGTCCCACGCCGAGCCCACGCAGGCGGTGGGCCAGCCGGTTGGCCCGCAGGTCCAGTTCACGATAGGTCAGCCGGTCCGTCCCCGAGACCACGGCGACGTCGTCGCCACGCGGTCCCACCTGCCGCTCGAACCACCGGTGGATGCAGTCGCTGTCGCCGGACAAGGTGCGTCCTCTCTGCGCCGGGCCGTTGTCGACGCACGGGAAAAGATCGGCCGGACTCCGGGCGCGGGCGCGCCGCCCAAGCCCCGTCCACACCGCGGAATGTCGGAGGTGCGCGTGAAATAGAACCCCAGGAACGCACACCGAATAGGTCTCACAACCGGCGCGGACCAGCCGGAACAAAACAACGTGTCCGCGTTACCCCGCCATCCGTGCTAGCCGGTCATCCGGGCCGACACGCCTGCCGGGCGCATGTCGGTCCACACCTGGTCGATGTAGGCCAGGCACTCGTCCTTGGGTCCGGTCACGCCGACATCGGCCCAACCGACCGGAACATCCTGGTCCGCAGGCCAGATCGAGTACTGCGCGGCGTCGTTGCGCACGACGCCATACCCGTGTTCCCCCATTTCGCCCCCTTCGCGGCCCGCTTACCCGGATCGACCCCGGTCAAGTTCCCGCTCGACGCGGCCGGGTTAGGTGCCGCACTTCGGAGCGTGCACCACCCGCACAGTCGGAGTCAACCCGTCTGCGGACGGCAAGCGGATGAGGGCGGTGATTCCACGTGAACGACGAAAGGTGGCGGCAAAAGGGCGCTCAACGCGTCCGACCTCGACTGGAACGCGAACGACAATCCGGCCTGCCTGACGAATTAATTGAGAACCCTTCGCGAGCGTCCCGACATCCGAGCGATTCTCCTCCCGAAGAGACAGATACCCGTCGGAATTTCACCTATCGCCAGTAAAAGCCCGACGCGGCGTCGGACACGGCGCCGCCTGGGCAAGGTCCGTTGGCTGGTCGAACGCACCTTCGACCAGCTCAAGGACTTCCGACGACTTCGCGTCCGACCGAGCGCCGAGCCGACATCCATCACGCAATGCTCAGCCTGACCTGCTCAGTCAGCTTCCTACGGAACACAATTTTGAACTACTGCTGATCGAGACCGCCGCGAAACGATGCGGCGTTCGGTTCGCGCTCGTCGCCTGTCACCGCCTCGTTCCAGGAACTGGAGCACACTGCCCAACGCGCAGGTCAGACCGCATGGCTGACTTCGGGCTCCCCACACGACGCCGGTGGAGGTGCATCGGGCGAATCGGACTCCGGCTTCAGTCGTACTTGTCCTGGTTGAGGAAGCGGGCGAAGCCGCGCCACGAGTTGGGCCCCATCACGCCGTCGATCGGACCCGTGTAGCCCCACTGTGAGGCCAACCGCTGCACCGCGGACCACGTGTTGCGTCCTGGCACGCCGTCGATCGGACCCGTGTAGCCGTAGGCGCGCATGGCCCGCTGCAACGCCATGTACGTGTAGACGCCGGGCGCGCCGTCGATCGGGCCGGTGTACCCCCATTCCACCGACAACCAGTTCTGGGCCCGCTGCCAGAACACCGTGCCCGGTATCCCGTCCTGCTCGGTCGACGTCTTCGGCAGTTTCGGCTGTCCGCCGGGCGGCGTTACCACGTCGAACGCGCCGGGACGCGCCACGTTGAGGTCGACCCGCATCCCGCCCACCGAGCCGTTGGACGTGTACTGGTGCGCGCTCCACGTCGGGTACGCGCCGCCGAGGTTCGGCTCGCCGGGATAGGAGCCGTCGTTCGCGCCCCACGAGGCCACCCACAGCTTCGTGCCGGTGGCGATGGTGCGCGACCACGTCCCCGACCGCAGGTCGGCCGCGCCCATGTAGAGCCACGGCACGTGGTCGCCGACGCGGTCGTGCACGCGGGTGAAGAATGCTGCGACCTCGGTGTCGTTCCACAGCCGGGTCGAGTCGTCCAGCACCTCGTTGTCCAGCGCGAGCACATCGCCGCGCCGGTAGTCGTGCAGGTGGTCGGCGAAGTAGTCGGCGGCGTGCACGGGTGTCGAGAAGTCGCCGGTCACCCAGTAGTGGCCCACCCGAAGCCCCGCGGCCCGTGCCCCGGCGATCTGGGTGCGGTAGTGCGGGCTCGTATAGGGCCCTTCGTCGAGTTGCGAGCCACCGGCCTTGACGATCGCGAACCCGTGGCCGTCGGCGCGGACTCGGGTGAAGTCGATCCCGGCCTGCCAGGTGGCGACGTCGACGCCGCTGACCACGCCGGGCGGTATGGGGGTCGCGACGGCGATAACCGCCGCGACCAGTGCGTGAACAAGCACCGCATCCCCTTAGTCGTACTTGTCCTGGTTGAGGAAGCGGGCGAAGCCACGCCACGAGTTGGGCCCCATCACACCGTCGACCGGACCCGTGTAGCCCCACTGCGCGGCCAGTCGCTGCACCGCCGACCACGTGTACCCGCCCGGCACGCCGTCGATCGGACCCGTGTAGCCGTACCCGCGCATGGCCCGCTGCAACGCCGCGTAGGTGTTCACCCCCGGCGCACCGTCGATCGGGCCGGTGTACCCGTGCTCGATGCGCAGCCAGTTCTGTGCGCGCTTCCACATGATCGGACCGGGGACGCCGTCCTGCGCGGTGGTGGTCTTCGGCAGGCCCGTGCCGCCACCCCCGCCGAGGTAGATCAGCGGGTCGATCCGCGTGCCACTCGGGTTGATCATGTGCCAGTGCAGGTGCGGGCCGGTGGACGAGCCCGATCCCGGTGCTCCGGCCGCGCCGCCGGACAGCCCGACGACCCCGCCCATGGCTACCCGCGAGCCGTCGGCCAGCAGGAACTGCGACAGGTGCATGTACTGGGTCCGGTAGCCGTTGTCGTGCTGGATGGTGACGGTGTGGCCACCCGAGTCGTTGTACGGGATGGTGGTCACGACGCCGCCGCCCGACGCGGGTAGCCGCGTGCCGACGGACATGCCGTAGTCGATGCCGCCGAACGAGCCTCTGTTGAGGTGGTCCTGCCAGGTATCGGTGATCGTGTAGCCGTTGAAGGGGTTGTAGAAGCCCGGGACGGCGGCGAGGGCCGAGCCCGCGCCCACTCCGACCGCGGTGACGACACCGGCCGCTACCGTTCCGTGTAACAGCGTCCGTCTGCTGATCCTGTCGTTGGTCATCGAACGACTCCCGCGTTTCGAGGGGTGTGTCATGCCGAACGTAGGGGCGACGCGGACCGCTGCCGTGGTGTGTTCGACCGACGGCCACTTGGCGGGTGGCGCAGCATGTTCACCCGACTACGATGCGCGCGCACGACCTGTGCTGCTCGAAAGTCGTCGTCGCCGAAGGACACCGAACTGATCGTGCTGCGTCACGAGAACGCACTACTTCGTCGAGGAAGATCCTCAAACGCCAAAGATTTGTTGCCCCCTCCCCCGCGAGGCGCCGTCCCGACTGAAGGCGGCAGCTCGCCCTGACGCACAGCCGCACCTCGGCGAACCCCGCCCTGCATCGGGGGTCGTGCCGAGCGCGGTGTCAGCGCCATGGCTGTCACCTCACGGGCGTCGTGCGGCCAGGCCGTCGAGCATCGCTTCCAGGCCGTAGTCGAACGTGTCCTGGTCGGAGTTCTCCTGCGCCGCGGTGAACGCCGCCACCAGGCGCGGGTACGGCGCCGCCGCGGCCAGGGTCACCGGCTTCAGGCGTTCGGTCCACTCCTCTTCCGTCAGTCCGCTGCGGGCCAGTGACGTCAGCCACGCCGCCTCGCCGACGCCGGCGCCGATGACGTAGGCGAGCAGCACGGACAACGCCTTCTCCGCCGCACCCGGCGAGAACCCGGCCTTCTCCAACAGGCCGAGCATGTGGTTGCTCAACCGCATCACGTTGGGGCCCAGGTAGGACAGCCCGATCTGGCCGAGCACCGCGGCGACCCACGGGTGCCGCTTGATCATCTCCCGCACCGAACGGGCACTGATGATCAGCCCTGCCCGCCACTCGGCATCGGGTGAGGACTCGCCGACCTCGCCGTAGACCTCGTCGATGGCGAACTCGATCAGCTCTTCCTTGCTCGCGACGTGCCGGTAGAGCGACGTCGCGCCCGCGCCCAGCCGTTTGCCCAGGTTGCGCATGCTCAGCGCCTCCAGGCCGTCACTGTCCAGCAGCTTCACCGCCTCAGCGACGATCTGCTCCCGGCTCAGCGCCGGCTGTTCGCGGCCCCGTCTCGGGCGCGCCCACACCGACGGGATGTCACTCGTCATGCGCCCACCGTAGCGCACGGCGTTCGCTCTTGCGCCATCGTTCGCATCGTGCGTACAGTGTTCGCAAGAGGGCACGATGTACGCAGGCTGAACGCCGGCCTTGCGCTCGCAAGCCTCTGAGATTCGCGAACACCCGACACGGCAAAGGACGCCATCATGAACACCACGCACTGGCAGAAGCGCCTCGACGACCTCCGCGCCACCTACCATGTACCCGGCGCCTCGCTCGCCATCCTGGTGAACGGCGAGGTCCACGAACTGGCCAGCGGTGTGCTGCACCGGGGCACGGGGGTCGAGGCCACCCCGGACTCGGTCTACCTGCTCGGCTCCATCGCCAAGGTCTACACCGCGACCCTGGTGATGACCCTGGTCGAGGAGGGCAAGCTCGACCTGGACGCGCCGGTCGTGGACGTCCTGCCCGAGTTCGCCACCGCCGACCCGGAGGCCACGCGGACCATCACCACGCGCCAGCTGCTCACCCACACCAGCGGTCTGACGTGCGACTTCATGCACGACGGCGGCCGAGGCGACGACTGCCTCGCCAACTACGTCGAGGCCGCGAAGGGCGTGGCGATGGACTGCCCGCCCGGGCTCACGGTGTCCTACAGCGGCGTCGGGTACGTCACGCTCGGCCGGATCGTCGAGGTGCTGACCGGCCAGACCTGGGACCAGGCGTTGCGGGAGCGGGTGTTCCAGCCGCTCGGCCTGACCCACTCGATGACGCTGCCGGAGGAAGCGCTGAGCTTCCGGGCCGCGATGTCCCACCTCGGCGAGCCGGGCGCCTACCCGGAGCCCGCACCGGCGTGGGACCTGATCCCCCGCGCGGCCGGACCGGGTGCCCGCGTCATCGCCTCCGCGGGCGACGTCGTCCGGCTCGCCAGGATGCACCTCGACGGCGGCGCGGGCGTGCTGCGGCCGGAGACCGTCGCGGCCATGCAGCAGCGCGCGGTCGACGTCCCGGACAAGTGGACGGTCAGCGCCGACGGCTGGGGCCTCGGCTGGACGCTGTACGACTGGGACGGTCGGTCCGGCTACGGCCACGACGGCGCCGCGGTCGGGCAGTACGCGTACCTGCGCGTGATCCCGGACGCCGGCGTGGCGATCGCGCTGACCACCAACGGAGGCGGCGCCCGGCAGCTGTACGCGGCGCTGTTCCGCGAGCTGCTCGACGAGCTGGCCGGGGTCACGATGCCGGAGCCGTTCGCGCCCGCCGCGACGCCACCCGCGGTCGAGGTCGGCAGGTACGCGGGCACGTACAAGCGGGAAGGCGTGCTGATCACGGTGACCGGGGACGCCCACCTGACCTACGAGTTCGTCGACGGCATGGCGGGCCTCGCGCCGCCGATCGAGGCCGACCTGGTGCCGATCTCCGCGACGGTGTGGGCCGCCGACGGCGCGGGCCCGTCGTTCAGCGAGGGCTTCATGCCCGTGGTGTTCGCCGAGATCGACGGTCACGACTACTGCTACATCGGCATGCGGGCCGCCCCGAAGGTCGTCTAGCGGCGGTCGAGGTGGTCGCGACAGCTTCTCTGATGAGCCTCACACACCAATCGATCACCGTCACGTGGGTTCACCGCCTGCGGTGATGGATCACGATGACGCCCCGTAGACAGGGGTTCGGGACAGGTCCGAACCAGGTGCGGGCAGCCCCAGCTCGGCGATCTCCCAGCGCGCCTGCCCGCCGTCGGCGTCAAGTTGCCTGCGCTACCCCCACTTGTCGAAGAAATCCGTCAGGTCCATCCCGGACAACCGACTGGCGGTGATCATGAAGAGCGTTGCTTGTCGATGTCGGGCACGTCGTCGTCCCGCGTTCGGCCGATCTTGTGCAGTTCGCGGTAGAACGACTCGCCGAAGATCACCCGAAGCTGCTCGAACATGACCAGTCGCTCAACGGTGCACCAGTAGATCTCGTCCTCACCCAGGGGTCGGTTGTAGTCGAGGTCCTCGGTCCGGACCTTGTGGAGGAACGCCTTCGCGCCCTCCCACTCCTGAACGGTCGCGTGTCCGTGACTGTCTTCCGAACCCTTGTGGTGCTGGTGCACCGCGAGGGCGTACAGGTTCACCGAAACCTCTTCGATCGCCGACCAGTCCCAGGTTTCCTGCTGGTGGTGGTGACCGATCTCGTGCCAGGCACCCCAGCTCTGCGGGAGCCCGGCGGGTGTGAGCCAGAACCGGGCGTCGTCACCCGCCGGGAAGCTGACGATCTCGTCATAGGCGTACGGGGAGCTGTCCGCCGTGCCCTCCACGACCGAGTGGCGCAGTGGTGTCGGTCGATCTGTCGGCGATGTGCCGTCCAGTCCGCTGATCCTCTCCTCGATCCCCACGATGCCGTCGTAGGCGTCCAGGACAGCGCCGGGGTACTGCCGGACGTGCGAGCGGATGGTCGTGGTCCTGGCGGTCACGATGGTCCGCGCGCTCACGAGTTGCGCGTACGGCGAGGTGGTCTGGTCAAGCGTCCGGCGCCACCGGTTCTCGTCGGCGTTGTCCGTGGTGTAGAAGGGGATCGGTTCCGCGGCCGCCCCGAGCTTGACCACCACGCGCGAGTTCGGAAGTGTGCCGCCGGCACCGTCCACCACATACCGAACCGACAGGACGCCGCCCAAAGGATCGGTGATCCTGGTGATACCGGTGTTCAGCGGGTACGTCCTCGGTTCCTTCCCCGGCCCCTCCTGGGTGTCGTGCTCCACCAGGCCCGGGACACCGACCATCAACTCCAGCGTACTTCCGCCGCGAGCACCGGACGGGTAGCTGTGCACGGTGAGGGGCCGGTGCGGTGGGAGGTAGAAGCCGATCGGCTGGAAGTCGGCTCTCCGGAACGCCGCGCGCAACCGTTCCCGCTCCGAGCCCGCCGACGGCAGCGCAGTCAACGTCAGGATCCTCGACAGTCCGACACCGGGAGCGCCCGGCACCTCCACACCGACCGTCTGCCCTGCCGCAACAGGTGCCGGTGACGCCAGAGCGGTAGCCGGCGTCACCAAGCCGACCAACACGACGGCCACGGCCAGGAGCGGTCCGCCGATCAACCGCGAAGCCGTGTGGAATACCCCCATCTGCAATCGCCTTCCCGAGGTCAGGGACTCATCGCGTTCCGCAGCAGTCTCACCCTCCTACCGGGACGACCGGTCCGGGTTCACCCGACGTGACCGCGAGACCCACTACCAGGCTGGCGCAGTCGTGCCGGTGCAAGCGAATGGTGACGGACGATCCGCCGAATACGGGCCGCAGCGGCGGTGCTGGACGACGGAGACCGTTGTGGACAGTCGCGGGTTCACCCCGCCGGTGTGGCGGAATCACCGGCAACCGTCCGGAGTCGACACACCGGTCGCCTCCGACACCTCGTCGGTCAGCACCCGGCGGCAACCGCCGTGCAGAACCACCTCTCGATCAGGGGTGTTGCGACGGCCAGTTGGATCCGCCCTCGCCACCGCGGTCGCGATCGCGTCGGTGACCAGCTCGGCGTCGATGTGATCGGCGACGCTGTGGTCGAGTGCGCTGCGGGAGTGCCCGCTCCGTCGTAGCCGCCGACGGCCCCAGCGTGACGAGGTCCGAGTCGCCGTCACCCATTTCGAGCAAAGACAACTCACCTGAACTAACGGATGTCACCGTTGCGCCGTATTCGTCGACCCACCGTCGCCGGCCTGTGCAGGCCGTGATTACGAAGTGTGGCTGAAGCCACCATTTGTCACCCATACAGGCTACTCGGCGCTGAGCAGAATCGAGTCTCGCCAGCGCGGCTGACGAGAAACCCGAGCTCGCGTGCGGTTTTCCCGTTGATTTGGAATTTACGGCGGACGAGTACGTGCCATCCGAATCCGGATCCTTCCCGACACACCCATAGGGCAACCACGAAGAAGAGCTCGCCAACAGGATCCGTCAATACTGGACAAATCACTCCGAGTACCTGTGCCGCGGAGAGGGGGGCAGCGTCGCGAGCAAGCCGTCAACAGGTGCAGTGCGGACAGGACCGGCGAGTGCGGACGCCGCTGTCGCGCATGTGCCGCGATCGTGGACTACCCGCAGGACGGGTTCGGGCGTCGACGAGCACGGTATACAGGGGTTTGAGTCGACTCGGAGGCCGACCGGGCAAGGGGGCGCATGTAACACACGGATGCCTTTGACACTTATCACACCGTCGGTGAATCTGGGCTGGTCACCGACGTGCACGACCGTCCGACTTGCGCGGCGCTGCCGGGAGCGGGCCGATCGCCGACGGTTCCCGGAAGAACAGATACCCGCTGGTCGCCATGGAATGCGCTGCCCGGTTACGTCGCCCTGCGGATTCGCCTCGGTCGGCAACGCGTGTATGAGCCGGCAGATGATTTGGGCGCGACGGGTGACGCTGTTGGCGTACAGGGTCGCTATTCCACCGATTCCTTCGAGATGTCGGGCATGCGTGCGCCGACACGAACCACCACCATCCTGATTTGACTACGAGTCGCCGCATTGCCGCGGCAATGACATGAGCCGGGGGTTCGGGGGAAGCGGCCCGCAGGTGCGGAAGCAAGAACACAGAATCCGTTTGAACTTCTCAGGAGGCTGTCACATGTGTGGGATAACCGGGTGGGTCTCGTTCGACCGTGATTTGAGCCACGAGCACGAGACACTGCACTTGATGACGCGAACGATGGCGTGCCGAGGCCCGGACGCTTCAGGAACGTACGTACAGCGGCACGCTGTTCTCGGGCACCGACGGCTGGCCGTGATCGACCTCCCGGGTGGTACGCAGCCGATGTCGGTGCACACGCCCGCCGGAGAGGTGTCATTGGTCTTCAGCGGTGAGGTCTACAACTTCGTCGAACTGAGGAACGAGCTGATCCAGCGAGGGGAACGGTTCACGACGGCGAGTGACACCGAGGTCGTGCTGCGCGGGTACCTGCACTGGGGTGCCGCGCTGGCCGAGCGGCTGGTCGGCATGTACGCGTTCGCGATCTGGGATTCGCGGGAGCAGAAGCTGGTGATGATCCGCGACCGGATGGGGATCAAGCCGTTCTACTACTACCGCACGCCCGATGGCCTGCTGTTCGGCTCGGAGCCGAAGGCCATCCTGGCCAACCCGATCGTCAAGCCCGTGGTGGACGTGCACGGGCTGCGGGAGGCGATGTCGTACGCCTACAGCCCGCGGGAGGCGTTCTGGTCCGGGATGGACCAGGTGGAGCCCGGCACGGTGGTCACCGTCGACGCCGACGGTGTGCGTGAGCGCACCTACTGGCGGCTGGAGACGCGTCCGCACACCGACGACGTGGACACCACTGTCGACCGCGTCCGCGAACTGCTCGACGACAGCGTGCGCCACCAGCTGGTCGCCGACGTACCGCGTTGCGTGCTGCTGTCCGGCGGCCTGGATTCCGGCGCACTGACCACACTGGCCGCGGCCAACCTCGGCGAGGAGCGGGTGCGGACGTTCGCGGTCGACTTCATGGGCCAGGCCGAGAACTTCACGCCGAACGAGTTCCACGTCACCGCCGACACGCCTTTCGTCAAGGACGTCGTGGCGCACGTCGGGTCCGAGCACACCGACATCGTGCTCGACCCGAAGACCCTGGCCGATCCCGATGTCCGCAGGGCCATGGTCGCCGCGAGGGACTCGCCGATGACGCTCGGCGACATGGACCTGTCGCTGTACCTGCTGTTCAAGGAGATCCGCAAGCGGTCGACCGTCGCCCTGTCGGGTGATGCGGCGGACGAGATCTTCGGCGGGTACCGGCACATGCGGACACCGCAGGCCAACGAGGCCCGCGCGTTCCCGTGGATCGCGGTCAGCGTGGGTCCGCTGGACAAGGACGGCACCGGGGTCCGGCCGGAGGTCCTGTCCGCGTTGCAGCTGGAGGAGTACCGACGGGACAGGTACGACGGTGCCGTCGCGGCGGTCGAGCGGTTGGACTCCGAGGACGACGACGAGTACCGGATGCGGGTCATGATCCACCTGCACGTGACCCGGTTCCTGCGGTTCCTGCTCGACCGCAAGGACCGGATGAGCATGGCGGTGGGCTTGGAGGTGCGGGTGCCGTTCTGCGACCACCGGCTCGTCGAGTACGTCTACAACGCGCCCTGGTCGATGAAGACCTACGACGGCCGGGAGAAGAGCCTGCTGCGCGGTGCCGTCAAGGACATGCTGCCGGAGTCGGTCGCCTGGCGGCCGAAGAGCCCCTACCCGTCCACCCAGGATCCGCACTACGCGCGGGAGCTCCAGCAGCAGGCGAAGGAGCTGCTGGTCGACCGGGACCACGCCGTGTTCGAGCTGATGGACCGGATCTGGTTGCAGGGCGCGGTCGGAGAGGACCCGACCGCGATGAGCAGGCTCAGCCGGCTCGGCCTGGAGCGCACTCTCGACCTCGCGACGTGGCTGGACCTCTACCGGCCTGAGTTGAAACTCTCCTGATGTTCCAGGACCCGTGAAGCCGGCCGGGGGCTGTCCCTTCGGAGTACAGCCCCCGGCCGGCTTCGTCGGCGCGTGCGGTCGGACGCTCGGATCGGTCAGACCGCACACGACCTCGTGGTCAGCTCTTCCCAGGGGTGCGAGGGACGACCGTCATCGGCAGCTGGCTGGGTACCGGCACGTTGGTCACCAGCTCCTTCACCGGTTTGCCGGGCACCGGTTCGAGGCGCACCCGGGCCAGCACGGTGGCGATCACCACGGTGATCTCGGTGATCGCGAAGTTGCTGCCGATGCACTGGTGCACGCCGGCGGCGAACGGGATGAACGCCTCGCGTGGCATCTCGGCGACGCGCTCGGGCAACCAGCGGTCCGGGTCGAACCGGCCGGGGTCGGGGAAGCTCCGGGGGTCGTGGTGCAGCGCATGCGGGCTGACGATGAGCTCGGTGCCCGCCGGCATCGGGACGCCGCCGAGTTCCACGTCGGTGATCGGACGCCGCATCAACAACCACGGCCCGTAGAAGCGGAGAACTTCGTTGATCACCCGACGGGTGTAGGTCAGCCTCGGGAGGTCCTCGACCCCGACCGGCCGGCCCTGCAGAACCTCGTCGACCTCGGCCAGCAGTTGCGACTCGATGTCAGGTCGCCGACCGATCTCGTGGAAGGCCCAGGCCAGCACGCGGGAAGCCGTCTCGACCCCCGCCACGAACAGTGTGATCATCTCGTCGTGGATCTCCTCGTCGGTCATGCCCTGGCCCGTGTCCTCGTCACGAGCGGCCAGCAGCATCGCCAACAGGTCGGAGTGCCCGTCGAGGTGGGCGCGACGATCGGTGACGACCTCGCGCACGGTCCGCCGGACGTGCTCGACGGCCCGGTTGAAACGACGGTTGACCGGCAGGGGCAGCGTGCCGAGCACCGCGGGCGACATCGCCCGCACGGTGCTCCCGGCGACGAGGATCCTGTTGCAGCGCAGGAACTCGTGCAGCCCCGGTGTGTCCAGGCTGTCGGAGAACAGGGCCCTGGCGACCACGGTACCCGCGACGACCTGCATGTCGTCGTCGATGGGCCGTGATTCCCCGGCACGCCACGAGGCCACCATCTCGGTGGCGGCCTGCTCCATGCTCGTGACGTACCCGGTGATCTCGCGCCGGTGGAACGCCGGCTGCATCAACCGCCGCTGCCGGCGGTGCCGCTGACCGGTCGAGGTGACGAGCCCGTTGCCCATGAACGGCCGCAGCTTGTCGAAGACCCGGCCCCGCTCGTAGTTGCGCGCGTTGCTGACCAGGACCTCGTGCACCAGCTTCTTGTCGGTCAACACGTAACCGGGCTGCGACCCGATGTGGACCTCGACGATGTCACCGTACCGGTGCAGTGATGAGGTGAACCTGGTCCGCTGTAACAGCAGTGGAACCGTGTGACCCAGCAGCGGCAGCCAACCTGGCGCCCTGGGTGCTGTGGCAGTCGCCATCGTGGGACCTCCCCAGTTCAAGGGTTGTTCCGCCCGCCACGCCGGTCCTGATCGCCGCAGTGACGGGAGATCTGTGTCAGGACGGCTCAGCCGCCCTTCGAACTTCCGGTTCGGGAAACAGTTCGCCGGCTACGGGAGTGCCGGCGAGCAGGCAGGGGCTCGTCCCTCCGGCTTGCCACGGGTCGGGTGGTGCGTCGGGTTGGCTCCGGTTTCCCACCGGCGTGTTCCGGGAGTGTATCCGGATTTCCGACGGTGTAACCAAAACGTCCTCATGCCGGCTCGTGTCCCACATGATCCCCCATGCCCACAGCCAAGAATCCTAACTGACGGGAAGGGACGAACAACAGGTCGGAATCCGCTCGCCGACCGCTGTCACTCGTTTGCCTTAACTACGAAGATGAACGCGGGGTCCGACGCGGCGCACGTCCGGATCGATGCTTTCTCCGGTATTGCCTTTCTGGTGCGGAGCCGTACTTGTGGTGTGGTCGTCACTCGACCGAACCTCATTGGGTGGCTAGGATTTTCGCGGTGGAACCGGTTCCCAGGCGAGGAGAACCCGTGTTATTTCAGTTCTCTCGGGCCCACGAAGGGTGGAGATGGTTCCGGTAAACGGAAACCGGCCGGACGAATCGGCGAACTACCGGCCGCACGAGGTGATCCGGAAGGCGCGTCGGGTGTCGGCGCGGGGCTTCCGCGCCGACAGTCAGATCCTCAGCGAGCAGGACGGGAGCGAGTCAGCATGACGAGCCAAGCGACCTACCCGGTCATCGACACGGCCGGGCGCGACATCCACGGCGAGTCCGAGCGCCTGCGGGCCTTGGGGCGCGCGGTGCGGGTGGAGCTGCCCGGCGAAGTGATCGCGTGGTGGGTCACCGACCACGCGCTCATCAAGCAGTTGCTCACCGATCCGCGGGTGTCACGTGACACCTACCGGCACTGGCCCGCGTGGGGCGGCGGAGAGAGTGAGCTGGCCAAGACGTGGTCGCTGGGGATGTGGGTCGCCAAGCGCAACATGATCAGCGCGTACGGCGCGGAGCACACCCGGCTGCGCAAGCTGGTGGCCAAGGCGTTCACCGCCCGCCGCACGCAGGCGATGCGCGCGCGCATCGAAGAGAGCACCGCCGAGCTGTTGGCAGGACTGGAGAAGGTGCCCGCGGGCGAGGTGGTCGACCTGCGTGAGCGGTTCGCCTACCCGCTGCCGGTGCAGATGATCTCCGGGCTGCTGGGCGTTCCGGACGAGATCCGCAGTCCGCTGCTCACCGCGGTGCACGAGGTCATGGACACCTCGGCATCGCCGGAGCAGGTCATGGCCAACGCGATGGAGGTGGACCGGCTGCTGCACGAGCTGGTCGCGATCAAGCGCACCCGGCCCGGCGATGACGTGACCACCGGCCTGATCCAGGCGCACGGCGAGGACTTCGGCTACTTGAACGAGGAGGAACTGGTCGCCACCATCATGCTGATGTTCACCGCGGGCCACGAGACGACGGTCAACCTGTTCGACCACACCATCACCCTGCTGCTGACCCATCCCGAGCAGCGCGCCGCCGCGATGGACGGCACGGTGGCGTGGGAGGACGTGATCGAGGAGTCGCTGCGCTTGGAAGCTCCGATCACGAACTTGCCGCTGCGCTACGCCGTGGAGGACATCGACCTCGGTGACGCGTTCATCCCGAAGGGCGACCCGATCGTCATCGCCTTCGGCGCGGGTGGACGGGACAGGAAGGTGCACGGCGAGACCGCCGCGGAGTTCGACCCGACCCGGCCCACGCGCCGCGACCACATGGCGTTCGGTCACGGCGTGCACCACTGCCTGGGTGCCCCGTTGGCTCGCCTGGAAGCCGCGGTCGGCCTGCCCGCCCTGTTCACCCGGTTCCCGCAGCTGCGGCTTGCGGTGCCGGCCGAGGAACTGCGCCCGTTGGGGTCGTTCATCTCCAACGGCCACGCGGCGTTGCCCGCGGTGCTGACCCCGGGCGAGTAACGACCTGTCGGCGCGCTCAGCGGAGATCCAGGCCATCTCCGCTGAGCGGGTGCCCCGGTGGACGACCACGTCCGCCGGGGCACCCGACTCCTGGGCACCTCGACCGAGCGGCGCCTCGGCGCCTCCGGCTGACGCATCAGCTGTCGACACGTCCGGTTCGGCCTCCGCTGCCGGCGGCAGCTCCCGACACCGACCAGGTCGTGCGCGGAGCCCGTCCATTCGGAACGCTCGATCGGTGGCGTGGTGCGGGCGGGTGGGGGTCCCGCCCGCACCACGCGGGCCTGGATGCCGGTGTTCCGTCAGGACGGTCGGGCAGCCGGTTCCGCCGGCTCAGCGATCACCGGCGGCTTGAGGTAGCTGGTGGCCCAGGCGAGCACGATGGCGATCCCGGCGATGATCGCTGCGGTCAGCACCGGCGCCGAGGGACCGAAATCGCTGATCGCCACCCCGCCGGCGGCCGAACCGACCGCGATGCCCACGTTGACCGCGGAGGCGGGCAGCGAGGACGCCAACGCGCCGCCGGGGCCGGCCAGGGTCACCACGCGGAGCTGCAGCGCCGGGGTCATGCTCATGGCGAGCACCCCCCACGCCAGCATCACGACCGCCACGAGGGCCGGCGTGGAGCCGACGAAGTAGAGCGCCAGCAGGGCGATCGCGGTGCCGATGGTCCCGACGATCAAGGTGCCCGTGGCGTTCTTGTCGGCGAAGCGACCGCCGCCGAAGGAGCCCACCGCGGTGGCCAGGCCGTAGGCGAACAGGAACGCGCTGACCACTGCACCGGTGACGCCCGTGACGTTCTGCAGGAACGGCACGATGTAGGTCAGGGCCGTGTACAGCGACGCGAACACCGCGATGTTCACGGTCAGCATCCCGAGCACACGGGGAGCGAAGGCGTACTTGGCCTGGCCTCCGCCGCCGCGACCGGTCCCGGCCACGGAGGGGACCACCAGCAACGTCGCGATCAGCGCGACCACGCAGAGCACGATGATCCCGGTGAACGAGCCTCGCCAGCCGAACCCCTGGCTGGCCAGCGTGCCCAGGGGCACGCCCACCGCGGCCGACACCGTGACACCGGAGATGATGATGGCGATCGCCCTGCCCACGCGCTCCGGCGGGACGATCGACATGCCCGTCACGAACGCGACACCGATGAACAGGCCCTCGACCGCGCCGGCAATGAAGCGCACCACGAGGAACACCACGTAATCGGAGCCCGTCACCAGGACCAGGTTGGCCAGGACGAACACGACGAGCGCCACGATCAGCACCGTTCGCCGGTTCATCTTCACCGTCAGCATCGTCAGCAACGGGCCGCCGATCGCGATGCCCAGTGCGAAAGCGGTCACCAGCGCGCCGGCCGCGGAGACGGAGACGCGGAGGTCAGCCGCGATCAGGTCCAGCACACCGACCACGAGCAGTTCCGCACAGCCCATGACGAACACGCCGAAGAACAGCGTGACCAAGACGAGGGTTGTACTCCGACTCGATACCGCTTGCTGGGTACTCATGTGAACCGCCCTTTGTGGGTGTCTGCGTGTTTCTCGTTGTTGCGCAGGGACCTCTCCACGAACAGGTCCGGCCAAGGCCTGTCGCGAAATCCCGCAGCGATGTGAATGGAGTAGTCCGTCGTGTTCCCGCCCATCGGGCGCGTTGACGTCGTCACGGTGTCGGGTCGGTTCCTTCTCCCACGCAAGGGGCTCCTTGCAGGCAGCGAGCACCTCCTCGCGCGACACCTCGGGAGGTTGGCGCGACACCACCCCCGAGGCCAGACTGCTCTCCTTTCGCAACCAGTTGCACACTAGGGCACAATGGTACGAGTAGGCAACTTGCCCGGAGGTGGGTGCGGTGCGGAAGGACATGCGGTCGAACTGCCCGATCAGCTTGTCGCTGGAGATCTTCGGCGACCGTTGGACCCTGCTGGTCCTCCGCGACGTGATCTTCGCCGGAGCCCGGCACTTCCGCGAACTGCTCGCCAGCCCCGAGCGGATCTCCTCGAACGTCCTCGCCGACCGGCTCGCCGCGCTCGTCGAACACGGGCTGCTCACCAAGGCCGACGACCCCTCGCACAAGCAGAAGGTCACCTACAACCTGACCGAGCAGGCGATCGAGCTGCTGCCCGTCTTCGTCCAGCTCAACATCTGGGGAACCCGACACCTCGCGGTGACCGAGGTCCACGCCGCCCGTGCCGAGTTGCTTGCCGCGGGCGGCCCGCCGATGTGGGAGGCCTTCATGGACGAACTCCGGGAGTCCCACCTCGGACCGCAGGCCCGCCGGCGACCGGCGCCGAGCGGTCCTACCGTCGCGGCACGGATGGACGCCGCCTGCGCGGCCGCACTCGACAGCGCGGCCGCCACCTCACCGGGTCTCCGGGACCGCGGGATCACGCTGGCGGCGACGTAGGCCGCAGCGCCACCAACACCCAACCGGACTGCCCTCGCCAGACGGAGGAGCGATCCAGTCCCGTGCCGGACCTGTGCAGTACCGGTGCTGGGGAGCAGGACGCCGGCGGCACTGCCAGGGGACCGTGCGCGGACGCGATCGCCGCCGCGCTGGGCCGCCTGCCCTCGGCACTGGAGCAGGCCGCCGCCACCCTCGCCGACCGCACCATGACCGCACAGGTCTACCTACGGCTGCTCGACGACCACCTGCTCCACGGCACCCCCGTCCCGACCGGCGGCGACCCGACCACCGGCCACGACGCAGCAGCCGGGGCTGTCGGGTCGTGGCCGGTGGTCCTCGATGTCGGGCGATGCGGCGTAGGCCCGCAGGATCGCGTCCGTCACGGTGATGGCGGGTGGGTGTGCCGACCGATGACCGGTGTCGGCGCGGGCCGCACTACGTGACCGGCTGGTCCGGCTCGCGCCGGACGCCGCGCGGCCACCCTCCCAGCGTCAGCAGGACCACCAGCGGCACGCCGTAGAAGATCAACGCCGTGACCGTGCCGTTCGGCCGGAACGCGAGCGGCACCACCACCGCCTCGATCGCCACCGTCATGACCGGCACCAGGAGCACCAGCGCGGCCCGGCGGCCTACGCGTGCCCCGATCCCGGTGGCCACCGCCGCACCGACGACCAGTACGACCAATCGCGCCGCGTCGGCGAGCGGCTCCCGGTGACCCAGGACCCCGATCGCCGCGGCCATCACGACCGTCGCCGCCATCACGAGGACCGGTGCCCTGCCCGCCAGCTCGCGTCCCCGCGCCGGTCCGGGGGACAAGGTCAACGCGACGGCGGTCACCGCACCCAACAGCACCCACCCGGCCTCCGCGTAGGCCCACAACCAGCTGCGTTGCGACACCGTGGCGACCAGCACGAGGCCGATCGTGCCGATCCACGCGCCGATCGCGGCCGCCCACCGTCGTCCGAACACGGCGAGCACGGCGACCGCGAGCCAGACGAACCACACCGGCGTGTCCGGGGCATGTGTCCACAGGGACATCTCCCGCAAAGCGCCTGCCCGTACCCACCACGCGACCTCGTGCACGCTCGACGTGGCGCCGGCCAGGATCGAGATCGGGCCGAGCAGACTCACGATCGCCAGCACGCCACGTGGGTCGATGCCGCCGTCGGCCCCCACCGCACGGCGCAGGTGCAACCGGAACGCGCCCCACAGCAGGTCCGTGGTGTCCTTCCAGCCCGGGCGTCCCCCGTCACCGCCGGAGGCCATCAGCACGTCGAGCATCTCCTCGCCGTGCTGTGTGCGGTGGTCCCGCGGGTAGAGGGCAAGAAGTCGCCGGTACCGCTGTTCGCGTTCGCTCACGCCGTTCCTCCGATTGGCCGTGCGCGGAGCCGTTGTTCCGCCACACGGGTATTCGCCCGCAGCCGTTCCACCTCTGCCGCGAGCCTGGCCGCCCCCTGGTCGGCCAGGCGGTAGTAGCGACGAAGCCTGCCGTCCACGACCTCTTCCCGGTCGATCACCACCCACCCGTCGGACGACAACCGGTCCAGCGCGGTGTAGAGGGTGCCCGCCCGCAGCAGGACACGACCGCCGGAGATCTCCTCGACGTCGCGCAGGATGCCGTAGCCGTGCTGAGGCCGGGCGGCCAACGCCGTGAGGATCAGGAAGGTCGGTTCTCTCAGCGCGTCCGTCACGGTAACGGTATATACCGATGATCGACCTATGCGCAACTGGCGAACCCGACTTAGCCTCACGTTCAGCACATCGTGGGTGAACCCCTGGATGCGCCAGGATGCTCGTCCGGCCGCCCGGTACGCGGTGCTGCGCCGGCTACTCCCGCTCCATGCCCGTGAGCACGCTCGTGACATTCGGCGTGCGGAAGACGGCGTGTTCGTCGTGGCGGTCATCTACGGCCGGAGAGCGACCCAGAAGCCGGTCAGCCCTACGGCTTGGGTCAGACCGAGTGCGTCGCCGGCGGTTGGTCCTCAGCGCTGGGGTGGGAGCTGGAACTGCATGCCGTAGCGTTCGCCGACCGCCGCGAGCCGTTCCAGGTCCGGCGGGGAGTCCGGCGGTGGTGGGATTTCCCTCCTCTGCGCAGGTTCGCCGATCTCGGCGAAGAACCGGTCCATACCGCCCGGCAGGTAGGTGGTCAGGATCCGCACGGTGTCCGTCACGGGCTCGTAGGTCTCCAGCGTGCCTGCCGGGAAGTAGAAGAAGGCTCCCGGTCCCCCCTCTACGGTCTCGTCGTTGATGTATGCGCGCACCCTTCCTTCAAGAACGCGGAAAGCCTCGGCCCCCGGGTGGGTGTGCGGCGGTGGGCCCATGCCGGCCGGAACCGTCATCTCCATGATCGTCATTTCGCCGTTGGTCTCGTCACCGGCGACCCTGACCTCGTAAAGCCCGCCCAGCACCCAGTAGGCGTCACCCTCACCCTGCTCGCGTACGACTGTCTTAGCCATTCGATGCTCCCTCCACAGAGGACGCTGATAGCTCCACTGTCCTCCCGAAAGGGCACGCGGGCCAGGGGTGGGGCGCGGGATTTCCACCTGCAATTCCCCCTGGGTGACCAATGTGGATGTCGTCGGAGTAGATCATCAACTGTGCCCGTGGGGGCGTGAGAAGCGCCCTGGCGGCCTGTCTGCTCCCCCGCGTTTCTCCGACAGCCGCTCGCCACCCCGGATGTCGGCTCACGGCTAGCGCGGGCACAGGTCAAGGCGGGCCGGGTACACAGAGTGCCGCCCTGTCTCCGGCTCGTCACCGACCTGCCCCGGCCGCCGCGGCCGGCCATCGGAGGTCAGAACGATTCTTCCTCGAACTGCGACAGTGCACCCGGTCGTCCACGGCCTGGCCGGCTTCCGCAGGGGCGGTGGCCACGACGTATCGTTTGTGAGCATCGCTCGGCATATGTGGACGGAGTACCTCGTGGAGTCGAAGACACCGACCGTCGATCCCGACCGGCTGGACCGGGAAGCACACGAGACGTTCCTACGCCTGAGCCCGGCACCGGTGATCGCCCACGACGAGAACGGCCGACCCGTCACCGTCACCCACAGCCAACGGCTCACCGAGATCACCCGTCGGGCACGGTTCATCGCCGTCAGCGACACACTCGCCCGCGCCGTCGCCGCACTCCTCACCCGACAAGGTGTGCAGGCCGAGGTGGGACACGTACACGTCGACCCCGCCGCCGAAGGCGACGAACAGGTCCTCGGACTCCACATCACCATCGACAACACCCACGCCGTCGTACCCATCCGCCCCGGCACCCCACACCTACGCGCCTACCCCACGACCGACCACATCGACCTCACCGGACACCAACCCCTCCTCACCATCGACCTCCCACCCGACGCGGCAGGTCAGGACGGCTGGATCACCGCCGACACCATCACCACCGCCCTCATCGAACGAGTGCGTCAGCCGACCTCCTGAGCACACGGACCTCCTACCGGCCGAGCGCGCCGCTGACCGGGTGCCGCAGGTGTCCCTTACCGCGGGCACAGGTAGAACAACTCGGGGTCACCCTCGTCCAGGCCGTGGAGCAGGCCGACCGGGTTCCACCCCGCGCGCTGGAGCAGTCGCTGCATCGGCTGGTTGGACACATTGGTCGAGGTGAACAGCTTCGGAGCCGTGCGGGAACTCTCGGCGGACTCAAGCAGACGCGCACCGACACCTCGGCCACGGGCGACGGGCGCCACCATCAGCATCGTGACAAAGCCCTGGTCGAAGAAGGTGTACTCCACCACGCAGTAGCCCACCGGTCCGGACGCACCCTCGGCCACAGCTACCAGGCCCTCCCCGCACCACCGCCGGATGCTCGCCCGCCGCGGACCGTCACCCCCGGCCGCAACGGAGTCGATCCCGACCAGCGTCTCCACATCCGACTCACCCGCGCGGCGCACGGCCAACCCGCCAAGATCCACTGCACCCATGGAACCATGTTGTCAGCTCGACATGGCCACCCGCCATCTCATCGACAGCGGTGTCGAGGCCGACCTAACGCCGACGATTCACCCTGCGCATCATTACATCCCCGCTCTATCGCGACCCGGTGAACAAGTCGACCAGTGGATCCCAACGGTTGCGGCGACCCGACGGAAACCGGTGCTGCGCCTTGATCAACCGCCGCGAGCCCGGCCGGTACCAGCGGCGGGCCCACGGCGATCCCGGCCTGGCCACGCGGCACGTGGCGAACAGCGCCAGAAGCGGCACGAACAGACCGAGGATGCCCAGCAGAGTCCGTCCTTTCAGGATCGCGACCACGGCGAACACCAGGTTCGCCGCCACCAGCAGCACCGCAGCGAGGCTGCCGTCGTCGGGATCGTCGTCGAAGGGCGAGAACCCGGCGAGCAACAGCAGCCCGATGACCACCGCGACCAGCACGGCGTCCACCGATCGTCGTCCCTCCGGACCCCAGTACACGTCGTCCAGCCGCAGCCACAGCGCGAACTCGTCCAGCGTCAGAGCCGCCCCGACGCCGAACGCGACCGCGGTCGCGTCGGCCCAACCGTCCGCCGGGCGGAACACCAGTGCGACCGCCCCGGTCACCAGAACCAGGAAGATGCCGAACACCTGGTGGTGCACGTGTACCCCGCCCGCGCTGATATCCCGGAACGGCCCGCGCCCAGCCCGGATCATCCGCGTCACCAACCGCGTGACGACGAACGCGACCACGAAGGCCGCGAGCATCCACGCCACGACCGATCTGTCCACCACCCCGCGCACTCTCCCACCCCACCTGCCCTTCCGCACGACGTCACCGCGCATGCCAGCCGACAGGGACGCCGTTGCCCAGGTCTTCGAACGGTCATGCGCTGGTGGCCCGTAGGTACGTCGGCAGTAACTGACCTTCCGGGTGAGTGGTGCCGGCATCATTGACGGGTGTCGATCCTGGTGCTGGCGGGTGTGGTGACGGTGGTCGCGGCGTTGCTGTACGTGGTGCTGGCCGTGCTGAGCAGGCGACCGAAACCGGCGGAGCGTGAGGTGCGCGCGGCGCTGCCCGGGCTGGAGATCGACCCGTTTCACGCGCTCACCGTGCGGTCCAAATACAGCGGCGCGATGGACGACGACGCCGTCGCGACCCTCCTGCTCGACGACCTGGTCACCATCGACGCCGAGGGCATGATGACGGTGACGGAGCGCGGCCGGGACCCGAGGCACGTGCCCGCCCACCCGGTTCCGGCCGCGTGGCTGGGCGCCGTGGCCCGCGCCGGCCGGCCGGTCGCCCTGTCGGAGGTGCGGCGCGACCCCGAGCTGCGCGAGCGGTGCGAGGCGTTCGTGCGGGAGCAGAATGCCCGGCACGCCCGGTGGATGCGTCCCGTGCCGGACCGCGCGGCGACGGCCGCCCTGATCGTCACGTGGCTGCTCGGTTTCTTCTACGCGGCCCTGCTGCTGTTCTCCGGCGGGCGCCGTCCGCCGGGCGGGATCGCCGGTGGGCTGGGCTTGACGCTGCTGCTCGGGGTGCTGTTCACCGCCCTGCTGAGCTGGCTCGTCAGTCGCGCCTTCCCCGACCCGCCGGAGCTGTTCCGGGAGCACTGCGCCGGGTTGCCGCGGCACCCGGCGACCGGCCTGCTGGGTTCGGACCGGCGGGCGCTGCTGCGGGTCAGCAGCAGCTACAAGACCGAGTACGAACTGCACCAGCAGCGCATCCGCGACGCGTACGACAGCGACAGCGGCGGCTTCTGACCCGGATCCGCGGATGAGGAATGCACGACGGTCCTGGATCCTGCGACAGCCCCGGCCGGCGTTCTCCCGCAGAACCGCGGAGCTCAGCCCGCGTCGCCGGCGACCAGTCCCCATTGACGCACGCCGTCGTACCGGCCACCCTTGTTCAACGCGGTTCCGGCTCACTGCACCGCAGGATCAAGCTCCCACCCGATCGGACACGGGTGCGTAACAGGTCGTTGACAGCCGCTTCATCCTGATGAACTCGTCACCGCACCAAGTGCCCAATCGAATTGGCAAACGTCTCCCGACCGTGCACGTGTCAGGGCCGCAGCCCGATCCAGGCGCAGGCGATGTTCGCCAAGGTCGGCCACTTCAAGGGGACGACGTTCGACAGGAGCTTCCGACTCTGCGGCTGCGCTCCCCGCAGGTCAGTCCGTGGCCAGCGGGCCGACGATCGCCTCGATCCGGCGCAGCCCTTCCGCGCTTCGGTACCAGGCCATCACCACTTGGCTGCGTTCCTCGTCGTATGTCTGGCGCCAGGAGTGCACGGCCATGTGGTCGTCCACGAACCAGCGGTTCCACTCGCTGGATGCCGCCCGAACCTCCGCGACGATGCCGGTGAAACGGTCGACCCCGACGTCCAACCCCCAGCCGGGGCCCCTGCCGCTCACCGGTACCGCTTCCCGCCACGACCCGTCCAGGTGGATCTCCTGCCCGAGTGCCGCCGACTCGATCAGACCCTCCGCCGAGTCGGCGATCCAAGCCTCCGGGTGCAGCACGTCAAGACCGATGCGCCCCGTCGACCAGCTCAGCATCAGCGGCCACGCTTCCTCGTCGCCGACCTCTGCCACCCAGTCACCGGACTCGACCTGCGTCCAGCCGGACGTACCCGAGGGATCGAACCGGTATCGGGCACCCACCCGAGGCCGCTCGGTGGCAAAGGTGAGCCCGCCGAAGCGGGCGAAGAACCGCTGCAACCGGTCCAACCCGCCGTCCGGCCCCGGCACCTGGCGATCGTCGCCATCCGTGCAGACGTACCAGGCGTCATCCCATGCCGTCGGCGCCTGCGGACGGGCGTGCGGCACCAGGAAGCGCCGCGCCCGCTCACTCAACGCACCAGGATCGTCGAGCACGTGCCGCGTCACGACGCCATAGTAGGCACGCGTGGCGTCCCGGCCTCCTGGTCGGACGTTCGGTTTCACGACTCCGCTCCCGAGATCATCACCTCCGGCTGATCCGAACCGGCCGGCACCCCGTTCGCGCCCGACGTGCAAGCGGCGGTGGGTCAGGGGGCGAGGCAGCCACCCTCCGGGAGGTGTCCGGCGACGTAGTGCCCCGCGCCGCCGCCCGGGATCGCGGTGAGGTGGCCGACCACGCAGGCCCCCGCCTCGACGTCCACCGCGTACAGCAGCGATCCGGTCGGCGCGGGATCGTCGGCCGCGGCGATCCGCGCGGTGGTCGTGAGGCCCTGGGCGGTCAGCGCGCGGGTGAGGGCGTCGACGTCGTCGGCGTTGGGCGGGCGCGGCGCGGGTGTCGCGCACTTCGCCTCGACCACCGGGCAGCTGCCGAGCAGCGACGCGGTGCGCTGGACGACGGTGGCGAGCTCCTCGGCCCGGCGGCGGCCGGCCTCGTCGAGCGCGGCCCGGCGGGTGATGTCCTCGGCGATGCGCGTGCAGTGCCGGGTGCCGGTGTCGCCGGCGGCGACGCAGCTGAACCCGCCCGACCGCAGGACCTCCGGTTCGGCCGGCTCCTCCGCGCACCCGGCGAGCGCGAGCAGCAGGGCGGTCACGCCGGCCAGATGCGCACGAGCCACTCCTCGTCCTCCGGTTCCTCGTCGGGGTCCGCCTCACCGCGCACGAAGGCTTCCACGTGGTAGTCGCCGGGCCCGGGCAGGACGAGGGTCCTCTCCCCCAGCGCGGCCGTCACCGACCAGAGCCGCAGCTCCGTCCCCGCGGAGGTGAACACCGCTTCGGCGGACTCCCGCCACCGGGTTTCCGGGGGTTCCGGGCGGACGGCCCACAACTCCAGCCGGATGGGCGGGTTGTGGTCGCTGCCGGCGCTGCGGAACAACACCCCGCCCGGGCCGCCGACGATCAGCCAGTCGTCGTCCTCCGGTGGCCGCAGCGACAACGCGCCGTCCATGCGCACCATGTCCTGGAGGCAGAACCGCGAGTACTCCACGTCCACGGTGTCGTCGAACGCCGTCACGGGTCCGTGTGCGGGGGTCGTCACGGTCGACAGGCTAGCGCGGACGGCGACGGGTCGAGGCCGCCGCCCGCGCCACTCCAGCCCGGCGTCAGGGAGTGATGATCACGTAGAACGGGTCGCCGTCGAGGATGCGGTCACGGCTGAGCCATTCACCGTAGTAGTTGCCGGCCGCGCCGTTGTCCGTCCTCGGCACCGGCCGCACGGCGTAGTTCCACACCGACTGCGGGTCGACCAGGGCGGCGTTCTCGTAGGTCGTGGCGAACGGGTACTCGTCGCACTCCATCTTGATCCCGCCCGGTCCGCGGGTGTAGTTGCTGGCGAAGTAGTCACGACAGGTCCGCTTGATCTTGCGTCGGGACGCGGGGATCTTCTTGTTCGTGTCGTAGGCCTTGTAGAGCCGGTGCAGCTCGCTCTCCCCGAACCGGCCTGGGACCTTCTTGCCGGAGAGGATCGGCGCCACGTTGGGGCCGCCGTTCTGGGCGTCCCGGATGAACGACGCGGACTTGCCCATTGTGGTGCTGGTGGCGCTCATCTGGATCGACGGGATGGCGTGGTGGAAGACGCACCGGCCGTTGGTGTTGTAGACGTACTGGGCCGAGTCGCACCGCCAGAACTCGTGCCGCAGCGCGGTGGAGTTGGGCGGCAGCCCCTGCGACGCGATCCGGATCTGGAACAGGTAGGAGAAGTAGCCCCGCAGTTCCGCGGCGTACTTGTCGGTGCCCGGCACGGCGGTGGTGGTCGTGCGCGTCGTGAAACCGAAGGGCAGGCCGCTCAGCACTCCCTGCCAGGCCGAGAACGGGTACCCCACCGCGAGGGCGGGCTCGTCGGCCTCGGCGGCGCAGGTGCTGGTGCGCGACGGGTCGGCGTTGAAGCAGTCGAGGGTGATCCCCATGACCGCGGGCACGGTCGTCCCGATGTCCCGCAGGTGGCGCAGCCGGATGCCGAACCGGATGTCCTGCGCGCCCGGCACGGACGTCGCGATGACGGTCGCCTCGAAGTAGGAGTGGCCGACGGGCACCGGGTTCGGCAGCTGGTAGTGCGCGACCTCGACCTCCTGCGTCATGCAGAGGTTGAACCGGTTCTTGAACCAGAACTGCTCGACCTCGGTGTTCTCCTCGCACTCCTCGTAGCCGACGTCGTCCGCCGGGGCCTGGAACGTGCCGCTCTGCTCGTCGTACTCCGAGGGGTGGGTGGAGACCTTGTACTTGCGGTCCCGGTGGAGGTGGTAGAGGTCGTCCCCCTTGGGGACCTGCCGCAGCAAGTCCTCGATGGCCTCCTCCCGGCTCGGCGAGTGCTGGTCCGGGCCGCCCGCGTTGAGCCGTGCCGGTTCGCGGTCCGTGCCGGGCTCGTCCGGCGCCGGGGTACCGGCGGGCACCGGGGTGCCGGTGGGCGCCGCCACGGCCACCTGGTTGGCGGTCAGGTCGCCCGCGGGGATGATCACCGCTAACGCCAGGGCGACGGCGGCCACGACGGTCTTGCGCCTGCTCAACGTAAACACCTCGATCTCGGCTGGGGAGCGCGGGTGGTGGGCACGGGATCAGGTGATGACGTCATAGACGTCCCACCCGCTGCCGAGGAAGACGCGGGCGTCGACGCCGGCTGTCTGCCCGAGCCTGGGCGCGCGCACCGGGTGCAGCCACAGTTCGCCGTTGTAGAGGGAGGTCACCAGGTCCTCGCTGCCGTTGCCGGTGACGTCGGCGAGCGTGACCGTGGCGCTGGACACGACCGCGTCGTAGGAGACGACCCGCGCGCCGGAGCCGTTCCAGCGCGCCCACGTGCTCTCGTTCACCGGGCCGTGGCTGTTCGGCATGTAGTAGACCGTCCCGCCGCTGCCGGGCAAGGCCGAGATGAAGTCGGGCGCGTCCTGGTACCAGGGCGCGAAGAAGTGGTACGCCCGCACGTCGCTGGACGGTCCGGCCACCGACGCGGAGACCTTGATCCTGGCGGTGAACGTGCCGGCGCCGTTGAGGAACCGGGAGTTCGGGTAGACCCAGACGGTGAACTGGCTGTCCATGGCGATCAGGTCGTCGAACCCGTCGAGGTCGGCGTCGGCGACCCAGATCCGGCGCACGGTTCCCCAGCCGGTCGCGACGACGACCGGCGGCAGCCAGGTGGACGTGCCGTTGAACGTGCCACTGTGCTGGTACAGGAGAAGCGCGCCGTCGCTCGCTCGGCGCGCGATCAGGTCGCCCAGGTAGACCTCGCGCTCGTCCTGCTCGGTGCCGTCCTTGGCGACGCTGTCGGTGAAGTTGCCGACGCCTATCCAGTTGTGGACCTGCCAACCCGTGCCGACCTGCACGCCGGGCAGGAACGTCGACGTCCCGCTCACCAGGCCGGAGTGCGGGTGCACCTGCAGCACGCCGGACGCGCGGTTGCGCGTCACGAGGTCCGGCCAGTTGTCGCCGGTGACGTCGTAGGCGCGGCCCCCGGACAGCCCCGCGTCGGTGTTGGCCTGGATCGCCGGCCCACCGTCCGGCTCGTTGTGCGTGGGAGCCGCCGAGACCGGCGTGACCACCACCAGTGCGAGATGTGCCGAGATGATCAGGAGGATGCTCGTGGTCTTGGACCAACCTCTTCGATGACGCATGCCACCCCTTCACCGAACATGTGAATGCGCATGGGAAATACGGCCGACGTTCGCGCCGGGATTCGGCGATGGGAGTGAATCCGCTCTCCTGTGCCCCACGGACCGACTGCCGCCGATCTGGTGCGTGATTCGCCCTCGAACCTGGCACGTCGGCGCGGAGGCCGTCAAGAAATGCGCAGCGCATCCGAAAGCGCGCGGCGGGGTCGAGCCGTCGACGGTGATTTCGTTGTGGCTGTTCGGATTGCCGCCACCTGGGTCGGCTCGACGTGCGTCCGGCACGGCCCTACCGGCCGCTGCGGTGGCCTGGGTGTCCCGCCGGCAGGAGGCCGTCACCACCGCGTCCGGACCATGGCCGATCCCGGCTGGATCTCACGTCCCGCAAAGGGTTCGTGGGCACGATCGCGTCCATGACCGGGGAGTGTTCGGAGGTCAAAAAGCATGCTCACGGAGGACCTCGGGCCGGACACCCCTCGTGTCCGGCCCGAGGTGGTCGTCGCCGACGACGCCCTGCTCGCACAAGGCGAGCAGGGCGCCTGCCGCGTGCGCCTCGATGCCCGTGGGGGCAGCCACAGGGCTTCGACGCCGAGCGCGACGTGGTCGGGTGCTGCTCCACCACCGCGGCCGTCCGCTCCGGGCCGCGATGACGAACCACCGGTCCGTGCCTAGCCGACGGCCTCCACGGACCAGTCCTGGTTGGCGAGACCGTGGGTGTTCATCAGGTGGACCCGGTAGCCGAGTCCCGCGGTGTACTCCAGTTGCTGGTCCAGCACCTTGTCGCACAGCTGCGCACGCCACATGCAGACGACGCCGTGCGAGGGCGGCTGGGAGAACGCCCACGCCTGGTTGGGGCTCTTGTTGCAGTCGTACAGGTGGATGATGTTGCGGTGCACCACCCCGTTGCGGTCGTGCGCGTCCAGGCACCTGCCGGCGGCGTTGCGGACCTCGTTGAAACCGGACGGGAAGGTCGGGTTGGCCGACCCGAAGAGCCACCTCTGGTAGATGCTGTCGCTGCACGGCACCATCGCCATCGCGGTACCGATCGCCGGCGCGGTCCTCGGGTCCGCCTGGAGGCAGTCACCGGGCCGGTGCATGTTCCTGATGCGATAGGTACCGACTGGTACGGCCGCCACGGCCGGCGGTGTCGCGGCGGTTGCCGCGTCACCCGCCGCGAGGCTCGGACCGCTCGCCACGGCCAGCCCGCTCACCGACATGAGCAGGGTGGCAGCGACGGTCGCCAGTCGCCGTCGAATCGACATGGAGGTACTCCGTTCCGCGGACCGGTGGACAGGTCGCGAGGTCAGCGTGGGCGGACTCCGTGCGGCTGGTGCCGCGCTCGTCCGTGCCACCGCCGGCAAGCCGCCGGCACCGCCATGCTTCCGGCCGCGGCTGGACGGCGACTGGACGACAACTGGCCTGGCACGCGGCCAGCAGGAGCGCGTCCCGCAACGAACCCGAGGCGAAGTGCACTCGCCCCTCGGTGAGATTCACTTGGCGCGCTTCGGTTCCGCGTTTTCCTCCTGGTCGACGGGAGAAGGTCGTCGAGCCCCTGGGGGGAATCGTCTGGATGGCCCCTGGAACCGCTCTGGACGGCGTGCCAGCATGGAACCTCCGCCCTGCCCGCTGCGCTGATCAGCATGATGGGGGTCGTCGGTGCTGGTCGTCCAAGTGCTCGGCCCCATCCGGGCCTGGCGTGACGGCACCGCGCTGGCACTCGGCCCCGCCGGCCGCAAGGTCGTGCTCGGTGTGCTCGTCCTCGCCCACGGCAAGCCGGTCACCCGTGCCGAGCTCGTCGACGCGCTGTGGGGACAACGGCCGCCGCCCAGCGCGGCCAACGTCATCCACACCCACGTCAAGCACCTGCGGCAGCTGCTCGAACCCGACCGCGGCGCCCGTTCGCCGAGCACGACGCTGCCCACGGTCGGCGACGGGTACGCGCTGAACCTGTCCCCCGACGCGGTGGACGCGTTCCGGTTCCGCTCGTTGGTCGCCCGCGCCGACTCCGTGTCGCGCGACGAGCCCCGGCGCGCGGCGGACCTGCTGGGCCAGGCGTTGGGGTTGTGGCAGGGGCGTCCGCTGGCCGACGTGCAGCTGCTCGGCGCCAACCCCGGCGTCGTCACGTTGACCGAGGAGCACCGGGCGGCGCTGGCCCGGTACGCCGAGGTGATGATCGCGACCGGGGCGGCGCGCGACGTGCTGCCCGCGCTGGTCGAGGACGCCGCCGGGAACGAGCTCGACGAGGCGGCGCACGCCCTGCTCATCCGGGCGTACACCGCGGCCGGTCAGCGGGACCGGGCGTTCGGCACCTACGACGCGATGCGGCGGCGCCTCACCGAGGAGCTCGGTGTCGGCCCCGGCCCCGAGCTGACCGCCGCGCACCTGGACGCGCTCAAGGACGTACCCGCTGACAGCGCCGCCGCACCGGTGGAACCGCCGCTCGTGTCGCCGGGCGTGAACCAGCTGCCCGGAGACGTGTTCGGCTTCACCGGCAGGCAGGCGGAGCTCACCGAGCTCGACGGGGTGCTGCTGTCCCGGCGGACCGGGGTTCCTGTCGTCGCCGTGTGCGGCACGGCCGGCGTGGGCAAGACGGCGCTCGCGGTGCGCTGGGCCCACCGGATCCGCTCGCGGTTCCCCGACGGCCAGCTGTACGTCGACCTGCGCGGCTACGACCCGCGGTTGCCGGTACCGGCGGAGGACGCCCTGAGCCGCCTGCTCGACGGTCTGGGCGTCACCGGCGCGGACGTCCCGGTCGACCCCGATCAACGCGCCGCTCGGTACCGGGCCGAACTCGCCGACCGGCGGGTGCTGATCGTGCTCGACAACGCGTCGACGGTGGACCAGGTGCGGCCGCTGCTGCCCGGCACGTCGACCTGCCTGGTCCTGGTGACCAGCCGCAACAGCCTGGCGGGTCTGGTCGCGCTGCACGGCGCCCACCGGCTCGACCTGGACCTGCTGCCGGCGCCGGACTCGCTGGCGCTGCTGGACGCGCTGGTCGGCGAGCGGGTGCGCCGGGAACCCGCGGCCGCGGCGGAGCTGACCGAGCAGTGCGGTCGCCTGCCGCTGGCGCTGCGCGTGACCGCCGAGTTGGCCGCGTCCCGACCGACCAGCACGCTGGCCGAGCTGACCGGTGAGCTGGCCGACCGCCGACGCCGGCTGCACGTGCTCGACTCGGGCGACGACGCCCGCGCCGCCGTGCGGACCGTCTTCTCCTGGTCCTACCCGCAGCTGCGGCCGGAGGTCGCGCGGGCGTTCCGGCGGTTGGGTCTGCACCCCGGCCCGGACGTGACGCCGTTCGCGCTCGCCGCCCTCACCGGGAGCGACCCGGACGCGTCGCGCCTGGCCCTGGAGGTGTTGGCGCGCAACCACCTCGTGCAGCCGGCGCCCGGCGGCCGGTTCTTCGTCCACGACCTCCTGCGCGCCTACGCCGAGGAGCTGGCGGGTGAGCACGACCCGGCCCCGGAGCGGTCCGCCGCCGTCGAGCGGTTGCTCGCCCACCACCTGGCCGCCGCGTCGGCTGCGATGGACCTGCTCTACCCCGCCGACCGCCCCTACCGACCCGATGTCACCGTGACGCCGCCGGCGCCGTTCCCGACAGCCGACGCGGCACGCGCCTGGCTCGACGCGGAACGGCCCACGCTCGTCGCCCTGTGCCGCTTCGCCGAGCACGACGACCGGCCCGACCACGTGGTCGACCTGGCGGCCACGCTGTACCGGTACCTGGAGGGTGGCCACTACGCGGACGCGTCGACCATCCACGGGTCCGCGTTGCGCGCCGCCCGGAGGGTCGGCCAAGACGGCATGCTCGCCACCGCACTGACCAACCTCGGCGCGCTGCGCCGGCTGCTCGGCGACTACGACCAGGCGGCCGGGTACCTGCGCGAGGCGATCGCGCTGCACCGGCGGACCGGCGACCAGTACGGCGCGGCTCGGGCGCTGTCGAACCTCGGCATCGTCCAGGAGCGGCTCGGGGAGTACGAGGAGGCGGCGGCGCTCCAGCGGGAGGCGCTGGACGTGCACCGGCGGCTGGGCAACCGGTACGGGGAGGCGTCGGCGCTGCTCAACCTGGGCAACGCCTGCAGCCGCCCCGGTCACCACGCCGGTGCGGTCGAGCACCTGGAGCGTGCGTTCGACCTGTTCCGCCACCTCGACGACGCGGTCGGGCAGGCCAGCGCGCTGTCCAACCTCGGCGACGTGTGCGCGAGCCTGCGGCGCTACCCCGACGCGGTCCGGCACCTCACCCGCGCCCGGGAGTTGTTCGAGCGCCTCGACCACGACTACGGCGTCGCGGTGACCCTGAGCAACCTCGGCAACGTGCACATCAAGCTCGGTGACTGGTCGCAGGCGCACCGCTGCCACACCTCCGCCCTGGCGACGTTCCGGGACATCGGCCACCGGTACGGGGAGGCGAGTGCGCTCAACGGCCTCGGTGAGGCCCTGCGGATGGCGGGCCGGCCGGGCGAGGCCCGCGCCGCGCACACCAGCGCGCTGCTGATCGCCACCGAGACCGGCGACCAGGACGAGCGGGACCGCGCCCGAGCCGGCCTGAACGCCGCCCGCCGGTACGCGTGAGCCCGACGACCTCGGGACACCCCGACGGGGGAAAACGACCCTCGTAGTTTCTTTCTCCTCGGCCCGAGCCGTGCTCTCGCGGACGGTTTCGCCACCTCCCGCCGGCCGACGCGGTTACATGGACTTGTGCAGCCACTTCCGGTACGGGACCGCGCGGGCAACGCGTTGACGGAGTTCCGCCGCGTATCCGAAGAGGAGCTGGAGAGCCTGGGCAGCCGGGACGTCCCCGCGGCCCTCGTAGTGGTCGAGTACGCGGGCGCCGTTCTCCTGGTGTTCGACGCCTGGCGTGCGGAGTGGGAACTGCCGGGCGGTGGACGTGAGCCAGGCGAGACCACACGCCGGACCGCGGTCCGGGAACTGCACGAGGAAACCGGTATCCGCGGAGTGCGGCTGGACGCCGTCGCCGTGGCCGGGTTCGACCTCGTCGCCCCGGACCGCCACGAACTGCTCGCCGTCTACCGGACCAGGCTCCGGGTCGCACCCCGCCTGCGGGCCAACGACGAAATCCTCGACTTCCGGTGGTGGCCGCCGTCGAACCCGGTCGACGAGGACATGAGCCCGCTCGACGCCGAGATCGCCAGGCGAACTACTGCGACTTCCCCATCCTCGCCGAAGAACTCACCTGCTTCACACGACTCACCGAATTGACCACGTGAGATTTGGTCCCACTACCCCGCGCACCTCCATGACGACTCGCCCGACACGGTGAACGCCCTGTTGCCGTCGACGTCGACGTCGACGTCGACGTCGTTATCGGCCGCACCTACCTGGACTATTCCAAGATCACCGGCAGGGTCGGGCAGCCGATAGACGTCCGATAAGGCCCGGGGTTCCCACATTCGGTCGATCGTGGCGAAAACGTGCCGAATTTCCGTGCCATCGACTCGGAACGGTCACGTTTTCGGCCCTGAACTGTCAGAACGGCGCGCCGCAGCGATATCCAACCAGAGAGGAGAAATGCCATGTCGCATTTGCACCGATCCATTGGCGCGCTGTTGCTGACGGTCGTCGTCTGGGCGGGAACGTCGGCGGGACCGGCGTTCGGTGACACGTCGGCCCCGACCGGGTCCACGACGACCGAGTCCACCACCGCGGAACCCCCGGCAACCCCACCAACCGAGACCGAACCGACCACCACGGAGCCGACCGTCGAGCCCACCGTTCCCACGGGGCCGACCGTTCCCACGGAGCCGTCGGCTCCCGAGGTGCCCGCCGACCCGGCGGAGGACTCGGTCGACCTGACGATCTCGGTCACCTTCGACAAGCCCTCGTACCTCGCCGACGAGACCATCCGCGCGCAAGCCCTCGTGACCAACACGGGGACCGCCACCGCGACCGGGGTCACGGTCAGCTCGACCGGAGCCGTGGACAGCAACTACTGGCACGGCCTCGGCTCCAGCCCGTCGATCGAGCCCGGTCAGGCAGCGGAGGGCACGCTCATCACGCGCCTGAACGCCCAGGTCGACCTGCTGACACTCGAAGTCACCACCCGGTCCGGGGAGGCGGACGCCGACCCGGCCGACAACACGGCCACGGTCACCGTCCCGATCACCTACGTCCGGGGCACCTCCAAGGGCACCGTGTACGCCGACTACAACGGCAACGCGGCCAAGGACGCAGGCGAGGAGTTCACGGACCTCACGGTCACCACGAGCGGGGGTTCCCCGCAGGGCACGTACGCCACGGTGACCGACTCGGCCGGGCGCTTCGCGTTCCAAGACCTGCCCCGGGGCCGCTACCAGATCTCGATCGCTGCCGAGGGCTGGGCGTTCCCGTGGACCTACGTCGACGTGGACGGTGAGGACGACCCGGACCTCTTGTTCCGTGCCGCCCACCTGCTCGACGCGGTGCTCACCGCTTCGGCGGCATTCGACCGGCAGAGCTATCAGGCCAACGACACCGCCCTGCTGACGCTGACCCTCACCAACAGCGGTGCGGTGCCGATCCCCGGCATCACGGCGTCGTGCACGACCTCGGCGTGGTCCCAACTCGAACTCGGCGAGTTGGCGCCCGACGGTCCGGGCGCCACCGTGCCCGCGAACGCCGGCCGCGCCTTCGGTGTGCGGATCCCGATCGACCAGGGGATGGCCGGTCAGGGCTACCTGAAGGTTCGGTGCGGGTTCGGCGAACAGCGCTACTCCAACGGTGACGTCACCGCGAGCGCGATCGCGCGGATCTCCGGTGCGATCGCGGGGACGGTCTCCGGCCAGGTGACGTTGCCACCGGGGATGGCGTACCCCGAGGCGCAGTGCGGTTGTTCGGGGCCGCGTCCGGGCGTGCCCGTGCCGGACCTGAAGATCTACCTGAAGGACCAGTTCACCGGTGCGATCCTCGCCCGTGCGACGACCAGCGCCTCGGGCGGCTTCGAGTTCCGCGACATCCCGACGGGACTGCACAACCTCGGCGTCGTCGGGCCGTGGAAGGTCCTGAGTGGGCCGGAGTTCCCCGTCGTCGCCGATGAGGGCCGGTCCCGCCTGGTGTACGTCGTACCGGGGCCGGATCAGGCGGACCCCGACCCGCCGCAACCGGGCGACCCACCGGCGCCCGCCCCCGGTGCCGGCGCGGGGCAACAACCCACGGCCCTACTCGCCTCGACGGGCGTGAACGCGACCTGGCTCGCGCTCGGCGGGCTGCTCACGTTGCTCGCCGGCGCCGGCCTGGTGTTCCGCGCCCGCAGGAGGGCGAGCTGAGGTGAAGTCGGGCACCGGACCGCACCGCCCGGTGCCCGCTTCAGGCAGTCCCGCCCACGGGCCGCGGTGCAGGGTGGTCGCATCGCGGAACCGCGGGGTTCAGGCCATCCGGTCTTCCGACTCCGCGGACCGATCGATCCGGCGCGGCTCTCGTCGCGGAGCACTGGGCGCCGAGCCCACGGCACGCCGGACGACGAACGCCACGGCGAACAGCAAGGACACCGCACCGCAGATCACCAACCACACCGTCGCGTCACCGGTGAGGCCAAGGTCATCGAGTAACAAGGTCATCCACTCCAAGAGTCGGCGGTCCGTGACATCTGTCGCCGTCCGGCACGCCGGTGTTTCACCGCTCGGGCCCGCGTGGCACGAGGTGCGTCGGCTGCACGGAGCCAGCTCGTGCGGGCCGTGGTCGCGCGTGGTTCGTCACGGAGACCCACGCTCCACATTGAGCCAAACGGGTCATGGCCATAGGCCGAGCGGAACATCTCCCCTGTTCCGAACGACTTACGGTCAAGGCGCGGTCGGCCACGGCGGTAATCGCGCGAAGCGTGGTACGTCAGGGGTGGTCCCGATGACCCAGTCAGGAAACGCGGCCGCGGCAGGTACTCCTCGTGGCTGGCAGGAACAGGCGCCGCTGGAGATCAAGCGCGGCACCCACGACCAGGCAACCGTCGACGGGCGCATCCTCGTCTGCGGAGGCTTCAACCCCAACCCGCTGGAGATTCTCGGGTCCGTCGAGGCCCGTCGGGTCCAGCCCAACGGCACGTGGCGCCCCTTGGCGTCGATGACCCCTCGCGCGAACGTCGCCGCCGCGGAACTGGATGGCGTGGCGTACGTCGCCGGCGGGTTCGTCATCGACCAGAACGGGGACGACGTCGAGGTGGACGTGGTCGAGCAGTTCGACCCGCGCGTGGGTTCGTGGCGTCCAAGCCCGAAGATGCCCGACAGGCGTGCTGCCGCGAGTGCCGCCGGCCTCGGTGGACTGCTCTACGTCGCAGGAGGGTTCATCGCCGGTGCACCCACGGATCTGGTGATCGCCTACGACCCGAGGGATCGCACCTGGACCGAGGTCGCACCGATGCCGACCGCCAGAACACGGTTGAGGTTGATAGCCACCGGCGGACACCTGTTCGCCATCGGCGGGCAGGACAAGCGACTGGACAACCTCGCGACCGTCGAGCGCTACGAGCCGAGGACGAACACCTGGACCGGGGTCGCATCGATGAACGAACCCCGGGGCGTGCCCGGAGCCGTCGCGATCAGTCACGGGAACAACCGGCTCATCGTGGTCGTCGGCGGCGCCCAGGCGGTCAACGGCGAAGTCACCGGCTTCCTCGACACCACCGAGGTCTACGACCCGGACACCGATCGGTGGCACACGCTCCGTGCGCGCCTGCCGGTGCCGAAGGCCGGTCTCATCTGCGCGGCGGAGATCGACGGCACGGTGCTGGCGATCGGCGGTGGAGTGCTGACCGACGACGGCCTGGCCGCCACCCGCGAGGTGTACGCCCTCAAGGTGACAGGTCAGGATGCTTGAGGGCAGTAGGACATCGTCCACACTTCCGATGACCAGCTCCGGCACAGTCGACCCATGCCGCCTTGTCAGGTGGACATGACGCCATCCCTCAGCGTGAGGTTCGGCGGTCGGGGTCATTAGGGTGCCGGAGCTCCGTGACCAGGCGGGCCGGGTGTTGCTGGTCGAGCCGTCCTACAAGCCGAACTTCGACATTCCCGGTGGCGCGCGAGCAGGGGCGGCGCATCGCCTGATCGGGCGATGGGCCGTTCCTCGCCGGTGGCACGGCTACGCGGTCGACGGAACGGACTCCGGCCTGGCACTCAAGTCGCCGTCCGTGATCATGTTCGGTCAGCTCGTCGATCTTGTGTTGTGGACGGAGCACCCGACCAATGCCGGACGAGCGAGGTCCGCTTAACCCTGATCCGTGACACGAGCCAGAAAAGGCGTTGTCGCAATCCCGGGCAACGTGCATACTTCAAGCACACCGCGAGAAGAAGGGTCGAAGTCATGACGAGCATGTGGAAGCGAGGTTCGCAGCGCTTGCGTCAACGCGCCGCGATCATCGCCCTGTGCCCGTCCTCCGATCGGCCCAAGCCCGTCTCGCAGCGGCACGAAATGCTGCTGAACTGCGCGGACTCCCCGCCCTGACCTCACACGGGTCATGTGGACAGGGAGCCGCCCATCGGGGAACCGATCCGGGCGGCTCCTCTATTTCCGGCACCAGAAATAGTTTTTCCTGGTGGCGTGCTTGGGAAGCGGAACGGCCTCCAAAACCGTTACCCGAGGGTTCGATTCCTTCCGCCACTGCTGAATGCCGCCCATTCATCGATGGGTCCGGCGTGTTCGTTGACAACTCCACAGCGGAGCAGACATGTATTCATACGCCTCGTCCCGGGCCGCCCTGCGGCCACGGAGCGGGGTATCGGAGGGCGGCCGTCGCATCCCGGACGCGCCGGCCTCCGCGGTGGAGACGGGCAGCCTCCACCACCAAGCCCTCGTAGCTCAGCGGACAGAGCAGCGGTGTCCTACACCGACGCGCGCAGGTTCGACTCCTGCTGGGGGCACGCGCCCTTCCTCCCGAACGGAGGGGAGCGCTTCGCGGTCGCGGTGAACTCGGCGGACACGTCGGTCTTCCAAACCGAAGCAGCGGGTTCGATGCCCGCCGACCGCTCGGACGAGCCCGCACCACCACACCCCTGTAGCTCAGGCGGAACAGAGCGCGACGCTACGAACGTCGAGGTCCCAGGTTCGAGTCCTGGTAGGGGTACTGGCCGACGTCCACCAACTGGCGTCGGCTTCAAGATGCTCACGTGGCCCAGTGGCGAGGGCACCGCATTGTCGATGCGGCGATCGCGGGTTCGAGTCCCGTCGTGAGCGCGACCCGCCGACGTCCGCGTCGGCGGCACCGGATGCGAGGGGCACGGCGACCCCACCTGATTTGGGATCAGGACGCACCGCGTTCGACTCGCGGGCATCCGACAGGGCACCGACGGCGCGCGCCGTTCGGAGGCCGGTGCCCCACTGAGGGTGCACCACAGCGCGTTGGTCCAGCGGAACGGATACCGGCCTCTCAAGTCGGTGACGCGGGTTCGACCCCCGTACGCGCTACGACGGGCCCGGCTCGCCACCGGGTCCCGAAGGTGGCCCCTCTGGGAGCCACCCGTCCGACCCGCCTCTTCAGCTCAACAGGCCGAGAGCACCCACCTCGTAAGCGGGAGGACCGGGTTCGAGTCCCGGGAGAGGCTCGCGGCAACACCCGCGCGGGCAGCCCGTCTGCGCACCAGCCCCTGTAGCCCAACGGAAGAGGCAACGCGCTCAGAACGCGTCGAGTCCAGGTTCGAATCCTGGTGGGGGCACGCACGATCCCGGTTGGTGTAATCGGCAGCACGGCGGACTTGGGATCCGCGCGCCCAGGTTCGAACCCTGGACCGGGAGCGCCGAGCACCACCCGATGCCCGTAGGTCCAGTTGGCACGGACGCCGCGTTCTGGTCGCGGAGACCGAGGTTCGAACCCTCGACGGGCAGCGCACCACGAGCAAGGCCCCTGTGGCGGAACGGCAGACGCGCACGGCTCAAACCCGTGCATCCGCGAGGGTGTGCAGGTTCGAACTCCTGCCGGGGGCACGCACGACGAAGGAGGGCCGGCCGAGCGGCAAGGCACCGGATTGCTGGTCCGAGGTCCGGGACGCGTCCAGGCGCGCGTTCGATCCGCGCACCCTCCGCGCACGACGACGAGGTGGTACGGCGGTCCGTGCGGCACTCTGATGAAGTGTCCGAACCAGGTTCGACACCTGGCACCTCGACCACTGCGGCGACGCCCGGAGCGTTGCCGTGCAAGGAGGATTGGCCGAGCCAGGCAAGGCATCCGTCTCGAAAACGGTAGTCGGCGCGGGAGCGTCGCGCAGGTTCGAATCCTGCATCCTCCGCGGGTCGCCAGCTCATCAGGCCAGAGCAGTCGCCTCTTAAGCGACGGGTGCGGGGTTCGAGTCCCCGGCGACCCACCACAAGCCCTTGTGGTCCAACGGAACACGACACCGCCCTCCGACGGCGGAGATGCGGGTTCGAATCCTGCCGAGGGCACGCAACGCCAGTCCCCCGAAGTGCACCAGGCCCCACACCCGACTGTTACTCGGGAGGACCAGGTTCGAGTCCTGGCGGGGGAGCATCCGCCGAAGGCCGCGGCCTTGAGCGGATCCGAGGGGGACGCGCCGGCGCGCAGACGATCCTTGCAAGATCGTCGTGGAGGGTTCGACACCCTCGTCCTCCACCACCACTGCCCGTGGTGACGTCCCATAGCTCAGCAGGCAGAGCATCCGCCCGACGTGCGGAGGGTCCCAGGTTCGACTCCTGGTGGGACGACCGTGACCGAGGCCGAAGAAGTCGAGGCGCCAGATCGTGATTCTGGTCCAAGCCGGTGCGAGTCCGGTCGGTCACCCCAACCACCCTGCCCGGCAGCGCTCGGCACGGGTGGTCGACGCGCGTGGCCCGGCGGCCACCCGGAGCTCATATCTCCAGGTCCCCTGGTTCGACACCAGGACGCGCGACGGGATCGACGGCCCTACCACGCCGGTGGGCCGCGATCATCCCGGCCCACGTCACGACGGTCGTGAGGCGGCCTGCAAAGCCGTCGACTTCCGGGTTCGACTCCCGGGTGGGTCTCGTCACCGATCTGCTCCGCTGTGGAGAGCACGCTCTCGGCCCTGGTGCCGAGGAGGCGGGCAGCCGTCCGGGTTGTTCAGCGGCCCACCTGGGCATCGAAACGTGCCCGAGCCACGTCGACCTCGTCCAACCTCGTAGTGGTCCAGTGCAGCAGCGCATCCACCAAGTCCTGCAACGACCTCCCCGACACCGTGATGCGGTATTCAACCGCAACCGGACGGGTGTCGATCACGACTCGCTCCACCATCCCGTTGCGTTCCAACCTCCGCAGTGCCGCGGTCAGCGACTTCTGCGTCACCACTGGGATCGCCCGACGAAGTCCGTTGAAGCGCAACGGTTTCTCGCACAGCGCGTCGAGGACCTGCAGTGACCACTTGTCCAAGATCTCGTCCAGCAGTTCGCGGTGGCGTTCGGTGAGGGCGGGCGTGGTTTCCGGCATGACACCTAGTCTCGTTGAAGTGCCCTTTCGATACCAGGTAGACATCGGATACCTACGACGAAGGGTCTCCCATGTCGGTGCAGTTGTCGACGCCCGAAGGCATGTTTGCTCCCGTCCCTTACCACCACGTCTCGGTCGCCACCGGCAGCCGCCAGGTGCACGTGGCCGGGCAGATCGCGCGTGACGCCGAGGGCAACCCCGTCGCCACCGGTGACCTGGCCGGGCAGGTCGCGCAGGCGTTGCGCAACACCTCACGCGGCCTCGCGGGGGCCGGGGCGTCGTTCGCCGACGTCGTGCGGTTGCGGTTCTTCGTCACGCGGTGGAGTCCGGACAAGTACGACGAGTTCGTCGCGGGTATCGAAAGGGTCTCCGACGAACTCGGCCTGCCCCGCCCGCTGCCGCCGCTGTCGGCGATCGGGGTGGACTACCTGTTCGAGCCGGACGTGCTCGTGGAGGTCGAGGCGTACGCGGTGCTGGACTGACTGCTCCATCCGGGGGTCGGCGCCTGCCAACCGGTACACCGTGCGCGGCCCGGCGATCACACTGTCCTGGTGTCTGGCGACGGCGGGCGGCGCGATGTCGGCCTGTGGACGGGGATCCTGGCCGCAGCCGTGTGCCTCGCGCTGGCCGGTGCTGCCCTGCGCGGCGGCGGTGGACTACAGACAGCAGCGAACTGGGCGCAGATCGTGTCGTTGGCCGTCGCACTGCCGTCGCTGGTGCAGGTGGTGCGGCTCTCGCAGCGCATCCCGCCGATCCGAGCCGAGGTGGCAGGCCCCGCCGAGGACGTGCTCGCGGCCGCGGTGGCCGCGCTGTGGCGGGCCGAGGCCGTGCGGCGGAGGTTGGACGACCCCGACCCCATGCCGGTGCGCTGGCGGATCACCGGCCGTGGCGAGGTGATGGACCACGCGGACAACATCACGTCCGGTTCGCTGCTCACGCTGTCGGCCAACAGCGCGCAGATCAGGGCCGTGGTCACGCAGTTCCGGGCGCTGCGGCGACCGCGCCTGGTGTTCCTGGGTGACGGAGGCACCGGCAAGACGACCCTGGCCGTCCAACTGGTGCGCGAACTGCTCGCCACCCGGACCGCCGAGGACCCGGTGCCCGTCCTGGTCGGCCTCGCCGGCTGGGATCCCCAGCGGGACGGAACCTGCACGCGTGGCTGGCCGACCGGGTGCGGCGGGACTACCCGGCGTTGTGCCCGCTCGACCGGGGCGGAGACATCGCGACGCGCCTCGCCGGCCGGGGCCGACTGCTGCCCGTGCTCGACGGGCTGGACGAGCTGCCCGAGCCCAGCCGCACGGCCGTCATCGAGCAGCTCAACCGGTCGTCGGCGGACCAGTTCGTCCTGACCAGCCGCACAGCCGAGTTCACCGCGGCGGTGCTCGACGCCGAGGACGTGCTCACCTCCGCGCTCGTCCTGGAACCCGAACCGCTGGACGGGCTCGGCGCTGTACCCGGTAGAGCTCGAACGGGCCGAGGCGTTCCACACGGCCCACGAGGCACAGGGCAACGACGCCGCACTCACGGCCTGCACCCAGGTCCTGATGACTGCGCGACCTTCCGGCGCGGCTACCGGCGCCGCCGTGGCGAAGAACTTCGGCCGCGGGTACACCGACTGGCGATCGGCAGCGATGCCGGGTCTTTCACGGTCGCAGGCACGCCACCAGGAGGGGCAGGAAGTACTCCCACCCCTCCTGGTGTGACGACGACGCCGCACGGCCGTCGTCGGAATCCGCATAGGTTCCGTGGGTGAGGGTGAGCCTGCTGCCGTCGCCGGTCTCGTCGACCGTGACCGAGACGGCGTAGCCGGGCGCGTTCGGCTCGTGGTCCCACGCCCAGGTGAAGGCCAGGGTCGTCTCGGGGTCGTACCCGGTGATCGAGCCCCGCATGGTCTGGTCGAGCGCGTCGAACCGGACCACGTACTCGCCGCCGGGTTCGAGCCGGGTGGTGAGCAGGCCACCTGCCCACCACCGCCGCACGAGGTCCGGGTCGGTGAAGGCGCGCAGCGCCTGACGGGGCGTGACGCCGGTGATGTCCGCGGTCGCCCGGACGGCCGGGCCTTCGTTCACCACGCCGACGGTTCCGTGCTTCGTCATGCCCCTCGCTCCGTCACCAGGCGGTGGACCACCCCGGCGATGCCGGCCTGGTCCCGTGGCACGAAGTAGTAGCACCCGGTCAACGGCTCCACCAGACCGGACTCGGGCGCCAGCAGGGGATCGGGCGCGCCGTTGAAGTCGGACATCAGCCACTCGTTGTGGATGAACTCGAACCCGCCGACCTGGATGTCGGCCTGGAACGCCATGAACAGCATCCCGGCTTCCGCACGCCCGTCGACCGTCCTGGTGTACGGGTAGCTGCGCCGCAGGATGCGCACGTCGCGAACCCGCACGTCGGCCCCGAACGGCGTCGTGCCGCGCCCGCGCGGGTTGGCCTTGCGCAGGTGGGTCAGCGGCAACGCCCGACTGCCCTGCGCCTCGTCCGGTTCCGGGGGCAGGAGGCGTCCGGTGTCGGCCTCCACCACCAGGCCCGACGCGCGGCAGCGGCCGATGACCTGCTCGGCGGACAAGGTGCGCTCGGCCACGCCGCGGGACGCGGGCAGGTGCAGCAGACCGTCCACCGGCAGGCGCTCCGGGCGGGCCCGGTACCGGCGGAACGCCAGGTACGTGCCGTCGACCTCGCCGGAGGGATCGGTGGTGAACACGTGCCCGCGGTAGCGGGTCGGGTCCTGCTCCCGGAGGTGCTGGAGGTTGCTGATCTCGTCGTGGAAGCCGAACGGGTCGCGCCCGTCGGCGTTCCGCGTGCCCTCGTGGGACCGGCGCAGGCGCAGTCCTCCCCCGGCCTCCAGTCGTGCCACCACGTCGTGCACGGCGTCGTCCACCGCGCGGTCGTGCGACTCGACCACCACGCACAGGTCGGTCTCGTGCCCGGTCCGTTCGGGTTCCGTCGCGAACGCCGGGAACTCGTCGTCCCGTTTCGCCTGCATCGTGCGCAGCGACGGCGGGCACGACACGTCGTGCCCCCACCGGGGCGAGTGGTCGGAGTCGTCACGCCACGCGGTCCACTCCCCCTTGAACAGCCGGACGGACACGCCGATCAGCGAGGTGGGGTCCGAAGTGGGCCGATCACCCGGGAGTCGCTCGAACCCCGGCCGGACACCGATCCCCCGCAGCCCTTCGGCCAGGTCCCCGATGACGTCCAGGCAGGAGTCGAGCCCTTCCGCCAGGACGTCGAACTGCAGGACGAGCGCTTCCCGGCCGGGTGTGCTGTCCACACCCGACCACACCTCCGGCCGGCCGGTCGGCCCGGGGCGGGGGTCGAGCCCGCCCCGGGCCGAGCCGGTCATCTGCGGAACTTCACGCATTCGGGTACTTGAAGGTGGTCATGTCGATCCCGACGACCATGGGGTCGGTCAACGACATCACGCCGAACGCGACCGTCTGGCTCAGCTCCGACTTGCGGACGGGCGCCTGGACCTCGACGACCGTCGAGCCGTTGGCCGAGCCCGCCGGACCCAGGTCGATCGCCGCGTCCGTGCGGGCGAAGCTGGTGTCCGCGTGGTCGCCGATGAGCACCCAGCGGCCGGACATCACCGAGTCGGTCTGGTTGGCCACCTCGTAGGCGAGGTGGATCGTGCCGCTCGCGTCCACCCGGCTGCCGATCTTCTTGATCGACAGGCCGTTGTAGTCGTAGAGCGACATGGAGTTCTTCGTGACGGTCAGCAGGGGGCGCTGCGAGTCGTGCTCGTCGTAGAACGTCACGGGCTGCGCGAGGTGCATGGGAGTCGAGTAGGGCGGCCAGGTGAGGCTCTCGCTCGGCAGCAGCATCGGACCCGAGGTGAGCCCGGTCAGGCCGATGTCGAGCATCTCGATCCGGCAGTGGATCGAGTTGAGGCCCTGGGAGGGGAAGAAGTTCGCGCCGTTCGCCGCCTTCATCGACAGCACCGAGGGCGCTTGCGAGTCGTACGTGAACCTGAGCAGGCCGAGGATGTCCTCGACGCCGTAGTAGCGGGCGTGCCGCCACTGGATCTGCCGCTCGGTCGGCGACACCGGGATCACGTTGCCGAGCACCGTGGCGCGCACCCGCAGCGTCACCGGGTAGTCGTCCTTCAGCGAGTCGAGGATGGCCGCCCGGCGCTCCGCCGTGAGGTGGGCGGTCATCGGTTCCAGCGCGGCCTTCAGGCTCGACGCGCTCGACACCGTGGCAATGCAGGCGCCACCACCGGCGCTGCCGATCGAGAGCTGGTGCACCGGGATCGCCCCGGCGTCGTACCCGATGGCCGTCGACTCCCCGGCGACGGCACGACCACTGGTGGAACCGGCCAGCCGGGCCGCGACGCTGCCCGCCTCGGCGACCGCGCGGGCCTCGACCACCTCACCCGATCCCGGCTTGAGCAGGATCGCCCCGGTGTACTTGTCCTGGCGGACCTCCGCGCGGCCCTGGGTCAGCTCGATGCGCAGCCCGTCGCTGAGCCGTAACGGGTTCCGGCCGTCCCACATGCCGCGCCGCACACCGGCGGGCACGGCGGCGAGCACGTAGTGCCGGTCCACGTAGTCCACGACCCGGAGGTCGACGCGTGGTTCTCCCGATGACGCCTCGGCGGACGGCGCGGCGCTCGCGGTCGCCTGGCCGGCCAACTGGCCGACGCCGACGGCGGCGGCCCCGGCGCCCACCATCCTGAGGAACCTGCGGCGGTCCGCCGGGTCTCCGGATCTTCCGGCGCGCTCGTCCTGGGTCGGGTTGTCGTTCACGTCGTTCTCCGTTCTGTTGGAGGTACGTGCTCCGGTCGAGCAGGTGGACCGGAGGTTCACCCCGCGGCGCGGCTCGCGAGCAGGATCGGGAGCGCCTCTGCCTGGAAGTCGACGTCCGAGGCCAAGCTCTTGATCATGCCCTCGACGACGAGCAGGGACAGCAGCGGGAAGACGAACTCGGGCGTCGCGTACAGGCCGTGCCTGCGCTGGAGGTCGAACAGCCGGGTGGCGAACACCGCGAGGTCGAACTCGCCGGACCGCGAGCCGGTCTCGCCCTCGACCAGCTCGGCCATCTCCCGGCGGAAGCCGTCCAGGCTGCCTTCGCCGGTCCACGAGGACGCGCTCTCGATGACGATGTCCGCGCACCGCCTGCCCCGTCCGAGCACCATGTTGGCGAAGAACGCCGAGAACAGCCGTCGGACCTTGTCGGGCAACTCGACCACGAACCCGGCGTCGAGGATGACGACATCGAGGTCACCGTCGAGGTAGAGGTTGCCCGGGTGCAGGTCGCAGTGGACGACGCCGTCGGTGAAGAGCATCCGGTAGACCACGCGCAGCGTGCGGATGGCGATCTCCCGGCGGCGGTCCGGGCTCAGCGAGTCCGGTTCGAACGGCGCCAGCCCGGGCAGGTACTCCATGACCAGCACGCCGTCCGCGCACAGTTCGTCGACGGGCTCGGGCACCCGGACGAACGGCAGCGCGCCCAGGTTTCGGCGCAGGGTCTTCAGGGCCTGGTGCTCCGCGGTGAAGTCGAGTTGGCGGGACATCGCGTCGGCGACCTGGCCGACGAGGTCGTCCAGCGGGACGCGCTTGAGCGCGGGCACCCGACGCAGCGCGCGGGCCAGGCCGCGCACCAGCTCGGAGTCGAGCCCCATGGTCCGCTCGATGCCCGACCGCCGGACCTTGACCGCCACCACGCGGTCGTCCTCCAGCACCGCCCGGTGCACGGAGGCGATGCTGCCGCACGCGGTCGGTCGCGGGTCGAACTCCTTGAAGGGCCAGGACTCCCGCCCGCCGTAGGCCTGGTCCAGGGCGCGCTCGACCGATCGCCGGCTCGGCGGCGGCACGTCGTCGTACAGCCGCCTCAGCACCACCCGCCAGTGCTCGGGCACCACGTCCTGCCGGGTGCTCAGGATCTGGCCGCCCTTGACGAACGACGGCCCCAGTTCGACCAGCAGCGCGGTGACCCGCTCGGCCAACGACCGCCCGGCGGTTCGGCCGCCCGCGCCGGCCAGTCGGCGGACCGCGTCCACACCGACGGCTCCCGAGCACACCAAGCTCAGGGCCATCACCTGCACGCCCCTGGCGACCACCCGCACCCGGTGCGTGGTTCCGGACCTCATGGCTGCCCCCAGCCGCGGAAGTGGCGTTGTCGGAAGTCCGACACAAGCCCCCATACCACTCCACGTTTCGATAGCGAGTCTATCGATGCGTCAAGGGCCACGACCTCCTGGCGAGCAGGCTATGTTCGACAAACGGCCGCTTAGCGCACGTTCGGCCCGAGCGCCATGGGCCGTTCAACGCAACCGGGTCGGACGGGATTGCGACACTTGTGTATAGCCGGTTGCCGATCGGATCATCGGCGCGGTGGTCGTCGAGCGCTTGTCCCGAAGATCGGACCCCATCACCCGTTCGGTCAGAACGTCGCGAACATGAGGTAGGCGTTGTGGTCCGAGCCCCACGTGGGCTGGCGCTGCGCCAGGCTGTGCTCGATGTTCGACGGCGCGTAGATGTGGTCGAAGGGCACCTCGCCGCCCCCCTGCACCGGCACGTACCGGACGGGCGCGGGCATGTCCATGGCCCGGTGGCGGTTGAAGTCACCGACCACGAAGATCGGCGTCGCCGGGTGGTTCAGCCGCATCTCCGCCACCTTGTCGCGCAGGATCTCGTAGTGCCGGTTCCACCGGGCCTGGCGCTCCGGGTGACCGGTCCACGCACCGGAGATGAAGTGCGTGTTCATCACGATCAAGCGCTTGCCCGTACCGTTCAGTTCCAGGATGACCCAGTTCACGTAGCGCGCCGGGGTCACCCCCGCCTCCCCGCCATGGGTGAGGATGCTGCCCGACCTCGCCGAATTGAACCTGTCCTTCCGCCAGGAGATGGGCACCGCCTTGGCCGCCTCGGCATCGGGGTAGAACGTCTCGTACTCGGCACCCAGCCGGTTGTTCAGCTTGGTGCGGTCCTCCGCGTCGTTCACCTCCTGCCACCCGATGACGCCGGCGAAGGGCTCGAAGCTCGCCGCGCCGCGGAGGGTGTTGTGGGTGCCGATGGAGATCGTGTCGAGCGCCGCCGCCTCCGACTCGGCGGAGGCCGGCACCCAGGCCGCGGTCAGCACGGTCAGGGCGGCGGCGATCACGGCGGTGACCGACCTGGCGAGTTTCACGGTGTTCCCCTTGTGGTCGGGATATCGGTTACCAACCACCCAAGACCATCACAACCGTGTGAACAAGGACCAGAAGCGGCATTGACATCGAAGAGCACAGCTGCGCCACGACCGGGCTCGTCGTCATCAGCGCCGACGCACCGGCGCCGGTCGCGATCGCCGAGGTCGCACTCCGTCAGGCGCGGGCCGCGCTCGTGCACCTCACCGGCAGGTGACACGGCCTGGAGGGAGTGGGTGCCAACCGCGACGACAACGGATCAACCGCGGCCCGTGATCATGTCGTGCGACGTCTCCTCGCGAGGGGTTGCCGCGAACGGCACGTTGTCGCCCACGTAGACCGTGTCACTGCCGTACAGCTCGCGCGTGAACGCGGAGGCGTACCGGTGGGAGTCGGAACGCGGGAGGTTGTAGGTCAGGAACGCGCCGTACCCCTCATCGACGGTCCTGCGGGCCAGTTCGGCGGCGTCTTCCACCGGCGTTCCGGTGAAGTTCACGGCGGCGGGCGCGAGGCGATCCTCGGGCAGGTTGATGCGAGGCACCGCCCAGGTGCCGTAGTCCGGGTTCCACGAGTAGTCGAACACCTCGGCCAGGTCGATGTCGCCGTACTTCAGCTTGTTCTTCGCCGGGCCGTAGAAGTACAAGGTGATCAGCTTGTCGGGGAGGTGGTCGCGCAACGCGGAGACCAGGAACGGGAACGAGTGGTCGTTGACCGGCTCACCTTTCCCGTAGTCGGCCCACTCGTCGTCGAAGTCGATGCGGTCGAGGCCGTACTCGGTGACCGCGTCGGACAACTGCTTCGCGAACGCGGCGGCTTCCTCCCGGGACCTGAGATTGGACACGCCCACGCCGTCGTGGTCGCCGATCACCGACAACAACACCTTGATGCCCCTGCGCTGGAGCGGCCGGATCTGCGTGTCGGCATCCTGGAGCACCGACCGCAGGTTCTGGTTGAAGGACAGGATCGGATTGCCGCCGGGGTCGGCCTTGATGTTGGCGGCGAAGATGATGGCGATGTCGAACGCGTTGCCACCGGTCCTGGCGAGCCGGTACTTGCCGACCTCCCGCGGTTGGGGGTTGTTGTTCACCTCCACGTAGACCGCGGTGACCGGCCCCTTCTTGCCGGGTAGTGCCGCCGCCGACGTGGGCGCCATCGACCCGGCCAGGAGTCCCGCCGCGGCCATCAGCGCGAGAGCGGTATTGCGACCGAGCACCACCATCACTGATCAACCTCCCCACCGCGACTGCCGTTTGGTGAAGTGTGGCAGCGGAATCGCACGCGCGCGGACACGCGATCTGCTGAAAGACACGCCCGGATCGTGTACTTCTCCGCATCACCCTGCGCGCACATCGTGTCCATCCAGGATGGAGTCGTTCAAGGCCCACGGCTCGCCGCGGACACGAAGGACCTAGCGCCAGCGCTGGTAGGAGTGGTTCGGGTAGCACCAGTAGAGCTCGACCCGGTTCGGGTACAGGTTGAGGTAGCCGCCACCGGTGAGGCACAGCCGCGGATCTCCGCCGAAGCGGTAGAGGTATTCCGGGGTGCCGAGCCAACTCGTGCCGACCTGCTCGCGGAACCACAGCAGGTAGCTGTCGCGGCTGGTGTCCGGGTCGCAGGTGTGGCCGCCCACAGGGTTGTTGGCTCGTGCGGCCCCGCCGAGGCACAGGCGTTTCCCTGGTGTGTACAGGAGGTGGCCTACGCGGCCCGCCGAGTCGATCACCGTCGTCGGGCGGACCAGGAAGTCCTCGTGCTCGCTCGCGTCGTACCGGGACATGACGGACTCGAACGAGTAGACCATCTTCAGGACCACGGTGGTGGGCGGGTCGCTGATGGGGGCCGGTTGGACCAAGGGCGCGCTGTAGGTCATCCACTGCCCTTCATGTGCGCCGCAGACGTCCATGAACAGCGGGCGGCCCTTGACGGTGGGCATGGTCAGGCACAGACCGCCCGGTCCGGCCAGCCGGAAACCGCCGTTCCCCGTGGTGTGGATCCGCCAGAGTTGGGGATCGCCGTCGTAGCAGGGCCAGCTCCAGACCGGTGTGCCGGGTGCGTTGTTGCCCCACTCGACATCCACGCAGAGGTCGCTGTGCGCCGCCCGGACCGAGAAGTAACCGGGCCGGCGCCGGCTCTCCTCCCAGACGAAGAACTGGTTGGCGTAGCCGACGAACGGGTAGGACACCACCTCGGCGGTCTGGCCGCCCCCGCCGCCCACGTCCCACACGAATCCGTTGAACAGCCCCGCCATCACCACACCGCTGCCGGTGCGCAGCGCGGTCGGCGGTGAGGCGTTCGCGTCCGGCGCCGTGGTGACGGCGACCGCCGGGACGGTGAGCAGCAACGAGAGGATGACCGGCAGCAGGCGCGATCTCCTGTGCGATCGCCAGGTGCGTTCGAGCATGGCGTGTTCCCTTCCCGAGGAGTCGCCGTTGACCGCTGACGGTGGTCATCGTCGTTCGCGGTGTGCGCGCTGTCGTCGTGGGAAACAGTGATTTCCGGGCGGCGGCCGGCGCCGGGTGCGGCCGAGGCTGTCGGCCGGTACCGCGCGACCGGCCCCTTCGGGTCGGTGGTCGACGGGGCGTGGCGATACGGCCGTTGAGGTGGTCGTGCGGGCGCGAGGTTGGACAGCGGCAGGTGTGCCGGCATCCTGCCGGCGTGCGCAGGTCGTGGAGATCCGTGATGTTCCGCCCGCGGTCTCGCGTCCGGTCCATCGTTGACGGATGGTGTGGGCATGTCGCGTGTGCTCTTGGTCGACGATCAGGTCTCGTACCGGCGACTGGCGGCGCGGCTGTTGCGGACCGGCGGGTTTGACGTCGTGGGCGAAGCCGGGACGGGGCACGAGGCGCTCGCGCTCGTCGCGCAGAGCGTGCCGGACCTGGTGCTGCTCGACGTGCTGCTCCCGGACTTCGACGGGTTCGAGGTGGCGAGACGGCTGGAGGCGGGACCGGTGCGGCCGTCGATCGTGCTGGTGTCCAGCAGGCAGCGGGAGGACTTGCGGGACTTCTCGGACCTGGTGCTGGTGCGCGGGTTCCTCGGCAAGGCCGAGTTCACCGTCGAAGGGCTCGTGACCCTCCTCGGGGAGCGCTGATGCGCCGGCCGTTCGTCCTCACGTGGGTGTTGTCGATCGCGGCGGTCGTGGTCGCGATCGTGGACGTGGTGCTCGCCGCGACCGCCGGCCGGCAACCCGCCGTCCGGTACGTGTGGGAGATCGGTTCGCCACTGGTGTGGGGCGGCGTGGGCGTGCTCGCGGTGGTGATCCGGCCGGACCGCCGGTTCGGCCTGCTGATGCAGGTGCTCGGCCTGATCCTGCTGCTCGACGCACCGGCCGGTTTCGTGATCGAGACGACGCAGGCGTGGGCCGCGGTCGACCTCGTCGTGGCCCGGGCCGCGCAACCGTTCCAGATCGTCGTGTTCGCGCACCTGCTGCTCTCCTACCCCGACGGTCGGCTGCCCCGTGCGTTGCCGCGCCGGTTCATCGCCGCCCTCTACGGCTACGGTGCGGTGGTCTGCGTCGTCGACGTCGTGCACACCGTCGACGCCGTCACGTCGCGACCCTGGACCGGGGCGTCGCCGGAAGCGGGTTTCGCGGGCGGCGGCTCGTCCACCTTGATCAACGCCGGCTGGCTCGCCTTCGCCGTGGTCTACCTCGTGCTGATGTGGCTCAAGATCAGGCAGGCCAGCCCCGGCGGACGGCGGACCCTCGCGTATCCCCTGGTCTGCGGTTTCGTCATGATCACGCTGTTCGCGCTGACGACGGCACTGGCCGCGCTGAACGCGGAGCCGACGGGCAGCGCGCTGTCGGATGCGCTCCCCTACCTCGCCGTCCTCACCATGCCCGGCGCCTTCCTGCTGGGCCTGCTGCGCGAACGGCTGCGGTACGGCTCGGTGGCGGACTTCGTGCGCGCGATCGAGCACGCGCCCATCGGCGGGTTGCAACCCGCACTGCGCAAGGCGTTGCACGACCCGACGCTCCGGCTCGCGTTCCCCCAGGACGACTGGTACGTGGACGAGAACGGCGACCACGTCTCGATCGGCGGCGACCAGGCCGCGCTGCCGATCGGCGGCACCCCGCCGATCGGCCTGGTGCTGCACGACCCCGCGTTGAACGACGAACAGCGGTTGCTGGCGGCGGCCTCCGCCGCGACCCGTCTCGCGCTGGACAACGCCCGCCTGCACGCCACCGTGCGACGCCAGCTCGTCGAGGTCCGGGCGTCACGGCGGCGCATCGTCGAGGCCGCCGCGGCGGAACGGCGACGGTTGGAACGCGACCTGCACGACGGCGCCCAGCAACGGATCCTGGCCGTCGGCATCGCCCTGCGGCTGCTCCAGCAGCAGCTCGACCCCGCCGACGAGGCGGTCAACGAGGCGTTGGAGGAGGCCCAGCAGGAATTGGCCGGCGCGATCGCCGGGTTGCGCGAACTGGCACGCGGCATCCACCCGGCCGCGTTGACCGAGCAAGGGTTGTCCGCCGCCGTCCGCGCCCTGGTACGCCGCCAACCGATCCCCGTGACCGTGGACGACGCGCTGCCCGGCCGCCTGCCCCCACCGGTGGAGACGGCGGCCTACTTCGTGGTCAGCGAGGCGTTGACCAACGTGGTCAAGCACGCGGGGGCGCGGCGGGCACGCGTGCTGCTCGCCCTGCGCGGACGTGTGCTGCGCGTGGACGTGGTCGACGACGGTGTCGGTGGCGCCGACCCCACCCGCGGCAGTGGACTGCGCGGGTTGGCGGACCGGGCGGCCGCGTTCGACGGCACGCTGTCCGTGACCGACGTCGAACCCACCGGCACCCGACTGCGAGTGGAGCTGTCGTGCGACTGATCCTCGTGGACGACTCGTGGCTGATCCGCGAAGGCCTCGCCCGCCTGCTGTCCGCACGCGGGCACGCCGTCATCGCCGTGGCCGAGGAACCCGGTCGCGTCGAGGAACTGGTCCACGCCAACACACCGGACGTCGTCATCCTGGACATCAAGATGCCGCCTACCTTCACCGACGAAGGGCTGGAGCTGACGCGCGTCCTGCGCCGCGCGCACCCCGACCTGCCGCTGCTGCTGCTGTCCCAGTACGCCGAACCGGCCTACGCCACCGCGCTGCTCGAACTCACCGGCTCGCGCGCCTGCGGGTACGTCCTGAAAGACCACCTGCTCGACGCCGCGCAGCTGGAGACGACGCTCACCCGCCTCCGCGCCAAGGAAGTCGTGATCGACCCGACGGTGGTGGACGAGGCCCTCGGCGCCCGGCTCGGCGCGCTCACCCGCCGTGAACGCGAAGTGCTCGCGCTGATGGCGCAGGGGTTGACGGACCGGGGCATCGCCGAACGCCTCTTCGTCTCGCTCAACACGGTCGGCACGCACGTCCAGCGCGTGCTCGCCAAGCTCGACCTGCCCGGCACCCCCGCGGACAACCGGCGCGTCCTCGCGGTGCTCACCTACCTGGACCGCCTGCCCGGCCGCTGACCCACCCGTGCCCAGCACAATCACGGTTTTCCGGGACGCGCCGTCGTCGGCGCGCTGCCACGATTCCGGACAGGTCCGAGGTCGCGGGAGGAAGCCGGAATGTCGCACACCCAGGCGCCGGAAACCGGGCGGATCGAGCCGGAGCAGACCCGTTCCACCGCCCGGCGCGCCACGGTGCTGGCAGGCCTGGGTTCGGTCGCCGACGTGGCGGCGGTGGCCCAACTGACGACCACCGGCGCCGATACGGGTGTGTTGGTCACCGGACTGCTGTCGGTGCTGGCCGGATTCCTCGGGCTGCTCACCGGACGACCCGCCAGGGGCCGCGCGGCGCTGATGGCCCTGCTGATCGCGGTCGGCGCGGGTATGACGGGAGCCGCCTTCCACGGGTACTGGGTGGACGCGGCCACCGACCGGAGCCGGAGCGCGGGCACCCCCGCGACGACCACCGGTTCGACGACCACCACCGCGTCGCGTGCGTCTGGTCCGGTGTCGGGGACTTCGTCGGCGACGAACGCCACCGTCGCGTCGGGGGCCGTCATCCGCACCGAGACCGTGTCGCTGCGGGACCAGGACTACCTCGACGTGGAGACCGGCCGGATCGGCGAGGTCGAGCCGGGTGCCAGTGACCTCTGGTACGTCGGCCCGTACCGCGAGCTGTGGACCTCCGGCGGAGGACAGCTGCCGATCGCGCCGATCGCCACCCAACCCGACGCCGCCGCCTGCGCCGACGAGCTGGCCCGACGCAGCTACGACCAGGTGTCCATCGGGCAGCAGCGGCCGGGCGCGTGGATCTGCGCCCGCACCGCGGAGGACAACGTGGTCGCCGTCCAGGTCACCGCCGTCCCCGCCGGCGACGACCCGTTGGTCATCGCGTACACGGTGTGGCAGGCGTAACCGGTGGTGCCGGCGCGACATCCAGCGGCGCGGCGGCGGCAGGTTGCGGCTGTCCGGTGGAATTCGGGCGGTGAGTGCTACTCCCGGTCGTTGTCAAGATCCGGAGGACGACCCATCGGGTAGAGAGGTGGACCCGTTTCCCGCTGCCGGATCCCGGATGTCCGTCGTTAGGCTGCGGTTCTCGACCATTCGGGCTATCGACGGACGGGGTGTTCGCCATGTCGGACCAGGTTCGGCTCGTCAACATCGACCGGGTCTTCGCGATCCTCGACATGGACGGCGACGGTGGGATCAGCAAGGGCGACTTCACGTCGATGGCCCGGGGAGTGGTGCGGGAGTTCGGGCTCGACGCGGATTCCCCACTGGCCCGGGGACTGGTCGAGGGGTACGAGGGCATCTGGGACTACATCTGCGGTGCGGACCTCGACGTGGACGGCGTGGTGGGCGCGGCGGAGTTCCGGGAGGCCCACACCTCGGGACGGGTGACGACCGAGGTGCTGGTGGAGAAGTGGGAGTCCGCGTCGCGGCGGTGCTTCGAGGCGGCCGACGGTGATGGTGACGGCTACATCGACCTGGAGGGGTTCGCCGCGATCTACCGCGGGGGCGGGGTCTCGGACCCGGAGGTGGCCGAGGCGGCGTTCGGGGCGATGGACGTCGACGCGGACGGCCGGCTGGACTGGGCCGAGCTGTCCGCCCACGTGCGCGGCCTGTTCACGGCGACCGACGAGTCCGCGAAGGGCGCCCACATGGTCAGCGGCGACTGACCACGACAACGGTGACCGCGACGTGACACCCGTGCGGTCGCGGGCGTGCAGGGCCGGTCAGCCCTGTAGCGGCTGCTTGAGGCCCGGCACCCGTTCCGCGCCGTAGAGCGTGCCGAGCGCCGTGTCGACGAGCTGGTCCACGGTCACACCGCGCTGCCCGGCGACGGTCTTGAGCGCTTCGTCACCGGCGGCCATCAGCGGTCGGGCGTCGAATCGCCAGGAGCCGGACTCCTTGTGGAACCGCAGCTCCACACCGGCGGACTGGCCGCGCGAGGTCATGTCCGCCCGCGCCGTGTCACCGTCCACGACCACCGTGCCCAGGTCGACGTTGGCCAGGCTGTTCTCGCTCACCATGCCCTTCGCCACCGCCGCGGACACCAACTGCTCGGCCGACATCCCCCGCAGCTGGTCGGCACCGAACTCGGCGCGCAGCACGTAGACCAACATCGACGAGGTCACACCGTGTTCGCGCACCTGCTGCTCCGAACCGGTGAGGGCGAGGTCGCGGGCCTTGGTGTAGTAGCCCAGCATCTCCTGCGACAGCAGCGCGGCCGCGGCGACGCCGCCCTTCGCCTTGGCGGCCTCCCGGTAGTCGGCGAAGGTCTTGCGGATCGCCTTCTCTTCGGCTGCGGCGTCGACCGACGGCGCGGTGGTGGTGGTCGCCGACGAGGAGGACGTGGCGGTCGGAGTCCCGCCACCGCACGCGCCGACGAGCAGGACCGCGGCGACGACGAGCAGGGCGGGAGTAGTTCTGTTCACGCATCGCAGCGTACGTGGCCGGCGTCGGCCGTCCGTCCTCGGCCGCGGAGGCACCAGCCTCTGCCACGGCAGCCTCCCGCCGTCACGCGCCGAGCGGCCGGACGCCCGCACCACCGCGGGTGCGGGCGTTCGGCCGCCTCGTCGGGTGGGCCGGCTCACCACCCGACCGGGTAGCGCTCGACCTCCAGGCGCGGCTGCGGGTCGTTGTTGTACCGGGTGACCACGAACAGCGTCCGCTGGTCCGCCGACCACGCCAGGCCGCGCGGCTGCACCGTCTCGCCGCTGTCCAGCGAGACCGTGTTCACCGGCGTCGCGCCGCCGACGCGGTAGACCAGCACGTCGTTGGCGTCGCTGGTCAGCGCTCCCGCGGCCACGTACGCGCTGTCCGGCGACAACGACACCGCGGCCGGTCGGGGCCGGGTCGCGTACGCACCCCGGCGCGCCAGGTCCGCCGTCGCGAACGCCTCCACCCGGTCACGGGACCCGGCCGCGCTGAACAGCGTCGCCCCGTCACCGGTCACGTCGAGGTCCGTGAGCCCGGCGCCGACCACGTCACCGGACGTCGCGGCCGTCAGCGCTCCGCCCGAGAGCGTGTAGACCTGCACCGTCGACTGGCTCAACGACAACTGCCCGGCCACCAGCGGCCCGGCTTCGGCGCCGGACGACGCCAGCAGCGGAGCCCGCTGGAACCGCGTGGCGCCTTGCCGCTCGCCCCGCACCGGCTCGGCCGCCGCCGGGTCCAGCTTGCCGATCTTGCCCGACCAGTTGCCGTCCACGCAGCCGTACCCGAACCACACCACAGCACCCGTGCGGGCCAGGTGCGTCGGGCACGTCCCCGCCCCGGTGGCGTACCGCGCGGTCTCCGCCAGGGTCGACGTGTCGATCACCGAGATGCCGTCGCCCGCCGACAGCGCCACGAACAGCCGCGTGCCGTCCGCGCTCAACTCCAACCCGTCCGCACCCGGCTGGTTCTCGATCACCGTGCGGACCCTGCCGGAGAAGTCCGCCACCGCGACGCCGTTGGACGACGCGCCACCGGAGATGAACACCCGCTGACGCGCGCTGTCGACCGCCACGTCACCGAATCCCGACAACGGCAGCGCCGCAGCCGCCGACGCCGCCGGCGCCGAGAGCACCGACGCCGCCGTCACCACGGCGACCCCGAGCCCCGCAGAAGCAATCCGCCTCATCCCGCTCCCCCTCGTCACTGACACGTTCCCCGCCCCGTCACCGCTGGGGCGTGATCACCAAGTGGCCCTCTTGAGCAGCCGCAGATCCGGTGCGCCCGCGAGCGTCGCCACCAGTTCGTCGCCCCGCTCGGTCTCCTCTATCTCGACGATCACCGCGTGGTCGGCGAACTCCGGGTAGGTCACCTCCCCGTCGTCGTCCTCGACGGAGTTGTCGACCACCTTGATCTCCTCGTCCAGCTCTGTGGTGACGGTCAAGTACTCGCCACCGAAGTAAGAGCTCTCGTGCGGTTCGAGGGCGACACCGAGCAGGCGGTCCACCTGCCCACCCACCTCGTGGATGCTCGTGGTGCCGGATCCGTAGATGATTGTTTCCACGACCTACCTCGGAATCGTCATGCTCGCTCCCCGCCCGGTGGCGTCCTGGACCGAGCGGTACACCATGAAGTTCACCTTGCGGCCCGCCATTCTGCTCAGTTCGCCGCGAAGGCCGGCGAGCCCCAAAGTCCGCAGCGCCCGGCGGTCGAGCGGACCGGTCCGGATACCGCCGGACCTGGTGGCCAGGCCGGCGCCCTGCGCGGCGCCGAAGATGTCGTCGCCGGCGAGCGCGACGTCGAAGTCGCTGCGCCTGCCGACGTCGAAGGGCGCGCCGGTGGTGTACTTGCGCCCGGTCACGGCGCTGCCCTGCATGACGCCCTGGGCGCCGGGGTAGCCGGCCCGTGCCAGTCCGTCGTGCAGTGACCGGCCGAAGCTCTCGAAGTCGCCCCGGTTGGCGAAGCCGTGCGGCGTGGACTCGCCGCAATTGTGCACCAGCACGTCCTCGTCGGCGACACCGACGTAGTACGTGTGCACCCCGTGCACGGTGAGGTTGTGGACCTTGCGGGGCTCGCTCCACTGCCGGGTGCCGAGGACCTCCCGGCGCTCACCGTCGGCGGTCAGGACCAGGTCGCCGACCCGCAGCCGCTCGGCATCGACCCAACGACCCTGGTCGTCCACCCAGAACGGGTGCTCGGCGGTGGCGACGACGGTTCCGGGCGTGTGACCCGCCTCGATGGTGAGCTCGACCAGTTCCTTGGCGCCCTCGCCGACGATCAGCGCGGTGACCGGGCGGGCGGCGGTCGCTCCGGTGTCCGGGTCGCCGGCCAGTACCTGGTCGCCCTCGCGCACCTCCTCGATCGGGCGATGCGTTCCGTCGGCCATGAGCACCGGCGTGCCGGGGGTGAAGCTGTTGCGGCACGCGCCCGAGCCGCCCTTGGTGGCGCTCGTGCCGCCACCGTTGGCCGCCTTGCCGCCGCCCGAGCCGCCGCCGGAGGCCTTCTTCCCCGTCGACGCCGTGCCGCCGGCCTTGCCGCCCCCGCCACCGGAGGGTTTGCCACCGCTCGCGCCGCCGGCCTTCGGCGCCGGTTTCGGCGCGGGCGCCGCCTTCGCGCCGTTCGCCCCGGCATCGGCGGCCTGGCCGGCCGTCTTCGCCGTGCTCTGCCCGGCGGTCGCCGCCTTCGCGCCGCCCTGCGCCGCCTCGGCGCCCTTGACCGCGTACTTGCCCGCCTTCACCGCGGTGGCGCCCCACCCGGCGAACGGCACCGCGGCGGCCGCGGACAGCGCGGCGTTGGCGTAGTCGCCGTCGGAGGCGTACCAGGCGGCGTTCGCCAGGTCCGCGGCCTCGCCCACGACGGGGATCACGCCGACGACGTCGAGCGCCGCGTGCCCGACCTCCTTGGCGTTGTCCTTGACCCAGTCGGCCGCGTCGTCGAGCCAGCCGTGGCCGTCGATCTCCACCTGCGACAGCGGGTTGCCGGCGCCGAAGGCGTAGCGGTTGTTGGTCCACGGGTCGGTGGTCATGCCGAGGTCGGCGAGCGCACCGTTGTAGAGGTCGAGCGTCAGGAACCGGTTGAGCCCCGGCGAGTAGTCCCGGAACCCCATGTCGTAGGTGTCGGTGCTCTTGTCGTGCCGGGCCGTGTTGAACCGGTAGGAGTTCTCCTCCGGCTTGTCCGGGTCGGCCTGGTCGGGCTTGTCCTCGCCGGAGAACTCCTGCTCGTCGTCCTTGCCGTAGGCGGTGTAGCCGTAGGTGGACTTCGTGTCGCCCTGCGAGTCGGTGACCTGCTCGACGTCGGAGTGCGGGTTGAACCCGTAGACCGAGTCCTCCTCGCTCCCGTCGTCGGCGTACTTGACCTGCGCGAGCAGCTCGCCGTCGTTGGAGTACTGGTAGGACTTGCGGAGCTTGCCGTTCTCGTCCTCGGTCAGGACCTGGTCGGACAGGCCGAGGTAGTGGAACGCCGTGGTCTTGTCGCCCTCGACCCTGGTCTGCTGCCGGTCCAGCGGGTCGTAGGTGTACCTGGTGGTCTTCGGGCCGGAGCCCTCGTCCTTGACGTGCTCCACCTTGCGGTCGAACCCGTCGTAGGTGTACTTCTCCAGCTGCTTGCCGGACTGGGTCACCTGGTGCAGGCGGCCGAACGCGTCGTAGTCGTAGTTCGCCCGCTGCCCGTCCGTGGTGGACGACACCAGCCGGTTGCGGTCGTAGTCGAACGCGGTGTGCGCGCCGCCGACCCGCTGGTCCCAGACGTTGCCGTTGTCGTCGTGCTTGTACTCCTCGGTGCGCTCGCCCTCGCCGCCCTTCTTCGTCACCTTCCGCACCCGGTCGCGCGGGTCGTAGGTGTAGGTCGCGTCGGCGTTGATGGTCGCGCCGTGGTCGTCGGCGTTCTGCTTCCTGCCGTCGTCGCGGACCTTGTTGGAGTTGGAGTCGTATTCGAGGTTGTGCTCGACGACGACCTGCCCGCCGTCCTTCTTCCGCTCCAGCTGCCGGCGCAGCAGCCCGTCGAGGTAGTAGGTGTAGTCGACGGTGTTGCCGTTGCTCTTGACGTGCCGCTCGACGTGCCCGCGCGAGGTGTAGGAGAACGAGTTGACCTTGCCCTGGTCGCCGTCGTCCTTCTTGTTGGTGACCTTGGTGACCAGGTCGCGCGCGTTGTACTCGTAGAGCGCCGACTTCCCGTCGAACCCGGCGAACGTCAGGTTGTCGTTCTCGTCGTAGCGGTAGTCGGTGGTGTGCTTGACCGCGCCGCCCTTGAGCTCCTCGACCTTCTCCGCCAGGTTCACCGCGTTGTACGCGATGCGGTAGGCGTCGACCGGCGAGCTCGGCGTGGAGTCGGTCATCTCCACGAGGTTGTCGTTCGGGTCGTACCGGTGCTCGAAGACCTTCTTCTCGTTGTCGGCGTCGGCGCTGTTGTCGCGCACCAGCTGGACGGCGTCGGCGGCCACGGTGCCGTCGGCCCGGCCGGACAGCGTGATGGTGCGGGACTGCCCCGCCGACATGGCGTACTTGCCGATGCTGGTCCACTCGCCGGCCCGCTGGGTCTGGTCGACCCGCGCGGTGCTCGTGCCGCCGTTGTGCTCGACGGTGTACGCGGCGTCCGTGGCCGTCCCGCCGGGATGGCGCACCAGCACCTCGTACGTGCCGTCGGCGGGCACCGCGGCCTTCCAGGCGAACGCGGCGTCGTCGGCGTCGGTGGCGCGGTACGCGGTGCCTTGGAAACCCCTGCCGGACTCCTCGGTGCGCCAATTCCCCGTCACCTGGGTCCGCGCCGCGTTGGAGTTGTCCACGACGACGACGTTGCGCCCCACCGGCACGCCTTCGTCGGAGCGCTTCTTGAGCTTGCCGTCGGGGAAGTACTCCCACGTCTCCACGCGCTGCGCCCCGCCGCCCGCGCTGGTCACCGTGCGGTTGGACTGCTGCCCGGTGGCGGTGTAGTCGTAGGCGGTCTTGATGTCCCACGAGTCGGTGGACGTGCGCAACCACCCGTTGTCGTAGTACGTCTGCCGGGTGATGTTGCGGACCGACTCGCCGTGCGACGTCGGTGCGCTGACCTCCACCAGGTCGCCGACCTCGTTGTAGGTCTTGATCGTGCCGACCGGCGTCTTGTGCTCCGCGTCGTCCGGGTCGTAGGGCAGGATCTCCTCGCGCACCCGGTTGAGCTCGTCGTAGACGGTCTCGGCGACGAAGTCGTCGGCCTTGTCCGGGGTGTCCACCCCGCGCGGGTTGATCGTGCGGGTCAGGTTGCCGACCTGGTCGTACTCGTACCGGGTGGTGAAGTACCGGATCGTGCCGCCGTCGGAGCTGTGCGGCGAGCGAACCTCCCGCTGCATGCCGCGCTCGTCCAGCTCGATGAGCGTCTCGTTGCCCTGCTCGTCGGTGCTGGCCACGACGTTGCCGTCGCGGTCGTACCGCGTCTTCGCCGAGTGGCCGTCCGCGTCGATGGTCTCCAGCACCTGGTGGTTGGCGTCGAAGACGTACCTGGTGGTGAAGTCGTCGGGGTCGGGCGACTTGTTCTTGCGCGCGTCGACCTCTTCGACGAGGTTGCCGACGGCGTCGTACTCCGCGCTGATCACGTTGCCGTCGACGTCGACGGCCCGGATGGTCCGGTCGAGCTCGTCGTAGGTGAACGTGTAGGTGAAGTCGTCCGGGTCCTGCGGGGTCAGCATCCCCTTGGGCTCGGTCTGCTTGAGCAGGTTGCCGACCGCGTCGTAGGCGAACGTGGTCAGCTTCTCCGGACCACCCGCCTCGTCCTCGGGCGCGTAGACGCCGACCTGCCGGTCCATCGCGTCGTAGACGGCGCGGGTGACGGCGCCGTTCGCCGCGGTGCTGGTCACCACGTTGTCGTTGCGGTCGTACCGCGGTCCCGGCGTGACGATGTAGGCCCCGGCCGCCTGGTCCTTCGGCTCGCGCGTGTCGAGCGGGCGCTTGAAGATGTCGTAGGTGTAGCTGCCGGTCTTGCCGCGTGCGTCGGTGATGGAGGTGACGTTGCCGACGTCGTCGTAGCGGTAGGCCGTGGTGCAGTTGAGGGGGTCGGTGATCAGCCGCGGGTAGCCGTTGGCGTCGTAGTCACCGTACTTGGTGGTGTTGCCGTTGGCGTCGGTCTGCTCGATCAGGTGACCGAAGCCGTCGTAGGAGTAGCGCGACGTGTAGTCGTTCCCGTCCGGGGTGGCGTTGCCCTTCGGGTCGGTGACCGCGAGCAGGTTGCCCTTGTCGTCGTAGGTGAACGTCCACTTGCGACCCTCGGGGGTGACCTTCTCGGTCAGGTCGGCGACGTGCCCGCCGAGTTCGGTGCGGTAGCCCAGGCGGGTGGCCGGGCCGTTGGTCCGGTTCGCCTCCGCGTCGCGGATCTCCAGCGGGAAGCCGGTCTTCTGGTCGTAGGTCCAGGTCTGCGTGGCGCCGTTGTGCTCGACCAGGCGGATGACGTTGTTGTCGGCGTCCCAGTGCAGGTGGGTGGTCTCGTGCTTGGCGTTGGTGATGCGCTCGGCCCGCCCGTAGCCGTCGAGCAGGGTGCGGGTGGTGTGGCCGTTGCCGTCCACCAGGGCGGAGTCGACCTTCGAGCCCTTGTCCGCGTCCGGGTCGACGTAGTCGAAGCCGGTCGTGGCCCGGCCCCGGTCGGTGACGGTCCGGACGTTCCACTTGCGCAGCGCTTCACCGGCGCCGGTGAAGTAGTCCACCCTGGTGGTGCCGCCGTTCGGGTCCACCACGGACAGCAGCTTCGCGTTGGCCTCGTCGTAGAAGAACGTGAAGGGCTTGGCGTCCGGGTTGCCCAGCCCGTCCACGACCTCACCCAGGTGCCCCTTGTCGGTGTAGGTCAACGCCACCACCCGACCGGACACGTCGGTGACGGACTTGAGCTTGTTGATGATGAACAGGTTGTCCAGGTTCGTCCCGGTCAGCTTCCTGCCGCCGAGGATGTACGAGAACGCGTCCCCGCGCTGGTAGTAGTCCAGGGTCAGCGTGCGGCGGCCGGTGGCGTCGGTGACGTGCTTCAGCACACCGGTGTTGCGGTTGCCCAGCAGCGCCCGCTCGTAGGTGAACGACATGGTGTTGCCGCTCTTGTCCACCGTCGCCGTGTGGTAGCCCTGCGCGTCGAAGAAGAACTCCGTGCGCTCCGGCGTGGTGAACACCCAGCGCCGCTCGTCATCGCCGCCCGGGAGGTACCGCAGGTACAGGTGCACGCCCGCCGGCGCGTCGTAGGTCCAGTTGCGGCTGTCGGCGCTGTCGTGCTTGTTCAGCTCGAACACGTGCCCGGTGCCGTCGCCGTCGACCAGGCTCACCGTGGTCGGCCAACCGAGCAGCCCCGGCAGGAGGCCGCCGAACTCCAGCGGTGTGCCGAGCCGGTTCAGCGTCGACGCCGTGACCGACCACCCGGGGCCGGCGTAGGAGTTCGAGGTGTCCGAGGAGTTGTAGGACAGCCGGCTGAAGCTCGCCAGGCCACGGCTGGGGTTGGTCAGCACGTCGTAGTTCCACACGGCGTTGCCGGAGAACTGGTTGACCGACAGGTCCCCGCCCGCGCCGGTGGGCAGGCTGGCGTAGGAGTAGAAGTGCTCCAGCCCGAGCTGGTCGGAAGTGGGCTGCTCCACGCGCACGTCCAGGTCGAGCGTGGGCACGCCCGCCGTCTCGGACAGCCACCTGCGGGTGCTGGTGTCGTAGACGTCCCACCGCAGCGTGAACTGCTCGCGGTCGTTGCCGATGTCGGCCAGCGCCGGGGCCTTCACGCGTGCGTCGAGGGTGACCTCCGCGCCCGGCGCGAGGTTCGCCGGCAACGCCGTGTCCAGCCGGTTCCCCGCCGTGGCGTCACCGCCGTTGGGCAGGGTCCAGTGGTAGGACAGCACGTGCCTGCCCGCCACCAGCGGTGACTGCGTGGTGTTGCGGACGGTCACCCGCACCGGGTGCTCGTCGCCCGGGATCATCCGCCGCGGCGTGTCCGGCGCCGCGTAGGCGGCGGACGCCTGATCGGCCTGGATCGGCCTGCTCTGCGGCGCCTGCGCGGACGATTCGGCCGCCTCCGCCGCCACGGCCACCTGGGTGCACCTCGGTGACGGTGGCGCGGCCACCCTGGGCGCGGTCTCCGCGGCTCTCGCGGCCGGTGCCGGCACCGGTGACAATCCTGCCGCCACCAGCGCCAGCAGCGAAGCGGCAGACCAGAACAGACGTGCTTTCCCCTTGTTCACGCGTTTCCCCCCGCGCCGTGCGCAGGCACGCTCCACCCATCGGCGGTCCCCGAAGAACGCCGCCGACGTGAGCAACCTGCGTTCCACCCCTACGAACAACAAGGCCTCATGATCCCCACCAAGGCGGCCTTGCGAGCATTCAAGCACAGCGGACGTGTTCGGTGATGGGCTTTCCAGGTGACGGGACGGCCGTCGTGGACCTACTCCGCGTAGAGCCGGCGCCCACGTGCGTATTCCACGTGGGAAGGCAGAAGTGCATACCTGCCACCAGATCACCGCTGGACGGAACGATCCAGTCCGTCCGGGCCGGCGGGCTCGGCGAGCACGTCCGCCACCGAGAGGCCCGTCTCCAGGCTGACGGCGTACCGCTCGGCCGACGAGAGCCGCCGGGACAGCGTCTCCTGAGTCTGCCGGAGCCAAGCCCGCTCCTGCGCGGGCACCGGCACTCCCAGCTCCTCCCGGATCGTGGTGGCCAGCCACAGCAAGCGGTACGCGTGCACCGGTCGGTCGACGTGCGCCGCCGCCAGTGCCTCCAGCACGCTCGCCTGCCGCCACCGGTCCCCCACCTCGTAGTGCACCCGCAGCCCGGCCCGCAGCGCGGGCACCGCGTCACCGCCCTCCCGCAACGCGATCAAGCCCAGGATGTTGTGCGTCCAGGCGATCCCCTCCCGGAAGTCCAGCTCGACGAAGTGGCTCAACGCCTGTCCCGCCAACACCCGCGCCCGCGTCAGGTCGCCCGAGTACAGCGACACCGCCGCCAGGTGCACCCGCGTGGACGACACGTTCTCCGCATCACCCAACGCCCCGTAGTCACGCAACGCCCTCTCCAGCAGCGGTTTCGCCCCCGCGAGATCACCGGCGAGCCACGAAGCGAACCCGGTCATCTGGACGACGTCCGTGCGCCCCGACTCGTCGTCCGCCGACTCGTAGGTCGCCAGAGCCTCGGCATACCAGGCCATGGACGCGCGATACTCACCGCGCTCGCACGCGATCGAGCCCAACAACCGCCGGCACTGCGCCATCCCCTGCCGATCCGCCAACTCCCCGTGCGCGGACAGGGCACGACGGGCGAAGTCGGCCGCCACGCCGTAAGAACCCTCGAAGTAGCTCAGGAACGCCACCGACGACAACGCCCGGGCCCGCTCCCCCGCCGGCGCGTCCGGACACCGCCGAAGCGCCTCCAGCAACGAACTCCGCCCCTCCCGGTACCGCCCGCGCGACCGGCGGTACCGGGCCAGCGCCAGAGCCATCCGCAGCTCACCCGGCGTACCGGCGAGGTGCCCCGACGCGGCCCGCAGGTTGTCGTCGTCGACCGCGAGGCGGTCCAGCCACACGGCGGAATCCGCCCCGCGCGACTGCCGGTCGGCCTCGACCGCCAGCGCCAGGTAGTGCTCGGCGTGCCTGCGCCGGGTCTCGGCTTCCTCGGAGCCCTCCCCCGCCAGCCTTTCCCAGGCGTGATGACGGATCGTCGCCGGCAACCGGTACCGCGCCCGACCACGCCGCCGGTCCACCATCACCAGGGACTTGGCCACCAGGTCGGACAGCACGTCGACCGCACGCCCGGCCGTCTCGGGCCACACCGCCTCCACCGCGGCCCGGTCGAACCCGCTCGCGAACACCGCCAGCCTCCGGAACCGTGACCGGCCCGCCGGATCGAGCAGGTCGTAGCTCCACGCCAACGTGTCGTCCAACGCCCGGTGGTGCGGCCGGTCCGGGTGCCGGTGCGCCCGCAGCAGCGCCGGATCCCGGAGCCGATCGGCGATCTCGCGCACGGTGAGCACCGCCGTCCGGGCCGCGGCCAGCTCCAGCGCCAGCGGCAGCCCGTCCAACCCGAGGCAGATCGCGGCCAGCGCGGGCGCGTCGGCGTCGGTCAGCTCCCGCACGGCGGGCAACGCCGCCCGGTCCAGGAACAGCCGCACCGCGTCGAAGTCGCGGGCCTCGGCCAACGTCACCGCGGCACGGGTCGGCACCGGCAGCGGCGCCACCGGCCACACCACCTCGCCGACCAGCGCCAGCGACTCCCGGCTGGTGGCGAGCACGCGCAACCGCGGGCAGGACCGCAACAGCCCTTCGACCAGCCCCGCGCACGCGTCCACCAGGTGCTCGCAGTTGTCCAGCACCAGCAGCAGCTCCCGGTCACGCAGCCGCTCCGCCAGCGCAGTCACGTCGGGATCGCCCCGCACGCCCAACGCGTCACAGACCGCCCGCGGCACCAACCCCGGTTCCGACACCGCCGTGAGGTCGACGAACCCGTGGGCGACCGAGCCGGCGACCGCGATCGCCAACCGGGTCTTGCCGCAGCCGCCGACACCGGTGAGCGTCACCAGCCGGCGCTCGGCGACCAGGCTGGTCAGCTCCGCCACGTCCTTGTCCCGGCCGATCAGGCTGGTCAACGGCGCGGGAACGGACGCGGGAACGAAGGCGTGGCGCGTCCGCTCCCACGGCGTCCGCGGTTCCCGACCCGCCAGGATCGCGGCTTCGAGCCGACGCAACGCCGGTCCCGGCTCCACCCCCAGCTCGGTCAGCAGGGTGGTGCGCGCCCGGTGGTACGCGGCGAGCGCGTCGGCCTGCCGGCCGCCCCGGTACAGGGCCAGCATCAGCAGTTCCCACAGCCGTTCACGCAACGGGTACCGCGCAACCAGCGGCTCCAGCTCGACGGCCACCCTGGCGTGCCCGCCCAACGCGAGTTCGGCACCGCACAGCTCCTCCACCGCGTACTGCCGGGCCTCGCGCAGCCGCGCCACCTCGGCCCGCGCCCACTCACCCACCGCGCAGTCCGCGAGCACGTCACCCCGCCACAGCTCCAGCGCGGCGCGCAACGCTTGGGCCGCCTCCTCCGCGGACGGCGCCGTGCGGCCCGACCGGAGCAACGTGTCGAAGCGGTGCACGTCGACGTGCTCGACCGGGACGTCGAGCAGGTAGCCCGGCGACCGGGTGCCGATCAACGACCTCAGCCCCGCGGTGCCCAGCGCCCGGCGCAGGTGCGCGACGTGCGCGTTGAGCGTCTTGACCGCCGAACCGGGTGGCTGCTCGTCCCACAGCGCGTCGATCAGCGCCGAGCGGGACACCACGTGCCGGGCCCGCAGCGCCAGCAGGCCGAGCAGGGTCCGTTGCCGCGGCTTGCCCAGCGCCACCGGACCGCCCGGCCCGATGACCTCCACCGGGCCGAGCAGTCGGATGTCGAACGTGTCGGGGAACATGTCCGCGGGCGCCCCCTCCGAGGTCCTCGGGAGGAGGAGGCCGCACGCCCCCGGCTGATACCGCCGATGCCGAACTCCTCAGCGGGTCCGCTCGCAGCCGACGAGCCGGGCACCCTGCGGACCGGGGTCGCAGAGGTCGGACTCGACGGCGCCGGACGGTCCGGTGCCGCCGTCCAGGAGGTCGGAGCCGGAACCACCGTGCAGGCGGTCGACCCCGGCGTACCCGAACAGCAAGTCGTCACCGCCACCACCGACGAGGTCGTTCACCCCGCCGTTGCCGCCGAGGAAGTCCGCGGCCGGGCCGCCGGAGATGTTCTCCACGTCGGTGGCGATCGTGTCGCCCTCGCCGGCCTGCCCATCGTCGTTGGCCTGGCCGTCGGCGTCGGCGTTCACGCCCACGAGGTGGTCGGCGTAGCTGACCGTGTCCACGCCGGGGCCGCCGGCCATCCGGTCGGCGCCCGTGCCGCCCAGCAGCAGGTCGTTCCCGAACCCGCCGTGGAGGAAGTCGGCGCCGGGCCCGCCCTTGAGGGTCGCGCTCCCCGAGTCGGCCCGCAGCACGTCATCGCCGCCACCACCCGTCACCAGCGCCGACATCGGGTCCCGCACCAGCAGCCGGTCGTCCAGGTCGCCCAGGTCCAGCAGGATCGAGGTCACCCCGGAGAGGTCGCAGGTGACCTTGTCCGGGAAGTAGTCATCGGGGCTGGGCGTGCACTCCGGCCCCCGGGCGTCGAGCGGGCCGATGTCGACGACGTCCATGTGGGTGGCGTTCGACCGCCAGGTCTCCACGTGGTTCGCGACCCCGTCGGAGGCCCTGAACTCCAGGACCGAGCCGACCACCTGGAGCGACCCCACCGCCGGATCGCCTTCCTCGGCCGTCACCACGGGCGCCGGCGCGACGCACAGCACGGCAACCACCGCCGCGTTCACCATCGTGCGCATGATCTCTCCTGTCTCTTCACGTGTGCGCTCTTGGTATCCGGGGACGGTTGCCGTCGGGTTGCCGAGGGCCCGCGAAGGCACTCGGCAACCGGGTTCCTACTCGCAGGGGTGGTCGTTGAACGCGCTCGGGAAGGCGTGGATCCAGTCGCAGAAGTTGTTCGACCGGGCCGGGGTCACCCTGGTCGCCCAGTTGCCGTGGTAGGCGAGGACCCCGATCACCCGCCGGTCACCGCTGTTGTACTTGTAGACCGGCGACCCGCTCTGGCCGTTCTGGGCGTCGACGTTGGTCTTGATCTGCCTGGCCAGCAGGAGCTGCGCCGTGCCGTCGCCGCCGTACTGGTAGTTGTCGCACTGGCCGTCGGCCGAGGGAGAGGCGGCGCACTGGTAGGACGAGCCCGGGTAGCCGGCGGTCCAGTGGTCACCCGTGTGCCCGCTGGAACGCCACCCCAGCCAGCCGAGGTGCGCGGTGGAGTTGAGGTCCTGGAGCACGATCATCCCGTAGTCGTAGGCCGGGTCGGCCCAGTCGTACCAGCCGCTCACGCTGAAGTACCAGTGGCTGTTCTTCAGGCCGTTCGGGAAGACGCCGATCCCGTCCTGGCCGGGCGCCACCTTGCGGTTGTGGTACCAGCCCGTGCCCGCCCCGCCGCCGCCCTGGTGGATGCAGTGACCGGCGGTGAGGAGGTGCCGCGGCCCGATCAGCGAACCCGAGCAGTTCGAGGTGCTCGCACCGGGGGCCAGGATCGAGCTGATCGTCCGCCACGGGTAGCCCGTGGTCACCGGGCGCAGCACCCGGTTGTCGGGGCCGAAGATCGTCCGGGTGCCGAACCCGCCCTCGGCGGTGCTCGTGGTCCCCGGCTTCGGTTCGCCCTCCGGGTCCTGGTCGGGTGGTGTCGGGTTGTGCGGGCGGACCTCCTGCGGGCCCGTCGGTGACAGCGCGGTCTGCCGGTAGAGCCGGCCGTCCGGGGAGATCGCGACGCCGAGCTCCCAGGTCGTCGGCCGGGTGATGTCGAGCCGCCTGGCGTCGTCGTCGGTGAGCGCGGCGACCTTCGGCTGGGCGTTGGGGTCGGTGTACTTGGCCAGCCCGACGCAACGCCAGTCGCCGCGCCGGTCCAACTCGGTCGCCGGGCGGTCCGCGCACGGGTCCTCCGCCTTGGCCGCCGACGCCGTCACGACCGGGGCCAGTGCCGCGAGCAGCAGCACCCCGATCGCCAGGGCCGGCAGGTGTTCCCTTCTCATCGTGTCCCACCTCTCTGGCCCGGCGGTCCGGGCCGTGGGACACAGCAGAGGACCGCGTGGTTGCCGCGGGGCTGGCGGAAGGCTGCCGTCGGGTTGCCGCGGCCTGGGCTGTCGACAGCCTCGCGAACCAGCGGTTCCGGTTGCGGCCGGTCACCGCCCGGGTGGGCTCGGCGGCCGGGCACCCTGAAGGGACGCTGAAGTCGGCTGAACCGGATTTCAGGGACGTCGCCGCGTGGCTGGGGCATAGTCTTCGGCACGCGGCCGCAGGCGGCGGCACGCCGGGACACCACGTCGCTGGCCGGGGAGTGCACCGTTCGGCGCACGGGCTACCGACCGGTCGACCACGACGGGGGTGCGAAGTGATGTGGCGCCGATCTCGACACCGCTCGTTGCGCCTGTCGGTCACGGTCGCGGTCACCGCGGGGATAGCCGTCCCGGTTGTCGTGGTCGCGGCGTTCGCCGCGGTGTTCGTGCGGGACGAGGCGACGTGGCTCGACTCCGTGGCGCTGAGTTCCCACGTCCTGTGCAGCCCGGTCACCGAGGCGACGCAACAGGACCTCGGATTCGACCGCACCGAGGCGGTCCAGGCGGGCAGACCCCACTACTGCGTCGAGCGCGTCGAGCGGGTCGACGCCCCGCTGACCGCGGAGGAGTCGACAGGCCGGATCGCTTCCGCGTCCAGGACACCGCACGAGATCACGCTGACCCCGCAGTTGTCGTTGTGGCCGTGGACCGATACGCAGCGGGTCACCTACCGGATCACCACTGATGACGAGCGGATCCTGGCCGGTTTCGACGCCGAACGCCTGCTGTCGCCCGAACAGCGGGGCCGGTTGTCGAACGCCCAGCAGGCCCTCAACGAGCAGGTCGTGCTGCTGGCCTACGGCGCGGTGCTGTTGATCGCCCTGTTCGGCGGGATCGTGTGGATCGCCACCGGGCGGGTGCTGCGGCCGGTGGAGGCGATCCGGCAGGAGGTCGCCGACATCACCGAACACGACCTCACCCGCCGGGTCGCCGTGCCGCGCACCTACCGGGAGATCGCGGTCCTGGCGACCACGCTCAACACCACCCTCGACCGGCTGGAGACCGCGGTGGTGCAGAACCGGCGGTTCGTCGCCGATGCCTCGCACGAACTGCGCAGCCCGATCACCGCGCTGCGGGCGGAGCTGGAGATCGCCACCGCCCACCCCGACCTGGCCGACTGGCCCGCCGTGGTCGACGCCGCGCTGGCCGACACCGACCGCCTGCAACACCTGGCCACCGACCTGCTCCTGCTCTCCCGCCTCGACGACAACCCCGCCGCCGCGGTCGACCAGGACACCGTCGACCTCACCGCCCTGGTCCGCGAGGAGGTCGAGCTCCGCCGCACCCGGCACGCCCTCACCATCGACACGGCCGACGATCCGGTGCCCGTGCGCGGTAGCCGGGCACTGCTGCGCCGACTGCTGGGCAACCTGCTCGACAACGCCGAACGCCACGCCACCACCGCCGTCACCGTCCGTCTCACCACCACCGGCGACCACGCGGTGCTGGACGTCCTCGACGACGGCCCCGGCATCCCGCCCGAACACCGCGAACGCGTCTTCGACCGCTTCACCCGCCTCGACGACGCCCGCACCCGCGACACCGGCGGCACCGGCCTCGGCCTGCCCATCGCCCGCCGCATCGCCACCACCCACGGCGGCAGCCTCCACGTCACCGGGCACCCCACCGGCGGCGCACGCCTGACCGCCACCCTCCCCCTGCGGTGACCAGTTCCCCGCCGGGTGCGCCACGACAGGATCTGCCGGTAGCTCGCGCGATGCACTGCGTAGCCTGGTCGTGAGAAGCACCCGGCACGTCGCGGGCCCCGGTAACGCCTGACCGCACGGAAGTGACCTTGTACGCATGGTGCACGTTGGGGTGGCGATCGGCTGTTCGCGTTACGACGACCCGCGGGTCGCGGATCTGAAGTACGCCCACGAGGACGCCGCGCGGTTCGCGGGCACCCTCACGTCCGTCGCCGGAGTCGCGCACCGCGACATGCTGGTGTTGCACGACGGCGTGGGCAGTCCACGTGCGCTCCCGACCCGCTCCAACGTGCTGCGCACCCTGGCTTCGCTGGCGACCCGCCCGGAACCGATCGACACCCTGCACTTCTTCTTCAGCGGTCACGGCTACCACTCGTGGGCTGACGGGTCCGACTACCTGATGGTGGTGGACTCGATCGCCGAGGCGATGGAGGAGACGTCGCTGCGGTTCGAACTGCTGCTCAGGCTCATCAAGGAGAGCGGCGCGCGGCACACCGTGCTCTACCTGGACGCGTGCCGCTCCTCGATCGCCGGCGGCAAGGCCGCGGAGTCGACGTTGGCGCACGTCGAGGACCTGTGCGCGCCCGGGATGGTGTCGTTCTGCTCGTGTGCGCCGGGTGCGGTGTCCTACGAGGCGGACGAACTGGGCGGCGGGGTGTTCACCGCCGCCCTCACCGAGGGCCTGAGCGAGGCCGGGCGCTGCGTGACCGTGCAGGACCTGGACGACTACCTGCGGGTCGCCGTGCCGAACCTGAGCCACCGCACGGGCAAGCCCGTCCAGCACGCGCACACGCGTGTCGAGCCGCTGCCGGTGCGGGACCTGGAGATCGTCGAGCCCCGGATCCGCAATTCGTGGCGGTTGGAGACCACGTTCGGCGCGGAGCTCCGCCCCCGACGCCCGCAGGCGCCCGCCGTGGCCGACGACCCGCTGGTCGCGGTGGACTTCGGCACCAGCTACTCGGCGATCGCGTTCACCGACGAGAGCGGCGAGGTGCGGCTGGTCAAGGGAGGTGACCACCGGGTACTGGTGCCGTCGGTCGTGTCGTTCACACCGGACCTGGACTACCGGGTGGGCACGGGCGCGATCGAGATGGAGTCCTACGCCGTCGACCGGACCGTCCGGCACGTCAAGCGGCACCTCGGGACCGGGAAGCTCGTCCCCGTCGGCGACCGCGGCGTCGCACCGGAGGCGGTGGCGTCACTGGTGATCGGCAGCCTCAAGGCGTCGGCGGAGGAAGCGCTGGGTGTGCCGGTGCGGCGGTGCATCGCGAGCTACCCCGCCAACTTCGGGATCCGGCAGACCAACGCGCTGCTGCGCGCGTTCCAGCTCGCCGGGATCCGGGTGGACCGCATGGTCGGCGAACCCAACATCGCCGCCACCCTGCTGCACGCCGCCAGGCCGGACCTGGAGGAGGCCCTCGCCTTGGTGGTGGACCTGGGCGGCGGCACGTTCGACGTGGCCGTGGCGGAACTGGGCGACGGGATTGCCGAGATCAAATCAGTGGCCGGCAGCAACGAGCTGGGCGGCTTGGACTACGACGAGGCGATCCTCGGTCACGTCCGCCGCGAGCTGGTCTCGCGGCACAGCGGCCTGATCCTCGGTGAGCAGGTGGTGTCCGAGCTGCGGCGCGAGGCCGAACGGGCGAAACGCGCCCTCACGACCCACGACAAGGCCCGCGTGGTCCTGCGCGACCTGGAGACCGACCACGGCCTCGGGGACGTCGAGGTCGTCGTGACCCGCGACGCCGTGCGCCTTGCGGTCTCCTACCTGGACGACCAGGTCACGAAGGTCGTGCGGTCCGCGCTGGGCGGCGCCGGGATCAGGCCTTCGGACCTGGACGTCGTGCTGCTCAGCGGACAGGGCGCGAAGATCTTCACCGTCGCGGAGATGATCCGGGCGCTGGCCCCGCGCGCGGAGGTCGTGGACCAGTTCCAGGAACTGGCCGTGGTGCGCGGCCTCGCCACCTACGCGAACGTGATGACAGGCCGTGACAACCACTTGTTGCTGCTCGACGTGGCACATCGGGGTATCGGCTTCCGCGCTCGCCTGGCTGACGACGGCTCGGCGTTCCACAAGTCCGCTGACGCTCCCGACCACACCGAGACCATCACGCAGCGGCTCACGACCATCCCGAGCACCCGGTCGGAGACCTACGTGTTCACCGGAGCCGGTGACCACGTGGAGATCAGCGTTGTGGAGACAGCCGAGGTACCCGACGACGACCTGGAGATCGGCGTCGTCCGATTCGCCGCACCCGGCACGGAGGTGGTCCTGGAGTTGTTCATCGACTTCGACGCGAACAGCACGGCCACCCTGAGCGTGCACGATCGCACCAACAGCGTGTGGCGCTCATTCCAGCTCAACCAGCTGTACCGCGATGCCTACCGCATGTCTCGCGCAACGGACGCAAGCCTCGTGCGCCCCATGATGAAGCTGCAGCACGATGGCGTGACGACCGACGACCACGTTCTGCGGCCGACGGACACCGACGTGCACGGGACACGTGCCGCCCTGCTCGTGGAGCAGAACGACGTCCGCATCACGAAGGGTGGGCTGGCCATCCGGTCCGGACGCCCCGACACCGCGATGCGGTTGTTCTACCAGGTCATGGTGTTCGGCATCGACGGGGCGAAGGAGGCCCGAGACCTCACGAGCGGTGTGTGCGGGGCATTGGCGCAGTCGCCCGAACGACACCGCGTGCCGGTCGTCTCCGACCTGGTGAAAGCGCTCGTGGCGTTCTGGCGACAGCGTCCGATCGACCGCCACAGCATCGGCGAGCAGATCGAAGCCATCCGTCGGCTGGGCGACTTCCCGCAGGTGCGCGACCTGGAGGCGTTGCTGACCTGATGCGGCCCGGTGAGCGCATGGGTATGCCCCACTTGGACCGATCACCCGGCCGAGGTTGCGTGATGCAGCACTGCATCCCCGTCCGCCGTCCGGCCGCACACGCGCCAACCCGGCCCACGGCGTTCCACGACCCGCTTAAGATGCCGGAATGGCGGAGGGCGGGTTCGTCGAAGTACGCGGGGCCAACCGGGCCAACAACGTGGTCCTGCACCTCTTCGCCGTGGCGTTGATGGTCACCGGACCGATCGTCTACGCGGCCAACGACGGCGGCACCGTCGGCATCGTGCTCACCGCGGTCCTGCTGCCGTTCGGCATCGCCGTGTGGCGCGGTATCGCGCGCGCCAAGCGGCGGCTGCTGCGCCTGGACGAGCTGGGTCTGCCCGCGACCGCCGTGGTCCTGTCCGTGGAGCCGATCAGCGAGGACGCCACGGTCCGCGTCCGGCTCCTGATCAAGGGCCCGGACGTGCCCGAGTTCGTGATCGAGCACGACACCAGGTACGACTCCAGCCTGAAGCGAGGGAACAAGCTCGCCGCCACGGTCGACCCCGACGACCACCGCGACTTCGAACTGGACTACTAGTAGGACTTCGCCAGGCTCGAAGTGGTCCAGGCCCAGGCCGTCCTTGAGTTCGCGGTAGTCGTGCTCGATGCGCCACCGCATCGCATTGAGACGTCGGAGGGTGGATCGCCCGAGTGAGTCCGGTGTCGCTGTTAGGTTGACGTCATGGCGATCTTGGGGACGTTCGAAGACGACGGCTACCGGCCGGAGTCCGGCACGCTCATCGTGCGTGATGACGGTCCGTACGAACGGCGGGGCCCGTTCGGCCAGAACAATCCGAAGGTGCAGCCGTGCGGCACGATCGTGCGCACCGGTAACGGCTGGTTGGAGGGCTCGGCGGGTCCTGGCCCGGACGTGGTGCGCCTGGAGGTGCACGACTCGGCGCCGGAGGACGACACCGTCGATTGGGCGGACGTCGTGGAGATCCCGTATCGAAGCCCGTCCGGCAAGGTAGGTCTCGGCTACGTGACCGGCGGGTTCAGTGGGGACACCTTCGCGCTCTCCGGTGCGGGTGCCTATCGCGTGCGGGTGACCCGGCGACGTATCGCCGAGGGTGCGCGGGCTGATCGCTGGCTGCTTCGCTTCTGGCCCGCCGAACCGGCCCCACCACGGTGGTGGAAACGACGCGAAACCGCCGTGCTGCCCGCCCAACCGGGGTGGGACAACCTGTTCAGCACCGAGTTCACAGCGCTGCTCCGGGCCGTGGAGGACACGCAGAAGGAGCCAGGGGGCGCGACGATCGAGTCGCTGCGGCAGTGGTTCGTCCGGCGGGAGCAGGGGCACTGGCTGGACCTGTCGGTGCGGGACCGGGTCCCGGTCCTGCTGCACCCACCGGATTTCGCCAGGCAACTCGGCATTCGGGAGCCGGACACGCTGATCGATACGCTGGACGTGTTCGTCGCCGTCGGGGCACTGGTCGAGGATGGCGGCAGCTACCGGAAGCCGGCCGTGGCACCGAATCCGGAGGACGTGATCGACATGTCCGACACGCACCGTGATCGGATCGTCAGGCAGCGCGACCACGACCGGTTCCGCGACTACGCCACGGACCTGGTATCCGTCGCCTTGTGGAACGGTTCGACACAGACACTTGGCGATCTCGCCGACCGCACACTCGTTCCCGAGGACGACGTCCGCGCCACTCTCGAGTGGGCCGAGCGTCAGAACCTCCTGCACGTCGTGGGTTCCCTCGACGCAACGTTCACCATGACGCTGTAGCTACGCATCGAGGAAGATCGTTGTGCGCTGGACAGGTGGTCTCCGGTGAGGCGGGCGGCGCGACTGCGGATGTGGCTGATCGATTCGGGTGGATGGTGTGGCGCAACGGTTGTCAGTCGGGCAGCACCGGCTTCTGGGACGTCCCTGTCGCTGATGGGCGTTCTGGGGCGCGGCGCGGTGGTCGGTGTCGCGGTCGGGGGTTCTCGTTCCATGCCTTGATCCAGTCGCGGATGTCGTTCTCCAGGGCGCGCGGGGATTTGTGGGCGGCGCGTCGTGGTGGTCTGCCGGTGAGCAGACCGAACCACCGCTCGACCCTTTTCAGACGCAGGACCCTACCTGTGGATTTCCCGCTACGCCGGTGACGGGATCGGCGGGCCGCTCGACCGGCCAGGCGGGCTTCTCCGTCGCTCGGGCGGTTGGGCCGGCGTCAGATACCACGTGCCATGGCGATCATCCCTTTGAGGTCCGGACCCGCCCTCGTTCCTCCGTCGACCAGGATGTCGGTCCGGTCAGGTACCCGGGTTTGTCATCAGCGCAGAAGGCGAGCACCTCGGCGATCTCGTCGGGCAGGCCGAATCGCTTGAGTGCCGCGAACTCAAGCATCTTGCCGGCGCCGGTTTTCTCTTCGACGCGACCCATGGAGGTGTCGAACGGCCCCGGCGAGACGGATACCTTTCGGAAACAGGTCCGGGAACTCGGGCGAGAACGCCATCGCCACCCGAAAGGCCTCGGCTGTCCGGGTGGCGTCGACGCGCCGGTCAGGCCGCGATCGGGCCGAAGATCCAGTTCCCCTTGGCGTCCTCCTCCGGGCTGCGGAAGAACTGCTCGTTGGCGGCGTGCAGTTCGTCGCGGTCGAGCCACCCGTTGCCGTTCAGGTCGAGCTGGTCGAACGCGGCGCTCCCCGCCTCCTCGGACAGGCGGAAGGCGCTGGCCGCCATGCGCACGTACTCGGTCCTGGTGATCCGGCCGTCGCCGTCGACGTCCATCAGGTCGTAGAAGGCGTCGGCGACCGGTGCGATGTGGGTCCGGTAGCCCTCGTCGGACGTGGTGACGAATCGGTCCATGCCCGAGGAGTACTCGTCGACGTCGACGCGATCGTCCCCGTCGGTGTCCATCGGGAGCGTGACCGCCTCCCACAGCCTGTTGTAGCGCTCCCGGACGAGTTCGCTCTCGGACGAGCCCGGCGCGTACCCGAAGGCGGTGACGAGGCGGTCGGCCGAAGCCGTGTAGTCCATCCTGTCAATGGTGCCGTCGTCATCCACGTCCAGCAGGGCGAAGAGGTGTGCGATTTTCCGCCGGAGCAGTTCGTTGAGCATCGGGAGCGGCCCTTTCTTCGAGGGGCGTTACGCTGACGACGTGAACGCTACTCGGCGATGCGACCAGACCAAGGTTGCTTGATGGCCAACCACGTGGTAGATGGGGCAAACGGGTTTGTGGCTTCCCATCTCATCGGTGCGCTCGTGGGGCGCGGTGACACCGTGGTCGCTTTGGCGCGCGCCAGCGGGGAAGTCGTCAGGAGAAAGGTCTCCGATGCCCTGGCCACGCTGCACCTGAACCCCGCCTTGGTGGAGGAAGTCCAGGTCAGGGCATTCTCACTGGCAGAACCCGGGCTGGGGATCCCGGCGTCGGAGGTGTTCGTCGAACCGTGCACGTATTGGCACAGCGCCGCTCTCATCACGTTCTTCCCGCGTCGTGAGGCCGAGTTGCACTCCGTCAACGTGGTCGGCTCGGCCAACACCGCGGCCGCGTTCGCCAGGCACGCGAAACCCGGTTCCCGGTACGTCCACGTCAGCACGGCCTACCAACACGGGACCACTCAGGGTAGAGCGCCCGAGCAATGGCCTGAATATAGTCATCCTTCTGAGTTCAGAAATGACTACGAGCACTCCAAAAGGGCGGCCGAAGTCGCACTTTCGCAGACCGGATTAGCACAGAAGGGTGACGTGCTGGTCACTCGACTGGGTGTCATGGTCGGCCACTCCGAAACCGGTCGGGCGTTGACCGACCTCGGCATGTACGACTTCCTGCGGGTCATCGCGCTGTTCGCGAGGCGCACCCCCGGTGAACGCGTCCGCTTCGTCTGCCACCCGAGGGCGGCGCTGCACCTGACACCGGTCGACGGCACGGTGGACCGGATGCTGGCGCTGGCGAGCGGTCCGCTGGACCGGCCGGTGCGGCACCTCGTGCCCTCGGTCGCGGTGCCGGTGACCGACCTGTTCGCCGCGATCTCCACGCACCTGCCCGTCGAGCTGGTCGCCGTCACCGCCGACGACGTCGCGGCCGAGCCGTTCAGCAGGTTCGAGGCGATCGTCAACATGCGGTGCAAGTTCACCTCCCCTTACCTGCGCTACGAGTACGAGTTCGAGTCCAGCGCGGACGCCGAGCCGCCACCGGTCACACCTCGGGTCCTCGACCTCCTCATCTCCTGGTACGTCCGCGAGGGACTCCCCGCATGACGGACTTCGTCTCCCGCTTCCGCGCGCACCCACGCGCCGACCGCACGGTCACCTACCTCGCCGACGGGCGTCCGGCGGCGGAACTGACCCACCTCGAACTCGACCGGAGGGCCAGGGCCGTGGCGTCCTGGCTGACCGGGTCCGGGATGGCGGGCCGACCGGTGCTGCTGCTCTACCCGGCCGGGCTGGACTTCCTCGTCGCGTTCCTCGGCTGCCTCTACGCGCGTGCCGTGGCGGTGCCCGCGCCGCTGCCCCTGTCGGGGTCCTCGCGGGTCGACCGGGTGGACCGCCTGGTCCAGGACTCGGGTGCGCGCCTGGTGCTCACCGACGAGGCGCACGTGGCCGTGCTGAGTGGTCTGTCGGCGCGGGCCTTCGAGGAGACCGCCGACCCCGACTCCTGGGAGCCGCCGGAGGTGGGTGCCGACACCGTCGCCTACCTCCAGTACACCTCCGGGTCGACCAGCCGGCCGCGTGGTGTCGAGGTCACCCACGGCAGCCTGACGCACAACCTGGAGCTGTTCGGGAAGATCAGCGGCGACGTGCCCGTCCGGCGGATCGGTGGTTGGCTGCCGCACCACCACGACATGGGACTCGTCGGACTCCAGTTGCAGGCCCTGCACGCGGAAGCCGACTTGGTCCTGCTCTCGCCGGAGGCGGTCGTGGCCCGTCCGATCCGCTGGCTGCGCGCGATCAGCGACCACCGGGTGGACTGGACCGTGGCCCCGGACTTCGGCTACGCGTGGGCGACCCGCCGGATCGGTGATGAAGAGCTCGACGGACTCGACCTGTCGTGCCTGACGATGGCGGTCAGCGGAGCCGAGCCGATCCGCATCGCCACGCTGGACGCGTTCGCCGACAGGTTCGCGTCCGTCGGGTTCCGGCGCACCGCGCTGAACCCCGGGTACGGGCTCGCGGAGTCCACTTTGGTCGTCACCTGCACGTCACGTGGTCGCGGACCGACCGTCCGCTCGTTCACCCCGGCGTCGTTGGCGGCCGGCGAGGTCGTGCTCACGTCGGACGACGGTGGTGTGCCGCTGGTCGGGTGCGGCGAGCCGGGTGGCATGGAGGTGCGGATCGTCGACGCCGCCTCGGGCGTCGAGGTGGGCGACGGCACCACCGGCGAGATCCGGGTGGCCGGTCCCAGCCTGGCGGCGGGTTACCACGGCGATCCCGCCGCGACGAGCGCCACGTTCGTCACCGGCCCGGACGGTCGGTGGCTGCGGACCGGCGACCTGGGCTTCCTCCTCGACGGACAGCTGTACGTGACCGGGCGGCTCAAGGAACTCATCATCGTCCGCGGCCGGAACCTGTATCCGCACGACATCGAGCACGCGGCGCGGGAGGCGCACCCGGACGCGGGCAGGGGCGCGGCCTTCGGCGTGCGGGATGCGGATTCGGTGGAACACGTCGTGCTGGTGCAGGAGATGCGCCGCGCCTCGCGGGGAGACCCCGGCCGGTTCGCCGATGCCGTGCTCGACGCCGTGACCGAGCAGTTCGGCGTGTCCGTGAGCGTCGTGGTCGTCCGGTCGAACTCGATCCGCCACACCACGAGCGGCAAGGTTCGCCGGGGACACATGCGTGAGCTGTTCCTCGACGGTGGGCTGTCGGCGCTGCACAGCGCGCTGTCCCCCGCGGTCGCCACCGTCGTCGCCCCCTCGGAGGGAAGCCATGTCTGACGAGTCGTTGCGAGCGTGGCTCGTGGACGCCGTGGCCGGATACCTGGGCCTGCCCCCGGCGCAGGTCGGCACCGACGTGGCACTGCGTTCGCTCGGCTTCGACTCCGTGCACGCCATGGGGCTGTGCGTCGACGTCGAGGAACGCTGGGGGATCCTCGTCGAACCCACGCTGGCGTGGGACTTCCCCACGATCGACGCGATCGTGACGCACCTCGGCGGGCAGATCGACCGGACGTGAGCCGTAGTCGGTCAAGTGGGTGAATCGACGTCGACTTGCCTGTTCCCCGGTACCGCTGCGGCCACTCGGTTACGTTGGCCGACAAGCCGAAAACGGAACATCCTCGACGAGTTGCTGAACAAGCCGCACCTCCCGGACGTCAACCCCGAGCCGCCCACCATCGCGACCCGGGCGAACTTCGACCCCCGCGAGTTCAACCTCGGCCCCGCACAGGACGAAGGAGATCAACGAGAAGGTCGACACCGGCCCTCTCGTACCGGATGACGGCACCGGCAAGGCGGGCGCGGGCGTGGGCAAGGGCCGATGACGGACTTCGACCCGGAGACGATCAACGCGAGAGCGGCAGCACTGCAAGAGGCCACCGGTGAGCGTCTGAGCCGCATGAAGCGCCGCAACGAAGCCCTGCTGCAAGCCCAGTCGCGGATGAGGAGCACCACCGCCACGGCGACATCGCCGGACAACGCCGTGCAGGCCACCGTCGACTCCGGCGGCATGCTCATCGACCTTCGCGTCTCCCCGACCGCCAGAGGCGACATCGCCCGGCTCGTGCTCGACACCGCGCAACGGGCAGCCGCGCAGATCCGCTCCGAAACCCACCGCCTGCACGAGCAGCTGCGTGCGGAGGGGGTGCTCCGCGACATCCCGCTCCTGCCGCCCCAACCGACTTCGCCCCCGCCCTCCGGCTCGGCACTGCCTCGCTCCGCACCGTCCCGCCCCAAGCCGGCGAGCCGGGACGATGACGACGACGAACCGCGGGCCGTGCTGCGTGACGAGAGCTGGTAGCGATCAACCGCCGTCCAGCGTCCACGGGTGAAGCCCTGCCCGACGTACGTCGCGTGACGATCACCCGACTCGCCACGACAGGGAACGTGGCGGTGAGCCTGTCCTCGGGCATGCTGTACCACCATGGGAAAGTTGACCTATGGCTTGAACGTCTCGGTGGACGGCTACACCGTCGACGCGAACGGCGACCTCGGCTGGGGCACGCCGGACGACGAACTGCACCAGTACTGGAACGACCGCACCGGGCAGATCGCGCTGTCCCTGTACGGGCGCAAGCTGTACGAGCTGATGTCGTCCCACTGGCCGACCGCCCGCCAGGCACCCGACGTGCCCCCGGTGGAGGCCGAGTACGCCGGGCTGTGGCTCGCCATGCCGAAGGTGGTCTTCTCCCGGACCCTGGAATCGGTCGACTGGAACTCCAGGTTGGAACGGGGTGACGTGGTCGAGGTCGCCAGGCGGCTCAAGGCCGAGACCGACGGCCTGATGGAGGTGGGCGGTGCCACGCTCGCCGCGCCCCTGATCCGGGCAGGCCTGGTGGACGAGTTCCACGTGGTGGTCATGCCGGTCGCGATCGGCGGCGGCACACCGTTCTTCCCGTCACTGGACGCGTGGCTGAAGCTGGAACTGGTGGAGAACCGCACCTTCGCGTCGGGCGCAATCCTCCTGCGCTACAAGTCCGTCCTCGGCTAGGAGCTGTTCGGGGATCGGATCCAGGTGGGCCCGGTGGTGTGCTGGTGGGGCTGGTAGCACGGATGTGGCGCTTTTCGACCTGACCGATGCCGAGTGGGCGCTGATCGAGCCGCATGTGCCGGTGGCTGCCACGGGGCCGTGGAAGCGGTCGGCGCGCAGTGGCGCCGTCACCCTTCCGACGCCTGTGGTGGGTGGGTCGGCCTCGTTACCGTGGCCCGACCCACTACCGGAGGTGCCGTCATGAGAGCCAGATCCCGTGCCGCGTTGTTCGTGACGGTGTTGGCGGCGGTGGCGTGGTCGCTGGTGCCGGCCGCACCGGCGGGAGCGGCGGCCGGCATCACGATCACCGGCCTCTCGGTCGTCTCCAACCCCAACGGGGTGTGGGTCGACGGCACCGCCACCTGCTCCACCACCACCGGTACCGCCACCGTCTCCGTGTCGGTCTCCCAAGACTTCGCGGGTTCCAGGGCCTGGGGGATCGGCGGCACCGGGGTGTCGTGCGCGGACCAGCCCGCGCACTGGTCGGTGCACGTGCCGGTGTTCAGCTTGTGCACCTTTCCCGGCGGTCTCGGGTGCTTCCAACCCGACTCGATCGCCGACGCGTGGGCGTGGCTGACCAGGAACGGCGTGCAGGAGGCGTCCCACGGCGGCAGCTTCCCGACCTGATCCCCACGACACGTGATCGGACAAGCCGGGCGTGCGCCCACCGCACCGGCGAGAACCGGTCGTCGGCTATCGGATTGCCGCGGACGGTTGCCGGTCGGACCGGACCGTGATGGCACGGGCGTTCCGCGTCAGTGCGGCGAGGGTGTCGGCGGCGTCGAACGCTTCGCCGGGCGCCGCCGCGCCCGGGCCGCGGTGGCGTCCGTCGAGGAGTCGGACGGTGCCTTCGACGGCGATCGGCGCGGTGACGGCGTAGATGTCGCGCCCGCTCGCACTGATCCGCCGGGTGTCCGCGCCCTGGCGCACGACGACGTCCACGACGAACCGCTGTGCCGATCGTCCCTGCTCGTCGGTCGAGCTCGGCGCCGGTGTGGCGGCGTCGTGGAGGTCGTCGAGCGGGGCGGTGTTGAGGTATGAGCGGAGCTCGCCCACGTCGAGGTGGCGAGCGATCGTGATCACCTCGGAGAACGGCAGCTGCACGACCGATTGGTCGCCCAGCGGTGACGGGTAGGACCAGGTACCGGACGGTGCGGGGCTTTCCAGCGCGGTCAGTGCGCCGCCGCGGATCACCAAGCGGGTCGCGGTGTTGCGCTCGCCGGTGATCCGGGTGCCGGCGGTCGGCCACCAGCGGTCCAGGCCGATCGCGACGTCGACCTCGTCGGCTCGCGACTCACCGTCGAGCGCGGCCGTGACCAGCAGGTCGGCGAGACCGCCGTAGAAGGCCATGGCGGGGACGACGGCGACACCCGCGGCTCGGGCAGGGGCGTCGAGGTCGCGGTAGAGGGCCTGCACGACCGGTTGCTCGGCGGTGACGTCGAGGTAGTGGGCGCCGACCTCCACCGCGGCGCGGGCGAGCGGGAGCGCCGTGTCGAGGAACGGACCGGCGCAGTTGATGACCGCGCCGGTACCGGCCACCGCACGTCGGAGCAGGTCGGGATCGTCGATGCCCACCACCCGCCGGTCCAGCGCCGCGTGGCGCGTCGGGACGGCGGACAGGCGCTCAGCGCTGCGGCCGGCCAGCACGGGAACCAGCCCGCGCCGCAGCAGCTCGTCGACGACGAAGCGCCCCGTGTGACCGGTGGCGCCGTAGACAAGGACTCGATTGGTCGCGTTCACGAGACCATCGTCGGGCGTGACACCGGGCCGGCACGAGTGTCCGAAACGACCTGGACCGTACAATATGAGACATGCTCAGGGTCGCACTCGTCATGCACGGCTCGGCGATGCTGTACGAGATCGCGATCGCTGCCGAGATCTTCGGCGTCGACCGTTCGGAGCTGTCCCCCACCGGCGCGTGGTACGACCTCGTGGTCTGCACCGCCGACGGTGCCCCACACCCCTGGCTGGCGCACCTGCCGACCACGTCGTACGCCGGGATCGCGCACGTCGACACCGTCGTCGTGCCCTCGTCCGACGACCTCGACGACAACCCCGACCCGGAGCTCCTCGACGCGCTGCGCACGGCCCGCGACCGCGGCGCCCGCATCGCCTCCCTGTGCACCGGCGCGTTCGTCCTGGCGGCGGCCGGGGTGCTCGACGGCCGGGTCGCCACGACGCACTGGATGCACGCCGAGGACCTCGCCCGCCGCTACCCGCAGGTCGACGTCCGACCCGACGTGCTCTACGTCGACGAGGGCGACGTGCTCACCTCGGCCGGGAAGACCGCGGCACTCGACCTCTGCCTCCACCTGGTGCGTCACGACCTCGGCGCCGCCGTCGCCAACGGGATCGCCCGGCGGCTCGTCGTGCCCGCCCACCGCAGCGGCGGTCAAGCGCAGTTCATCACCCCACCCGCCGAGCCACGAAGCCCGGACGGCCTCACACCCACCCTCGAATGGGCACGCGGTCGTCTCGACCAGCCCCTGACCGTGCGCGACCTCGCCGGACACGCCAACCTCAGCACCCGCCAATTCGCCCGCCGCATGCGGGCGGAACTCCAGGCCGGGCCACTCGACTGGCTCCACCACCAGCGGATCACCCGCGCCCAGGAACTCCTCGAACGCACCGACGCCTCGATCGACCAGATCGCGGCCAACTGCGGCATGGGAACCGCCACCACCCTGCGCCGACACTTCCACCGGGTCCTCGGCGTCACCCCCACCGCCTACCGGGCAACGTTCCGCCTGGAATGACACCAGCGACCACGCCCTACGACGGCAAGCGTCCCGGTGATCGTCCACTTCTACCGGTGAGCGTGGCGTGCGTGTGGGGTCGGCATCGCGAGGCCGGCGGCGGCTGCCTGACATGGGCGGCTGAGATGACGGGGAAGAACAAGACTGTTTTCCCCCAGTGCCACCGTGCACGCTCGATGGCACTGAACGTCGAGCTGGGGGGATCGCGTGGCGGTGACCGGTGGGGGCTTCGATCGTGAGATCGACGTCGAGCAGGAGTACGTGGCGGGCTTGTACGCCCGGCTGGACGCCCTGCGCGAGGAGGCGGCCGAGCGGCTGGTGGCGGCGCGGGCCGGTGGGGACGGCGAGGCGGTGTCCGTCTGGCAGGCGGAGGTGGGGCGACTGGACGCGGTGGAGGAGGGGTTGTGCTTCGGGCGGCTGGACATGCACGACGGTCGGCGCGTCCACATCGGCAGGCTCGGCCTGTTCCGGGACGAGGGCGGTGAACCGTTGCTGGTGGACTGGCGCGCTCCGGTGGCCCGGGCGTTCTACACCGCGACGGCGACCGCTCCGCAGGGGGTGCGGCGACGGCGGCGCATCACCACGCGAGGCCGGACGGTCGTCGCGCTCGACGACGAGTTGCTGGACCCCGCCGGTGCCGGTGACGACGGTCTGGTCGGCGAGGCGGCGTTGTTGGCGGCGGTGACCGCGCAGCGAACCGGGCGGATGCACGACATCGTGACCACCCTGCAAGCCGAACAGGATCGGATCATCCGGCACGCGTCCGGTGGGGTGCTGGTGGTGCAGGGCGGTCCCGGCACGGGGAAGACGGCCGTCGCGCTGCACCGGGTCGCCTACCTGCTCTACGCCCGCCCGCACCTGCGCACCCGCGGTGTCCTGGTAGTGGGTCCCAGCCGGATCTTCCTCGACTACATCGGCCAGGTCCTGCCCGGTCTCGGCGAGCACAGCGTGGTGACCGCGACCATCGCCGACCTGCGGCCGGACGTCGAGGTCGGCCGGGTGGACCCGCCCGGGACCGCCCGGCTCAAGGGCGAGGCGGTCATGGCCGAACGGCTGGCGGCGGCGGTGCGGTCACGGGTTTGGACACCGGACCACCCGGTCGACGTGGAATTCGAGCAGCAGGTGCTCAGGCTCGACCCGCGCAGCTGCGGCCGTGCCGTGCGCAAGGCCAGGCGGACCGGACTTCCGCACAACCAGGCCAGGCTGGTCTTCCAGCGGGAAGTCGTGGACGAGCTCGCGCGGCGCCTGATCGAGGGTATGGAGGCGGTCGTGCTCACCGACACCGGCGAGGCGATCGACGGCGGCAGCCCGGACGGCCGGCTCGGCGAGGCCGATCTGCGTGCGCTGACCGCCGCGGGTGTCGTGATCGACCACGACGAGCTCGACGACGGACCAAGGACCCTGTTGGACGAGACCGACCGGGCCGGCCTGCGGGACTCACTGCTCGCCGACACCGGCGTCCAGGCCGCGCTCGACCTGCTGTGGCCGACGCTGACCCCGCAGCACGTGGTGTCCGACCTCGTGTCGGACCTCCCGGTTGAGCGGGCCGACGGCTGGAGCGCCGCGGACGTCCCCTTGCTGGACGAGGCCGCCGCCCTCGTCGGCCAGGGCGACGACCACGCCAGGTTCGGGCACGTGGTCGTCGACGAGGCCCAGGAACTGTCCGAAATGGCCTGGCGGATGCTGATGCGCCGGTGCCCCACCAAATCGATGACCATCGTCGGGGACCTCGCCCAGACCGGCAACCCGGCCGGCGCCTCGTCGTGGGACCGCGTGCTGCGGCCACACGTCCAGGACCGCTGGGAACTCGCCCGGCTCACGGTCAACTACCGCACCCCGGCCGAGATCATGGACGCCACCGCGGACCTGCTCGCCGCCCACCACCCCGGAACGCCTCCAGCCCGGTCGGTCCGCTCGACCGGCAGGACACCCTGGAGGATCGGCACCACCCGCGCCGGCCTGGCCACGGTCATCACCGACCTCTCCGCGGCACACACCGACGGCCAACTCGCGATCATCGCCGCGAGCGCACACATCGAGCCCCTGGCCGCCGCGCTGTGCCTCACCACCCCACCGGACCTGACCGGCAAGGTGGTACTGCTGACCCCCGACCAGGCCAAAGGCCTGGAGTTCGACTCGGTCCTGATCGCCGACCCGGCCGAGATCCTCGGCACCGCACCACTGGGCCACAACGACCTGTACGTCGCCATGACCAGGGCCACCCACCAGTTGGGCATCGTGCACCCCGGCCGGCCACCAGCCGAGCTGGCCGCCATACCGGAACTCCCACCCGGTCCGATCACACCGGTCAACCGACGGTGACCCCACCCCACCTGCCTGCCTGCGACGCCGGGCGGCCCGTCACGCAGGGATACGACCGCAATCGTGCGGCGGATATTCCGCGCGACCGGGGCACGCTGTGTCGGTCTGCCCGTCGGGTCCCGGAGGTGTCGTCGTGGAGGAAGCCGAACCGGACACCGGATCCCCTGATCCCCAGCCGGTGGTCAACGAGGCGAGGGCGAGGGAGGTCGGCACGCTCGTCCAGGTCGGCACCGTGCACGGCGACCTCACCATCACGTCCGCGACGCCGCCCGAGCGCGTGGTACCGCGCCAACTCCCCGCCGCGCCACATCAGTTCGCCGGCCGTCTGCCGCAGCTGGACCGCTTGGACGAAGCGCTCGACGGGGCCACCGTGTTCATCTCCGCGATCGGCGGCGCGGGAGGTATCGGCAAGACCTGGCTCGCGCTGCACTGGGCCCACCTGCGGGCCGACTCGTTCCCCGACGGCCAGTTGTTCGTCGACCTGCGCGGTTTCAGCCCCGAGGGCGACCACCTCGCGCCGGAGCCGGTGATCCGGGGCTTCCTGGAAGCGCTCGGCGTCGAGCCACAGCGCGTCCCGGTCGGCCTGGCCCCTCAGACCGCGCTCTACCGCAGCCTGGTTGCCGACCGGAAGATGCTGGTGCTGCTGGACAACGCCGCCGATGCCGAGCAGGTGGAGCCCCTGCTGCCGGGTGGTCGCGCGTGCACGGTGGTGGTGACGAGCCGGAAGGTGCTCACCCGGCTCATCACCCGCCACGGTGCCCGGCACCTGTCCCTGGACGTGCTCGGCGACGAGGAAGCCCGCGCGCTGCTGCGCCGCCGGCTCGACCCGGCGCAGGCCGATCCCGTCGCGATCCACGACATCGTCCGCTTGTGCAGCGGTCTCCCGCTGGCCCTGGGCATCGTGGCGGGCCGCGCCGCCGCACGACCCGCCACGATGCCGGCGGAAATCGCCGCGGAACTGCGAGAGCTGGGGTTGGGCGCACTGGACGACGACGATCCGATGACCAGCCTGCCCACAGTGCTGTCCTGGTCGTACACGGCCCTGACACCCGACCAGCGCGTCGCCTTCGGACTGCTCGGCATCGCACCGGGCGCCGACATCAGCCGGCACGCGGCGGCGAGCCTGCTGGACCGGTCGTCACACGACACCGCAACCGTACTGCGGCAGCTGGCAGAGGCCTCGCTGCTGAAGTGCGACGCCCACCACCGCTACTCGATGCACGACCTCGTCCGCGAGTACGCCGCCACCACCGCACGACACATTCCCGACGAGGACCGCGCGGCGGCGCTCACGCGCGTGGTGGACTTCTACCTGCACACCGCGCACACGGCCACCCTGCTCATCAGCCCTCACGACGACCCGCTGGCACTCGACCCGCCCGCACCCGGCACCCACCCGCAGCCACTGGCCGACGCCGACGCCGCGTTCTCCTGGCTCGACACGGAACGCCACCACCTCCTGGCCGCCCAGCACACCGCCACGGCCCAGTACCGCTACGACACCGTGTGGCACCTGGCGTGGACGCTGAACACCTTCCACTACCGGCAGGGCCACCACTACGACGACCTCGCCGCGTGGCAGGCCGCAGCCGACATCGCCGACCACCTGCCCGGCCCGGCCGTCCGCACCCGCGTCCACCGCCACCTGGGCAGCGCCTTCGCCGCACTGGGCCGCCACGAGCAGGCCATCGCCAACCTCGACCACTCGCTCACCATCGCCGAGGCCCACCACGACCACACCCAGCAGGCTCACACCCACTACGACCTCTCCGGCGCCTGGGAGCGGGTGGGCGACCCGGCCCGGGCATTCACCCACGCCCGCCGCGCGTTGGAGCTGTACCGCGAGATCGGGCAGCCGGTGTGGGAGGCGGACGCGCTCAGCGCCGTGGGCTGGTTCGCCACCCTCCTCGGCGACCACGACACCGCCGACCTCCACTGCCGGCAGGCCCTGGACCGGCACCGCGCCAACGGCAATGTCGAGGGCGAAGCCGGCACCCTGGACAGCCTGGGCCACATCGCCCACCGAACCAACCGCCACGACCACGCCGTCGACCTCTACCAGCAGGCCTTGGACCTGTGCCGCGCCATCGACTACCCCACCGGGACGGCCGACATCCTCGAACACCTCGGCCACCCGCTCGTCACCCTCGGACGCGGCCCGGAAGCACGAATCGCGTGGACGGAGGCACTCGACCTCTTCGACCGCCAAGGCCGCACCGACGACGCGACACGTGTCCGACGACAGATCGAGACGCTCGACCGAACCACCGCGGATCAGTGAAGGTATTCGCTTCGTCCCCTACGCCGGTGACCGCGTGTTGTGTGGTGCAACGTGGTGGGTTGTCGGGACGATGTGGGTGTCGTGGTGTTGTCCGGGGTGTGGGGGTGGGCTAGTGGGTGGGTCGGCTCGGCGGGTGTTCATCAGTCATACCTCGGAGTTGCGGGCGTATCCGGTGGAGCGGTCGTTCGTGGCGGCGGTGGAGTCGGCGGTGACGCAGGCCGGTGACGTGGTGGTGGACATGGCCTACTTCGCCGCGCGTGACACGTCTCCGGCGGTGGTGTGTCGTGAGGCGGTGGCGGGTGCGGACGTGTACGTGCTGGTGGCGGGGTTCCGGTACGGCATGCCGGTGCGGGACCGGCCGGAGGTGTCCTACACCGAGTTGGAGTTCGAGACCGCCGGGGAGTTGGGCATCCCGAGGTTGGTGTTCCTGCTGGACGAGGCCACGGTCGGGCCGGTCGCGCTGACCAGGGACGTCAAGTACGCGGCGCGGCAGGAGGGTTTCCGCGAGCGGGTCAACGACAGCGGGCTGACCGCGGCGGTGGTGTCCTCGCCGGAGGCGTTGGAGCTGGCGGTGTTCCGGGCGTTGCGGGGCCTGCCTCGGCCCGAACCCGCCACCGGTACCGGTGCGGCGGTGCGGGTGTGGAACGTGCCGGCCCGGGTGGCGGGCTTCACCGGTCGCCGCGAGTTACTCGACGGGGTGGCGGAGACGTTGGCCGGGGAGGGGCCGGTGGTGGTGTCGGCGATCGCGGGGATGGGCGGTGTCGGCAAGACCAGCACGGTGGTCGAGTACGCCCACCGCCACGCGGGCGACTACGACGTGGTGTGGTGGATCTCCGCCGAGGACCCCGACCTCGTCCCCGCGCAGCTGGTGCTGCTCGGGCAGGCGCTGCGGCTGGTGGGCGCCGACGAGCCCGTCGCGGCGGCGGTGCCGCGCGTGCTGGGCGAACTGCGGGACCGGGAGCGGGTGCTGCTGGTGTTCGACAACGCCGAACACCCCGACCTCCTCACGCCGTACCTGCCCGGCGGCCAGGTCCGGGTCGCCATCACCTCACGCCACCCCCACTGGGACGGCGTCGCCACCACCCTGCCCGTCGACGTGTTCACCGCCGACGAATCCGCCCGCTTCCTGCACACCCACGCCCCCACCCTCACCGACGCGCAGGTCACCGCGATCGGCGACGCCCTGGGCAGACTGCCCTCCGCACTGCACCAAGCCGCCGCCCTGCTCACCGACGGCGACCTCACCCCCGACCAATACCTCGAACTACTGGACTCACGCGCCCAGGACCTGCTGCAACGCGGACACGACCACGACATACCCGGAGGCCGCACGTCGGTCACCGCCTCCTGGTCACTGGCCTTCGACGCCCTCGCCACCCATGATCCCGCCGCACTGCAACTACTCACCCTGCTCGCCTGGCTCGCCCCCGAACCCGTCCCCCTCACCCTGATCACCGACCACCCCGACCTACTACCCCAACCCCTCGCAGGCGTCGCCGCCGACCCACTGCGCATCGCCGACACCATGCGCATCCTGCGCCGACGCGCACTCGCCCGCGTCCAGACCGACAACCTGCAACTACACCGCGTCCCCGCCGCCCTGCTCCGCACCAACCCCACCCACCCACAGGCCACCACCGCACACCCGTGGCCAGCCACAGCCCTGCTCCTAATGCACCACAACATGCCCGACGAACCGTGGAACAACCCCGCGGTGTGGCCACAATGGCAACGACTGCTGCCCCACCTGCTCACCACCACCGCACCCGACCGACAAAATCACCTCACCACCCACCAGGACACCCTCATCGACCTGCTCGACGACATCTCCACCTACCTGGGCACCAGCGGACAACCTCTCCAAGCCCTCTCCCACGCCCAACGAGCACACCGAATCGCCCGCGACCACCACGGACCCGACCACCCCATCACCCTCGGCACCACCACCCGCCTGGCCATCTGGCTCGCCACCCTGGGCCGGTACCAGGCCGCACGCGAACTCAACGAGGACACCCTCACCCGCTCCCGCCGCGTCCTGGGTGACGACCACCCCGACACCCTTAGCTCCGCCAGCAACCTCGCCGCCTATTTGCACGAGCTGGGTGAGCACCAGGCCGCACGCGAACTCAACGAGGACACCCTCACCCGCTACCGCCGCGTCCTCGGCGAAGACCACCTCAACGCCCTCAACTCCGCCAACAACCTCGCCCTCTACCTACATGCGTTGGGTGATTACCAGGCCGCACGCGAACTCAACGAGGACACCCTCACCCGCTGCCGCCGCGTCCTGGGCGAAGACCACCCCGACACCCTCGCCTCCGCCAACAACCTCGCCGTCGACCTGCACGCGTTGGGTGATTACCAGGCCGCACGCGAACTCAACGAAGACTCCCTCACCCGCTGCCGCCGCGTCCTCGGCGAAGACCACCCCGACACCCTCGCCTCCGCCAACAACCTCGCCCTCCACCTACATGTGTTGGGTGATTACCAGGCCGCACGCGAACTCAACGAGGACACCCTCACCCGACGCCGCCACGTCCTCGGCGAAGACCACCCCGAAACTCTGCGCACCACGCGAAACCTCGTCCAGGTTCTACGTGACCTCGACCAGCACGACGAAGCCGACGCGCTACAGGCCTACATCGACAACGCCTCAGGATCCTGACGACAGCAGGCCACGACGCGAACTCGTGAGAACCGCGGAAGTAGCTTGAAAGATGACTCATCCGCCGGGGCGCTCGACCTCGCACTTGACCTGGCGTGCGATGCGAGGTCGGCAGGTGCGGTGCGGACGACGGCCTGCGGCCGCGTGGATCAAGAGACGAGGGACAGCTCCAAGATGAGTGAGAAAACCACAGCGAAGCCCGACGCCGACGTGCTGGACCGAGTCGTCATCCTGGGCACCTGCGGATCCGGGAAGTCCACGTTGGCTAAGAAGCTCGCGCGGCGAAACGGGGCGCCGCACGTCGAGCTCGACGGCCTGCACCACGGACCCAACTGGACTGGTGTGCCGGTCGAGGTCTTCCGGGAGCGGGTGGCCGAGCAGACCGCCGGGAAGACGTGGGTGGTCGACGGCAACTACATCGACCTGGTGAGCGACATGCTGTGGAGTCGGGCGCGCACGATCATCTGGCTCGACATCCCGCTGACCATCATCCTGCCCAGGATCATCCGGCGCACCCTGGGGCGCATCATCCGCCGGACCGAACTGTGGGCGGGCAACAAGGAGACGCTCGGCGCGTTGTTCGGTCGCAAGTCGTTGGTCCGGTGGGCGATCAGTTCGCACCGCCGCCACAGCCGCGAACTGCCACTGCGGTTGTCACCCCCGCAGTTGACCGGTGTGTCGGTCGTGCGGCTGCGCTCGTCGGCCGAGGCCGACCGCTGGCTGGCCGGCCTGCCCACCTGATCCCCAGGTGCCGCGCCAGCGTGGTGGCTCCGGCTAAGTCGATCCGCTAACGCCACGTAGGCACGCGTCAGCCCAGTCGGTGCCGTCAGAATCGGGCGGGGCTCCTGCTGACGGCGGTCGGTCGGCGGAATGCGCGACGGGAGCGGGACCACCGGCTCAGTCGCCGCTCACAGGGCGAGCGGTGACTGGTCCGAGCAGGTCGGCGGTGGACAGCTGGTGGAAGTGCCGGGCCCAGTCGAGCGGGGTCGCGTCGAAGCGCCGGTCGCGGAGGTCGGGGTCCGCGCCCAGGTCCAGCAGCCGACGCGTGAGCTCGACGTTGCCCGCCATCGCGCTGTGGTGCAGTGCGGTCTCCCAGGCCTCTTCGACCGGCGCATCGCCGCGGCCGTAGGCGTTCACGTCGAAGCCGAGCTCCGCCAGCAACGTGACCGTCTCGACGGACGCGCGGGCCGCCGCCCACACGATGAGCCCGGGGCGGCTGCGGCGTGTTTCCGCCACGGCGTCGGGATGCTCGGCGCGGACTCGGTCGACGGTGGGCCGGTCGGCGCGGAACGCCGCAGCGATCAGCTCGCGCACCGGATCGGGGACGGGCTGCGCGGCACCTCGGGTGACGAGGTAGTCGGCGATCTCCACGTCGCCGTTGAGGCGGGCCAGCTCGACCGGTGTCCTGCCGTCGCCGGGACTCCACGCGGGCCCGTCGTCCTCGAACGGCGAGTGGAAGTCGACGCCGTGCTCGACCAGCAACCGCACGCGGGCGGGTTGGTGGTGCTCGACCGCCCAGCGGAGCTGGGTGCGCAGCAACCGCGCGGGCGTGGCCAGCTCGGCGATCCGTGTCCTCCACGGGCCGCCGTCGCCGGTACCGAGCCCGTATTCGAACAGCAGCTCCAAGTGCGAGTCGTCCGGCTCGAACATCCTGTTGTACAGGGTCTGGGCGTCGTTGGGGTCGGCGCCCGCGTCGAGCAGCAGCCGGCCCAACGCCTGCCAGTGCGGGTGGCGGGGCTGACTCCGCCGACCCAGTTCGCCGTGGCCGAACACCCCGGTCAGCAACGTGAACGGTGACGGCAGGGCGTCGAAGAGGTAGCCGTCGTCCGGGTCGGCGCCGGCGTCGAGCAGTTGCCGGGCGACCGTGAGCACCCGCTCGGCCGGCACGGTTTCGTCGAATCGCGAGTAGACGAGGTAGAACAGCGGCCGCCACCGGAACGGGCCACCCCGCTCGGCCACCCGCCCCGGCTGCTCCGCGAGCAGTCGGCCGACGTCGTCCGGGCGGGCGGCCGCCGCAGCGGCCCAGATGTCCTGGGTGGTCAGATCGGGACGCTCGGCCAGCAGTCGACGGGCCTGCGCCCAGCGCTCCGGCCCGTCCTCGCGGCTGTAGGTCAGGCAGGCGAGGCGGCAGAACTCCTCCGCCGGACCGGCCGCGGGCGCCGCACCGAGCCTGGTGTCCCAGCCGTGTTCAGCCGCGGTTTCCAGGTATCGCGCGAGCCGTGGCCAGCTGGCGAATCCGTACTCGCGAGCGACGACGAACTGCGCCGCGCTGAGCTGGAACCCGCCGGCGTGGTCGGGCAGGGCACCGGGGTGGTGACGTGCCAGCCGCGTGACGGCGTCGGGCTCACCGGCCCGGACGGCCCGCTGCAGGGCACGGGCCTGCCGGCGGAAGCTGTCGAGGTGGGGGCGGTTGGGCATGCCCAAGGTCGGCACGGCGATCTCCTTTCGTCCGCCTGATGTCCGCTCGTTCAGGCCGAAAGGAGAGCGATGGTGACGCGTGGTGCACGTACCAGGTGGGCTGAGCCCATTCCCGCGGACCGGTGGCTTCCTGGCAGCCACCGCCACTATAGCCCGGCCGCGCCGGCGCACCCGGATCCGTCGGGGTGAGCCGTGACGGGAAGGGGCTCGGGCGGTGCTCGCCAAGTAGCCTCGGGGTCGGGACGGCGAACGGAGTGGGAGATGGACGGGAAGCAGGAGCCGGTGATCGACGCCGAGGTCGTCGAGGACGAGGCGCCCACCGCGGTGCCGGCCGGCGACTACACCGAGAACGGCGTGCCGACCTTCGAGCATGTCCGGGACCGGATCGAGGGCCGGGTGGCGACCGGTATCGGCGCCGGTGAACTCGCCGGTGCGGCCCCGGAGGCCAAGGAGGTCGAGGACCGGTTCGAGGCGCGCAGGCAGGCGGGGATCGACAAGCTGGAGGAGATCCGGCGCTCGATGCGCGGCGACAGCGGATCGTGAAGCTTCGGCTTCGCCCAGCCGCACGTCGAGTTCGGTCTCCGACAATTCGGAAGCCGACTCGGCACCGCACGCGTTCCCGCTACCGTTGACCGACCGTCGGCCGGCAGGCGGAGGACAAGGGGCGATGACTTCTCCACAGGTGCAGTTGCGCGAGATCACCGACGAGAACCGCGACGCGGTGTGCGCGTTGCGCATCCGTCCGGGACAGGAGCGTTTCGTCGCCTCGGTGGCGGCGTCGTTGGACGACGCGGCCACCACACCGGAGGCCGAGCCGTGGTTCCGGGCGATCTACTCGGACGGGCAACCGGTCGGCTTCGTCATGCTGAGCTGGAACGTGCCACCGGACCGCGTCGGCATCATCGGCCCGTACTACCTGTGGCGGTTGCTGATCGACGACCGGCACCAGGGGCGGGGGTTCGGCCGTGCGGCCCTGAGCCTCGTGGTGGACCTCATCCGCGCGGACGGCGCCACCGAGTTGCTCACCAGCTACCAACCCGGCGACGGTGAACCCTGGCCCTTCTACCGGCGGCTCGGCTTCCAGCCCACCGGAGAGATCGACAACGGCGAGGTCGTGATCAGGCTCGACCTCACCCGAACCGCCCACTGACCGTCTCCTGAGGACCGTTGCGGCCCCGCCAGGCGCGCCTCCGGTGACGGCGCGTCGCCGTTCAGCCGCCCAGCCTCACGTCTCTCCCCCACCGGGGACTCCAGGCCGCGCCGGGCGCGAGGACCAGCACCGGCGCGGTGGCCACCACTCGTCCCTGGTGGCAGGCGGCTCGCGGTGTGCTGGTCCGGGAACGTCAGCGGCTCCGCGCGTAGCGGGCCGGCGGAACGCCGAGCGTGCGCTTGAAGTGGCGACCGAGGTGGGCCTGGTCGTGGAAGCCGACAGCCTGGGCCACGTCGGCGGGGCGGTGGCCCAGGAGCAGCAACCGGCGGGCCCGGTCGACCCGCCGACCGGTGAGGTACCGGTGGGGCGGGATGCCGAACGTGCCGGTGAACACGCGGACCAGGTGCACCGGGTGCGCCTGGAGCGCCCTGGCCGCCTCGGCGAGCGAGACGCCCTCGACGACGTTGGCGTCCAGCAGGTCGCGCAGCTGCGCGGCGAGACCGGGGTCGCGGCGGCGCAGCGGTCGGACATCGGCCAGGTGGTGCCGCAGCCGTTCGACGACGAGCGCGAGCCTGCTCTCGACCTCCAGGTCCTCCTGGAACGGGGTGAGCGCCCGGTGCAGCTGGTCGATCCGGTGGCGCAGCAGGCCGTCGTGCAGCTCGGGCGCGTCCACGGCCGAGCCGACCAGGTCCGCGCCGAGGACGTCGGTCTCCAGGTACAGCACGCGCTTGTGGAAGCCGTCGGGCGTGGTGGCACGACCGTCGTGCGGGACGTGCGGCGGCAGGAGGGTCACGTGCGAGGTGCGGGTGCCGTGCTCGTGGCGGTCGAGCCGGTAGGTCACCGCACCGGTGTCGACGATCAGCAGCGTCCACGCGTCGTGGGTGTGCGCCGGGTAGGCGTGGTCGGTGAACCGGGCGTGGAAGACCTCCCGGACACCGCCGATCGCCGGGCTCCACGCGCGGACCTGCTCCACGTTGAGAACGTACAAGACCGAGCGGTCGGGCTCGGTGAGACTTCCGTCCCGTGGAACGCTTCGACACCAAGATCGCAGTGCTGCTGAGGGACGACCTGCTGCCGTGGCAGTGCCTGAACGTGTCCGCCTTCCTGGTGAGCGGCATCGCCGCGGCCCTGCCGGAGCTGATCGGCGAGCCGTACCGGGACGCGGACGACACCGAGTACCTCGCGATGTTCCGCCAGCCGGTGCTGGTGTTGCAGGGCGGGAAGGAGACGCTGACCGCCGCTCACGCCAGGGCGGTGGGCCGGGGTATGCGGATCGCGGTGTTCACCTCGGACCTGTTCGCCACCGGCAACGACCGCGACAACCGGGCCGCGGTGCGGGCGGTGGCGGGCGACGCCCTGGACCTGGTCGGGATCGGTGTGCACGGTCCGCGCAACGCCGTGGACAAGGTTCTCAAGGGCGCCCGGATGCATCCCTGATCCGTGTTCCGACCTGATCGGTGCGGCCTGGGTCGATCGATCGCGACCCCCTGCCGTGACCCGTGCCTATGCTTTCGCGGTGGTCAGCGGGTCCCTGCCCGCGTGTCCACCGGCCGCCGCGGTGGCGATGAGCGTGAGCACGCCGCCGACAGCTCGTAACGCAATGGCGGGATCTCGGCAACCAGGTGGTGTGAGCGACACAATGGCAGACGCGGTGGCAGACCACGTGGAGCCACTCCAACACCCCCCGCCCGGCAACCGAGCGGGTGCCGCGGCCGAGTTCGAGAAGGTCTACCGGGCGCACGTGGGCATGATCACCGCCTACTTCGCGCGGCGCAGCTCCGACCCCCAGACGGTGGCCGACCTGACCGCGGACACCTTCGTCCGCGCGATCACCTCGTTCGCCACCTTCGACCCGGCCAGGGGAAGCGCCCGGGCCTGGCTGATCGGCATCGCGAGCCGGGTGTTCGCCGGCCACTGCGAGGCCCACAGCCAGCGCAGCGACAGCACGCGGCGCATCGCCGGACAGCGGGCGCTCGACGCGGACGCGGTGGAGGACCTGGTCGATCGGATCGACGCGGAGCAGGCGGGGGCCGCGCTGCTCGCCAGACTGGCCGAACTGCCCCGGCTCGACCGCGAGGTCGTGGAGCTGGTGGATCTTGGCGGCCTACGCCCGAAGGAAGCCGCCGAGGCCTTGGGCGTCTCGGCGGGCGCGGTGCGCATCCGACTGTTCCGGGCCCGAGCGAAACTGCGGAAGACGACAGGGATGGAACGATGATGGCCAAGTTCGAGGACCAGCTCTTCGACGATCTGATGCGCAACCACGGGTCCGCGCTGGACGGCGTGCCGGACCGCGCGGCGACCGGGCGGCCCGGAGTCGGCCGCACGCTGGGCATCGGCGGGTCGGTGTTGGGCGTGGCGGGTGTGATCGCGCTGACCGGCACGTTGCTCACCGGTGGTGCCCCGGCCGCCTACGCGGTCACCAAGGGTGCCGACGGCGTGGTGACGGTGTCGCTCACCGACATCACCGGCGTGACCGGCGCGAACGAGGAACTGCGCAGGCTGGGCGTGCGAGCGGTCGCGGTCCCGATGCGCGACGGGTGCGTCGACCTGAGCGACCTGCCGGTCGACACCGGTGGCCAGGGCACGGGTGTCTCTTCGAAGATGGAGGCGGTGGACGGTGGTGATGCCACCGCGGGTTCGGTGACGTTCGACGCCGACAGCATCCCCGCGGGCAACACGCTGCTGCTGGCGGCGACGCAGTCGTCCACCAGCGTCGCCCTGGCCGCCGCGATGATCAAGGGCGACGCGCCGGAGTGCGTGAGCGCGCCGACGCCGCCCGCGGGTGGGCCGGTGGAAGGGGAACAGGGGCAGCAGGTCCGGCCGGAAGCGTCGGAGGGCACCGTCCAGCACGGCGGCAACTGATCCTGCCGGTGGAACGCCCTGGGAAGCGCATCGTCGCTTCCCAGGGCGTTTCGCCGGGCGTGGGTCGCCGCGGTGGCGCGAACTCCTACTTCGAGGCGCCTTCCAAGGCCACCAGCGACGCGGCGAGCGTGAAGTACCTGCTGGTACCGAGGTCGCGAACGGTCTTGATCCCGAAGGCGGCGTCCAGCTTCTGCGCGTCGCCCTCGCTGACGCCGGACAGCGCGGCGACCGGCGCGTCGAGGACCTCGGACACGGTCAGACCCTCGTACGCCTTGTCGAGCTGGGAGTCCAAGTTGACCGAAACAGCCACGGGTGATGTCCCTTCACAGAGTTGCCGATCACGTCTTTGTCACCCGGTCGAGTACCCACCGAAGGGTGATGGGAACCCACTTCGCCGAGAGCATCCACTCAGGACGTTCGGCGCGCGCCCTCGACTCACCACGACTCACAAGCTCCAGGTCCAGATCGAGCCGTCCCAATGCCCGGAGACGACCACGGTCCGGCCGCCGACGCCGCTGAGGGCGATGGCTTCGGCAGCCTGCTCCGGGCCCGCGAGGCCGTTGCCGTAGGGACGTCCGGTGGCCAGGTCCCAGACCCTGATGGTCACGTCGTCGTTGCCGGAGACGGCGACCGTCCGGCCGTTGATCGTGCCGATGGCGATGGTCTTGACCGCGTTGGCGATCCGGCTCAACCGGGTGCCGGTGGGCTCCTCCGCGGTCAGGTCCCAGGTCCGGATCTCGCCGTCGTCACTACCTGACACCGCGATGGTCCGGCGGTCCACCGTGCCGATCGCGACCGTCCAGACCGTGTCCTCGTGCGCGCCCAGCAGCCGTGTGACGCGTCCCGCCTCCAGGTCCCACAGCCGGACCGTGCCGTCCGCGCTGCCGGACACCGCGATCGGCACACCGTCGAGGCTGCCGGCGGCGATGCTCTTGACCTGGGAGTCGAGCCGCTCGCCGAGCACCCGGCCGACCAGCCGGGGTGCGGTGGGGTCCCACAGCCGAACCGTGTGGTCGTCACCGGCGGACACGGCGGCGGTCCGGCCGCCGACGCCGACGAGCGCGACGCTGTTGAGGCCGCCGGCGAGCTGTTCACCGACGCGGGTGCACGTCGGCGGGTGGACGGCCAGGTCCCACACCCGCAGGGTGCCGTCGACGCCGGCGGACACCGCGAGGGGGGCGTCCAGCCCGATGGAGTACACCGGCTTGTCGTGACCGGCGAGCGGATCCGTGCGCGCGACGCCCGTGACCGGGTTCCACAGCTGCACGGTGCCGTCACCGCGCCCGACGACCGCGACGGGCTCGCCGTCCAGCCTGCCGATCGCGACGGCCCAGACCGGGTTGTCCGAGGTTCCCGGCGGGCTGAGGAGCTTGCCGACCGGGCTGTAGCCATCAGGGCTGTGCTCGTCGTCGGCGGCAGGGTCCACCAATCCGCTCCCGCGCAGCCACCCGGGAGCCAGGGCGGCCAAGCCGCCGAGGGTCAACGCCACCGACGCCGTGAGGACGAGCTGCCTTCGGGTGAGCAGTGGTTCACGCCGGGTCGCCGGAGGTGCGGGTTCCGGGGAAGGCACCGGGTCGACGCGCCGCGGTTGCGCGACGGACACCGGGGCGCGGGGTGCGGCGCGACGGGGGTGCCGGTCGAGTTGCTCGCGGAGCTCGCGGTAGGCGTCGTCCCACGCGGGGCGGTCACCGAGAGCGGCGGGAAGGGCGGTGTCCCGTTCCGCGGCGACACGCAGGCAGGTGTCGATGAACACCTCGAAATTCGCCGGCTCCGGCCGGACCGAGCGCACCTGGCTGGTCATTCCGGCGATCGTGCTGCGTTTGAGCCGAATCGGCTCTTCGTTCCTGCGGCGCGGCGTCCGCCCACTTTCGATCTCCAGCTGGCGGATGGAAAGACCCACCGCTTCGCGCAATGCCCGCAACCGGCGGGCGAAGTCCGCGCGCGGGTCCGGTGTCTCGTCCACTCGGCCTCCCCGGTCCGCAGCAGGTGTCCGACGGTGCCGGACACCTTCGCCCGCTCAGCGTACCGACACTGACCAGCGGTTTTTCGGGCACCGGTCGGCAATGCGTCCGGACTGCTTGCCGGACGTCGCACCAGCGCGACACCGTTCGGCGAGGGCCTCTCGCCCGGCGGTACGAACGTCTCGATTCAATCGGAAATCCCGATCTGGGGAAGGCACGCATGAAGACAATGCTCACGAAATTGACACGGGTACTGGTCGCGGGAATCCTGACGACACTCATGCTCAGCGGAACCGCGAATGCGGTGAACGCGACCACGGACCTGATGTGGTTCGACAGGAGCAGCGGTCAGGTGTCGACCTGGCTGCTCAACGGACACGGCAACGTTCTCGGCGCCCAGTCGATGAACTGGACGTGCTCGTACGCCTCCGGGTGTTCCACCGCCTGGGTCCCGGTGGGGACCGGCGACCTCGACAACGACGGCAACCAGGACCTGACCTGGTTCAACGCGGGCAGCGGTGAGGTGTCCACCTGGCTGACCGACGGGTCGGGCACGGTGCTGGGCACCCAGTGGGTCGACTGGCGCTGCGGCTCCGGGTGCTCGTCGCAGTGGCGCCCCATCACGCTGGGCGACTTCAACGGTGACGACAACGAGGACCTGCTGTGGTGGAACTCCACGTCCGGAGTGGTGTCCGCCTGGCTCATGAACGGCTACGGCAACGTGCTCGCCAAGCAGGACCTCGACTGGCGCTGCGACTTCCCTTCCTGCGCCTGGTACGAGAGCCCGATCGGGGCCGGTGACATGGACAACGACGGCCGCACGGACCTCGTCTGGTTCAACTACCAGACCGGCGTGGTGTCGACGTGGCTGCTCAACGACTACGGCAACGTCCTGGCCAAGCAGACCGTGGACTGGAGGTGCGACGCCACCTCCGGCTGCTCGTACCAGTGGTCCCCGATGGGTGTCGGCGACCTCGACGGCAACGGCGCGCAGGACGTGGTCTGGCACGACACGTCCAGCGGTGTGGTGTCGACGTGGCTGCTCAACGGCTACGGCAACGTCCTGGCCAAGCAGGACCTCGACTGGAGGTGCGGCCTCGCCTCCAGCTGCTCGTCGCAGTGGAAGTCAGTCGACCTCGTCCGGTAGCCCTCGTGCCCACCGTGCACGCCCTATCCGGGACGTGCTCGACGCCGTCCCACCCGTCAGCGGACGGGTGGGACGGCGTCGAGCAACGGCACCTGACAACCGTTCACATCGCCGGTCCCAGGATCCTCAGCCCGTCACCGATCACCTGCCTGGCACCTCCGGTCAGGCGTTCGCCGTCGTGAAGACGTAGCGGCCGCTTGGCACTGTGAAGAGGCGGTAGTTGCCTTCCGAGCCTGCGGGGACGGCGCCGGGCGGCGCGATCACCCGTTGGCCGCCCGTGACCGGCACGTGGATCGTGCCTGTCCGGTTGACCGGCACCTCGACGGTGAGGGTGAGTTGGCCGTTCGTGAGCGTCCAACCCGATGAGGCTGTGCCGCCGTTGGTCCGCAGCGAGGTGGAGGCCCGTTGGAGGTTCGCCGGTACGTGCGGCTTCACGACCACCTTGGTCGAGTTGCTCCCGATTTGGGCGAGGCCGGCGATGTCGGCGAGCATCCAGTCCTCGGCTGTGCCGAGGAAGGGGTGTCCCTTCGATCGTGTGGTGGTCCACTCCTCCCACAGGGTGGTGGCACCGGCGGCCATCCAGGCGCCGTAGCCGGGGGCGGTGCGGTTTGTTGCGGCTTTGTAGGCGGTGTCGAGATGCCCGTACTGGGTGAGCACGCGGAACAGCCACTTGGTGCCCAGGACGCCGGTGCCGAGGTGGTCGCCGCGGGCCGTGACGTCGGCGGCCACGGCGTTGACCACGGCTTGGCGGTTCGCCTCGGGCGTGATCCCGAACGCGACCGGGAGGAGGTTGTTGGTCTGGAGGAACCTGGCCCCGCTCGCCGTCCGGTAGGTGCCCGACCTGAAGTAGTCGGTGTTGAACGCCGTCCGCGCGGCGGCGGCGCGATTCGCGAACGTCGTGGCGTCGCCGGCATGGCCGAGCTGCTGGGCGACGCCGGCGAACTGGTCGAGTGTCCGGTACACGTAGGCGCGCGCCACCAGCCTCTTGTCGGCTGTGGTGTTGCACGCGCTGTCTCCCTCGGGGCACACCCAGTCGCCCCAGAGCTCGACGGGGTTGGTGGTCTGGGACGACACGAACTCCGCGTATGCCTTGAGTTGTCCGTAACGGGCGTTGACGGCCTGCTTGGCGTCGTGGTCGCGCAGGAGCAGGGTCGCCACTTCGGTGAACGCGTTGCCCCACGCGGCGCTGGACAGGTCGGCCGCCTTGGTCGGGACCGGGGCCCAGGCGGGCAGGTCGCCGTTGCCGCGCAGGCTGTCGGCGATGTCGTTGTACCACTTGGTGTAGAGGGTCTTGGCGTCGAAGTTGCGCATCGTCGCGTCGGCCATCAGAGCGCCGTCGCCGAGCCACGGCAACTTCTCCAGGTAGGACCCGTCGGTGGGTGCCGCGAGCACGAAGTTGTTCAGGATCGTTTCCCGGCCGGCCTTGTGGACGAAGTTCAGCACATCGTTGGACGAGTCGAAGGTACCCACGCTCTGGATGTCGTTGTGGATGCGCAAGGCCGTCACCCGGGGTGCCGGGGCGCCGCTCGGCAAGCCGCTGACTTCGATGTACTGGAAACCCTTGTGGGTGAACGACGGGGCCCAGGTCGCCGGTCCCGAACCCTTGCTGATGAAGGTGTCGTCCTGGGGGCGGTTGCCCGCGACCACAGCGCGTCCGTTGCTGAGCGACTCCGCGTACCGGATCCTGACCGACGTGCCCGCCGGCACGTCGACCGTGACGCGCGCGTTGCCGGAGATGTTCTGGCGGACGTTGTAGACGAACACCCCCGCGGCCGGGGTGGAGGGACTCCCGAGGCTGATCTCGCCGACGACGCGTGAGGGCTCGATCGGACTGGCCTGAAGGCGTGCCGTGCCGTTGCCGACGGTCACCGCCGGCGCCCACCGGCTGGCGTCGAACGCCGGAGTGTTCCAGCCGGGTTGCTCCTTCCGTGCGTCGTAGCCCTCCTTCTCCGGGAGCACGGCGGGGTTGACGAAGGGCAGGGACGGTCCCTGTGCGGCGGCCCAACCTGTGCTGGTGGGGACGGACTGCGTTGTGCCGTCGGTGTAGGTCACCTGGAGCAGTGCCCTTGTGCGCAGGATGCCGTCCCAGGCGCCGCGGTTCTCGGCCGTGGTCCAGTTGTGCAGGCCGTTGAACGTTCCCTGGCCGAGCGCGATACCGACGGCGTTCTGGCCTTGCTGGACCGCGGCCGTGACGTCGATCCCGTCGTAATAACTGAGCTTGTCGTACTTGGTCCACCCGGAGCCGAGCACGATGGTGCCGGCCGGTTTGCCGTTGACGGACGCCGCGTACGCGCCGAGGCCGGAGACGTAGAGGCTCGCGTTGGCGACCGGCTTGGTGACGGAGAAGTTCGTGCGCAACAGGGGAAGGCCGAGCACCGTGCCGCCGGGCGCGGGTACTCCTCGACTCGTCACCCAGTCCCGTTGGGAGATCCAGGCCGCGCCGTTCCAGTCCTGGTCGCCCAGCATCCCGGTACCGAATCGGAAGTCCTGGCTCCAGACGCTCCAGTCACCGGCGGCGTCCCTCACCCGCACGCGCCACGTGTAGCGGTGCTTCGCGGCCAACGGCGGCCCGCCGTAGGTCACGGAGGCGACACCGGCGGCCTCGGCACGGTGGGTCCAGATCGGCTCGGCCGTCCGTTCCGCGTCACGCACCTCCACCTCGGCCGCCGCGACGGCGGCACCGGCCCGGCCCGACGTCACACCCCACGCCAACTCAGGCCTGGGATTGTCCACCGCGAGCGGGCCGTTCAGACCCTGGGTGGTACCCCGGACCACGACCGGACCGTCCCCGCCACCACCCCCGTCCGGCGTGACCGCCTCCAGGAAGTCGATGTTGGCCAACCCGTCGGCGATCGTCGCGGCGAGCCGCACGGTGTTGACGCCCGCCGACAGCTGGACCGTCACCGTCTTCGTCGCCCAGGTGGTCCACGCGCCGGTGGCCTCGAAAGGGAAACCGGACTGCACCACCGTGCCGTTGACCGCGACGTCCGCCGGCCGGCTCGCCGGACCGCCGTTGGCATACCGGACACTCGCCGTCGCGGTACCCGCCGCCGCCGAGTTGATCGTGAACTGCACGGCCGAACCGACGGCGTTGGTCGTGTCGCAGAAACCGCCACCGGAGTAGCCGGCGTGGTTCGACGCCACGACACCACCGCACACTGCGGGTGCGGACTCCGCCTCGTACCGCGTCGTCACCGCCCCCGCCCCGACCGCGGGCGGGGCCTTCAGACCCTGGGCGGCGCCTTGGACGGCCACGAGCGGCGATCCGGTGCCGGGCAACGGAGCCGCCCCCGACGGCATCGCCGTCATGGTGGTCAGGACGACGAGCAGTGCAGCTGCCGCGGACGCGCTCGCGCGACGTGGAGGTCTCACTGGACCCACTCCAATCGTTGAATCGTTTCAGTTACCTGCGGGTGGAGATCACTGGGCGACGAGGATGTGGTCGATGTTGGCCAGGTCCTGACCGGTGGTCTCGAAGCGGATGGTGTTGCCGGCACCGGTGTTCAACGACACCGTCACCGACATCGTCTGCCAGGTGGCCCACGAACCGGTGGCCGGAGTCGTGATGTCCCGACCGACACCGTTGACCACCAGCCGGCCGGTGCGGCTGCTCCCGCTGCCGTTCGCGAACCGGACCGTCACCGTCCTGCTGCCCCCGGCACCACCATCGACGTTGTCGAACCGCAACGACCCACCGCCGGCCGGGAGGTTCACGAACCCCGTCCCGGTGAACCCCGCGTGGTTGGAGTCGACGCTCGCACCACCGCCCAACACGCCGTGCTCGGCCCGGTACGTGGTGCCCGACGGGGTGCCGGCCGTGGGCTCGCCGACGACCTCCACCACGACCACGGACACGTCCGCGTTGGGCGCCGACGCGGGCAGCGTGACGGTGATACCGCCGCTGCTCCTGGTGTAGGGAAGTGAGGTTCCGGGGTTGTCGAGCAGGTAGACCCGGTTGACGGCGTTGGTCAGCGAGCCGATCACCAGTTGACGGCTGGTGGGCCAGGTGACCACGTGGGCGAACAGCTTGCCGAGCTTCTTGGTGTAACGACCCCACGTCGGCTCGGACGTGAACGGGCTGCCGGTGGTGCCGTGGATGCTGTCGCCGTAGGTGCCCATCCAGGCGCCGATGCCGGTCAGCGCGTTGACCGACCCCGCGGTCACCACACCGTCGCCGCGCGGGCCGATGTTGAGCAGGTAGTTGCCATCGCGGGAGACCACCGTCACCAGTTCCCGCACCAACGTCCGGACCGACTTGTACTGGCCCTCCTTGCGGGAGTCGTAACCCCACGCGCCGTTCAGCGTCTGGCAGGTCTCCCACGGCCGGGGCAGCGGCCTGGCCGGAACGGTCTGCTCCGGGCAGAGGTAGTCACCCAGCCCCGTGTCGCGCTTGACCCGCTCGTTGATGACGAGGTTCGGCTTGAGGCCGAGGCAGAAGTCGTACAGGTCGCGTCCGTCGGCGGCGTTCCACCAGTCGGTCAGGGTCTGCGGGTTCCGCTCGGGGAACCAGTCCCCGTCGAACCACAGCAGCGCCGGGTCGTAGCTGGTCACCAGCTCCCGCAAGTGCTCCTTCCCGCTGCGGCAGGGGGCGGATGACCGCCAGTGAATGGGACTGCGTTTGCGACTACGCAACGGCTTCGTGCCCGGCGAAGCACGCTGCGAGCGCGCGGCATCCGGCCATGCGGAGGTTGGTGGGGAGTCGCCGCAGGCCAAGTAGAACCGACCGGCGGGACCGTGGTCCGGGAGTCGGGCTCGGCCCTGGTGGTGGCCTCACTGGTTCCCGGTAGAATCCAGGTGTGTCACATAGCTTGGCCAGCGCCACAGGAAGTGTCAACGATCGGGTCTCGATACGCGTCTCATCGTCGAACCAGCGTTGCCGGCGCGTAGGACTCGCCCATCACGTGATGTGAGCACCTCTCCCGACCGGACGCTCGACGGTCCACAAGAACTGATCGAACCGCAGGGACGCGGTGCACTTTGGTCCATTGTGGACCTACCTACCCCGGTCGGCCGATTGACACCACCTCCGTCCAGGACAAAAATCGTCGTGCGGCTTGAATCGATTCAACGCCTCCGCGTCCGCCTCTCCGCCTTGTCACGAAAAGGATCCCGCCGATGTCGCAGGTATCCCGTCGATCGGTCCTTCGCACCGCCATGGCCGCGACCGTGGCGCCGACGGCGGGCTCGCTGGTGCTGGCCCCGCCCGCTTCGGAGGCCTCCGCCGTCTCCTGGTCGGCGCGGTGGATCTGGGCGCCGTCCAGCCGCACGAACCAGTGGCTCGCGTTCCGCAGGTCCTTCACCCTGGACTCCGCGCCGTCCACCGCCGTGACCCGGATCGCCGCGGACTCCAAGTACTGGCTGTGGGTGAACGGCACGCTCGTCGTGTTCGAAGGCCAGCTCAAGCGCGGACCCGACCGCACCGGCACCTACTACGACGAGATCGACCTCGCCCCCCACCTCACCGCCGGCGACAACACGGTGGCGCTGCTCGTGTGGTACTTCGGCAAGGAGGGCTTCTCGCACCACGGCAGCGGCCAGGGCGGCCTGCTGTTCCAGTCCGACATCGTGACCGGCTCCACCACCCGACTGGTCAGCGACACCAGGTGGAAGCACGTCGTCCACCCCGGCTACAACCACGACACCACCGGCACCCAGCCCAACTTCCGGCTGTCCGAGTCCAACGTCCACTACGACGCCCGCAACGCCACCGCCATGGCGGGCTGGCAGTCCCCGCGCTTCAACGACAACGCCTGGACGGCGCCCACCGACCGGGGCACGGCCGGCGTCGCTCCGTGGAACGGCCTGGTGGCGCGGCCGATCCCGCAGTTCCGGTACTCCGCCCTGAAGCCGTACGCGAACGCCGCCTCGCTCCCGACCACCGGTCTGGGCGCCACCGCCATCTCGGCCGTGCTGCCGTCCAACCTCCAGGTGACGCCGTACCTGAGGGTGGACGCCCCGGCGGGTGCGGTGATCGACATCCGGACCGACCACTACAACGACGGCGGCAGGCTGACGGGCACCGGTTACGCCGTCCGCTCCACCTACATCTGCACGGGCGGCGTCCAGGAGTTCGAGTCGCTGGGTTGGATGAGCGGGACCGCGGTGCGGTACACCATTCCGACGGGCGTGCGGATCCTGGAGCTGAAGTACCGGGAGAGCGGCTACGACACCGACTTCGCCGGGTCGTTCACCAGCAACGACGCCTTCTTCAACACCCTGTGGGCCAAGGCCGCCCGCACGGTGTACGTCAACATGCGGGACAACTACATGGACTGCCCCACCCGCGAACGCGCCCAGTGGTGGGGTGACGTGGTCAACCAGATCAAGGAGGGTTTCCACACCTTCGACACGAGGGCCGACGCGCTCGGCAGGAAGGCCATCGCGCAGTTGACGTCCTGGCAGGAACCCGGTGGTGTGCTGTACTCCCCCGTGCCGTCGGTCGCCTACACCGACGAGCTGCCCGCCCAGATGCTCGCCTCGGTGTGGTCGTTCTGGACGTTCTACCTCTACACCGGCGACGCGAGCGCCGTCACCGGGGCCTACCCGGCGGTGAAGCGCTACCTCGACCTGTGGGGCCTGGACGGCGACGGCCTGGTCGCCCACCGCGCCGGGGACTGGGACTGGCACGACTGGGGCAGCAACATCGACACCCGCGTCCTGGACAACTGCTGGTACTACCTGGCCCTGGACACCGCGGCCAAGCTGGCCGACCTCAGCGGCAACGGTGGTGACGTGGCCCGCTGGAAAGCCAGGCGGGACAGTATCAAGGCCAACTTCGACCGCGTGCTGTGGAACGCGTCGGGGAACGAGTACCGCTCGCCCGGCTACACCAAGGACACCGACGACCGGGCCAACGCGCTCGCGGTGGTCGCGGGCCTGGCCGCCCCGACCCGCCATCCGCGGATCGTCGACGTGCTGCGCACCCACTCCAACGCCAGTCCGTACATGGAGTTCTACGTCCTGGAGGCGCTCTACCTGATGGGCGCGGCCACGGTCGCCGAGGAGCGGATGCGCAACCGGTTCGCGGCGCAGGTCGCCGATCCCGCCTGCCACACCCTGTGGGAGCTGTGGGTCAAGGCCGACGGCACCGACAACCACGCCTGGAACGGCGGCCCGCTGTACGCCCTGTCCGCCTACGCCGCCGGTGTACGTCCCACCCAGCCCGGCTGGGCGACCTACGACGTCATCCCGCAGACCGGCACGTTCACGTCCATCAGCACCGTCACGGCGACCGTGAAGGGCGACATCCGCTTCGGCTTCACCCGGGCCGGCAACACCGCCACCCTGAACCTCACCTCTCCCGACGCGACCACCGCCCGCGTCGGCGTACCCACCTACCACGGTGCCCGACCCGTCATCACGGCCAACGGCACCACGGTCTACACCGGTGGCGCTCCCACCGGCGATGTCCCGGGCCTGACCTACGCGGGTGCCGACTCCTCCTACGTGTACTTCACCCTGCGACCGGGCGGGTGGACGCTGATCGCCACCGGCACCGGACACGGCGACAACCTCGCCCTCGGCCGCACCGTCACCAGCAACAACAGCGTGGAGGACGGTGACTGGGGCAGGAACCGGCTCACCGATGGCGTGCTCACGGGCGTGGTCGGAGCCAAGGGCTACACCAGCAACGCCTTCACCTCCGCCGACGTGAGCGCGTCCCCCGTCTGGGTCGAGGTCGACCTGGGCGCCAACGCGGGCCTCGACGCGGTGCGTCTCTTCCCCCGCACCGACACCGCCGCCACCGGGGGCGGCACCGCCGGCTTCCCCGTGGACTTCACCGTCCAGACCCGTGCCGACGGCGCGGCCACGTACACCACCGTCCGCAGGGTCACCGGCCAGTCCAACCCCGGCGGGCGCCCGCAGACCTTCGGGTTCAGGACCACCACCGCCCGCCACGTGCGCATCCAGGCGACGAAGCTCGGCGCACCCTCCACCGACGAGCCGGCCCGCCACCGCCTCCAACTCGCCGAACTCCAGGTTCCCGCCGCCGGGCTCACCGTCACCAGCAACTACAGCCTGGAGAACGGCGACTGGGGCCGGACGCGCGTGCTGGACGGCACCACGACCAGCGTCACCGGGGCCAAGGGCTACACGAGCACCGACTTCGGCTCCGCCGACATCCGCACCACACCGGTTTGGCTGGAGGTCGACCTCGGCGTCGGCCGCGCGATCAGCTCGGTGACCCTGTTCCCCCGGACCGACGCCGCGGCCACCGGAGGCGGCTCCCCCGGCTTCCCCGTCGACTTCACCCTCCAGACCCGTGCCGACGGCGCCACCGCCTACACCACCGTCCGCACCGTGACCGGGCAGTCCAAGCCGAACGGCGCTCCGCAGACCTACGCCCTCGCCTCGGCGACCGGCCGCTACCTCCGCCTCCGGGTCACCAGGCTCGGCACACCCCCGACCGACGAGCCCACCCGCTACCGCCTCCAACTCGCCGAGATCCGCATCGACTAGCGCGCGGGGACGCAGGCCGGTCTGCCCGCCGTCTGTCGTTGGTAGCGTCGTGGGGGTGATCACCGACGACCGGGCACGGCGCTTGGCCGCGCACGAAGTGGTGGCTGCCCGACTCGCCGGCTTGAGCGACCGCGAACTCGCCGAACGGGTGGCCTCGGCCACCGCGCTGGGAACGGGCATCGGTGGCCGGTCGGCCGAGTTGGACGTCGCGGGCACGCGCGTCTTCGTCAAACAGGTGCCGCTGACCGACCTCGAACTGCGCAACCCCCACTCGACGGCCAACCTCTTCGGACTGCCGACCTGGTACCAGTACGGCATCGGGTCGGCCGGGTTCGGCGCGTGGCGGGAGTTGGCCGTGCACACCATGACGACGCGGTGGGTCGTGGACGGCGAGTACGACGGTTTCCCGCTCACCCACCACTGGCGCGTCCTACCCGGCTCGGCACCTCACGGGTTCACCGACTTCCTCGGCGGGATCGACGGCGCGGTGGCGCACTGGGAGGGCTCGGCGGCCGTCCGGGGGCGGTTGGAGGCGATCGGTCGGGCTTCGGCGAGCCTGGTGCTGTTCCTGGAGCACGTGCCGTGGACGCTGTCCTCCTGGCTCGCCGACCACTCGGAGGCCGTGCCGCGGGTCGACCGGGCCTTGGCCCGTGGGGCGGCGTTCATGGGTGCCCGCGGACTGGTCCACTTCGACGCCCACTTCCGGAACGTGCTGACCGACGGTCGACGGCTGTACTTCGCGGACTTCGGACTCGCCCTCGGCGCGGGGTTCGACCTCTCCCCGGCAGAGCGTGACTTCCTGTCGCGCCACCTGGCGTACGACCGCTACTACGTCGCGAGCCACCTGCTCCGCCACCACCTGCCGGACGACCCCGCCCCGGCGATCGCCGCGGTCGCCGACCGGCACGCCCGCGTCGCGGCCGTCCTGGACGACTTCCACCACCGCCTGCTCACCGAGTCCAGGCGGACGCCGTTCCCGACCGCGGACCTCGAAGCGGCCGAACGGATCGACCTCCGCGGCCCTGAAGCCTGAACCACGTCCGCGCTCGATCGACCCGACCGGCCTCCGGGCAGAGGACGAAGGCCGGTCGGGTCGTCGGATGGGGAGACCGCTCAGCGGTCAGGACAGGATCAGCGACAAGCCGTAGGCGGCCAGGATCGGGTTGACCTCCTGGTAGTACGTGGTTCCACCGGTCGAGCAGTTGCCCGAACCGCCCGAGGTCACGCCCTGGGCCTGGTTCGAGCTGAGCCACGAGCCGCCGGAGTCACCGGGTTGGGCGCAGACGTTCGTCCGGGTCAGGTTGTAGACGACGCCCTGCGGGTAGTTCACGGTCTGGTTGCGGGCTTGGATGTAGTTGCACCACATGCCGGTGGTCGAGCCCGAGCGGCACACGCCGGAGCCCACCGGGACCTGCGCGGAACCGCGCACGTAGTACCAGTAGCCGTTGTAGCCCTCCATGTAGCCCCAGAGGTTCACGCCGGCGACGGTCTGCACCCACGCGTAGTCGAAGTAGGGGAACGTGGAGCCGGCGAAGTAGCCGTAGAGCGCGCCGTTCTGGTCGGTGGCCTGGGAGCCGGGCGTGCCGCAGTGGCCCGCCGTCACGAACCCGCCGTACACGGCGAAGCCGATGGAGCACCGGCCGGCGTTGTTGATCCAGTACGGCCAGCCGCCGACGACGTCGGCGTACGGCACCGGGGAGTGGTCCTCCTCCACCACGCGCACGGCGCGGTGCAGGGCCTTGGCCTCGTCGAGGAACGCGTCCACGGCGGCGTCGAGCTTGTTCCGGTTGACGGTGACGACGACCGTGTTGGTCCGCACATCGACGTACCAGCCGTTCACGCCCGCGGGCGCGGCCTTGCCGGCCTGCCGGTCGAGGGCGGTCTTGGCGGCGTCGAGCTGGGCGTAGCTGTGCGCGACGGGCACGACGGTGACGTCGAGGCCGGTCTTGTGGACCCCGGCCTCACCGGCGACCGCCACGGCGAGCTTGCCGGTCGCGGGGTCGAACCAGCTGCCCGCGTAGGCCGAGCCGTAGAGCTTGCGGGCGACGACCTCGGCGCCACGGGCCCTCTCCTCCTGGGCCAGGCGCGTCTGCACGCCCTCGGCGGAGAGGCCGAAGTCGCGCTTCATCGCCTCGGCCATGCCGAGGGAGACGCGCGTCGCGGAGGTGGGGGACGTGGTCGCCACGCCGCTGGGCTCGGCGACCGCGGGCAGGGATGGAATGGCGAGACCGATCGCGAGGACGACCGCGCCCGTTAATCGGACGGTACGTGAAGACGTCATTTGGGCAGCCCTTTCAGGCGAGGGTGCAGGGAAGTACACCGGTCGGTCGCCCGGGAGGTGCCAGCGGAGCCCGGGAACCGATCGGCAACGCCGTTTATGAACCCGGCGGATTCCGGACGTTACTTTCCGCTCCGACCCGCCCGTACCGCCGAGACGGTGGCGTTCGAGGATTGTTTCGGCAGTTCACGGCACATGGAATCGTTTAGTCATGTCGAACTTGTTACCGATATCGTGCATTCGTCGTTCCGTAGTGACAACCCCTTGACACGCCGGGCAACGTCGAGCGGAAGCGCGGACCGATTCCCGCGGCGTGGAAGTTGACGGGATTGGTCACGCGTAGCACCCGGCGTTCGGATGAGTCACTCCGCGGGCCGCGCAAAATGATCAACGTGGTGGCGTCGGGTGCGTCCGGTGCAGATCGTGTTCGGCTGACAAAGGAGTCTGCTCGAATGACCTCGCCCCTGTTATCCGGGATCGGCCGCGCCACCGCCGTGGCGTTCGCGGCCGCAACGACCACCCTCACCCTCACCGGCGGCGCGAGCGCCGACCCCGCCGCGGCGGCGGTGGCGTTCAAGGCGGAGCACACCGACCGCTGCCTCAGCAGCTACACCGCGGGCCAGTTGGCCTGGCGCAACGCGCAACCGACCCCTTCACCCCTGCCGGTGACCGCGATCGAGGTCACCGGTGAGGTGGCGCTGCGCAACACCACCCCGTGCGCCCCTCCGACCCGCACCGTCGCGGTGGCCGTGTTCACCGCCTACAACGGCCGCACCGTCGTCGACACCGAACGCCAGAGCACCACCGGCGCGACGAAGTTCGAGTTCGTGCTCTCCGCTCCGCTCAGCCCGACCCCGGTGCCCATCGACCGGGTCACCGTCCAGGTATGCCACACCGCCATCGCCCCCAGCCCCACGCCGGATCCGCTCACCTGCGGTGACATCTCCAGCTACCCGATCTGAACCCGCGCCGGGGGAGCCGGTGCCGACACCGGGCGTCTTGACGCATTGGTGCAGTCGGTCACCTTCCCGGCGGCCCTTGAAGTCGCTGCCGTGGGCGGTGACGCACAAGGAGTGGTTGCCCACGTCCAAGGGCGGCGTCTGCACGGCAGCAGGGCCGGCAGGGCGTCGAAGTCGCCCTGGACGCAGGTGCCCAGGTCGCCTCGGACATCCGCTTCCGGGTCCGAGGCCCACCGAGGCAGTTGGCGTCCGGGCCGAACGTCACGGTGTGGGTGTCCGCCCGCTCCGGTACTTCCGCCAACGCGCCCTCGGAGTTCTCCAGCACGTGGTTGTCGCGGCCGTCGGACAGGAAGAACAGGATCGTCCGCGGACCGGTCATCGCGTTCGCGATCTCGGTGCCCTCCCGCAACCCCGCGGTGAAGTTCGGCCCCTGCCTTCGGGAGCGTGCCGTCCACGGCAGCCGCCGGCGCACCGTTGGACACCACCAGCGCGGCGGCAGCCAACCCGACCCCAGTTTCCGCATTGCTTCAGTACGTCACGTCGCAGTAGTCGCGCACGCGCAACGAGCACGGGAGGAAACCGGGGTCACCCGCACGGGTGATCACGACGTCAGGACGACGGCCGAAGTCGTCGCGTCTGCCCGCACCGCGACAAGTCGTCATCGACTCACGGTGCCCTCCTCCAACCGCCGCACCATGCGGTGCGTGGTCTCCAGAGGGGATTCCCGGAACGTCGGTTGAGAGGACCCGTTGCGCAGGTTCAGGTCGGCGACCTCGGCGTTCCAGGTCTCGTGACCGCGGAACGGAATGGTCTCCTCCGGCGCGTAGACCGGGTAGTCACGGTACTGGTTGGCCGCGCTGCCCGGCTTGCCCCGGACCAGGATCGGGTCGAGGTACAGCCCTTCGTTCGCCACCAGGGTGGACGTGGGGATGTAACCGATGTCCAGGCCGCACCGGCGCTTGGCCGATGTGTTGGCCTCGGAGCAGTGCAGGGCGTTCGGGTGGTGGATCGACACGTCACCGGGTCGCAGCTCGATGTCCACGACCCCCGCGCGGTCGACCCATTCCCGCACGACCTCTTCACGCGTCTGCGAGTAGAGCATGTTCGCGACGTCCGTGCGTGGGCGCGGCGGGTGGATGTCCATGACGTGGCTGCCGGGCACGATCCGAAGGCAGCCGTTCTCGGTGGTGGACTCGTCGATCGCCGCCCACACCGTCAGCGCCTCCATGGGCTTGAGCTTCCAGTAGGCACCGTCCTGGTGCCACAGCACGGGACGACCGTCGTGCGCCGGCTTGCACACGTAGTGGGAGGTGAAGCAGGCCACATCAGGGCCGAGGAACAGCTCCGCGATGTCCACCAGGCGCTGATCCGAGACCAGGCGCACCCAGAACGCATCGTTGCGCATGAGTGGGTGGTGGTACTCCTCAGGGCGAAGGTCGGGGTACTTGCGGCCCAGCCACGACACGTGCTCGCGGGCCTCTCCGATGAGGTCCGGGTCGAGCACATCGCGGATGATCGCGAAGCCGTTCTTCTCGTAGTCGTTGCGCACGGTCTCGATGTTGAACATCAGCAAGGCTCCCGATGGTTGTCGGCTACGCTGACAACCCTTGTCCCCCAACGGGAACCTGTCACCGGTTCGGCCGTGGCCGGAACCGGCCTACCAGTTCTCGTCCTCGATGTCCTCGACCGTGATCAGCCCGTACAGCGCCGCCAGCGCGCCCGCTTGGAAGCGGCTGCGCGCACCGAGTTCCTGCATCAGGTCCGCCGCGATCCGCCGGGCGGTCCGGGAGGACACCCCGAGTCGCCGCGCGATCGCGTCGTCGGTGTGGCCCAACGCCAGCAACCTCAGCGCCATCGCCTCCGTCGTGGACAGACCCTGGTGGTCGGTGCCGGCCCAGCCGAACGGCACGGCGCGCCGCCACTTCGCCTCGAACAGGCTTCGCAGCGTGGACACGAATCCGGTGCCGCTCAGCAGCAGGGCGGCGCCGGCGCACGGCTCGCGCAGCAGCGCCGCCGACCGGTCCACGACCAGCATCCGCAGCGGCAGCGAACGCGCGATGCGGACCTGCACGCCCATGTCGGCCAGCAGGGTCGCGCAGTCGAGCCCGGGTGAGCTGTCACGCACCTGATCGGGGTAGATCACCCGCACCCGCACGCCCCGCGCGAGCAGCTCCGCCTCCTCCACGCCCAACGCACCGTCCCCGATGGCCCGCAGACCGTCCGGAGCGAACACCGAGACTGCGTCACGCGCCCCCTCGCACAGCAGCCGGATCCGATCACGCACCTCCTCCGGGTCGGTGAGGCACTCGACCTCCGAGTCCAGCCTGGTGGTTCCCGACATCGTCCCCCTCGGAATGTGCCCCGGTGGCGCCCGCAGTCCACACCCCGCGGGCGCCACCTGACCTGCCGATCACGTCACCGGCGGCCCAGTGACGTCGCTCCACGCCGAGCCGCCGCCACGTCGGCCAGCCGGCGTCGGTCGACCTTGCCGTTGGCGTTGACGGGCAGCGCGTCCACCACCGAGCAGTAGGTGGGCACCATGTACTCCGGCAGGCTCTCCTCGCACGCCTCGCGCAGTTCCTCTTCCGTCACCACCGAGTCGTCCCCGGTCACCACGAACGCGGCCAGCAGGACCACCCCGCCACGTTCCACGCCCACCACCGCGGCCCGCCGGACCCCGTCGACCCGGGCCAGCACGGCCTCCACCTCGCCCGGCTCGACCCGGTAGCCCTTGATCTTGAGCTGGTCGTCCACCCGGGACAGGAACTGGAAGCCGCCCTCGTCCAGCCGGACCAGGTCCCCGGAGAAATAGCACCGACGGTCGGTGCCGTCGCGGTGGGGCAGCACCCGGAACTTGCGGTCGGTCAGCTCCGGGTCGCCGACGTAGCCCAAGCCCACGCAGTCGCCCGCGATCACCAGTTCGCCGCTCTCCCCCGGCTCGAAGGGTCGCAGCACACCGTCGACGTGGCGCAGCAGTTCGGCGCTGGTCACGGCGATGCCGATGGGCGGCCGGTCGGGCCAGCCCGCCGGGTCGCCGGAGAGCCGGCACTGGGTCACGACGTGGGTCTCGCTGGGGCCGTACTGGTTGACCAGGGTGATGCCCCTGCTCCCGCAGAACTCGCGGACCTCGTCGTTGATCACCAACTGCTCGCCGCCGGGTGCCAGTTCCCGCAGGGTCGGCAACCGGGCGTCGTCGAAGAGCGCGGCCATCGCCAACCCGTGCAGCAGCGCGACCGGCAGGAACATCCGAGCCGCGGAGTGCTCTTCGATCAATCGCACCAGGGTGAACGGGTCGCGACGCTGCTCGTCGTCCACGACCACCAGCGTCGCCCCGGCCAACCAGGTCGCCACCATGTCCTCGTAGACCACGTCGAAACCGATGGGTGCCGCGTGCAGGGTGTGAGGTGGGACGTCGTGCACCCAGTGGTCGATGTGCCAGGCCCCGAGGTCCGCGAGCACGACCGGGGGCACGGCGACCGACTTCGGGGTGCCGGTCGATCCGGACGTGGGGATCACGTAGGCCGTAGGGCCGTCCACGACCTCGGTCACAGGTGCGCCCAAGACCTCGGCGAACGAGACCACCGGCAGACCGGACCCCGCGGTCGCGCCGGCCTCGTCGCCGACCACGAGCGCACAGCCGGCGGTGGTGAGGATCGCCTTGGCCCGCTCCTGCGGCATCGTGGTGTCCAGCGACAGCACACCGGCGCCGATTCGCCACGCACCGAGCACCGCCGTGCAGCGCGACCAACCGCGGGTCGAGTTGATCGCCACCACGTCACCGGGGCGCACGCCGCGTTCGCGCAGCCCGCCGGCCACCTCGGCAGAGGCGCGGTCGAGCTCCGCGTAGGTATGGGCCACCCCTCCGTCCACCACCGCGACGGCCGCGGGGTGTGCGCGCACCGCGGCCACCAGAGACTCGGCCAGGGCCCGGCGGCTCACAGGGCGCCCGCCAGCACTTCCAGCGGGGTCCGGTTGCGCGCGGCGAGGAACTCCGGCCTGGGCCGGGAGACCTCCTGCGGGACGTTCTCCACGCTGTTGTAGCTGAACAGCGCCATGCTCCGGTCTTGGGGTGTCATGTTCGCCCCCGAGCCGTGCACGAGCATCGGGTCGAAGAAGAGCAGGCTGCCCGCGGGTCCGGTCAACGAGCGGATGCCCCGCTCGGCCACCAACGGCGCCAGTTGGTCGGCGCGCAAGGCGAAGTCGATGTCCGCGGTGAAGTTGGCCTTCCACTCGTCGCCCGAGCCGGTGCCGCGGTTCCCGCCGACGAGCGTCCCGAGCCGGTGCGAGCCGGGCACCACGAGCAACGCCCCGTTGTGCTCGGTCGCTTCGTCGAGGAACACCCCGGCGTTGACCACCAGCGGCGCCGTCAGCCCGTCGTGCTGCTGCCAGAACACGAAGTCCTGGTGCCACTGCCACACGTCGCCGGTCAACGCCCGCTTGGCGTTGACCTTGCACTGGTGGAGGTAGACCCGGCTGCCCAGCAGCTGCTCCGCCACCGACAGCAGCTGCGGCAACCTCGCCAACCGTGCGAACAGCTCACTGACCTGGTGCGAACCGTGGATCGCCCGAACGGTCACACCGTCCTTCTCCATCACCCTCCCGTCGTGGTCGAGCGCGTACAACCGCTCGACCTCCGCCCGCACCCGTCCGACGTCCCCCGCTCCCAGGACGTCCTCGACGAGCAGGAAGCCCTCGTCGCGGTACCGCTCGACCTGAGCCCCGTTCAACATCGCCCACCTCCGGTTGTCGAAACTCATCCCGCGGCGTCGACCGCGGCCAGCACCTCGGCCAGCACCTGCTCCGGCGACGCGACCGCCGAGTCCACGACCAGGTGCGGCTCGTCCCACCGCTCCCAACGCCTCTTCATGCGCAGCACGTGCTCCCAGGACACCGTCGAGTGCCAGCCGGGGATGCCGCGCGACCTGCCCTCGACCCGGCCGCGCTGCACCGCCTCGTCGGAGCACACGCACTCCACCCCGACGAAGACACCGCCCAGCCGCTCGGTGACCGAGCGCCACCGCTGCCGCACCTCACGGCGGTGACCGGTCGCGTCCACGATCACGTCCAACCCGAGCTGCACCTGGCGGGCGATGGACGCGGTCAGGTTCGCCTCGGCCAGCGGCAGGGAGTTGTCCAGTCGCAGCGCCCCGAACGGGACCAGCGCGCCCAGCTGCCAGTCCATCGAGTACACCGGCGCGCGCAGCCGCCAGGCCAGTGCCTCGGCCAGGGTGCTCTTCCCGGTGCCCGGTGCCCCGGCCAGCAGGACCGTCCGGGGCGGCCGGACGGCGTCCGGCCGGGGTACCGGGGTGAGTTGCTCGTACGTCAGCTGCGCCCGCTCGGCCATCACCCACTGCAACTGCTCTCGGACCCGTTCGAGGCCCGGTGCCCGCCCGTCATCGCGTTCGGCGGCCAGCCGCGCCCACCCCAGCACCAGGTGCTCGGGTCGCACCGTGATGTCGCCGAGCCGGTCCGACTCCCACGAGGCGGCGCTGACCAGGTCGGCGGGCGCCACCGTCCCGCCGTCGAGGTCGCCCGGCTCCAGGCGCTCCAGCAGCCGGCCGGCGATCCCGCCCTCCTCGGCCAGGGCGGCGAGCAGGTCGGTCACGTCGAGGAGCTCACCTCCACCCGGTCGTGGGATGAAACGGGCCGAGGACGGGTGCACAGGTAGATCAACCACTGGGTCGGAACTCCTATCGGTAGACACGTGCCTGCATCTCGTAAAGCTCCGCGTACAGACCACCGCCGGCCACCAGCGCGTCGTGCGTGCCGACCTGCGACACGCGGCCCTGGTCGAGCACGACGACCAGGTCGGCGGCACGGACCGTGGCGAAACGGTGCGAGACGAACAACAACACCCCGCCGTGGGTCTGTGCGGCCGAGCGCATCCCGACCAGCCGCTTGAACAGCTCGTGCTCGCTGACCGCGTCGAGACTGGCCGCGGGTTCGTCCATCATGGCCAACAACGGCGCCGGTCGCGTCAGGGCCCGGGCGAGCGCGAGCTTCTGCCACTGCCCGCCGCTGAGCCCGACCGCTTCCGGCCACCGCGCGCCCAGCGGGGTGTCCGCGCCGCGCGGCAGTGCCGAGACGAACCCGTGGGCGCCCGCGCGGCGGATCGCCCGGTCGACGAGCAGGTCCCGGCCGCGGGCCGCGTGGTTGCCCAGGCCCACGCCCTCGCGGACCGCCAGCTCGAACCGCACGAAGTCCTGGAAGCCGGCGGTCGTGGCGCGGCGCCAGTCCTCGACGTCGAACGCCTCGACCGGCACGCCGTCGACGGTGATCGACCCGGCGGTCGGCCGGTACATCCGGGCCAGCAACTTGACCAGGGTGCTCTTGCCGGACCCGTTCTCACCGACCAGCGCCACGCAGGCGCCCGCGGGCAGTCGCAGATCGATGCCGTGCAGGACGGTGCGCTCGCTGTCGGGATAGCGGAAGGAGACGTCCGACAGGCGGATGCCGTCCCGCAAGGTCGCCGGCACGGTCGTGGTGGCGGGTGGGTCGCGCCGGGACTCGGCGTGCTCCTCCAGCCACAGCAGGCGCTCCCCGGTCTCGACGACCTGGTGCAGGTACGCCGCGGTCGCCGCCGCGGCGGACAGTTGTGCGTTGACCAGCCCCACCAGGGTCAGTGCGAGCACCGCCGAGCCGATGCCCGCGCCGGTCGCGCCGCCCAGGACCACGGCGATCGTGGTGCCGAAGGCCGCCGCCACCACGACGGCCGCCAGGCTCGTCGCCGCCCACCCCCGCAACGCAGCGCGCAGCGTCACCGCGTCGGCTCGTTCCGACAGCGCCAGGTGTCGTCGCGCGAGCTCCGGCGCCAAGCCGAACAACCGCAACTCGGTGCCGGACTCCGGTGACGTGGCCACCTTGAACAGGTGGTCGCGGGCGCGGATCAGGGGTGCGTTGGCGCGGCGGGCGCGGCGGGAGAGCCGCTTGGCCACGCGGTGTGCCAAGAGCAACGCCACCCCGGCCACGGGCAGCAGGGCGAGCAGTGGGTCGATCCACGCCAACAGCGCCAGCGCGCCCGAGAAGAACCCGACCACGCGCAGGTTCACCACGAGGGCGTTGACCATCTGCGGCATCACCTGGCGGTCCTCGCGCAGCGAGGTCATCTCGTCGAGGTAGCGACCGCGCTCGTGGTGATCGATCGTCGGGATGCCCGCGCTGAGCCGCATCAACCGCTCGTCGATCACCAGCGCCGCGCTGTCGATCACCCGGTCGGTCAGCCGCAGGTAGCCCTGCGCGGTCAGCCCGGCCCCGGTGAGCGCCAGCGCCATCACCACCGCTGCCGCGACCGCGCCGCGCGGGTCGCCGCGCAGCACGGCGTCGACCTCCAGCTTCACCCCGAAGGCCGCGAGCAGCTTCAGCGCGGTGCCGAGCAGCTCACAGGCCACGAGCACGGCTATCCGGCGAGGATCGGCTCGCAGGCAGATCTTCGCCAGGACCACCAGTGGACGCCAGTTCAGGTGGGTCATCGGTCGCCCTCCGCGTCCAGCTCGCCGAACCAGGACGCTTGGAGCGCGAACATCTCGGCGTAGCGCCCGCCCCGGTCGACCAGTTCGTCGTGCGAACCCAGCTCGGTCACCCTCCCACCGTCGAGCACGCAGATGAGGTCGGCGCGGCGCACCGACGCGAACCGGTGCGAGATCACCAGCGTCGTGACCCCGGCGGTGAGGTCGAAGAAGCGGTCGTAGAACTCCGCTTCCGCCCGCACGTCCAGGCTCGCCGTCGGTTCGTCCATCACCAGCACGGTGGCACCGGCCTCGACCGCGAACAGCGCACGGGCCAAGGCGATCCGCTGCCACTCGCCGCCCGACAGGTCCGCGCCACCGGGCAGGTGGCCGCCCAAGGGGGTGTCCCACCCCGTCGGCAGGGCGTTGATCCGGTCCAGCACGCCGGCTCGCGCCGCCACGTCCTCCAGCAGCGCCGCGTCCTGCGCACGGCCCAGCGCACCGAACGCGATGTTGTCCCGAACCGGCAGGTCGTAGCGAAGGAACTCCTGGAAGACCGGGGCGATCCGGCGCTGCCAAGCGCGCACGTCGGTGTCGCGCAGGTCCACGCCGTCGACCCGGATCGTGCCGGAGGTCGGTTCGAGCACCCCGCACAGCAGGTTGACCAGGGTCGTCTTCCCCGCCCCGTTGCCCCCGACGATGGCGACCGAACGGCCCGCCGGTATCCGCACGTCGACTCCCCGCAGCACCGGTTCATCGGCGCCCGGGTAGCGGAAGGTCACTCCGTCCAAGACGACGTCGTGCGTCGGTGCGACCGACGACAGGACGATCGCGCCCGCACGTGACCGCTCGCCGGCCACCGCTGCCTCGAAGTCCAGCAGCGCGGGCAGCGTCGCGGTGCCGTAGGCGATGCGCAGGTCGTTGTTGTCCGCCGGAACACCGGCGGCGACCCGGTGAACGGCACGCAGCAGGACTGTCAACGCGCCCACGCCCACCACGCCCGCCACGGCGTCCACGCCGATGAGCGCGAACGCGAGCAGCGCGGTGCCGCCGGCGAGCAGCACGGCCGTCGACTGGACCGCCCAGCCCTGCTTGCGCTGCGCCCACACCTCCGTCATGGCCGCCAGCCACTCGACGCGGAACCTCTCGACCAGCCACGGTCCCAGACCGAACACCCGCACCTCCTTCGCGGCCGCCGGTTCCAGCGCGAGGTCGCGGAAGTACGCCGCACGCCGCACCAGGGACGTCTGCCGGGTCAGCACGGCCAACTGCCTGAGGTACGTGCGCCGCACGCTCCAACCGAGCAGTACCTGGGCGACCAGCAGCACGGCCGCGAGCCACCAGTGGTAGGACGCCACCAAGGCTGCCGCGAACACCACCTGGAGCCACTGCGCCGCCTTCTCCGCGACCCCGGCCAGCGCTCCGCCCGGCGTGTACCGGGAGCTGCCGTCGTTCGAGGCGTGGAACAGCACGTCGCGCACCTCAGGGCGGCTCAGGTGCGCGGTGCCGGCCGGGAGCGCAGCGGCGAGCACGACCCGCTCCCGCAGTACCCGGTCGGCCTTCGCACCGAGGTGGTTGCCCACCACGGTCAGCAGCGAGGAGCCCACCTCCGCCACGGTGATCAGCACGGCCAGCAGCACCACTCGCCGAGCGACTCCGGTCGCGGTGCCGGCGTGGCCGAACCCGTCTGCCAGCGTCTGCACCAGCGAACCCATCACCAGCATCTGGGCGGGCACGACCGCCGCGACGGCCGGCACGAGCAGCGCCAGCCCGGCCACACCGACCGGCCCCGCGCCGCGCACCACCGCCATCATCGCCGAGGTCCTCACGAGTGAGCCTGCCCGTCGAGCGGACCGGGGTACGCGGCGTCCCCTGGTCGCGGCACGTCCGGGTCTTCCGCCTCCAGCAGGGTGACCAGGCGGGCCACCGAGGGCGCCCGGAACAGCAGGGGAAGCGGGATGTCCACACCGAGCTCGGATCCTGCGCGGGCAGCGAACACCGCGGCCTGTGCCGAGGTCCCGCCCAGGTCGAAGAAGCCGTCGTGCACACCGACCCGGGATGTCCCGAGGACATCGGCGATCAACCGGCACAGCGCCGCTTCGCGTGGCCCGCGCGGCCCTCGGTCGCGGAGCAGGACGAACTCCACCGGCACGTCGTGTTCCGGTAGCCGCGCACCGAGGTGGTCCCGAAGCCGGTCGCCGCGCGGGTCTTCGCCGACCACGTAGGCCGTGTGGCCGCGGGTGGTGGCCACGACCACCGCGCGGCGCACGCCCGGCCCCGCCGTCAACTCCCGTTCCACCGCGCTCGACTCCCCCGGCGAGCAGGCGCCGTCGATGCGCAGCAGGCGCGGGAGGGTCGTGGTCCCGGCCTCCAGCGGCAGCACCGTCGCTCCGGTGTCGCGCACCGTCGCGCCGAGATCCGTCGGCGGCGTACCCGGCGCTGGTGCCACCAGCCGTGCCCCCCGGGTCAGCGCCGCCCAGACACCGTGCACGGCCGCCGCCGTGGGCCTCTGTGTCAGCAGCACGGCGTCCGGGGTGTCGAGCAGCTCGGCGGCCTGCCGAACGAATTCCACGACCGCTCCGTGTGTCACCGGCACCGTCTCGGGCGGCATCCAGACCACCTCGTCGGGACGCACCGGGTCCGGGGCGTCCCCGACCGCGGGCGGAGCGTCCAGCAGCACGGTCCGCCGCACCAGGCCGGCGGCGATCCCCGCGCGCCCCGGTGTGCCCGCGCCGGTCAGCAGGACCGGGCAGTCCGCCGCGGCGAGCCGCTCCCGGGTCCGCGCCCGGGGCTCGTCGACGGGCAGCAGCATGACCCGGGCACCCGCCATCGCAGCGGCGACCACCGCCACGACGAGGTCGGCCGGCTGGTCGGCCAGCACCGCGGCCCGCGACCGGGGTCCGCCCAGCTGAACCGCGGTGCGGGTGGCTCGGCGGTCCAGCTGGGCGTAGGTGAGCACCGTCTCCCCCACCACCACGGCAGGTGCGTCCGGTGCCGTGGCGACCCGGGTCCGGAACAGGCCCGGCAGGTCCACGGCCCGCCCGCCGGGCTCGCCGACCCACCGGCCGGCCGGCAGGTCGAGTCGCTGACCCGGATCCCGGGCCACCGACGCCAGCAGCTCCCGGTACTCCGACGCGAGCCGGTTGGCCACCACCTCCGGGTACACGTCGCGATCGTGGACGAGGCGGCAGCTCAGGGTGTGACCCCGGTCCACGACGACGCACTCCAGGTCGAACCGGGAGGTGGTGGTCGCGATCGGGAACCGCTCGGTGACCAGGCCCGCCGGCCGGGGCCGCCGGCGGGCAGGCTCCTCCCAGAGCTGGAAGACCACCTGCGCCAGCGGTGACCGGGTTGGGTGGCGGCTCGGCGCGAGCGCGGCGACCACGTGCTCGAACGGCACGTCCTGGTGGTCGTAGGCGCTCAGCACGGTGCGACGGACGCGGGCGAGCAGGTGGTCGAAGCTCAGCCCGGCCGTGCAGTCCACCCGCATGACCACCAGGTTGACGAAGAACCCCACCGCGTCCTCGAACTCCGGCCTGGTCCGGCCGGTCGTCTGGACACCGACGGCGACGTCGGTGCGGCCCGAGGCGCGCGCGAGGAGCAGTTGGAACGCGGCCAGTGCGGTCATGAACAGCGTCGCGCCCCTTCTCCTGCCCACCTCGCGCAACGCGGCCGTCACCTCCCGGGAGACCTCGAACTCCAGCACCCGCCCCCGGAACCGCCCGACCTCCGGCCGGGGCCGCGCGCCGGGCAGCTCCAGCACGTCGGGCATGCCCGCGAGCTGCTCTCGCCAGTACCGCAGCCGCCGCTGCGGCCCTCCGCTCTGCCGGACCGCGTCGTCCGGGGAGTGCACCTGCACCTCGGTCCGCCCGACCTCCCGACCGGCCTCGAACGCCGTGTAGTCGTCCCACAGCTCGCGCATGACGCGGTCCTGCGTCACGTCGTCGGAGACGATGTGGTGGATCACCACCAGCAGCACGTGGTCCGCCGCGGCGAGGCGCGCCAGCGCGGGGCGCACCAGCAGGTCCCGCTCCAGGTCGAACGGTTCGGCCAACCGCTCGGCGAGCACGGCACGCGCGTGGTCCTCGTCCGCCGCCGTGATCACCGGCACCTCGACCGGCGCGGCATCGCGGACCACGAGTGCAGGCAGGCCGTCTTGGGCCGGGAACGTGCTGCGCAGCGCCCCGTGCCGGGCGACCACGGCGGTGATCGCCCGGCCCAGTGCGGCCACGTCGAGCGGACCGCGCAGCCGGGTCACGGTAGCCATGTGGTGGTTGGCGAGACGGGGGTGGAGCCGGTCGAGCAGCCACAGCCCGCGCTGTGCCGACGACGGCTCGGGTCGGACCGGCGGGCCGACCGCGCCGTCTCGCCGCCGCAGCGCGGCGATCAAGCGGTCGCGCCGCGCGTCAACGGACATCCGGCGCGCCTCCCACGCCCGCCATCGCGACGAGCACCGTACGTTCACCGACGTAGGCGTCGCGGCCGTGGGCGACCGCCTCGTTGTCCACCAGGAGCACGTCGTCCGCCTGCCAGGGCTCCCTCCAGGTCGCCCTCCCGGCCGACGCGTTGACCGCGGCGACGTCCTCGTCCGGGATGGGGCTCCCGTCGCCGAACAGGACGTTGCGGGGCAGCCGGTCGCCGGCACGCGCGCGCAGCGCGGCCGCCGTGTCCGCGGGCAACGCGGCGGGGTGGAACAGGCCGACCTGGTTGAACCAGACCTCGCGGCCGTCGCGCCGGATCGTCGCCTGGGCGGCCTGTCGGGTGCGCAGCACCGCGCCGCCGTCGTACCACGAGGTCTCGATGCCCATCCCGGCGCACACCCGGTCCACTTCGAGCGGGTCGTCGGTCTGGAACACCTCGGGCCACGGCAGGTCGAGGAACGGCTGGTACCAGCGCTCGTAGCGCACACCGCTCGCCGTGAACCGCCGGACGAGATCCGTCGGCAGACCGGCGAGCACCTCGGCGTTCGACGCGAGGGTGGTCGCGCCGCCCTCCCGCGCCGGCTGCCGGCACCAGAACCCGACCACCTTGGGCCACGACGTGGCGTAGGACTGCTCGCTGTGCAGGTGGATCACCTGGTCCCGCCGGTACTCGGTGGAGGTGTAGATCCGGCCCTCCACCTTGCGCCGCGGCGTCGACCGCTGCACGTAGTCGGCCAGCGGGGCGTCCGCCACCGCCGAGACGAGCTCGCCGAACGAGTCGGCCGTCACTCCGGCACCCCGCACCCGCACCGCGCCGTGCTCGCGCAGCAGGGCGCTCAACTCGTCCAACGTGGACACCGCCCAGTCCCACAGGTCCACATCGCGCCGCACCGTGATCGAGGCAGGGCGCCAGCGCTCCGCCACCGACGGACCGGTCGACTCAGCCGAGTGTGTGGTCATCGTCTTCCCCCAATTCCCGCAGCATTCGTGAGACGTCCTCATCGGACAGTCCGGCCACCAGATCGACGACACCGTCCCGCGGTTCGCGGTCCGTCACCTCGGCGGCCAGCTCCGCGATGGTGGGCCGGTCGAAGAACACCTCCAGCGGGATCTCCACCCCGAGCCGCTGCCGCACCCTGGTCACCATCTTGATCGCCAGCAACGACCGGCCACCCACGTCGAAGAAGTTGTCGTGCACGCCGATCTTCTCCACTCCTAGCACCTCTCGCCACACCTCGGCGAGCACGCGCTGTGCGGCCGTGGCCGGTTCGACGAACCGAACCGGTCCCGCCGGCGGGATCGGCTCGGCCCGCGCGGCGATTCCCCGAGCACCGGCCACGGCCACCAAGTCCGACAGCGGGCGGTCCGGGTCCACGGCGACCGCGGCGAGGAACCGCTCGTACTCGCGCGCCCACGCGTCCACCCGGTCCTGGTCGAACAGGTCGCGGCTGAAGGTGATGCCGCCGGTGAGACCACCGTCCCGCTCGATCAGATCGCACTCCAGGTCGAACCGGGTGGTGGGCGTGCGCGATCCGTACGACGAAGCCTCCAGTCCGGTCAGTCGCCACTGCCTACCACCGGCTTCCAGCAACTGGAACTCCACCTGGACCAAGGGGTTGCGGTTGCCCTCCCGCACCGGTGACAGCTCGGCGACCAGTTCGTCGAACGGCAGGTCCTGGTGGGCGTAGGCGGCCAGGGTCGACCGTCGCACCCGCCCCAGCAGGTCGGTGAACGACAGCGGTCCCGAGCAGTCGGCCCGCACCGCGAGCGTGTTGACGAAGAACCCGACCAGCCGCTCCAGTTCCGGCCGCACCCGTCCGGCGACCGGCACGCCGACCATGACGTCGTCGACACCGGCCCACCGGCTCAGCAGGTACTGGAAGCCGGCCAGCAGCGTCATGAACAGGCTCGCGCCCCGTTCACGTCCCAGCGTCCGCAGCCGGTCGGTCAGCTCGGGCGGGACGCGCAGTTCCGCCAGACCGCCCGAGTAGCTCGGCCGTTGCGGGCGCGGGCGGTCGGCGGGCAGCTCCAGCACGGTCGGGGCGCCGGCGAGCGCCGCTCGCCAGTGGTCCAGTTCGGCCCGCAGGACGTCGCCCGTCATCCAGGTTCGTTGCCACAGGGCGAAGTCGGCGTACTGCACCGGCAACGGCGGCAACACCGCGACACGACCCGACACCGCCGCCGAATACAACTCACCCAACTCACCCACCACAACACCACGCGACCACCCATCCGACACCACATGATGCATCACCACCACCAACACGTGATCCACCAACGACAACCGCACCAACACCACCCGCACCAACGGAACCACACCCAAATCAAACGGACGCAACGCCTCCTCCTCCACCACCACCCGCGCCCGACCCTCCACACCAGACCCACCCGACACATCCACCACCCGAACCGGAACCGACACACCAACCACCGGAACCTGAACCGGCTCACCACCCACCACAACAATCCGCGACCGCAAAACCTCATGACGTGCCACCATCTCCCCAACAGCACCCTCCAACGCCACCACATCCACCACCCCCCGCAACCGCACCGCATAAGGCACGTTGTAAACCGGGCTACCCGGCAGCAGGCGGTCGAAGAACCAGAGCCGCTGCTGCGCGAACGACAGCGGCAGCGGTCGGTCACGCGGCACGGGCTCCAGCGGCCCGGCGGTCCCGCTCGTCCGCCGGCCGACCACCTCGGACGCGATCCGGGCCACCGTGGGTGCCTCGTAGACAGCCTTCGCGGACAGGTCGACACCCAGCTCGGCGCGGACGCGCGCGACGAGCTTGACCGCGAGCAGCGAATGGCCGCCGAGGCGGAAGAAGTCGTCGTCGCGGCCGACCCGGTCGAGTCCCAGCAGGTCGACCCACATCCGCGCGATGGTCCGCTCGACGTCGGTGCGCGGCGGCCGGTACTCCTCCAACCAGTCCGGGCGGTCACCGCCGGGCGCAGGCAGCGCACGCCGGTCCAGCTTGCCCGCCGGCGTGAGCGGGAGGCGGTCGAGCACCACGAACGCGGACGGCACCAGGTGGGCGGGCAACCGCCCGACGAGGTGGTCGCGCAGCAGCCGCGGGTCCGGGGCAGGTTCCCCGACGGCGTAACCCACCAGGCGTTTGTCGCCCGGCAGATCCTCACGGATCACCACAACCGCGTCGCGCACACCGGGCGCGCCGGCCAGCGCCACGCGCACTTCGTCGGGCTCGACCCGGAAGCCGCCGACCTTCGCCTGGTCGTCGGTCCGACCGACGAACTCCAGCACTCCGGCGTCGGTCCACCGCGCGAGGTCACCGGTCCGGTACAGGCGCCGGCCCGGGGCACCGAACGGGTCGGGGACGAACCGCCCGGCGGTAGCCCCGGACTGCCCGAGGTAGCCGTGCGCCAGTCCATCGCCGCCGACGTACACCTCACCGACGAGGCCGATGGGCGCGACCTCCAGCCGCGGGTCGAGCACGTGCACGGCGGCACCGGCGATCGGCCGGCCGACGGGTACACGCGCGGGCATGCCCTCCTCGACGCGCACCTGGTGCGCTGTCGCGAAGACCATCGTCTCCACCGGGCCGTAACCGTTGACCACCCGCAGACCCGGGAAGTCCCGGCCCACCCGCTGCACGTGCGCGGGCGAGACGACGTCGCCGCCGGTCATGACCTGGCGCAGCAGCCCGAACAGTTCGACGTGCTCGTCCGCGAAGACGTTGAACAGCCCGGCGGACAGCCACAGGGTCGTCACGCCGTGCCGTCGCACCAGCTCGACGACCTGGTCCGGTGACGGGCCGTCGTCCGCCAGGACGCACCGCCCGCCGTGCAGCAGGGCGGGCCACAACTCCAGCACGAAGGCGTCCCACGACACCGGCGCGAGTTGCAGCGACACCTCGTCCGGGCCGAAGCGCGCGAAGTCCTGGCCGAAGAACGTCCGCACGACCGCCCGGTGCGGCGCGGCCACCGGCTTGGGGACACCGGTCGTGCCGGAGGTGAACATGACGCAAGCCAGGTCCTCCGGTGACACCTCGACGTCGAGGTCGCCGTCGGGCTCGGCCGCGATCGACGGCTCGTCGACCACCACGACATCGCGGTCACCGAGCCAGGGCGCGGCGGCGTTCTCACGTTCGGCCACCACCACCAGCCGGACCGCGGCCAGGCCGAGCAGGGCGGAGGTGCGCTCGTCGGGTAGCGCCACGTCCAGGGGCAGGTACGCGGCACCGGTCTTGAGCACCGCCAGCACGGCCACGACGAGGTCCGAGCCCTTGCCCAGGCGCACCGCCACCAGCTCGCCGGGACGGACTCCGCGCCGCGACAGGTGCCGGGCCAGTCGGTTCGCGCGGCGGTTCAGCTCGCCGCGGGTCAGCGTCCCGTCCCCCGCCACCAAGGCGACGGCGTCCGGCTCGGCGGCGACCCGCTCCTCGACCAGGCGGTGGACCGGTCGAGCGGGGTAGCGGCCCTCGGTCCGCCCCCAGTCGCGGACCAGCAGGTCCACCTCGGCCGGATCGACCGGCCGGTACTCCTCCAGCGGGCGTCCCGGGTCGGCGGCGATGTCGGCGAGCATCCGCTCGTACTGCCGGGCCAGGCGGTCCATCCTCGTGGGGTCGAGCATGTCCCGGCGGTAGGTCAACTCGCCGACGAGACCGCCGTCGCGCTCCACCAGCCGGCACTCCAGGTCGAACCGGGTCGTGACCGCTTTGAGGCCGAACGACGAGGCCTCCAGACCGGCCAACCGCAGCTGCGGCCCTTGGCCTGCGATGAGCTGGAAAACCACCTGGACCAGCGGGTTGCGGTCGGCCTCTCGCTGCGGGACCACCTCGGCGACGATCCGGTCGAACGGCAGGTCCTGGTGCGCGAGGTCGTCCAGCACGTGGCCGCGGACCAGGTCCAGGAACTCGGCGAAAGTCGCCTGCCGCGGCAGGCGCACCCGCACCGGGACGGTGGTGAGGAAGTACCCGACCAGGCGCTCCAACTCCGGCCGCTCGCGCCCCGCCACGGGTACGCCCACCACCAGGTCGTCCACCCCGGTCCAGCGAGCCAACAGCAATTGGAAGGCGGCCAGGGCGGTCATGAACGGCGTCGCGCCGCGAGCCTGGCCGATGTCCCGCAGACGGGACACGACGGCGGGCGGCACGCTCAGTTCCGCGACCCCGGCCGCGAAGGAGGGCCGCACCGGGCGGGACCGGTCCGCGGGCAGCTCCAGCACGGTCGGCGCGCCGGCGAGCCGCTCGTTCCAGTAGGCGACCAGGTCTCCCGCCGCCGCGGAGGTCAGCTTCTTCCGCTGCCACAGGGCGAAGTCGGCGTACTGCACCGGCAACGGCGGCAACACCGCGACACGACCCGACACCGCCGCCGAATACAACTCACCCAACTCACCCACCACAACACCACGCGACCACCCATCCGACACCACATGATGCATCACCACCACCAACACGTGATCCACCAACGACAACCGCACCAACACCACCCGCACCAACGGAACCACACCCAAATCAAACGGACGCAACGCCTCCTCCTCCACCACCACCCGCGCCCGACCCTCCACACCAGACCCACCCGACACATCCACCACCCGAACCGGAACCGACACACCAACCACCGGAACCTGAACCGGCTCACCACCCACCACAACAATCCGCGACCGCAAAACCTCATGACGTGCCACCATCTCCCCAACAGCACCCTCCAACGCCACCACATCCACCACCCCCCGCAACCGCACCGCATAAGGCACGTTGTAGACCGCCTTGTCGTCGACGAACTGCTGCGCGAGCCACAGCCCGTGCTGCGCAACCGACAACGGCAGCATTTCCTCGCTCATCAGCAGACCTCCGACGCTTTGCCCATCCGGGTGTTGTGGGATGTCCGACCGCCGTGCGACGGCGGGAGAGGAACACATGGAAACGTCATCAACGATCCTGGCCCTCGACTTCACCGGCGTCGGGGCGGCGCAATCGTTCGGTTCTCTGCCGATCGCCCGGACCGCCCGTCGCGTCGACCCGCTGGGGGCCCACTTCGACCGCCGGCGCGCGATCACCGAGCAGGCCGCCGAGCTGTGCGAGCAGCTCGGTGAAGCACCCCGGCACGTCTTCGGCTACTGCTCCGGCGCCGTGCTGGCCGCGACCGTCGCCGCCTGCTTCCGGGAGCGCACCGGCACCGAGCCTCAGGTCGTGCTGTTCGATCCCGACCCGGTGGGTCCCGACTACGTGCGCGACGAGTTCGCGCTGCTGTTCGCCAGCCTGGGCGGTGTCCCACCGGTGACGACTGGCGCCGACCTCACGTGGTACGAGCAGCGGCTCGCCGACCTGCGGCCGGACCTGGTCCGGGACGCGGGTGGCGATGAGGCCGCGGGTGAGCTGGTGGACTACCTGCTCGCGCGCCACCGCGCCTGGCTGCGCTTCCTGGACGCCTGTGCGGAAGCGCCGCCGGCCAGTCTGGAAGGGGTGGTCTCGGTGATCACCGGTCGCAAGGCCGTCACCCTGGCGGGTGTGCTGACCCGCCCGGAGCGGCACGTCGCTTTCCAAGGCGACGCCCCGGAAGGCGCCCTGCTCGCTCACCCGTCGACCGAGTCGCTGGTCAGGGCGGCCCTGATGCGCTGATCGACCGCTCCGGCCAGCCCGGCGACAGTCGGGTTGCCGAAGAGGTCGCCGGGCTCGACCGGGAGCCCTCTGTCGCGCAGACCGCCGACGACCCGCACGGCGAGCACGGACGTTCCGCCGATGGAGAAGAAGTCCTCTTCCGCGCCGACAGCGCCGACGCCCAGCCCGGTGCTCCACGCCTCGGCGATCCGCTCCTCCAGCTCGCCGCTGGGCGCCCTGCCCTCCGGGTGCCTGCCGGCCATCGCTTCGGGCAGTGCCGCCGCCAGCGCGGCACGATCCAGCTTGCCGTTGCGCGTCAGCGGCAACGCGTCGCGCCGCAGGTACAGGTTGGGCACCTGGTGCGCGGCCAGGCGCCCGGCCACGAACCGGCGCACGTCGGCGGCGGACACCTCCTCTGCTGCCGCGTAGACGCAGACCAGCTGCTCGGCCGGATTGCCGCGAACCAGCACCGCCCCGCCTCGCACGCCCGGACACGCGGTAACGGCGGCCTCCACCTCCTCGATCTCCACCCGGAAGCCGCGGATCTTCACCTGCGAGTCGGTGCGTCCCCGGAACTCCAAGGTCCACCCGCCCTGCCCGTTCGGGCGCAGGCACGCCAGGTCCCCGCTGCGGTACACCCGCTCCGTGCCGCCGTCGGGCAGGTCGAGGCTGCCGAACGCCTTCGCGGTGGCCTCGGCGGACTGGTAGCGCAGCGCCAGCCCGTCCCCGGCGATCAACAGCTCGCCGACCACCTCCGGCGGGCACAGCTCGTGGTGCTCGTCCACCACGTACAGGCGGTAGTTGGGCAGCGGCACGCCGATCGGCACCTGGCCGTGCTCCACCTCGGGGTCCAGTACCACCCAGGTCGCGTTGATGGTGGCCTCGGTGGGGCCGTAGATGTTGTCCAGCAGCGCGGGCGAGGACGTCAGGCGGTGCCACTGGTGCACCTGCTCGTAGTGCATGGTCTCGCCGCCGATGACGATCCAGCGCAGGTCGGGCAGCTCACCCAGCGCCGGTTCGCCGGCGATCGCCTCCCGCAGCTGCTGCCAGTGCGAGGTGACGATGTCCAGGTGCGTGATGCGCTCCCGCCGCAGCCACCGGGCCAGTGCCCGCGGGTCCAGCAGCTCCGCCTCGGGCACCGGCACCACGCAGGCGCCGGTGACCCAGGCGGGGAAGATCTGCTGGACCGACGGGTCGAAGGTGAGCGACGCGGCCTGTGCCAGGCGGTGGTGTGCGCCGATCGAGTGCCGCGACACCATCCAGTGCACGAAGTTGAGCACGCTGCGCTCACCGATGCGCACGCCCTTGGGTCGTCCTGTGGTGCCGGAGGTGTGGATGACGTAGCACGCCGGGTCGGGGTCCCGCTCGACCGGCGTCGCAGTGGGTGTGACCGTTCCCGCCGCGCTGACCAGGGCCTCGGCCCGCGCGTCGTCGAGCACCAAGTGCCGCCGTTGCGGCGGGTCGGTCGGGTCCACGGGCACGAATCCGCACCCGGCCTTCACCACGCCCAGCAGGGCGGCGTAGGTGCCGACCGTGCGGGTCGACTCGACGGCGACGATCCCGCCGGGCGAGACGCCTGCCCCGCGCACCGCGTCAGCCACCGCGTCGGAGCGGGCATCCAGCTCGGCGTAGGTCAGCGTGCCGTCCACGGCGCGCACCGCGGGCCGTTCCGGGAACTCGGCGGCGGCCCGGGCGATCCACTCGACCAGCCGACCCTCGTCCGGGTGGTGTGTCGTGCTGTCGTTGTAGGCCCGCCACGCCCGCCAGGCTTCCTCGTGCGCCTCCATCACCCGATCACCCTCGTCTCGGCCGTCGATCGTCCGGGTCTGGTCCGCCGCACGTCCCGAACGGTGTTCACGCGCTTGAGCCAGCGGTCGTTCCCGTCGTAGCGCGGCCCGAACGGCCGCCTGCCGTGCGCGACGCTGTGGTTGTCGAGGAAGCACACGTCACCGGGGGCCAGCGTCACCTCGTAGACGTTGCGGTCCAACTGCTCGACCAGCGCCCACAACGCTCGCGCGGCCTGTTCGTCGTCCTCGTCGGCGACCATGAAGTCCCGGTCCACCCGCAGGGTGGGCGCCTGTGGCGAACCGCCCACCACGGCCACCAGCGGTGGCCGTTCGCGCATCCGCTCCACGGCCGCGAACGCGGTGGCGTCGCCGCCGGCGGGTGCGCTGAACTGCGCGGTGTGCGAGGTGTCCGGCAGCACGTGGAAGCGCGGCTGGCCGAGCACCTCCAGCACGTCGTCCGGCAGGTCGCCCGGGCCCAAGTGGGTGATCGTGGTGGGGGTCTCGTCCGGGCTGCGCAGGCACAGCAGGCCCACGTGGTCGGCTCGGTGCGGGGAGAAGGCGTCCTCGGTGTGCCAGGCCAGTTCGCTGCGGCTGCCCGCGCTGACCAGGCTGTGCTCCAATCCGGCGATCGGGAGCACGTCGGTGACCAGACGGCCGTCCTGTTGGGTGCGCCAGCCGATCAGGTCCCCCAGCAGCGACGCGTAGAGAGCCAGCAGGAACGCGTAGGGCCGGCTGCCCGGTGTGCCCGCGTCGCGCCAGTGCCGCGGTGTGGGCTCCAGGCCCTCGTCGACCCGGTGGCCGCGCAGCAACAACGCGTGCACCCCTTCCGCGAGCCGCACCTGGTTGGCGGCGGCCCGGACCTGACGCGGCAGGTCATGGGCGATGACGGCCGCCTCCGGACCGAACCCGGGGTCGTCGACGTCCGCGTACCGGGCGGCGCACGCGGACGCCAGGTCCAACGCCTGGCGCGCACCGTCCTCGTCGAGGTCGAGCCGGACCACCCCGTGGGTGGTCACGCTGTTCGTCGTCATGCCTGTGCTCCGTTGGTAGACAAGGGGTTGTTCGGCTGGTTGATCTCGGACAGGCGGAGCCGCGGGTCTCGGCCCGCCAGGCGCAGCAGGACCACCAGCCGGGTGATCAGGGCCGACGCGGTCTCGAACCGGACCACGTCAACGGCGTGGACGAGTTGCCCGGTGACGGTGGTCGCGCCCTCGTGGAAGTGGAACTCCAGGTCGGCGCGAGCCCCGCCCTCCAGGTTGTCCAGGCGGACCGCGGAGACACCGTCGAACCGGGGGACGGTGTCCTCCTTCTCCACCCCCACCGTCACCTGGGTCAGCGGCGTGACACCGAGCGCGCGGTCCGGGACGACCGCCTTCACCACCTGGTCGAAGGGCACGTCCTGGCGGTCGTAGGCGGCCACGACCCAGTCCCGCGCCCTCCGGACCAACGTCCGGAAGGGAGGGTCGTCGCCGCAGTCCAGGCGCGTGGGCAGGGTGGTGAGGAAGAACCCGACCAGGTCGTGCAGCTCCGGTCGCGGGCGGTCCGCGCTGAGCAGGCCCACCACGAGGTCGGTGGCACCGGTGTGCCGAGCCAGTGCGGCGTGGCAGCCCGCGAGCAGCACGACGGCAAGGGTCGTGCCCTCGCTGCGGGCCAACTCGCGCAGGGAGTCCAGGACCCCGGCGTCGAGGGCGAAGGGCACGGCGTGGCCGACCGTCCCCGGCACGGCCGGTCGCTCCACCGGCTCCAGCACCAGCGGCGGCGGCAGGTCGGCCAAGCGCTCCCGCCACCAGTCCAGACCCGCGGCCAGGAGCGGGCCCGCCATCCGCTCGCGCTCCCACGCGGCGAAGTCGGCGTACTGGACCGGCAGCGGCGGCAGGTCAACGGGTCTGCCGGTCCTCGCCGCCGCGTACCGCTCGGTCAGCTCGCGCACGACCAGGTCGTTGGACCAGCCGTCGGTGACCAGGTGGTGCAGGGTCAGGGCGAACAGCGCCTCGTCCGCCGCGATCCTCACCAGCAGCGCGCGGACGGGGGATCCCCGATCGAGGGCGAACGGCCGCCGGGCGTCCCGCTCCACCAGTGCCAGCGCGCTCGCGTGGTCGTCCTGTGCGTCGACCTTGCGCAGCCAGACGTCCGTCCCGGAACCGGTGACCTGGGCAGGTACGCCGTCCCGCACCACGATCCGACCACGCAGCACCTCGTGCCGGTCGACGAGACCGCGCACGGCCGACTCCAGCGCGTCCTCGTCCAGCGGACCGCTCAGGCGGAACACCAGCGGGACGTTGTAGGCGGGGCTGTCCGGTGCGAACTGGTGCAGCGCCCACAAGCGCTGCTGCCCGAACGAGAGGGGCGCCGGACGGTCGTCGCCGCGAGGGCGAACACCCCGGTCCTCCCGACCCGACCCGGTGTCGCGGGCCGCCGCCACCAGCCGTGCCATGCCCGCCGGCGTGCCTCCCTCGCCGTAGAGCACCGATGTGGGCAGGTCGACGCCGAGCACCTCGGAAACGGAAGCCAGCAGCTTGGTCCCGAGGATCGAGTCGCCACCCGCCGAGAGGAAGTCGTCCTCGTCGTCGACGTGCCCGACCCCGAGCACGTCGCACCACAACGCGGCGAGCGCCGCCACCAACGGCGGGCGCGCACTGGGGCCGGCGGCCTGGACCCGCTCCGTCGCGAACCTCTCCGCCAGCAGCCGGCGCTGCGGTTTCCCGACGGATCCGCCGGGCAGCTCGTCGACCACGTGCACCCGGCGCGGCACCAGGTGCGGTGCCAGCCGACCGCTGAGGTAGTGCCGCAGCTCGTCGGGGACCACCTGTTGACCGGCCACCGGCACCACCGCCACCTCGACGTCCTCACCCAGCCGCGGATGGGGCACGCCGAAGGCGGTCGCCCGGTGTGTCAGCGGGTGGGACAGGCACGCGGCGTCGATGTCGGGCAACCACACCTTCTCGCCACCGCGGTTGACCGTGTCGCTGGTGCGGCCGACGACGCGCAGCCTCGCGGCTTGGTCGAGCCACCCGATGTCGCCGGTGCGCAGCCACCCGTCCACGAACACGCGGGCGGTGGCCTGTGGGTCGGCGTGGTACCGCTGGGCCATGGCCGGTCCGCGCACCACGACCTCGCCCCGGACGCCCGGCGCACACGGTCGCCCGTCCTCGTCGCGCACCTCGATCTCGAAGCCGTGCCGGGCCACGCCCACCGTGCCCGGCTCGTGGACGCCCGGCTCGGTGGCCGCCACCTGTCCCGCAGCCTCGGTCACCGCGTAGGCCTCCACCAGCGGCGCCGACGTGGTGACCGCCCAGCGCCTGGCCAGTTCGTCCGGCAGCGGCGCGGAGGTGCTGCGGACCACCCGCAGCGGCAGTCCGGCCAGGTCGGCCCCGGTGGCGTCGAGCACTGCGGCGTGCACCACCGGGGCCGCGGTGAGCCAGGTCGGCCGGCACTCGGCCAGCCACCCGGCCAACTGCGGCAACCGGATCTCGCCCGGGCACACCACTTCGCCACCCGCGCACAACGAGGCCAGCACCGCGCCGTTGAGCCCGTGGTTGTGGAACAGCGGCATGAGGTTGACCGTGCGGTCACCGGGACGCAGGTCGAGGTAGTGCACCACCCGTGCGGCACCGTCGAGCCACTGGCCGTGGGTCAGCTCGACCAGTCGCGGCCGGGTGGTGCTGCCCGAGGTCTCGACCAGCAGCGCGGGCCGGTCGGCCGCCGGCTCGCCGTACTGCCCGGCGGGGGTCGGTACGTCGGCGGCGTGGAGCACTGGTATCCCGGGATCGGGTACGGGATCGCCGCCCGCGGGCACCAGCACCAAGGCCGGCGCGGCCGTGGACAGCACGTGCTGCGACCGCCCGATCGCGGCGGCGTCGACCGGCACCGCGATGGCTGCCGACATCGCGGCCAGCACGGCCACCACGGCTTCCGGTGTGTTGGTCATCGGCACGAGCACCCGGTCGTCGGGGCGCACGCGGGCGGCCAGCCGTCCGGCCAGGTCGTCGACCTGTTCCCGGAGGCCGAGGTACGTCAGTCCCGGGCTCCCCGGCGCGCGGAGCGCGGTGGCCGCGGGGTGTTCCCGCGCCCGCTGCCGCAGCAACGCGGGCACCGTCTGCGGCGTGGTGGAAGGCGGACTGGTCACGATGGATCCTCGTTTCGCTGTGGCGGACGGTCGGTGGTCATCGCTGCCTCGGCCGCAGGGGTGGCTCCTCCGCGACGGTTCGGCGGCGCTCGGCCACGACACCGGCGAGCGTGCCCAGACGCCGGTTCTCGAAGACGGCGGCCAGCGGGAGGCGGACCCCGAAGGCCACCTCGATCCGCGCGCACAGCCGTGCGGCCACCAACGAGTGGCCACCCAGCCGGAAGAAGTCGTCGTCGGGGCCGACCCGGTCCACCTCAAGCAACTCGCACCACAGCTCGGCCAACACGTCGCCGACGTCCGGGTCACCGACACCGGACGGCCCGGACCGCAGGTCGGCGGTCGCGGGCCGGTCCGCTCGGTCCGCGCGCAGCAGTGCAACGGGTCCGGCGGTGAGCGTCGACACCGGCCGCGACGGCTGCCGGGCGACCCCCTCCAGGAGCAGCCGCCAAGCCGCGGCGAAGGACTCGATGGCCACGCGGTCGTGGATGTCGACCGCGTAGGTGATCCGGCCCCTGGCTCCTCCGCCCGCCTCCCGGCGCACGTCCACGACCAGGTCGAAGCGCGCGGTGGGCACCTCCACCTCGAACGGCTCGACGCGCATTCCGACCGCCTGCGGCGGCGCGGGCACGCCCCACGACTGGCCGATGACCTGGAACAGGACGCCCACCAGCGGGTTGCGGCCTACCGAACGGTCCGGCGCCAGCTCCCTGACCAGCAGCTCGAACGGCAGGTCCTGGTTCGCGAAGGCGTCCAGCGTGTGGCGGCGCACCCGGTCCACCAGCTCGGTGAACCGGGGATCACCGCTCACGTCGGTGCGGATGGGCAGCGTGTTGACGAGCATCCCGACCACGCCGTGCAGCTCCGGCACCGGACGTCCCGCGACCGGCGTGCCGACCACGACGTCGTCCTGGCCGGTCCAGTTCGCCAGCAGCGCCTGCAGTGCCGCCAGCATGGTCATGAACAGCGTGGCCGAGCGATCCGCCGCGATCCGGTCCAACCCGGCCACGACGTCGGCACCCAAATCGAACCGCACGACGGCACCCCCGTGGCCGACCACGTCCGGCTCCGGTCGAGTCGCCGGGACGGCGGGTCCGGTCGGGGCGCCCGCCATCCGCTCGACCCAATGGCGCAACTGCCGCCGGCCCACCGGACCGTCCACCCTCGCGTGCTGCCACATCGCGAAATCGCGGTACCGCAGCGGCAGTTCGGGCAGGTCCGGTCGTGTGCCGAGCACCGCCGCGTTGTAGAGCACCCACAGCTCACGCGCGATGATGGCCTTGGACCACGCGTCCAAGGCGATGTGGTGGCCCACCAGCACGAGCACGTGGTCGTCGGGGGCGAGCCTGATCAGCCGGCCGCGCAGCAGCGGCGCCTGGCCGAGGTCGAACGGGCGCGCCAGCTCCGCCAACGCCAGCCGGTGGGCCTGGTCGTCCGGCGTCCGGCCACCGGCGCTCTCCACGCTCAACCCGATCCCGACGACGTCCTCCACCACCGGCACCGGCTGACCTTCGATCGCGACGAACCGGGTCCGCAGCACCTCGTGCCGGGCGATCAGCCCGTTGACCGCTTGCCAGAGCGCGCCGGCGTCCAGCTCCCCGCGCATGCGGAACGCCATGGGCACGTTGTAGAACGGGTCGTCCGGCGCCAGCTGGTCGACCAGCCACATGCCTCGCTGGGCAGAGGACGCGGGCACCTCGACGTCGTCGGGAACCCGCGTCGGCAGGTCCTCGGCCGACGGCTCGGCGAGCCCGGCGACCATCCGGGCGACCGTGGGCCAGTCGAACGCCGCGGCGGCGGGCACGTCCACCCCGAGGGCCTGTCCGGCCAGGCCGGCGATGCGCATGGCGGCGAGCGAATGCCCGCCGAGGTCGAAGAAGTCGTCGTGCACGCCGACCTCCGGCACCCCGAGCACGTCGGCCCAGATCCCGGCGAGCACGCCTTCCTGCGGCGTGCGCGGTGGCACCCGCTCCGATCGCGCGGGCGCGGCGTCCGGCAACGGCAGCGCGCCGTGGTCCACCTTGCCGTTGGCCTTGAGCGGCAAGGCTGCCAGCGGGACGAACAGCGCGGGCACCAGGTGGTCGGGCACGCGCTCGCGGAGCTGGTCGCGCAGCCGCGCGGCGACCAGGTCGCTCGCGGACCGGCCCGCCGACGGCGTCACGTACGCAACCAGCCGCCGCCCACCCGCAGGGTCGACCAGTGCCAGCACGGCCACGCCACCGATGTCGGGCAGTGCCGCCACCGCGGCTTCCACCTCGCCGCACTCGACGCGGAAGCCGCGGATCTTGACCTGGCGGTCGATCCGTCCTTGGTACTCCAGCACGCCGTCGGCCCGGCGGCGCACCAGGTCACCGGTGCGGTACAGCCTGGAACCGGGAGGACCCCACGGGTCCGGCACGAACCGCTCGGCGGTCAGCGCCGCGCGGCCCACGTAGCCGACGGCCACGCCGATCCCGGCGACGACGAGCTCGCCGGCGATCCCGTCGGGCACCTCCCGCCCCTGCGGGTCGGTCACGTGCGCCCGGTGGCCGGCGATCGGCCTGCCGATCGGCACGGAGGCGGGCGTGTGGTCCGGCAACGCCCAGGAGGTGACGTCGATGGTCGCCTCGGTCGGCCCGTAGAGGTTGTGGCGCCGCGCCGCCGGGAACACCGCACGCGTCCCCTCCACGACGGCGGGCATGAGCGCCTCGCCGCTGGTGACGACCAGGCGCACCCCGCCGAACGCCCGTCCGGCGGCCGGCAGGTAGGCGTCCAACGCCGACGGCACGAAGTGCAGGACCGTGCAGCCCGACTCGACGATCGCCGCGGTCAGCCCGGCGTGGTCGCGCTCCACCAGCGGTTCCGTCACGTGCAGGCACGCGCCGAAGGCCAAGGGCCACAGCAGTTCCCACACCGCGACGTCGAAGCCGAACGCCGTCTTCTGCAACACCACGTCTCGCGGCGTGAGCCCGCACTCGCGCGCCATCCACGCCAGTCGATTGACCAGTCCGCCGTGGCGCAGCAGCACGCCCTTGGGCAGCCCGGTGGAGCCGGAGGTGTAGATGACGTACGCCGGGTCGTCCTCGCGAGGTGCGACGGCGTCGGTCGTGGCCGGCGCCGGGCCCAACTGGTCCAGTTCCATCGGTGTGGCCGCATCCGGCCAGTCGACGTCCACGTCGGACTTTGTCACCACGATCGAGGCGTTGACGTCGTCGACCATGAAGGCGAGCCGGGCGGGTGGTTCCCGCCGGTCGAGCGGCAGGAACGCACCGCCCGCGCTGAGCACGGCCAGGACCGCGACGACGAGCTCGGGCGAGCGGTCCAGGCAGATCCCGACGACGGTGCCCGCGGTGACGCCCGCGGCCCGCAGGTGGGAGGCCAGCGCGTCCACCCGGTGGGCGAGCTCGGCGTAGGTGAACCGTCCTCCGGTGAAGGTGAGCGCCGTCGTGTCGGGCGCTTGCGCGGCTCGTGACCGGAACAGCTCGACCACCGATCGCGCGGGCAGTTCGGCGGCATCCGCGGGCTCGGGCCGACCGTCCCTGGCCCGCAGCGGGATCGCGCCGAGCGGGCGCCCCGGATCCCGCGCCACCTCCCCCAGCAAGTGGGCGAGCAGCTCGGCCATCAGCCGCACCTCGTCGTCGCCGATGGCGGCCGGCTCGTAGACGAGCTTCAGCCCGAGCCCGTCGGTGGCGGGCTTGACGATGACCGTCAGCGGGAAGTCCGGTTGGGACAGAGCGGGAAGCACGGTGCCGGTCACCGCGTTGACCCCTTCGGTGGTGTCACCGGCACGCCTGTTCGAGGAGAAGTTCTCGAACGCCACCACCGAGTCGCACAGCACCGCGCCCGAGGGCAGCCCGGCGGTCGCGGTGATGGCGCCGAACGGGAGCGGGGGCTGCTCGCGCAGGTCCAGCAGCTGCTCCTGGACCTCGTGCAGCCAGGTCAGGGTGGGTGCTTCGGGGGACAGCGCCACGCGGACCGGTGCGGTGCCGATCATCGGCCCGACCATGCGTTCCACATCGGGGATCTCGTCCGGTCGCACCGCGTAGGTGGTCGCGAACACGACGTCCGACCGCCCGGTGTGGGTGGCGACGGCGAGCGCCCAGCAGGCGTGGACGAGGGAGCCCGGCGTGAGGCCGTGCCGGCTGGTCAGGTCGCGCAGCGCGCCCACCACTTCCGGTCCCACCGGGAGCAGGTATTCGCGGTGTCCGTGACCTCCCTGCCCCGCGGCGACCGGCCGGGTGACCGGTGTGGACTGCGCCCCGGCGAGCCGTTCCCGCCAGAAGTCGACCGCAGGTCCGGTCGGCTGGGCCCGCAGCCACTCCACGTACCGGCTGAACGGGGGCGCGGGAGCGGCTGGGTCGTCGAGCGCGGCCAGCTCGTCCAGCAGCACGCCGTAGCTCCAACCGTCGAGCAGCAGGTGGTGGTGGGTGAACACCAACCGCACCCCCGCCTCGTCGGTCCGCACCTTCGCCAAGCGGGCCAGCGGTGGTGAGCCGAGGTCGAAGCCGGTCACGCGGTCACGGCGGAGGAAATCGGCGAACGCACCCTCCGGGTCGGCGGTGCCGGTGAGGTCCACGACGGCGACCGGTAGCCGCACCTCCTCGGCGAGGAACTGCGTGGGCGCGTCCCCTCCATCCCGGCGGATGCCGGTGCGCAGCGCCTCGTGTCGCGCGAACAACCGCTGCCATCCCTCGACCGCCGCGTCGGCCTCCGCGTCCGCCAACCGCCACACGCGCTGCTCGACGTAGGTCCCCGGGCCACCGCGCCACGTCGCGAACGCGATCCCGGCCTGTGCCGGGGTCAGCTCGAACCCGGTCGTCGCACTCGCGCCGAGTCGATGCAGCGCGTCGGTGAACCCTGCCGCGAGCCGTTCGATCGCGGCGCTGCTGTGGACCGCGGTGTCGTAGGTGAAGTCGACGGTGAGTCGCCCGCCGGCGATGTGCGCCACGACGGCCAGCGGGTGGACGGGTGCGTCCTCCGAACCGGTGTTCGTGCCGATCCGGGGCCGCCAGGACCAGCCGTTGCCCGCACCGGCGTCGACCCTGCCCAAGTAGTTGAAACTCACCTCGCGTGCCGCGGTCTCGTGCTCGGCGGACCCGCCCACCGCCAGGCGTGCCCGGACCTCCCGCAAGTGGTCCAGCGGTCCGTCCGCGGCGGGCAGGGGGAACGGCTCGACGCGGGTGAACCAGCCGACGGTGCGCAACAGGTCGAGGTCGTCGCCGTGATCGCGCCCGTGCGACTCGACGTCGACGACCCGCCGCGCCGGGCCGCCCACCGCGGTGAGGGCATGGCCGAGCGCTGCCAGCAGGACCTCCTGGGCACCTACGGCCACCAGCCGCGTGGTCTCGTCGGCGGCGAGCCGCACGCTCGTGCGGTCCGGGGTGGAACCCGCGGTCCGACGTGGGGCCGGTGGCAGCGGCTCGCTGCGCCCCTCTCGGGCCCACCGGGCGAAGGACGCCGTACGCATCAGCTGGGCGGGGTGGCCCGGGACCGCAGCGTCGTACAGTGCCTCCAGGTCCTCCACCAGGATTGCCCACGAGACGGTGTCCACGGCGAGGTGGTGGGCCACGAGCAGCAGTTCGGCCCCGGCGGCACCCTGATCGAACAGGACCGCGCGCAGCAGCGGCGGCTGGTCGATCCGCAAACCTTGCTCTGCGGCGCTCGTGCGGTCGTGCACCGCCGCACCCGCGGCCGACGGTCCAAGGCCGACGAGGTCGACGACTTCCAGCGGCACCGCCACGATGTCCTCGACCGCCGCGAGTTGCTGCCGCCACACGCCGTCCTCGGTGCGCCAGAACCGCAGTCGCAGCGCGTCGTGCCAGTTCACCAGGTCGGCCAGGGCGCGGCGCAGTGCCGCCGCGTCGACCGGTCCGTCGAGCGTGACGAGGACCGACTGGGTGAAGTGGTGAGGACTTCGCCGGTCCTGGTCGAAGAACCAGCGCTGGATCGGGGTGAGTGGAAGCGGCGTGGCGGTGTCTTCGTGCGGTACCCACCCTTGCGCCGGCTCGTGCTCCGGCTCGACCCGCACGGCGAGGGCCAGTTCTGCGACGGTCCGGCCGGCGAAGAAGTCCTTCGGGACCAGCCGCAGGCCGCGTCGCCTGGCCCGCGCGGTCACGCGCATGATGAGGATGGAGTCACCGCCGAGCCCGAAGAAGTCGTCGTGGACGCCGACGCTGTCCACCCCCAGCACCTGGGCCCAGATGTCGGCGAGTTCCCGCTCGACCGCCGTGCGAGGCTCGACGCCGGAGGTCGGCGCGAACCGCGGCACGGGCAGCGCGGTGCGGTCCACCTTGCCGCTCGGGCGCAGGGGCAGCGCGTCGAGCAGCACGACGGCGGAGGGCACCAGGTGCTCCGGGAGCCTCTCGGCCAAGAAGTCGATCAGCGCGGCCTCGGTCACCTCCCGCTCGTCCGCGACCGCGTACCCGACCAGCGCCGGGCCACCGGTGAGGTCGTCGCGCACCACCGCGACCGCCCGAAGCACCTGCGGATGCGCCTCGATGGCGGCGGCGACCTCACCCGGCTCGACCCGGAACCCGCGCAGCTTGCGCTGGTCGTCGTTGCGGCCCAGGAACTCCAGCTCCCCGGTGTCACCGAACCGCACGAGGTCACCGGTCCGGTACAGGCGGGCGCCGGGCTGCCCGAACGGATCCGGCACGAACCGCTCGGCCGTGGCGCCCGGCGCGCCGAGGTAACCCAACGCCAGGCCGTGGCCGCCGATGAGCAGTTCCCCGACCTCCCCTGGCCGGACGGGCTCGCCCGCCTCGTCCAGCACCACGACCGAGGTGTTGGCCAGCGGTGTCCCGATGGGGGCGACGCCCCTCGCCAGGTCGTCGTCGGTCAGGTCGTGCGCGGTCGCGTACACCATCGACTCGACCGGGCCGTACCCGTTGGTCAGCCGGAGCCCTGGGAACCGCTCGCGCAACTCCGCCAGTTTGGTGGGCGAGGCGGCGTCGCCGTGGGTGATGGCTTGGCGCAGACCGGAGAACACCTCCGGGACCTCGTCGACGGCGACGTTGAACAGGCCTGCCGACAACGACAGCACGGTGACCCGATGGCGGGCGGTGAGTTCCGCGATCGTGTCCAGGTCCAGCCGACCGGACGGCGCGAGGACGCTCGTGCCGCCGTGCAGGAGGGCGGGCCACAGTTCCAACGAGTGGATGTCCCACGAGATCGGAGCGCACTGGAGCAGCACCACGTCCGGGCCGTAGTCCGCGAACGACTGCCCGAAGAAGGTGCGCACGGTGGAGCGGTGGTCGGACAGGACGGCTTTGGGTGCTCCGGTCGACCCGGAGGTGAACAGCACGCACGCGGGGTCGTCCAGCGACACCTCCACCGCGGGCGGCGTGTCGGGGTGGCCCTCGGCGTCGACCGGCACGTCCTCCACCGGACCGGTGTAGGTCCCCCACCCCAGTGGCGCGGAGCCGCGAACGACGTGGCGGATCGCGCACCGGGTCGCCATGAGCTTGAGCCGCTCATCGGGCAGGTCGGTGTCCAGCGGGACGTAACCGCCACCCGCCTTGAGCACCGCCAGGAGCGCGACGACCAGGTCGACGCCCCGTTCCAGCAGGACACCCACCAGGTCTCCGCGCCGCACGCCGCGCTCGACCAGCCGGTGCGCCAGGCGATTGGCCCGGCGGTCCAGGTCGAGGTAGGACACGGATTCACCGCCGCTCACCAGCGCGGTCGCATCGGGCTGTCGGGCCACCTGGGCGCTGAACAGCGCGTGCACCGGCGCATCGGGAAGCGCGACCGCGGGACCGACGAGACGGGAGCCGCTCATGCGCTGGTCTCGTGTTCGGCCAGCCGCAACCGGAGGCTGCGCGGCCGGATGTCGGTCCACACGCGTTCGATGTGCGCGAGGCATTCCACGCGACTTCCCTCGAACCCCGAGGGAATCCATCCGGCAGGCACCTGCTTGACCGCGGGCCAAATCGAATGCTGTTCCTCGTCGTTGACCACGACGAAATACCGGTCGAACGGGTCTTCAGACCATTCTGACATGACTCGACTCCTAGCTGAATTACTTCGGAGATCGCCGGCACAATTCACGGCAACACGCGGCACGGTCACGCTGTATCGATGATGCTAGTGCGCACCCGATAACGGACGTCAAGGAAAACGGCTCCGACGCCTGTCCCGCCGTCGGGACGGGGCGCCACCGTCGGCCGGTCAGCGGCCGGTCGCGCGCCGCTTCAGGTGGTCGGCGACGTTGCGCCACAGCACGGCGCACTGGTCGGCCGCCTCGGCGACGGTCGGCGCACAGTGCGGCGGGAGCAGGTCGATCAGGCGGACCCAGTCGTCGTTGTCCATCGAGTGGACGTCGAGCAGGCGCAGGACCAGCCGTCCGACGTCGGTGAACCGCAGTGACGGGTCGTTGCGCAGCCGGGTCACCACGTCGGCGACGACCTCCGCGGCGTCACGCACGTCGAGTCCCGCGGCCTGCTGCGTGCTCCCACCACGGCGAGGGTCCGGCACAGCAACGGATCCCCGCCGAGCAGGCACCGGATCCTCACCTGATACCACGCGTCGGCGCACGTCACGCGCGGTGGAAAGAGCGATCTCGCCCGCCGCCGCCAACTCGCGCACGGTGGCGTCCGGCCGGCGGACCAAGTGCTCGGCCGCCCGGAGCCGGCCGTCCTCGGCACTAGCGGCCCACACCCTCCCGTCCCGGCCGATCCCCCTGGGCGCCTGCGGAAAACCCGCACCCGAACGCCTGCGTATCGCCGCCACCGTCTTGTCCGACAGGCCGACCTTGGCGGCGATCGCCCGGTTCGACCAGTACGGGTGCGTGGCCACGATGCGGGCCGCCGCGTGGTTGCGGTCCCGACGCGTCAGCGGCAACCCGTGCGCCACGTTCGCCTCCACCGACGCGACGAACGCGTCGGCCGCCGAGCCGTCGAGGAAGCGCGCCGCGATGTGCTCCCGACCGCGCAACCGCGCCGCGCTCACCCGGTGCATACCGTCCATGACCCGCATGGTGGCCCGGTGCACCAGGATCGGCGGCAGTTCGTCGAGCGTTTCCGCGAGCAGCCGCACGTGCCGGCGGTCCTGTCCGTCGGAACGCAGCATGTCCCCGGGGGCCAGCGCCGCGATTTCGACGGTTTCCACGGTCGGCGGATCGAATTCCCGCGACATACCGACATCCGCCACCGAAGCTCCCGCGCCGGCGCGGTCTATGCGTAAGGTATCGACGCGCGACCCATCCATGTCGAATTCCCCCTGTTTCGGAAACAAGCGCCAACACTTTTCACCTTGCCACCGCGTCCGTATACCGGCAAGCGACGCTCAGGAGAATCGCGCTGCCCGCCGGGCCGCGGCTACGACGGCCGCCAGTCCGTCGGCCAACTCGTCACCCGGCCCGCCGATGCCGATGCGCATCCGGTCCGGGTGGTCGAAGCAGCTCCCCGGTACGACGAGGACTCCTTGGGCGTCGCAGAGGTCCGCGCAGAGCGCATCCACGGAATCGAACCCGCGAAGCCGGGGAAACGCGGAGACTCCGCCCTGCGGAAGTCGGAGATCCACCAGGTCGGCGTTGTCCGCAGCCCAGTCCGCGAGCAGTGCACGGTTGCGGCGAGCCTGGGCCAGGCGCGGGCCGATGACGGCGTCGGCTCGGTCGAGCACCCTGGTCGCGATCGTCTCGACGAGCGGTGAGGTGTTCAACGACACGTAGTCGCGCAGCAGGACCATCCGGTCCAGCACCTCGTGCGGGCCGATGCACCAACCCACCCGGAGCCCGGGGAGTCCGTACGCCTTGGACAAGGTCCCGAACGACAGCGCCCTGGGGTGCACGGCACCGGGTTCGGGCAGCGGAGGGGCGTCGTAGACCAGTTCGGCGAACGCCGCGTCCCACAGCAGGTACGCGCCGCAGGCGTCCACCAGGTCCAGCAGGGCTTGATACCCGACGTGGTCCAAGGTGACACCCAGCGGGTTGTGCGGGAAGTTGACCACCACGGCCTTGGTCCGGTCCGACAGCACGCCGGCCAGCCGGTCCAGGTCGGGTCGGAAGCCCTCGGTGGGATCACATTCCCAGATCTTCAGCACCACGCCGATCGACTGCGCGATGGAGCGCAGCGACGGGTACGCGGGCTGTTGCACCACGACCTCGTCCCCCGGCCGCAGCAGGGCCGACATCGCCAACAGCAGCGCCTCGCTGGAACCGTTGGTGATCATCACCTTCCCGGTCTCGGCCCCGAAGCGCCGCCCGACGGCCGCGCGCAGGGCGTCACCCCCGAGCGAAGGGCTGTCCCGGAACACGACGTCGTCGAGGTCGTCGACCGGGATGTCCAGCAACTCCCTGAGATCGCCCAACGAGTAGTTCTCCACACCGGAGCTGGAGATGTCGACGCGGGCGGAGAAGTAGCGCGTCCTGAGCCACTCCTCCAGCGCGGAGGGTGCGATGTTGCCCAGCACCAGAACTCGGCCTCCCTTCGGATGGCGTCCAGGCCGAAGCTACCGACACCCGGAGGCGGTTGGCCGTCACCCACCCTGACCGGAATAGGACTCGATCGACGATCTGTCGAACTCGACCGTCCCGCGGTTAGGTTCACACCGCCGTCGGGTCCAGGAGGGGCCACTGCGGCCCGCGCACGCCGAACGGGGAACGAGGAGTCATGAACGCAACCAGCGTCCCGCACGGCCGGTTGACCATCGCCGTCGACACGGAACCCGGTTACGGCAGCGCACCGGACCTCTGGCCGTCGGTCGGCGAGTACCCCGTCTACGACCCGATGCTCTACCACTCCATGACGAACGACGTCCACCGCGACCACGCCTACCGGCAGGCGCTGCGCCCGGCGGTGGCAGGTCGCAGGGTGCTCGACATAGGCACTGGTCAAGATCTCAACTGGGCCTTGGTCGCGGCGCGGTCCGGCGCGGCCCACGTCGTCGCGGTAGAAGCGATGGAACGCAGCCACCGCGCGGCGGAGCTCCGGCTCGCGGGCCTGCCGGAGGCGGACACGGTCGACTTGGTGCCCGGCCTGTCGTTCGACTTCACGCCGCGGCGGCGGGCCGAGGTGTGCGTCTCGGAGCTGATCGGCTCGATCGCCAGCGCCGAGGGCGCGCTGGCGGTCATGGCCGACGCGCGCGCCCGGCTGCTCACGCCGGACGCCGTCGTGGTGCCTGTCGCGTGCGACACCGTGGTGGGCGGCGTGTCGCTCAGGTCGTTGTTCCCGCGCGGTGTGGCCTTCGCACGGGACGCGCTTCCCTACCTGCTCCAGGTGTTCGAGCTCAACGGTGGCCCGTTCGACATCCGGCTCGCCGTGGCGAACCCACCGCCGGACTCGGTGGTGACCGACGCGGCACCCGTGGAGCGGTTGCCCCTCGACGGTTCGGCCCCCTTGGACGACACCACCACCGCACGGCTGACGGTGCAACGCGCGGGCGAGATCGACGGCTTGTTGTGCTGGATCAGGTTGAACACCGGTGGCGGTGCGCCGATCGTGGACTCGCTGCGGCAACGCACCAGTTGGATACCCGCCTACCTGCCGCTGTTCGACACCGCCGTGGAGGTCCGGCCGGGCGACTCGCTGGACATCGTCTTCCAACGCCGCACGAGTGACGATGGCGTTCACCCCGACTACCTCGTGCACGCCGATCTGACCACCACAACCGGTCACGTCACCGGTTCGTGCCGCTCGATGCACCACAGTGGACCGTTGGGCGAGCGCGCCGTCCATCGCGAGCTGTTCGGGCTGCGCTGACCGGCACGACCAGAACCCGGCGCCTCGGCGGGGCGTGCCGGCGGCATGTGCGGGCGGCGCCGGAGGGCCGTTGTCACGGAATGAGGGCCGGCGCGAGGACCGCCTGCTTGTGCGCTTCGCCGCTGCCGGACCGGTGTCACCCGACCGGGCCGCGGCTCTGGTGGGAGGCGCGGTGCTCGAGGGCAGCGTCGAGTTCGGAGAACAGCGAGGTCGGGGCGCTCCGCCCGTAGCGGGTGGCGATCACGGGCCACAGGCGGCGGCCCAGGTCCAAGGCGGCACGCAGCGCGTGGGTCAGCTCCCGCGGCGACGCAGCAGAGGTGGCTGCCCTCAGCTCCGCCACCGTGTCCGCGGACAACTCGCGCTCGGCACCTCGCGACGGAGTCAACCAGTGCGCGGTGGACTCCTCGGCAAGGCGTGCCATCCACAGGAGGTGCCGTTGCGCATGCCCGAGTGCGTCCCAGGCACGCAGATCCTCACCTCGCGCCGCCAGGTGATGCGCCAACACCAGCCAGTTGACGAAAGGGTCGCAGTACTGCGTGATGATCTCGGGGCTGTCGACCGGCGGCACGTACCGCTGGGGCAGGCCGCGCAGCACCGGAGCCAACGCTCCACTGCGATCCACCATCAGCATCCGCTCGACCGCGGCGCCACGCGCCGGCCACTCCGCCACGCCGGCGATCTCGTCCACCGTCGCGAAGTGGAACTCGCCGCGCACGAGGCCGGGGAAGAACGCCACGTAGGAGCCGAACTCGTTGAGCAGGCCGTAGCTGATCGGCGCGATGTCGGCGCACCACGACCGCGGATCGATCTCGGCGCGTCTCCGCGTGGTGAAGAACAGCCAGAACTCGATGTCGCTGTGCTCGTCCGCCTCCCCAGCGGCGAAGGAGCCGTACATCAGCACGGCGTCCAACCCGTCATCGCTCTCGCACACTTCGCGAACACGTCCGATCAGCTCTTCCTGAAACAGCACACGCACACCCAAGCACCTTGACCCGCGCGGCGGTGACCGGCGCGCATCGGGTCGGTGCCGTCGAGCCCTGTACGGACACCTCAACGCCTTCCGGACCATGGCCGTTCACTCGTTCGGGTGCATGTCGACGGTCGACCGTAACGGTAGGTAGCGGGCATGTCGACTAACGGTGTACCAGTCATCAGTGCTCAAGGCGCTGTGAGGTGCGACATGACCGTCGGACGTCGGCACGTTGTGTGCCTGGTGGTTCTCGCCTTGGCCTCACTGGTCGTGCTCGGCCAGGTGGACTCCAGCATGGGCCGCATCCAAGTGCCGTCCAGGCACGCCTACACGATCACCGGCCTGTCCGGCCTCAATCCGGCCGATGCCCCGCCGAACGTGGCCGAAGCCCGGTGCGTCTGGAGCGGTGCCGCCGCCCTGGACGACCCGGAGGAGAAGGTCGGTGCCTGCGCAGCCCCCGCACCGGGATCGTTCGCCACGGCTCGTCGGCTGCTCATCGCCTACGTCGTCGCGGACGGGTTCTTCACCGCCTCCTACCTGGTCCTCGCATGGCTCCTGCTCGGCTGGTTGGCCGGGCAGATCCACACGAATCGCTCGGTCGGCACCGCCCTGCGCAAGTCGGCCACCGGTCGAGTACGGGTCCTCGTGCTGACGGTGATCCTGGTCGCCGAGGTGGCCGAGAGCGTTGCTTTCCTGATGATCACGGGAAGGGCCGGGTCGTCCCAGTTCACCGGGTGGCTGCTGGGCATCGGGACGCTGGCGAAGTGGTTGGCCCTCGCGGTCCTGGTACTCCTCGCCGCGGCGCTCGCCTTCCAAGCGCAGGTGATCCGCAAGCACGTCAACGGCCAAACAATGACCGCCGTCAAGCAGCTGCGCTGGCAGGTGGGCATCGCGTTGGTGCTGACCGCGCTGCTGACCGGCGTCAGCACCGATCAGATACAGGACGCCCTGCTCGCGATCGCCGACAGCCCCGCCCGGGCGGTGTCGAGCGGTGTCGCCGTCGTGCTGCTGTCCCTCACGATGTGGGCGAGCGTCCACCGGGCCGCAGGTACCGAACGCGAGAAGTCGGATCCGATCCGGCCATGGGTGATCTTGTCGGCGTGTGTCCTCGCGGGCATTGCCGGAATCTGGTGGCGCAACCTGTGGGGGCTCGCGATCGTCCTTGCCGCACTGGTGGCCTTGTCGTGGCTTGCCGGGGTCCCGCCCTGGAGATCCGACAACCCCGACAGTGACAGTTCGACCGCTCGGCAGAAACTCGACGTGACAGTATGGGCCGCCCGGTTCGCCGTGTTCCCGTGCGTCGTGACGGCGTTGTTCATCATCAGGTCTTCAGCCGTGCCCGCCGTGCTGGCGAAGGAGTTGCTGTCACGGCCGGTCGTGTTGTTCGCGGTCGGCCTTGGTGCGGCCTTCTTGCCGATCGTGTTGTTGTCACTGCTGAGGCCCTCCGCAGCCGCACGTCGGGACGACACGCCGTCGGGGACGGACGACCGGCGTCGGATCAACTGGGCGTACGGCTTCGCAGCAGTGACCGGTGTGATCACCTTCGTGCTCTGCGGCGTGCCCGCGACGATGTTCGGCTTCGCGGTCACGGTCGGACCGATCGCGGTGGTGACCTTCTTCCTCGTCGCCGTCCTGGTCTTCGGGACCGAACTGGAACGCTGGGCGGACCACGCCACGCCCATCGCCGGGCTGCGTGGGTTCCGCTTGCACCGCACGCCGGTCTTCTTCCTCCTCTTGGCGTGGTTCCTGCTCGCCTCGGTGGTGGACGGTCGAGGGCACCACACGGTGCGCCGAGCCGAGGTGGACGCACCGCCGTCGCTGACGGTCGCCGAGGCGCTGGCCTCGTGGTCGCAGGCCAACTGCACGGCCGAACCCGGCCGCGAGGACCCGGCGAACCTGGTCATCGTCGCCGCCTCCGGAGGCGGGATCAGGGCCGCCTACTGGACCGAAGGCGTCCTCCGGTCGTTGTTCCCCGATCAGACCGGTTGTGACCGACCGGTCTTCGCGGCCAGTGGCGTGTCCGGTGGCAGCCTCGGGATCATGTCGTGGCTCTCCAAGCCGGAGGAGAAGGCCGAGCAGGTGTTCGACCAGGACCACCTGAGCGCCACCGTCGCATGGCTGCTCCACGTCGACCTCCCCCGCTCCTTCCTCGGCTTCGGCGGACTGGACCGCGCGGCGGTGCTGGAGATGTCGTGGGAACGCGAGCAGAGGGCGTTGGAGCAGCCGTTCTACGCACACTGGGCACCGGGCGCAGAGTGGATGCCGTTGGCGCTGCTCAACGGCACCTCGGTGGAGAGCGGCTGCCGAACCCTCGTCGCGCCGTTGGCGTTGAGCGGCTACGACCGGTCCGGCAACCCGATGGCGTGCAAGGGGCGCCCCGACGATCCCCCGATCGCTGGATCCTCCTCGGCGGACGCACCGGCCCTGATCGACCTCGGCCAGCACTACCTGCGCTGCGGTGACGTCAACGGCTCGACCGCGGCCCTGCTGTCCGCCCGGTTCCCCTACATCACACCGGCCGGCCGACTCACCTCCTGCGGCAACGACGAGGAACACCACGTCCACGTCGTCGACGGAGGCTACGTGGAGGCCAGCGCAAGCCTCACCGCCCACGACCTCTACCTGACCCTCCGCCCGTTCATCGAATGCCACAACGCCGCGGTGGCCGGCGCGAGCCCAGGGGAAGGCTGCCCAGTGCTGAGCCAACGACCCACACGGCGCATCGTGCCGACGATGCTCCAGATCGACAACGGCTACGACAGCGTCGCCACCCCGGAAGCCGGCGACCGACCACGTGAACTGCTCGTCCCCTTGGAAGGCGTACGGGCAACGGCCGGGATCGGCGATTCCGCCGCACGGCAACGCACCTATGACGCCTTCGGCTGCGAAAGCTACGTGCGGATCGCGAACGTGCCCAGCCCTGGCGTCCAAGCGCCCTTGGGCTGGACCCTGTCCAAGGACGCGCAAGCCGACCTCGACGATCAGCTCAAGGCTGTGCTGAAAGGCAGAGCCACCTTCGAGGAGCAGGTGCGACACGCGCGCGAGCGCTGCACCGCGTCGAGGTGAGTCAAGGGCAGGACGCCTGACGCAGAGACTCCACCCACGACGTCACCCAGTCGATCGTCGCCTCTTCGGATGGCGGACTGGCGAGTCGTCGCCGGGAGGCGTTTCGCGTCAGACGTCGGTGGCGGTGAACGTGAGTGCGGCGGTGTGCAGCTGCCCGTTGTGGCGGAATTCCAGGAACAGCCGGTGGTCGCCGGCGTCGCCGAACCACACGTCGAACGTCAGGGTGCCTTGCAGGACCGGGATCCCCACCACCTCGACGGGGTGCAGGTGGGTGGTGGACAGCTGCTCGGTGTGGAACGCGGTGACGTGGCCGTAGGCACCCAGGTGGGGTTCCAGCGCCGTCACCGGAGCACCCCCGGGATCGCTGATGGCCAACCGGATCTTCGCCGGGGCGCCCAGCGGGAGGGCGAGTCCGTCCCGCACGACGACCCGGTAGCCGGACTCGGTGGTGGTCTCCACGCTCAGCGAGGGCAGCGCTGCTTTCGTCGCGTCACCGGGGATCTCGAAAGGCGCGCCGAGCACGACCGGCTCGGGGTGTCGGGCGGTGCTGGGCGGGATGAACTCGGTGTACATGCGGTAGCGGCCGGCGCCCGGTAGTGAGAGCGTGGTGCGCCAGGTGTCGCCGTCCGGCTCGGGGTGGACGTGCTGGTACACGCTGAGGTCGTCCCGGACGACGAAGAAGTGCAGCTGCTTGGTCATGTTGGGCTGGAACGCGGTAGCGGGCCGCTGGTCGGGGTCGATGATCCGGAACGCGAACGGCAGGTCCAGGCCGTGCCGGTCGGGGACCTCGACCGGTTCGAGCCGGTAGCCCTCGAACGAGTCGGATCGCCCCGCACCCGACGCCGCGCTCGTCACGGTGGCGGCCACGTGGTTCTGGTGCGCCGGCGGGGCGTCCTGCCCGAACACCACGAAGGCCGCCGCGAGGATCACCACGGCCAGGGCGGCGATGAGGAGCTCGGCGATGCGTGGCTTGCGCACGGTCGGTCCCCTCGAATCGGCCGACTCCCCTGCGGTCGCGGTAGCGAAAACGCTAGGGAGCCCTTATGGCGGAGTCAATACGAAACCGGGCGCCGGCGGTAACCGGGCGTGGCGACTTCCTGCCACACGCTCGTCAGACGCTCAGGGGCTGTAGATGGTGAGCGTCGTCGGGCCGGTGAGGCTGCCGATGCCCGAACCGGCGCACGCGAGAGCGTCCGGCGTCACGAGCGTGGCGACCTGGACCGCGCTGCCCGGCGAGTACCGCCCTGCCGTGATCACACCGGTGTTGGTGACCACGACCTGCCCGCCGACCACGGTGGTGGTGAAGTTGTAGGTGAAGGTGGTCGGCGCGGCGAGCGGGTTGCCCCAGGTGTAGGTGCGGGACGTGGCGCCCGCGTTGAGCAACGTCGTGCAGGAGACCGTGTCGGTGAACACCTGCCGGTAGGTCGCGGTGAAGGCCTGGAGGTCGGTGCAGGCCGGGAACGTCCCGGTGAGGACACCGGCGACGAGTTGGGGCGTGTCGGTGATGGGCGGGTCGTAGGTGACCGCCCAGGTGCCGACACAGGTCTGCGCGGCGGCCTCCGCGTGCGCCTGGCCCGTGGCAGCGGCCACGCCCCCTGCCACTGCGAGCGCCGTCATCAGGGAGGCTCCCCACGTCCGCGTCCGATTCATGGCAGTCCGCCTCCCGCAACACCGTCCGGTTCCACGACTCGCGTAATAGACCACGGACGGGGACGCGTCGCGTACCGCCGTTACGGCATCCCTCGCGCCTCGGGGCCGAAGGCGATGGTGCGACGTGGCGGATCGAGGCCGGGCGACCAGGTCATGTCGGCCACCGCGCCGCATGCCCCTTCGGTGTAACGGCCTCCTGTCCGCTTCGATGCACCGGTCATGGGGTTGCGTCGGCGTGCGGGTCGGAAGCCGGTTCGGGGTCGTCGGGTGGTCGCGCTGATCGTTGTCTTCGTGGTCGTGGCGATCGTCCAGGGTGTGATCGGGGTCGAGGCCCGGGCGTGGTGGGCGTGGGTGGTGGCCGCGGCGTGCGTGGTCGTCGCGGTGATCCTGTGGGTCGGCGAGCCCCCGGCAGTGCGGCGCAGGCGGCTGAGGTGGGGCGCAGACGGCTGAAGCGGGGCGCGCGGGGCACTGCCACCAAGGTCGCGGTCCTGGGCTTGGGTTGCACCCTCGTCGCCGTGGCGGGCGAGGTCGTCAGCTGGACCGCCAACGGGTTGGCCTCTCGGAGCGGTCGGGTGGCGGGTCGGCTTCGGCGCCGGTCGTGTCGGGCTCGGCGGTGACCGGGTCCACCTCGACCGCGACGGTCGCGTTCCCCCCGGACGAGGCTCGCGTGCGGTTGTCGGACCTCGAACTGGTGGATGTCACCGCGGCCGGGCGCGGTGAGCAGACCGTGCTGCTGGACGTGACGCTGCGGAACGAACCCGGTTCGACGTCGCGGTGGTGTTCTTCGACCGGGAAGGCGCCATGCTCTCCGAGCCCGTGCTGCTGTCGCTCCCAGGTCGGCTCCCGTCCAAATCGGACTGGCGCACGTGGGCTGTGCGGGACGTGGGCTGTGCCGAGGTGAACCTCGTGCACCTGGACTTCATGCTCGGCCTTCCCGGTCGGCGGAGCCCGGACCTCCAGCTGCTGACCGGTGAGCCGTGAAATCCGCCGCCCCGGCGTCGGGGAATGCGCCGGAAATGGTTTGACGGCACCGTGCGACGGTAGGCAGCATGGCAGCACACACCGAGCGGAGGAGGGGCGATGACGAACACGCGTCGACGCCGTCCGGGCCGCTCGTGCTCCCCGCCGTGACCTGGTGACAGGTCCGGTCCAGGGAGCCGCCCGTCGGGGAACCGACCAGGGCGGCTTTTTCTTTCCCCCGCAATTGCCGCACCATTCCAGCCTCCATAGCTCAGCAGGACAGAGCGCGCCGCTACGAACGGCGAGGCCCCAGGTTCGAGTCCTGGTGGAGGCACCGCTGGAGCCCTGTGCCACCGCGACCCGCCTGGACGAACCCGGTGGGGCGCGGTCGGTGGTTCCAGACCAGCAACGCCCTCGCGCGGCGGGCGAGAATAGCCGCGCGGAGCATTCCCGGTTAGCCGGAATGGGCGTTCGGCGACACATATGTGAACGACTCCGACTAATAGTCCGGCCACATATGTGAACCTCGGACCCGAGGTGTCGCCGACCGTTGACAGGCCGGGAACATGCGCTACGGTGCGATCAGAGAGCGCTTTCCCGATAACTCCTGCACTCACCCCTCATACGGGAGAGGAAATAGCCATGCCCACATCTGTCGGGAACAGGCGCGCCCTGCTGAAGGTCGTCGTGGCCGTCGCACTGGCCACGACCGCGGTCGCGGTGCCGAGCGCCACGCCGGCGCTGGCCGCGACCACCGCGGACGGGTTCGCCTCGGTGAACGCACTGGGACAGAACGGCACCACCGGCGGCGCGGGCGGCGCCGTCGTCACCGCCACCACCCCCGCCCAGTTCCTGAACTACATCGCCCGGCCGGAACCGCTGGTCGTGCAGGTCAGAGGCACGATCACGCTGCCGACCGGCAGCACGGACGGCATGCACCCCGTCGCCTCGGACAAGACCATCATCGGCCTCGGCACGGACGCGCGGCTGGTCGGCGGCGGGCTGAACATCGGCCTGCCGGTCGACGACGACGTCACCACTCCCTCGGCCAACGCCGTGCACAACATCATCATCCGGAACCTCGCGCTGACCGGCGCCACTGACGACCTGATCAACGTGCAGATGTTCAGCCACCACATCTGGATCGACCACAACGACTTCTCCAACGGCGACGACGGCGCGGTCGACATCAAAAGGGGCAGCGATTTCGTCACCGTCTCGTGGAACAGGTTCCACGACCACGACAAGACGTTGCTGCTCGGCCACGACGACGACAACGGCGCGCAGGACATCGGCCGACTGCGGGTGACCTACCACCACAACTACTTCGACGGCTCGGACCAGCGCAACCCGCGCGTCCGGTTCGGCGAGTCGGTGCACGTCTACAACAACTACTACCGCGACAACAGCTACGGCGTCGCCTCGGCGATGAACGCGGGCGTGGTGCTGGAGGGCAACTACTTCTTCAGCGTGAACAACCCCGGCCGGGTGGACTTCAGCGGCGACCTGGGCCGCATGGTCGCCCGCGACAACATCCTCGTGGAGTGCAACCACGAGATCGAGCTCCGCGGTTCCGTGGTCGAGCCGCGCACGTACTACGCCTACACCCTCAACCGCGCCGCCGAGGTCCCCACGGTCGTGCCCGCCGGTGCGGGCACCGGTCGCATCTGACAGGAGCACCCACGATGAGCGACATCAGCAGGCGCGCCCTCCTCACGGGCGCCGCCGCGACGGTCCTGACCGCCGTCGCCGCACGCCCGGCGGGCGCGAGCCCCGTCACCACCAACCCGGTGTGGGCGGCGCCGTTCCAGACCGCCGACGGGTTCGCCGGGACGAACACGCTCGGCCAGAACGGCACCACCGGCGGCGTGGGCGGGCCCGTGGTCACCGTGCGGGACACGGACACGTTCCTCGACTACTGCGACCGCAACGAGCCCTACGTGATCCAGGTCGACGGGATCATGACGTTCAGCAGCAAGCAGGGACTGCGCTCCAACAAGACCGTCATCGGCCTGCCCGGCGCGGAGATCCGCGGCGGCGGGCTGGACATGTACCGCAGGCAGAACGTGATCATCCGCAACCTGAAGTTCACCGGCGCGGACGACGACGCGATCAGCATCCAGCAGTCCTCGCACCACATCTGGATCGACCACTGCGACCTCAGCGGCGGTCAGGACGGCCTCATCGACATCGTCCGGGGCGCGGACTTCATCACCGTGTCGTGGAACAACTTCCACGACCACAGCAAGACCGCGCTGCTCGGCCACTCCGACTCCAACGCGGGCCAGGACACCGGCAAGCTGCGTGTGACGTTCCACCACAACTACTTCAACGGCACCGACCAGCGGCACCCCCGCGTCCGCTTCGGCGAGCCGATCCACGTCTACAACAACTACTTCCGCAACAACCGGCTCTACGGGGTGGCGTCGACGATGAACGCCGGCGTGCTGGTGGAGGCCAACTACTTCGAGAACGTGCCGCACCCGATCTACTCGGGCTACGACGAGAGCGGGCCGGGCCGGGTGGTGCAGCGCAACAACGTCTTCGTCAACTCCGGCACTCCGCAGACCCTCGGCACGGTCGTCGAACCCCGCACCTACTACGCCTACACCCCGGACAACCCGTCGACCCTGCCCAGCACCGTGCCGGCCGGCGCCGGCGTCGGCCGCATCTGAGCCAGGACAGCCAGGAGGACTTCACATGAGCGCCATCAATCGCCGTCGGCTGCTCTCCGGCTCGGCGCTGGCCGCCTTGGCGGCCGCCGTCCCGCGCACGGCCTCGGCCGGTGTGTCACCGCTCAACGTCGCCAACGGGTTCGCGGGCGTGAACGCCCTCGGCCAGAACGGCACCACCGGCGGCGCGGGTGGCCAGGCCGTCACCGTGACGACGGCCGCCGCCCTCGCCGACTACGTCGGCCGCAAGGAGCCGTACGTCATCTCGGTGTCCGGCCGCATCCAGGTCGGCGACGAGATGCTGACCGTGGTCGCGAACAAGACCATCGTCGGGGTCGGCTCCACCGCCGAGATCACCGGCGGCGGGCTGCAGCTCGGCTCGACCACGCGCCCCGGCAACAACGTGATCATCCGCAACCTGCGGTTCACCGACGCTGCGGACGACTCGATCAGCGTCACCAACTCCGCCCACCACGTGTGGATCGACCACTGCGACCTGTCCGACGGCTACGACGGCCTGCTGGACATCAAGCGCAACTCCGACTACGTCACGGTGTCGTGGAACCACTTCCACCACCACAGCAAGGCCGCGCTGCTCGGCCACTCCGACACCTACACCAGCGACAAGGGCAAGCTGCGCGTCACCTACCACCACAACTTCTTCGACGGCACCGACCAGCGCCACCCGCGTGTCCGGTTCGGTGAGCCGGTGCACGTCTACAACAACTACTACCGGGGCAACTCGCTCTACGGCGTCGCCTCGACCATGGACGCCGGTGTCGTGGTCGAGGGCAACTACTTCGAGAACGTCTCGTACCCGATCCTGTCCGGTTACGACAAGAGCGGTCCGGGGCGGGTGATCGAGCGCAACAACATCTACGCCGGCTCCGGCGCGCCGGAAACGCTCGGTACCGTCGTGGAGCCGCGCACCTATTACAGCTACACGGTGGACGACCCCGCGTCCGTGCCGCGACTCGTCACGGCCGGCGCAGGTGTCGGCCGCGTCCAAGGCGTGGCGGGATGAGCAGGACGACCGCGTCGGGCTGAGACCTCGGCCGGTCGTCGACACGGGCGAGGTCCGCCGAGAGCTGCGACGAACGGCGGTATTCGAGACGCGATCCCCGCCCGGGAGTGCGGATCAGGGCAGCCGACTTTATAGTTCGGCCGCCCTGATCCACATCCGGAGGGAACACGACCATGTCGAGACGATTAAGACGAGCGTTGCTCTCGTTGTCCGGTTGCGTAGCGCTGCTCGTCGCCGCGAACGGCACGGCTTCCGCGAGCGGTTCGGCGTGGCAGGCCATCGCCGCCGTCAACCCCGTCGTCGGCGCCCAGCTCCAGCCCAACCAGGGCCTGTTGAGCGCACCGACCTCGATCACCACCCCGCTGCCCGCCGACCCGACCGGCGCGCTGGCCACCGCCGTCTCCGCCCTCTCCGCCGGGGTCGGCCTGCCGCAGGACGCCACCGCGGCCATCAGCTCGTCGGGCCTGTCCACCGAGGTCGCGGGCCGGGTGGCCAACCTGCTCACCGCGATGATCACGTGCCAGCAGGTCACCGAGACGCGCTTCGCCGCCATCCCGACCGGCCTGCTGCCGCTCGTGCTCAAGACCGGCGGCGCCCTCGACCCCCTGGCGCACGCCGGGATCCGCGCGTGCGCCGAACCCGTCTGGCGGCGAACGGTCGAGCTGCAGCTCGCGCTGGACGGCCTGGCGTCCCAGCCCGCGGCCGCCTCGTGCGCCGTGCCCGGCACCGCCGACCTCGACCTGTGGCCCGTGCTGCGGCTGGACGGCAGCACCTGCGGCGACAACACCTACGCGCACGACTACATGCTGATCATCGACGTCGGCGGCGACGACACCTACCGCAACAACGCCGGCGGCAACATGGTCGACCTGAACTTCTCCCCCGTCGGGTCCGCCGTCACGGGCCTGCGCGGCACCGGCCCCGCTCAGGGCTGCCAGCGCGCCATCCCCGGCCTGACCGCGCTGGACTGCGTGCCCGCGGTCGGCGTGCTGCTCGACCTCGCGGGCCAGGACACCTACGGCGTCAAGGAAACCCCGGACCACGACACCGGCTGCACCACCGACCCGGTCGTGCGCCGGATGATGACCGGCGGCGCGGGTTTCCTCGGCGTGAGCGTCCTGCGCGACTCGGGCGGCACGGCCGACGCCTACACCGGCAAGACCGGCTCGCTCGGCGCGGGCCACATCTTCGGCGTCGGACTGCTGTCGGACGACGGCGGGAACGACACCTACTCCGCCGTGCGCAACAGCCAGGGCTTCGCGCTGGTCGGCGGTTTCGGCCTGCTGCACGACCAGGCGGGCGCCGACACCTACGACTACTACATGCCCGCACCGGTCAACCCGTCCGCGCCCAACCAGACCGAGGGGGCGGGCGGTGTGCGGGACGACGAGGGCGAGGGCCTGTGCGACCGCATCCCGCGGTTCGTCCAGGGCACGGCCAACGTGCTGCCCGGCACCACCGGCATCCTGATCGACGACGCCGGCGCGGACAGCTACCACGGCGCGTTCGCCGGTGAGTTCGTCGGCCCGATCCAGAACCCGAGCACCAGGGCGGGCAGCCTCGGCTTCGGCAACAACCAGGGCCTCGGCGTGTTCCTCGACCGCGCGACCACCGACGACACCTACGTGGTGGACGGCGAGCCGACGGTCGTGGGCGTCCCAGCGCGCGGCGACAACGTGACCGTGCAGCCGGGCAACGACTCCTCCGGAGCCGGCTTCGGGCAGGGCCTGTTCATCGACCAGTGACCCAGGACGGGTTCCGTGCCCACCCCGGTCGGGGTGGGCACGGAACCCCGCTCGCCTACTGGAAGATGACGTCGCTGCAGAAGTAGTACGACTGGTCGGAGTGGCTGGCCTGCCAGATCGCGTAGACCACGTGGCGGCCGGTGCGGCTGCCCGCGTTCACCGCGACCCGGTAGTGGTCCGACGGCGCGTAACGGCCGGTCGTCGCGACCAGGTCCAGGTGGTTCCAGCCCAACCGCGTCGTCGTCGCGTCGTAACCCTGCTTGGTCACGTACACCCGGAGGTAGTCCGCGCCGTGGCGGGCCTGGTCCCAGATGTCGAGGGTGAACTGCCGCGGCTTGGTCACCGCCTTCCACTGACCGGGGTTGTCCAGCGCCGCGTAGCGCATGCCGCCGGTGCGCCCGGCGCTGCACAGCTGGCCGTTGGGGATGGCACCCTGGTGGTTGCCGGCCACGCCTTCGCGGTACAGGCCGTTCCAGTTCCACATCGCGGTGGTGTCGGCCTGCCACGCCTGCCAGCACATGGGGTCCTGCTGGGCCATCGTCGGGTTCTGGAAATCGCTGCCCCACCGCTGCCAGCAGCCGTAGTTGCGCGACGGCGGGTCGACGGTGGACCCGTGCGCCTGGGCGACGCCGGTCATCATGCTCGCCATGAGTCCGGCGACGACCGCGAGCGTCGCGAAGACCTTGACGAGCAGGCTCTTGTTCGCAGGGACGGTTATGAGCGCCACTCTCTCCTCCTCGTTGAGGACAGCCATGTCGGACAAAGACCCATGAGGGACTGGGAGCGCTCCCAAATCGCACTGTAACCATTCGTGTGCGGAAAGGGGAAGTGTTGGGCGACAACGGATCCGCATTCGACGCGCGTTCGACCGCAATTCGACAAAACGCCCTCCCGGCGGGTGCCGGGAGGGCGTTTCGCGGGTGGGTCGCCGGACTACAGCGTCGAGAGGTCCACGGCTTCGGCCATCGCCCGGTACCCGGCGTCACCGGGGTGCAGGCGGTCACCGCTGTCGTAGGCGGGGAGCAACGCGTCCGGATCCGCCGGGTCGGCCAGCGCGCGGTCGAAGTCGACCACCGCGTCGAACTCGCCGGACGTGCGGATCCACGCGTTCACCTCGTCCCGCACCGCCTCGCCCGCCTCGGTGTAGTACTGGGCGCCCTTGAACGGCAGCAGCGTGCCGCCCACGACCCGCACGCCCCTGGCGTGGGCCTGGCCGATCAGCTCCCGGTAGCCGGCGATCAGCTCGGCCGCGGTGACCTCCGGGTTCGGCGTGGTGCACTCGAACGGGAACTGGTTGAACCCGATGTCGTTGATGCCCTCCAGCAGGATCACCGTGCGCACGTCGGGCTGCGCCAACGCGTCCCGCTCGAACCGCGACGTGGCCTTCTCGCCGAAGCACGTCGAGTCGTTGAGCACGCGGTTGCCGCCTATGCCCGCGTTCACCACACCGCGCCGCCCGCCGAGCCGTTCGGCCAGCTCGTCCGGGTAGCGGTTGTCGGCGTCCACAGTGGACCCCACACCGTCGGTGATGGAGTCGCCGAACGCCACCACGACCTCGCGCCGCGGCACGAGGTCGACCACCTCGACCGCGTTGAGGTAGAACCACGACTCCGACGCCTCGGTGAACGCGTCGGCCGCCACGTCGGCCCGGTGGTCGCCGGACGCCCGCCAGCTCGTCGTGGTGGCGAACGCGTGCCCGGTGGCCGGACCGGTCTTCCCGGCCAGGTAGAGCGTCACCGTCACCCGGCTGAGCGGCGCCACGGGCAGCGCCGCGAGGTCGCCGACCACCTCACCGCCGACCGGCACGGTCACCGAGCGGTGGCCGCGGAAGGCCAGGTGCCGCACCGTGCCCGGCCGCACCTGCGCGCCCGCCGCGCTCCGCGCCACCGTCGCACCGGTCACCACGAGCGGTGACGTGCCGTAGGCGTTGGACAGCCTGATCCGCACCGCCGCGCCGCCGTCGCTGATCCGCACGACCTGGCGGACGGTGTGGTTGTCGAACCCGGCCGGCCCCCAGCTCGGTCCGAAGGCCTCGGTCGGGGAGTGCGGCGAGGCGGCCCACGTCGCGTTCCACCCGAGGCCCGAGGCCCCCGCCGAACCCGCCGCCGCGCCCGGGACCAGTGCCAGTCCCAGCACCGCGACCAGCGCTACCGCCGATTTCCTCATCTGCGTGACCCCCAGTCACATCGCTGACCGTTCGGCGACCACGCTAGCCCTCGGCACCGACAAAACTCTCCGACCAGCACCTACGGGCGGTAGTGGGTACTTGAGGAAGTCTTGACGTTGGCACGGCGGGCGTCTTAAGGTCCGGCATCTCGAAAATTGCTGGATTCAAGACGAAACTTTCGAAAGCCGCCGTCGCAGTCGTCCGAGAAAGCGAAGACCGCAATGAAGTCGATCCGCCTCGTCACCGCCGCGCTCACCGCGCTGGCGCTGACATCGCCGCTCGCCCTGGTCGCCGCAGCCACGCCCGACACGGGTGAGCTGTCGCCGGGCCACGCGAAGAAGGACACCCTCCGCTGGGCCGCACCGAAGGGCTTCTACATCGGCACCGCCGCAGCCGGTGGCGGCCACCACGAGGAACAGCCCTACCCGGACCCGTTCACCAAGGACCACGAGTACCGCTCCGTGCTGGCCAAGGAGTTCAGCTCGGTGTCCGCCGAGAACCAGATGAAGTGGGAGTACATCCACCCGGAGCGCAACCGCTACAACTTCGGGATGGCCGACGCCATCGCGAAGTTCGCGCAGCGCAACCGCCAGGTGGTCCGCGGGCACACCCTGCTGTGGCACAGCCAGAACCCCGCATGGCTGGAGCAGGGCGACTTCACCGCCGACGAGCTCCGCCAGATCCTGCGCGAGCACATCACCACCGTCGTGGGCCGCTACAAGGGCAAGATCCAGCAGTGGGACGTGGCCAACGAGATCTTCGACGACTCGGGCAACCTGCGCACCACCGACAACATCTGGATCCGCGAGCTCGGCCCCGGCATCATCGCGGACGCGTTCCGCTGGGCGCACCAGGCCGACCCCAAGGCGGACCTGTACTTCAACGACTACAACGTCGAGGGCGTCAACGCCAAGAGCAACGCCTACCACGCGTTGATCAAGGACCTGCTGGCGCAGGGCGTGCCGGTGCACGGCTTCTCCGCCCAGGCGCACCTCAGCACCCGGTACGGCTTCCCCGGTGACCTGGAGACGAACCTGAAGCGGTTCGCCGACCTGGGCCTGGGCACCGCCATCACCGAGCTGGACGTGCGGATGGACCTGCCCGCGAACGGCGTGCCGACCGCCGAGATGCTGGCCAAGCAGGCCGACTACTACAACCGGACCCTGGTCGCGTGCCTGAACGTCAAGGGCTGTGACTCCTTCACGATCTGGGGCTTCACCGACAAGTACTCCTGGGTGCCGGTGTTCTTCGAGGGCCAGGGCGCGGCGACCGTGATGTGGGAGGACTTCACCCGCAAGCCCGCCTACCACGCCCTGCAGTGCACGCTGGCGAAGGAGTCGGTCGAGCGCGGCGAGCGCCACCCGCACCTGCCGGCCTGCGCGAAGTGATCCCGACGCACGCCTGATCGCGTCACCACGAGCCATCGGCCCTCGTCCGAGCCCCGGAGCTCGGGCGGGGGCCGATCGCCATCCCGGCCCACCGCAATCCCGGCCCACCGCCGGCCGCAGGTCGCCGGTCGCCGTCGAGCCGGCGTTCAGCCGATCGCGACCACCGCGCAGGCCGCCGCCAGCGCCACGCACAACGGCGAGTAGACGCGCAGGTCCAGCCGGGCGAACTCGGTCGACCGCCGCGACGACACGACGAACCCGCCCGCACCGCGCAGCAGGAACACCGCCGCCACGCCCGCCGTTCCCACGACCGGGAGCCAGGACGGGCCCGGCACCCCGACCAGGTCCGCCCGACCGATCACCAGGTAGGCCGCCAGGCCGAGCGCCAGCGCCACGGCGAGCGTCAGGCCCGCCGACGGCAGTCGGTCCATCGGCACACCCACCACCCGGCGGGCGTACTCCTCACGTGACCGCAGTGGCCACGGCGAGAAGATCCACAGCACGTGCAGCGCGCCCACGAGCACGAGCAAACCTGCCGTGAGCAGGGCCAACACCGCCATCCCACACCTCCGTACGCCTGCGTATGGTCGCTGTCCGTACGGTACCGTACGGACAGCTCGGCGAACTGAGACGCACACCACGGCCGGACGGGAACACCAGCGGCCACCGAGCCGTTGGAAGCTTCGGTCGGTGCGGTCCGTGTCCCCGGGCCTCACCAAGCGCCGTCGCGGAATACCGTCAGGCTGGAGCCGCGTCGAGCCACTCGCCGAGAGGCGACCGCCGCGCCGACCCCTTACTCCCCGGTCGCGGACCGGCGCGGCTTCACCGCGCGTCCAGGCGGACGAGCATCTTGCCGGTGTTGGCGCCGCTCAACACCCCGAGGAACGCCTCCGGCGCACGCTCCAGGCCGTCGAACACCGTCTCCTCGGTGCGCAGCCCGCCGTCCGCGAGCCACCCGGCGGCACGCCCGACGTACTCCGGGAACCGGTGCAGGTAGGAGCTCACCACCATGCCCCGCAGGCTGAGCTGCTTGACCGCCGCCGGGTACAGGTCCGGCCCGCGCACCGGCCCGGTCGCGTTGTACTGGCTGATCGCGCCGACCAGCGCGATCCGGCCGCCCTCGCGCATCGCGCCGATGGCCGCCTCCAGGTGGTCTCCGCCGACGTGGTCCAGGTAGACGTCGATGCCCTCGGGCGCGGCCGACGCCAGCCGTTCCGCGATCGGACCCGACTTGTAGTCGACGGCGGCGTCGAAGCCGAAGTCGTGCAACAGCTTCCCCGCCTTCACCGGACCGCCCGCCGAGCCGATCACCCGGGACGCGCCGAGCCGCTTGGCGATCTGCCCGGCGACGCTGCCGACCGCGCCCGCAGCGGCGGACACGAACACCACGTCACCGGGCCGCACGGGCGCGATCTCGGTCAGGCTCACGTACGCGGTGAGCCCCGGCGTGCCCAGCACGCCCAGGTAGGCCTGCGGGGGTGCGACCGCGGTGTCCACCACGGTCACCGCCGACGCGGCCACCACGGCGTGCTCACGCCACCCGAGGAAGTGGACCACGGTCGCGCCGACCGGCACGGCCTCCGACTTCGACGCGACGACCTCGCCGACCGCCGCGCCCTCCAGGGCCGCGCCGACCCGGAACGGCGCGATGTAGGACTCCCCCTCGTCCATCCGGCCGCGCATGTACGGGTCGACCGACATCCACGTGTTGCGCACGAGCACCTGGCCGTCGGTCGGCTCGGGCAGGTCGGCGGTCGCGAGGGTGAAGTGGTCCGGGCCCGGTTCGCCGACCGGGCGCGCGGCGAGCCGGATCTCCCGGGTGGTGTTCGACATGGTGTTCCTCCAGCAGGTCGTGACTTGAGGACCACGGTGCCGACACCCTGTTCGGATCCTGTTCCGATCTTGTCCGGGTCGCCTCGACTACGGTTGGGCCATGCGTTTCGGGGTGCTGGGTCCGCTGGACGTGCGGACCGCCGACGGCACACCGGTGCGGGTGCCCGAGCGCAAGGTGCGCGTGCTGCTCGCCGTCCTGCTGGCCCACCGCGGCCGGTCGGTGTCGGCGGACCGACTGGTCGCCGACCTGTGGGGCGACGGCGGTCCCGGCAACCCGCTGCGGGCGTTGCACGCGAAGGTCTCGCAGTTGCGGCGTGCCCTGGAGGAAGCCGAGCCGGGTGGCCGTGACCTGGTCGAATCACGGGCCCCCGGCTACCTCGTGCACGCCGACGACCTGGATGCCGACCGGTTCTCGACGTTGACCGCGCGGGCGCGCGAGGCCACCGACCCGACCGCGCGTGCCGCGTTGCTGACCGACGCGCTGGACCTGTGGCGCGGCCCGGCGTTCGCGGAGTTCGCCGAGCTGGACCTCACCCGGCCCGCGACCACCCGGCTCGAAGAGCAGCGGCTGGTCGCGCTGGAGGACCTGGCGCTGGCGCGGCTGGACCTCGGCGACCACGCGGCCGTGGTGTCCGAGCTCGCCGACGTCGTCGCCCGGCACCCGCTGCGGGAACGCCTGCGCGCGGTCCACCTGCGCGCCCTCTACCGGTCCGGTCGGCAGGGCGAGGCGCTGGCCGGTTACGACGACCTGCGCCGCCGGTTGGCGGGCGAGCTCGGCGTCGACCCGAGCCCCGAGCTGGCCGCCCTGCACCGGGCGATGCTGAACCAGGACGCCGCCCTCGCGCCGCCCGCGCGGCCGGGCGGCAACCTGCCGAACCCGCTCACCGGGCTGGTGGGCCGGGAACGGGACGTGGCCGAGGTGCGCCGACTGCTGGCGGGGCACCGCCTGGTGACGTTGACCGGTCCCGGCGGGGTCGGCAAGACCAGGCTCGCGGTGGAGACCGCCGGGCGGCTGGCGGACGGGTTCCCGGACGGCGTGTGGGTCGTCGAGGTGTCCGCGCCGTCCTCGTTGCCCGACGTGGTGGCTGCGGTGCTGGGGATCCGCGACGACGGCACGTGGGGCGGCGAGCACGTGGACGCGGTCGACCGGCTGGCGAGGGCGTTGCGGGACAAGCGGATGCTGCTCGTGCTGGACAACTGCGAACCGATCATCGCGCAGGTGGCCGGGCTGACCGCGCAGCTGCTGCGGACCGCGCCCCACCTGCGCGTGCTGGCGACCAGCCGGGAGCCGCTGTCGGTGGCGGGCGAGGTGCGCCACCCCGTCGCACCGCTGGCCGGGGCCGCCGCGGTCGAGCTGTTCGTCGCCCGCGCCACCGCCGCCGCGCCCGGATCGACCATGGACGCCGACGCCGTGGCCGCGATCTGCCGCCGGTTGGACGGCATCCCGCTGGCGTTGGAGCTGGCCGCGACGAAGGTGCGGGCGCTGGGCGTGACCGGCGTGCTGTCCCGGCTGGACGACCGGTTCCGCATGCTGGCGGGCGGGTACCGGGACGCGCCGCCGCGGCAGCGGACCCTGCGCGCGGTGATCGACTGGAGCTGGGAGCTGCTGGACGACGCGTCGCGCGTCGTGCTGCGCCGGCTGGCCGTGCACCAGGAGGGCTGCACGTTCGAGGCGGCCGAGGCGGTGTCCGGCGGCGACGACGTGCTGGAGGTGTTGACCGGCCTGGTCGACCGGTCCCTGGTGGTCGTGGTGGAGGGACCGGCGGGCAACCGGTACCGGTTGCTCGAATCCGTGGCGGCGTACTGCGTCGAGCGCCTGGTCGAGGCCGGCGAGCTGGACGAGGTGCGCGCGCGGCACGTCGAGCACTACACCGACCTCGCCGAGCGGTCCCGGTTGCGCGGGCCGGACCAGCACGAGTGGTTGCGGCGGCTGGACGCCGACTCGGCGAACCTGCGCGGCGCGGTGGACCACGCGGTGCGCCTCGGCCTCACGTCGCAGGCGTTGCGGCTGGTCGACGCCCTGGCGTGGTACTGGGTGCTGCGCGGCAGGCTGGGTGAGGCGCGCCGGGCGTTCGAAGCCGTGCACACGCTCGGTCGCACCGGCGCCACCACCGCGTGGCACGTCGGCATCGGCATCCTGACCGGTGAGGGCGCGGACCGCACCGGGCGGATCGAGGCCGCGCTGCGGTCCTGCCCGGAACCGCACGCCGCCTGGTTCCTCGGCCACGCCCTGTGCGAGATCGGCGACGTCGTCCCGGCGGAGGACCTGACCGCGCGGGCGTTGACGGGCTTCGCCGCGGCCGGCGACCGGTGGGGCACGGCGGCGGCGCTCAGCGACCGCGCGTTCCAGCGCCTCCTGCGCGGCGACCTGGAGGCGGCGGCACGGGACGGCGAGCGCAGCGTCGCCCTCTTCCGCGACCTCGGCGACACGTGGGGCAGGCTGCGCGGCATCCGTCCGCTCGCGGCGGTGGCCGAGGCGTTCGGCGACCACGACGAGGCGGCGGACCGGCTGCGCACGGGCCTGCGCCTGGCCGACCGACTGGGCCTGTGGCCGGAGGTGTCCGACCTGACGGCGGGCCTGGGCCGGATCGCCCTGCTCGCCGGTGACCACGCACGGGCACGTGAGCACCACGAGCGCGCGCTGCACCTGGCCGCGCAGCACGGTTTCCGGGCCGGTGAGGTCAACGCCCGGCTCGGTCTGGCGCTGGGCGCACGCCGTGAGGGCGATCTCGACGCCGCCGAGACGCTCCTGGGTACCGTGCTGGCCTGGCACGACGAGGTGGGGCTGACCGGCGCGAACGCGTTGGTGCTCGCCGAGCTGGGGTTCGTGGCCGAGCTGCGCGGAGACGCCACGACCGCGACGGCCCGGCACCGGCAGGGCTACGCGGCGGCCGTCGACACCGGTGATCCGCGGGCCTTGGCCTTGGCGTTGGAGGGTCTGGCCGGCGCCGCGGACCGCCCGGCGATCGCCGCGACGCTGTTGGGTGCGGCGGACGCGGCCCGACGATCGCGTGGCGCTCCCCTGCCACCGGCCGAACGCGGCGACGTCGACCGGATCACCGCGCGCGTCACCGAAGCCCTGGGCTCGGCGGCGTTCGCCGCGCACTTCGCCCGCGGTGCGACGCTCACGCCGGACGAGGCGCTGCGCTCGGCCGACGCGAACGTGGAACTCGCCGGACCCGAGCGTTCGACTCGCGGGACCTGAGCGTTCGACTCGCGGGACCTGAGCGTTCGACTCGCGGGACCTGAGCGTTCGACTCGCGGGACCTGAGCGTTCGACTCGCCGAGCCTGAAGGTTCGACTCGCGGAACCTGAGCGTTCGACTCGCGGGACCTGAGCGTTCGACTCGCCGAGCCTGAAGGTTCGACTCGCCGAGCCTGAAGGTTCGACTCGCGGAACCTGAGCGTTCGACTCGCGGGACCTGAAGGTTCGACTCGCGGGGTCTGGAGGTTCGGCTCGCGGGTCAGGTGGGGTCGCGCTGGTCGCGTTCCTTCAGGTAGCGGGTGTGGTCGGCCTGCTGGTTGACGTCCGCCGCGTACACGCGCTCGGCCAGCCGGTGCGCCTCGTCCTCCAGCAGGCCGAGCTGGGTGACCAGCTCCTCGCCCGGGCTCGGCTCGCCACCCGCCCGCTGCTTCACCGCGAACCACCACGGCAGGTTCAGGTACGTCTGCACGGACAGCGGCAGGTCGGTGCGCGCCAAGCGAACCACGGTGTGCCGCAGGTCCGGGTTGGCGGCCAACGCGTCCGGCCGGGCGAGGAGGTCGCCGAGCACGGCGCCGATCCGACCGACCGCGGCAACGGCGGGCTCGGGCACCCGGGACGACTGCGCGCCCACCTCCCTCACCAGGCCGTCCAGCTCCGCCCGCAGACGACCGGCCTCGGTGACCACGTCCACCGGCACCAGCCGGACCTTCTCCGGCGGCGCGAGCAGCGCGCCCACCGCGTACAGCCCGGCCACCACCAGCGGCCACACGCCGCCCACCACCCCGGTCAGGTGCAGCAGCACGCCGAGCAGGCCGCCGACGCAGCCGACGAGGTTCTTGGTCGAGCCGAGGTAGCGGATCATTGGTAGCCGCGGATCTCCTGGAACACGTCGCCGAGTTCGGTGTTGCGCGCGTCGAACACCTTGCCGCCGGTCATGGTGGCCACCTGGCCCAGTTCCGCGCCGCTGCCCTCGCCGAACAGCACGGTGAACACGGGCACCTGCCGCAACTGCGCGGGCACCGAGCCGAACGCCGCCTGGAACTCGGCCAGACCGGAGCCGTTCGCGTTCTCGCCGTCGGTCATCAGCACGATCGAGGTGAACCGGTCCGGGTCGGCCGCGACCAGCGGCCCCATCACCTCGTAGGCGCGGGACAGGCTGTCGTAGATGGCCGTGCCGCCGCCTTCCCGCAGTCCTTCGGCGTAGGCCTTGATCTGCGCCAGCTCCGCCCCCGGGTCGCCTTCGGGCAGGGTGAACGTCCGCGGCGTGCCGGGTGTGGTGTTGAACGGCAGCAGGGTCACCTCCTCCCGGCTGCGGAACCGGCGAAAGCGACCGGTGAGCGAGTCGTCCGCACCGGTCAGGCCGACCAGCGCGGACCGCAGCGACGCGATCCGGCCACCGGCCATCGAACCGGACGTGTCGAGCACGTACAGCGTCCGCGACGGCCGCCGGATCTCGTTGAAGTAGGCCGAGAGCAGGGCGTCGACCGAGTCCCGCGCGGCCGGGAACGGCAGCTCGACCAGGTCCCGGACCGCGAACCGGGAGTCCGGCTCGACACCCGGCACGACCGGCCGCCGGTGCGTGGTCTCCATGACCTCGCGCTGCACGGCCGGCGTGCGCAGGTGGTCGGTGAGGCGCTGGTGCGCGCCGCGGGCGTCGTCACCGGCGTCGGCGAGCAGGGTCAGCGGGTAGTCCGCGGTGACCACGCCGTCGTCCGGGTAGACCAGCGCGAGCGGTTCGGGCAGGTTCCCGGCGGCGTTCATGGACAGCAGCACGGACTCGTAGTTGATCAGGCCGTCGACCCGCGCGCCGGGGTCCTGCCCGGTGGCGCGGCGCTGGTAGGCCTCCGACAGCCAGCCCGACGACCCGGCGGACAGCGCCTGGGCCGTGAAGAAGCTCTTGAGCCGCGGCGTCACGGCCGCGATCTGGCCGGCGTCCACGGCGTTGCCCGCGCCCGCCAACGCGGACGCCACGCCGACCAGCGCGGAGAAGCCGGAGTTCGACGCCGACGGGTCGGTCATGCCGTAGCTGAACGCCTTGCGCCCGGCCTGCTCGGCGATCTCGCCCCAGCCGACCCGCCGGTCGGCCCACCCCAGCCGCTGCGCCGACGACGTCGACAGGCCGAGCACCACCGGCGAACTCATGATCTTGACCTGGTTGCCGAGCCGTTTCGCGGCCTCCGGGATGCCCGCCGGGTAGCGGTTGGACGAGAACCAGACGGCGTCGTACTTGCCGTCGACCTCGCCCTTGGCCAGCGCCTCGGCGCCTTCCAGCGTGCCGGTGAAGGTGAACTTCACCTCGACGCCGGTGGCCTTCGCGGCCTCGTCCAGCACCGGCTGCATGTCGGTGAGCTCGCTGCCCGCGAGCACCCGCAGCACACCGGGTTCCGGCGGACCCGCCGGCTGCGCCGGGTCCGGTTCCGGACCCGCGGTGCACGCGGCGGCCGACAGCACCGCGGCGAGCACGAACGCTGTTCTCATCGTTCCCCCTCGACCGCCGCCGCGTCGTGCGAACGGCGCAAGTGCTCTTCGGCGCGGCGGATCTCCCCCGACAGCGACTCGACCGTGACGGCCATCGTGCGCACCGCGTCCGCCCGGTAGCCGTCGACCGCGTCGATCGCCGCGTAGATCCGGTCGAACGACGCGCGGATCGTCTCCACCGCCACGGCGGGGTCGCTGCTCGCCCGCCGGATCTCCGCGCCCTGCAGGTCGAGCAGTTCGGTGTTGGCGCGGATCAGGCCGTCCGTGGTGGCCTGCAACGCGGCGACCTCGTCCAGCACGTCGCGCTGGCTCGCCAGGGCGCCGCTGACCAGCAGGGCGATCCGCAACGCGGCCACGGTCGTGGTCACCGCGCGTTCCACGCCCCGGATCAGCTCGTCGTTGTTGCGCCGCACCAGGTCCAGCGCCAGGTAGCCCTGGGCGCTCACGGCGAGCTGCGTGAGCAGGTCCTGGTGCCGTTGCCGGATCGGGTGCAGCACGTCGGCGCGCAACGCCCGCGCGCGTGCCGGGTCGGTCAGGTCGAACACCTCGGCCTGCCGCTCGATCGCGGCGTCCACCGCCTCGGCGAACGCGGCCGACTCGGCCAGCTTCCCCATGGCCCGCCACAACCGCTCCCGCTCGCCCTTGATGGCGGCGTTGTCGCGGCGCAGCACGTCCTGGCGGGTGCGCAGGTCCACCACCAGCGCGTTCACCGGCTCGCCCGCCGCGCGGTAGCGGTCGAGGGCCTTCTTGGCGGCGTTGGCGGCGGGGAAGAGCCCGAGCAGCTTGCGGCCGGTGATCGGAAGCTTGGCCGGGTCGAGCTCGGCGACGGTGCGCCGCAGGCCGGTCAACGACGTGGTGACCCGGACCTGCGGTGAGTCGTCGCGCAACGCGCGCGCCGAGCGGTCCAGCATCGCGCCCGCCACGCCCGCCGCCGCGCGCATGTCGGCCTCGCCGACGGCCAGCACGTCGTCCAGCACGGTGGTGAACTCCGGCGACCGGACGTCCAGCGCCCGCAGGCGTTCGGCGAACCGCTCGGCCCGCTCGTCGACGTCCGCGCGCACGTCGTCGCCGAGCGCGATCAGCCCGGCCGCACGTTCCACCGGGATGGGCGTCACCGGCTCGGGCGGGGTGAGGGCGAACTCGTCGGTCACGGGGCGACCGCGTCGAGCAGGCGTTCCAGCGTCTCGAACGACGGCGGCTCGACCGCGTCCACCAAGTCCGCGGGCGCCTTGTCCCCCACCACGTCGGCGAACGCGCGCGGGTCGGACGTGCGGAAGCCGAAGGTGGCGGCGAGCTCGGCCAACCCCGGGTCGGTGCTCAGCAGCCGGCCGACCTGGTCGCCCCGCTCGGACAGCGGCACGAGCGTGTGCTTGGAGTAGACGGTCGGCGCGAGGTAGAGCAGGCGCATGTCCGGGCGGATGGAGCCGTCGGCGCGCAGCACCCGGTCGAGGTACTGGGATTCGTAGATCAGCGCCAGCGGCGTCTTGCCCATGCCGGCCGCGAGGTAGTCCTCGAACGGGCCCTCGGTGCTGTTCTGCGTGTAGCCCTGGTCGCGGAAGAGCCGGGCGACGTCGGGCAGCACGGCCGCCTCCTGCTCGGGCGTGCCGACCACGGTGTTGCCGTTGGCCACGAACGACATGATCGACAGGTACATCGCGGCGGAGTTCGACTCGGCCGGGTTGGTGGTGGTGACCAGCACGTTCTTGCGCGCCGGGTAGGCGGTGTTGCCGGGCAGCTGGTCCCAGCGCGTACCCGCCTCGGCCAGCTCCAGGTACTTGGCCACGTCGAGCACCTGGTAGTCGCCCGCGCCCTTCGTCACGACACCGGCCGCTTCGAGCAGCCGCACGATCGGCTCGAACGTCGCCACCGCCATGGGCGACTGGAACGGCGTGTGGGCGGCGGTCGTCTTGCGGTCGCGCTGGATCCGCTGCGCGGCGGGCGAGGACGACGGGAACGCGAACTCGTACTTGTCGAGGTCGACCGAGGTGGCGATCTGCCGTGAACCGGCCGTGTCGACCTCGACCTTCAAGCCGTGGGCCGCGAAGGCGGCCACCACCCGCTGGTCGCTGAAGAACGCCAGCTTCTCCGACCCGATGACGCCGCGCACGGTGGTCAACCCACCCCGCGCGCCGCCTTCCGCGTCATCCGGACGGCCCCACACGACCACCGCTGTGACGGCGGCCAACAACACCACGGCCAAGCCGATGGACAACCGGCGCTTCACTTGACCCGCTCACCCCCGTGTTCACCGCGATCATCTCGCCCGCTCGACTCGTTTGACGCGCGGAGCGGGGATCACGGGGCGAACGGTTGGTGAACGGATGGTGTCGATGCGACCACGGGGGCCGGGGCGACCGTGACCGCGCACGCGGCGTAGGCGGTCGTGCGCGGTGAGGTGGCTTCGGCGGGTGGGCTCAGTAAGCCATGAACAGGATCTCGTCGCGGGAGTAGTCGTGACCCGGGTGGTTCTCCTTCAGGTGCTGCTGGACCTTGGTCACCAGGTCGTCCTCGTCCTGACCGGTGATGGGCTCGCCGCAGGGGCAGGTGAGGTTCCGCTTCATGACAATCCTCCGCTGGTGATCTCTCTCTCACGATCGACTGTACTGAAGGCGCGGAGGATGTCGACCGTTCGAGTTCGGGGCGGCCGGACCCGCCGTCACGCCACCGCGCGCAGCACGGCCGCGACCAGTCGGCGGTTCTCCGGTGCGCCACCGCCGCCACCGGCGACGAACCGCCGCCGCGTGTAGCTGTAGGCGACACCGCTGCCCGGATCCGCGAACGCCTGCGCGCCGACCGCGCCGCTGTGCCCGAACGCGTCCGCGCCCAGCTCCGGGTACCGCACGCCCTGCGCCTCGAAGCCGAGCAGGAAGTGGTCCCGCTCCCCCGTCACCAGGTCGACACCGGCGCTGTGCGGCCGGGTGAACTCGCCCAGGACGTCCGGCTTGAGCAGCGGCGCCCGCCCGTCCACCGGGCCGATCGCCGCCGCGTACATCCGGGCCAGGCCGCGCGCGTTGCCCACGCTGCCCGCCGACGCCTGCCCGAGCGCGCGCACGCGCCGGGTGTTGGCGAACGCGACCAGGTCGAACGGGGCGTTGAACGCGAGCGCGGTGAGCCCTTCCGGCGCCGCCGGCGGCGGTGAGGTCGTCGGCCGCACCGGCGCGTACCGGGGTTCCAGCTCCGCGGGCAGGCCGAGGTGGAGGTCCAGCCCGTACGGCGCCCGCACCCGCTCCTCGTAGACCTCCCGCAACGTCCGCCCGGTCACCCGCCGCACCACCTCACCGGTCAGCGCGCCGATGGTCAGGGCGTGGTAGCCGTACCCGTCCGTCCACGCCGGACGTTCACCGGCCAGTCGTGCGGCGATGAGCCGGTCGTCGGCCACCTCCTCCGCGTCGAACCCACCGGTCACACCCACGAGACCGGCCCGGTGCGCGAGCAGGTCCCGCAGCGTCAACCGCTCCTTGCCCCCGGCCGCGAACTCCGGCCAGTACGACGCCACCGCGCGGTCCAGGTCGAGCACGCCGTCCTGCACCAGCAGCGCCACCACGAGGTGCGCCGCGCCCTTGCCCGACGAGTACAGCGCGAGCAGCGCGTCCCGCGCCAACCCGGCCCACAGGTCGACCACGGGGCGTCCGTGGTGGTACACGGCCAGCTGGGCGCCCGGGTCGGGCTCGGCGGCCACGACCACCGCGAACTCCTCGCGCACGCCCTCGAAGCCGGGCGCGACGACACCGTCGACCGACATCACGCCGCGGCGATCGCGCGGGCGAACCGGACCACCCGCTCGGCCTGCACGCGGGCCGCCGCACGCACCGTGTCGTCGACCGCGGCCGTGCCGCCCGCGTCGTGGTGCGAGGTGCCGTAGGGGTTGCCGTCGGCGAACTTGTCCGGGTGGGTGTAGCCGGGCGCCACCACGATGCCGCCGAAGTGGTGGAACGTGTTGGCCAACGCCAGCAACGTCGACTCGTGGCCGCCGTGCAGCGTGCCGGTCGAGGTGAAGCCGCTGTAGACCTTGTCCGCCAGCAGCCCCTGCTGCCACGCGCCGCCGAGCGTGTCGAGGAACTGCTTGAGCTGCGCGGCGACGTTGCCGAACCGGGTCGGCGTGCCCATCACCACGGCGTCGGCCCAGATCAGGTCGCCGGCGACGGCGACCGGGACGTCGGCGGTCGCGGCGGCGTTGGCGACCCACGCCGGGTTGGCGTCGATCGCGGACCGCGGCGCGAGTTCGGCGACCTGGCGCAGTCGGACCTCGGCGCCGGCCTTCTCCGCGGTCTCGGCGATCTCCTGGGCGATCCGGGCGATGTTGCCGGTGGCCGAGTAGTACACGACCGCGACCTTGACCGGGTTGTCCACGGGCCCCTCCTCCTGCTTGATCATGACTCGAACGATATAGTCATGAACGGTGATCGTCAAATATGGTGACTATCACCTTTGGTGACCAAAGGAGTGGTATGCGCCGGGGCGAACGCAAGCACACGGAACCCGACCTGGGCGTCCTCACCGGCCGACTGCTGTTCGCCGTGCAGGAGGAGTTGTTCGACACCCTCGCCCGCGACGGCTACCCGGACCTGCGCCCGCAGCACGGCGCGGTGCTCGCCTACCTGGACGAGGAGGGCACCCGGGCCACCGACCTGGCCCGCCGGTCGGGGCAGCACAAGCAGGTCGTGGGCAAGGTGCTGGACGAGTTGGAGGCGCTGGGCTACGTCACCAGGCAGCCGGACCCGGACGACCGGCGGGCGAAGCTCGTCGTGCCCACCGAACGCGGGCTGGCCCAGATGAGCCGGTCGGACGCGATCGTGGCGGCCATCGAGCGCCGCCTCGCCGAACGCGTCGGCGAGGACGCGTTCGGCGGGTTCAAGCGGCTGTTCCGGCGGATCGCCGAGGACCAGCGGTCCTGGCGCGAGCGGTGAGCCGCGAGCGGTTCGCGGCCGGGAGGGCTAGCGGCGGCGCAGCACGCGCGGGTCGGCGTCGAGGTCGTCGCCGAGGCGCAGGGTGATGAACTCGTTGTCGTCGGGCAGACCCGGCGTGCGGCCGGACGAGGACGGGAAGTTGTTGTCGTTGAGCACGCCGATCGTGCGGTCGTCCAAGACCACCACGTCCTCGATGGTGGTGAACGGGAACGTGAACGTCTCGCCCGAGCCGCCGAGCCCGCGCGGGTCGGCGATGTCGAGCAGGTCGGCGACCAGCGTCTTGTCCAGCACACCGTCCCGGTCGCGGTCGCGCTTGTCGACCAGGTAGACGCGCTTGACGCGGGCGTCCACGCCCTGCGCGCCGTCGCGTTCGATCACCAGCAGCCGGTTGCGGTCCACCGTGGCGGCGTCGCCGATCGCGTGCTCCGGCCGGTCCAGCCGGTAGGTCCAGCGGACGCCGGTGTACCGGCCGCGTTCCAGGTCGAACTGGTTGAGGCGCAACGTGCCGGGCTCGTCACCGGCGACCGTGCCCTCCAGCAGCGCGTCCAGCGTGCGGCCGTCGACGGACAGCGCCAGGCCCTCGTAACCCTTGCTGCCGCCGAGGTTCGGCGTGCCCGCCGGGTGCTCCGGCGCGAAGACGCCCGGCAGCGGCACGGGCGGGGCGAGCAACCGGCCCGCGCGATCGAAGTGCAGCAGGTAGGGGCCGAACTCGTCGCCCATCCAGTAACCGCCGTCGCCCGCGCGGGCGATCGACTCGACGTCGAAGTCCGCGCCGGTCAGCACCCGGTCCGGCCGGGTCAGCCCGAACGGCACGTGCCCGTTCGGGTCGGTCAGCGTGATGCCGCCGAGCACGTCCACCGCGCCGGTGGCGAAGTCCGGACCGATCCGGTGCACGCGGAGCATGAAGTCCGCGCTGTTGGCCTTGGTGCCGTACCCGTTGTCCGACAGCACGTCGAACGTGCCGTCGGCGTTGCGCAGCACACCGCTGAAGCCCTGCACCGGCTGGTCGGCGAACGGCGGCACGATCCCGTTGACCGGGGCCGTGCCGAGGGCGGCGCCCGACGGCTCGCTGCCCGGCACGAACGTCACCGCGGGCAGTGCGGCGAACCCGGTCAACGTGGCGCGGCCGAAGTCGTGCCGGTCGCCGGGCGCGGCCGAGCCCGGCACCGCCGTCGACACCAGGACGAGCGCGGACAGACCGATGACCAGCGGTCTCCTCATGGGGGTTCCGTTCTGCCGTGGCACGCCCACCGGGGACGCGCATGCGCGGAACGGTAGGCGGACCCGGTTAACGGTGGGTGCCGACCCGGCGCGGGGCGGTCTTCCGGCGCCGTTGCCCGAAGACCGCCCCCCGATCGAGGCGTCAGCCCGCGTACGCCTCGAACTCGCCGAGCTGGGCGGCGGGCCAGCCGGTGTTGCCGGTGAACGTCAGCCGCAGGTAGCGGTGGTTCGCCGAGACCGGGATGGTGACCTGGTTGCCCGACGCCGGGTCGAACCGGAACCCGGCCGACGCCACGAGCCGGCCGTAGGTGGTGCCGTCGGTGCTGCCGGACACGCTCAAGGTCTGCGTCCGGGCGGCCCACGCCGCGGCGGGCGGCAGCTTCAGCACGATCCGGTTCACCGCGATCCGGCTGCCCAGGTCCACCGTGAACGCCTGCGGGAACGCGTTGTTCGGGCTCTCCCAGTACGTGGTGGCGTCGCCGTCCACCGCGTTGCCGCCCGGGAAACCGCCGTTGGCCGCGGCCTGCACCGGCTTGCCACGCGCCACGTTGCCGGTCGGCTGAGGCGTGGTGGTCGTGGTCGTGGTGGTGGTCGACGCCCGGCCGGAGTAGACCTCCAGCTCGGACAGCTGGGCGGCGGGCCAGGCGGTGTTGCCGGTGAACGTCAGCCGCAGGTGGCGGTGCGCGCCGGAGACCGGGATGGTGACCTGGTTGCCCGACACCGGGTCGAACCGGTACCCGGCCGACGCCACGATCTGGCCGTAGTTGCCGCCGTCCGCACTGCCGGAGACCGACAACGTCTGCGTGCGCGCCTGCCACGCCGAGGGCGGCGGGAGCTTCAGCACCAGGCGGCCGACGTTCTCCGACCGTCCCAGGTCGACGGTCAACGACTGCGGGAACTGGTTGTTCGCGCTCTCCCAGTAGGTGTTGGCGTCACCGTCCACGGCGTGGCCCGCCGGGAAGCCGCCGTTGGCGGTGGAAGCGCTGACCGCCTTGCCCCTGGCCAGGTTGCCGCCCGGCGGAACGGTCGTCGTCGTGGTGGTGGTGGTCGTGGTCGTTGTCGTGGTGGTGGTGCTGGTCGGCGGGTCGGTCGGGTCGGTGTAGATCGGGTCCGGCCACGGGCCGCAGTACGACGGGCCGTCCCAGCCGGAGTTGCCCGCGCCCCTGGTGATCTGGAACGCGTTCTCGCCCAGGCAGCTGTAGATGCCCGCCCGGCCGAGGCCGGTGGCGGTGACGTTGGTGAACGACGCCGCACCCGGCGACTGGAGCTGGACGCCGAACGTGCCGGCGCCGTTGATGCGCACGCCGTCGAAGTGGACGTTGGTGATCGTGCCGCTGATGAACTGGATGGCCTCGTAGTTGCTGTCGACCAGATCGGTGTCGGTGACGTCGATCCGGCCGTTCATCGCGCCGTCGCGGGCGTCGAACCACAGCGCGCCGACGCCGAACTGCCAGTTCGAGTCGAGCACGCCCGCGCGCAGCGTCGTGTTCTTCGACAGGGTGGTCGTGCCGGACAGGGGCACCGAGGAGAAGCGGTTGCCGACGTGGATGCCGCCGCCCTGGTCCTGGGTGTCGGCCACGACGTTCTCGGTGGCGACGTTGTCCCGGCCGCCGTAGATCGCGATGCCGTTGGCCTTCATCGGCACGACCACCGTGTTGCGGCGGATCGTGTTGCCGTGGTCGGCCTGCTGCTCCGACCAGAACGCGATGCCGTCGTCGCTGATGTTGCGGAACAGGTTGTTCTCGATCAGCACGTTGCTGATGCCGCGGTGCAGGTTCATGCCGTCGGCGAGCTGGTCGACGACCTTGTTGTCGCGGATGGTGAGGCCGGAGAACGGGCCGTCCAGCCACAGGCCGACCTTGGTGTGCTGGAGGAACATGCCGGAGATCACCGAGCCGCCGCCCAGCGCGCCGCCGATGGCGTTGGTCTGGTCGCAGTCGACCCGGTTGGTGACCTCGCCGATGATCGCGAAGTCGTGCAGGCCGACGCGGGTGCTCACGCCGGAGTTGCCGCCCTGGCCGCAGCTCGACGGCTCGCCCAGGCCGTAGAACCCGACCCGGTCACCGGTGACCACGCTGTGCCAGTGGCCCGCGCCGCGGACGGTGACCTGGTCGACGGTGACGTGCTTGGTGACGGTGAACCGCCCCGCCGGGATCCAGACCTCGCGGCCGGCCGCCCTGGCCGCGGCGATCGCGGCGTCGAAGGCGGCGTTGTCGTTGGTGCCGTCGTTCGGGGTGGCGCCGTGCTCGGTGACGGAGACCGAGTTCGCGGGCCGGGTGGCGGGCGCGGCGACGAGCTCGAAGTCGGCGAGGTCGATCGTGTAGGACGGCGCGGTGTCGCCGGCGTCGATCTGGAGCTTCACCTTGGCGCCGGCCGGCAGTGTGCGGGGGAACAGGGCGCGGGTGGAGTCGTAGAGGTGGTGCGGCTTGCCCTGGTTCGGGTCGTTGGCATAGGGGTAGCCGCCGTAGCGCCAGGCGTACTTCGAGGTGAGCGTGAGGCTGCCGGACTTCGTGCCGTCGAGGTAGAGCGACAGCGGCGCGGTGATGCCGGCGCCGTTGTTGCCGTCGGGGACGCTGTAGCGGATGTCGATCGAGTTCGCGGGCTCGGTGAGGGTGAACTCGACGTACCTGCCCTGGCCGGACAGCGTCACGGCGCGGCGTCCGGACGCCTCGCCCTCCAGCGTGCCCTGGCGGCGGCCGGGGCCGATCTTCGTGCCGTTCGTGGCGGCGTTCTCGGCCTCGTGCTCCACGAAGGGCACGTCGGCGCCCCGGCCGGGGATGTCGAACGGGGACGTGGCCGCCGCCGCGGCGACCCGGGCCGCGACCTCGCCGGGTGCGGCGGCGATCGTCATCGTGGTCACCAGGGACGTGGCCACCACCGCCGCGCCGAGCGCCAGGGGACGCCGGAGGGTGGGGTTGACTCGCATGGGTTCAGCCCTTCGTTGGACGGGACCTCGGTCTGCAAGCAGGGGTGTCAACGGAGTGTGGCGTGGCGCACACCATAAGCAGCCCCATCACGGGACCGCAAGATGTCTACTGAAAGACGCAAAAAGTTGACGACTGCTGAAGATACAGGGTCGCATGGTCCACTTGCGAGCTGCTTGCGGAAACTTGCGTTGATTTGCATGACCGGGGCGAGGCCCGGTCGGTGAGGTTCGGTCGGCACGGTTCGGTCGGGCTGGACGGGTGCCGCTCAGTAGGCGCCGCTCAGCTTGCGGTGGTCCCACGACACCACCGAGGTCGGCGCGAACCGCAACCCGACCCGCTTCACCGCCTGCGCGGCCACGAACGCGTCCAGCTCGGGCCCGCTGTGCCCGGAGTACCGCGCCGCCACCGCCGCGCCGATGCGGGCGACTTCCGCCTGCTCCTCGACCAGCCGCACGTCGCACTCCATGGTCACGCCGCGCAGCTGGTCGTAGGTCTGCCCCGCCTCCAGTTGCAGCGTGGCCTCGGGCGTGCGCCGCAGGTTCGCCACCTTCTGCGACGCCCGGTAGGTCCAGCCGGCCAGTTCGCCGTCCTCCACCACGAACCACAGCGGCACGAGGTGCGGCCTGCCGCGGGGGCCGATCGTGGCCACCGTGACCACGCGCTGCTCCTCCAGGAAGGCGCGCACCTCGTTCGTGGTCATCGTGATCAGGGCCCGGCGCGACATGCGCGTCAGGATAGGCGGCTGTTCTCCCGCGACGCGGTCGAGCCGAGTCCGGCGGTCAGGTCGCCGACGGTCCCGTTCTCCAACAACTCCAGAAAGACGTCCACCAGGTGCGGGTCGAACCGGGCACCGCGCCCGGACCGCAGCTCGCGCACCGCCTGCTCGTGGGTCAACGCCCGCCGGTGCGGCCGGTCGGCGCGCATCGCCGCCCACGCGTCGCACACGGACAGGATCCGCGCCTCGACCCGGATGGCGTCACGGGTCAGGCCGGCGGGGTAGCCCGCGCCGTCCCACCGCTCGTGGTGCTGGCGGATGACCTCGGCCACCTCGCCGTGGTCGGGCAGCACGCCGACCATCCGGGCGCCGCTGTCGGGGTGTTCGTGCAGCAGGTGCCACTGCTGGTCGGTCAACGGGCCGGACTCGGTGAGCAGGTCGTCGGGCAGCACGATCATGCCGACGTCCAGCAGCCGTCCGGCGCGGTGCGCGTTGTGGACCTCGGCCGGGTCCCGCTTGAGGTGCTCGGCGACGGTCCGCGCCCACTCGGCGATGGCCAGACTGCGCCCGGGACTGGCCACGCGCAGGTCGACCAGGTCCGCGACCTGGTTCAGGTAGTCCACCGCGACGTCCTCCCGGTGTTCGGTGAGCGATGTGCCACCGGCGACCGCCCGGTCCCGCCCGAGATCCTTGGCCAGGTACAGCGCGCGGTCAGCCGCCGACACCAAAGCGGACGCGGTGCCGTAGTGCGGCGCGAACGCGGCGGTGCCGGCGGAGAGCGTAACCGTCACCGAACGGCGACCGCTCACGGCGATCGGATGGTGCGACACACCGTGCCGCAACCGTTCCGCCAGACGGCTCAGGTTCTCGGCGTCCACACCGGTCGCGATCAGCGCGAACTCCTCGCCGCCGTACCTGGCCAGCACCCGGCCCGGCCCGGAGACCGCCTGCAACCGGTCGGCCACCTCGACCAGCACCCGGTCGCCCGCCGGGTGCCCGAACCGGTCGTTGATGGACTTGAACCGGTCGACGTCGAGGATCACCACGCCGAGCGGGCTGCCGGCGCGCCGGGCCCGGGCCACCTCGTCGGCCAGCCGTGCCTCGAAGTAGCGGCGGCTGCGCAGCCGGGTGAGGCTGTCGGTGATGGCGAGCCTGCGCTGGTCCACCGCCAGGCCGGCGAGCCGGGTCGCGGTCAGCGCGAACAGCACCGCGCAGCCCGCCGCGATGACCGGCACGTCGCGGCGCACGCCCTGGGCGTTCTGCAGGAGCAGCAGCGTGGGCCCGATCAGCGCACCGCAGGACAGGACCGCCAGCCGCGGCCAGCTCAGCCGCAGGCCCGGCACGTCGACGGCCTGCGCCATCCGACGGGTCGACGGGTGCAGCGCGCACGCACCGAACGCCACCTTGCCGGCCAGCCAGATCGCGTCCAGGAAGTTGCCCGCCTCGTAGCTGCCGTCGAGGCGTTGCAGCACGTACACCGTGTCCGCGGTCAGCGTGGCGGCCAGCCAGAACGCGAGCAGCACGAACGACACGTCCCGCCGACCGTCGCCGAGCAGCAGCCGCAGCGACACCAGCAGCAGGACCAGGTCCATCACCGGGTAGGCCAGCGACACCATCTCGACCAGCACCGGCGTACCGAGGCGGGTCTGCGGGCCGATCACGAAGACCCACGACAGCAGGCCCGCCGCCACGGTGAGCGACACCGCGTCGAGCAGGCTGGGCAGGTCGCGGCCCGCGCGGCGGCGCCGGATCAGCATGAGCACGCCGGTCACGGCGATCGGGTAGTGGCCGAGGTAGAAGATGTCGGCGTAGGACGGGTAGCTCGTGTCGTCCAGCACGTAGTGCGAGGCGTAGAACGTGGCGTCGGCCAGGGCGGCGACCAGTTGCGCCACCCCGAGGACGATCCACGGCGCGCGCACCTTGGGTGCGTCCCGCCGCGCGCCCCACCAGGCGGCGAGCGCGACGACGACGCTCAGGCCGCCGTAGATGATCAGTCGGACCGGCACCGCGCCCAGGAATGGCGGCAGCAGGTAGTAGACGCCGACCATGAGCAGGCCGAAAGCCAGGAAAGCGGTCCAGACCAAGTGCTGCTTTTCGGTGGGGATTCCGCGGTTTTCGTCCGACGTGACTCCGGCGCGCAATCGCGGCTCTCCCAACTGCGGCTAACGCTGATGTCCTACCAGGGGCGGGGTCATGAGACCCGAACTACGGGTCTGCGTCAATCCCTGTTGCCGAGTCTTCATCCACTGAACAGACGCTTCCGTGCGTCCGCATGGCCTCGGACACACATTATAGGGTGCATATTGTCCGCGGTGCGATCGATCGTGGCGCGTGGTGCCCGAGCGAGGGGGAACGATGGCGAACGACCTGCTGGAGCGGGTGCGGGAGGAGCTGCGGGGCGAGGGCGGAACGAACCGGCTGGTGCCGTTGATCGCCCGCGGTGCCGTGCCACCGGCCACGTTGGCGGCGTTGGCGGCCGAGGAGCACCGCATCGTGCAGAGCGACTGGCGAGCGTTCCTCACGTTGGCCGCGCAGTCCACGCGGCCGGCGCAGCGCGAGTTCTTCGCGGCGGTCGCGGGCGGTGAGGGGTTGGCGTTGGTCAAACTGGGTGATTTCGCCGCGGCGTGCGGCCTGACGCCGGACGACGTGGCCGCGTACCGGCCGTTGCCGGGATGTCAGGCATATCCGTCGTACGTGGCCAGGCTGGCGTTGGACGGCAATCCGCACGACGCGCTCCTCGCGATTCTGGCGAACTTCGCGGAATGGGGTGGCTATTGCGCGACGATCGCCGCCGCGCTGCGCGAGCACTACGGTTTCGACGACGCCGGGTGTGCGTTCTTCGACTTCTTCGCCCAGCCCGCGCCGGACTTGGACGCCCTGGGCCTGCGCGCCCTCGACGAGGTCCTGGCCACCGGCTGGGCCCCCGAGGCCGCCCTGCCCGCCGCCCGCCTCCTCCACTCCTACGAACTGATGTTCTGGAACACCCTGGCCGACCTCCCCCACCCCTGACCCCCACGCGAGTCGAACCTCCAGGACCAGCGAGTCGAACCTCCAGGACCAGCGAGTCGAACCTCCAGGACCACTGAGTTCTACGTTCAGGTACCCAGGGCCGTTCAACGACGTGGTCCTGAGCGTTGAACTCGGCGGGCCTGAGGGTTCGACTCGCGCGACCTGAGGGTTCGACTCGCGGGGCTTGGAGGTTCGACTCGCGGGTTAGTGGGTGGTGGGTTGGGTGTCCCAGTTCTCGGCCAGGTCGGGGCGGCCGAACAGGTAGCCCTGGGCGTAGGCGCAGCCGGCCTTGCGGAGCCAGTCGGCCTGGGCCTGGGTCTCGATGCCCTCGGCGACGGTGTGCGCGCCCAGGACGTCGGCGAGGTCGATGATGCAGCGGACCACGCCCGCGGTGCGGCCGGTGTCGTTCAACGCGGCCGTGAACGACCTGTCGATCTTCACCACGTCGAACGGGTACCGCTGCAGGTAGCTCAACGACGAGTACCCGGTGCCGAAGTCGTCCAACGCGACCCGCACCCCGGTCTCCCGCACCTCCATCAGCCCGCGCATCGCCGCGCCGTCGGCCCACACCGACTCGGTCACCTCGATGGTCAACCGCTCCGGCGGCAGCCCGGTCGTCTTCAACACCCGGTCCAACGCCGGCAGGAACGTCGGCGCGGACAACTGCCGGGTGGACACGTTCACCGTCACCCCGAGCGCCCGCCCTTGCTCGCGCCATCGCATCGCCTGCTCGCACGCGCCGGCCAGCACCTTGTTGCCCAGCGGCACGATGAGCCCGGTCTCCTCGGCCAGCCCGATGAACTCCCCCGGCCCGAGCAGCCCGTGCCCCGGCCGCTGCCACCGCACCAACGCCTCCGCGCCCGCCGCCGCCGACGTCGCCAGGTCCACGATCGGCTGGTAGTGCAGCACCAGCTGCCCGTCGGACACCGCGGTGCGCAGGTCGGCCTTGTCCCGCTGCCGGGCCAGCACCCGCTCGCCCATCTCCGGTCGGAACAGCCGGATCCGGCCGCCGCCCTCGCGCTTGGCCACGTACATCGCGGTGTCCGCGTCGCGCAGCAGGTCCGCCGTGCCCACCCCGGGTGACGACACCGCGATGCCGACGCTGGCCCGGATCACCGTCTCGTGCCCCAGCCCGGTCAACGGCCGCGCCAGCTCCGACAGGATGCGCGTGGCCAGCCGGGCCGAGTCGCGCACGTCGTGGCCGGGCGCGAGCACCGCGAACTCGTCGCCGCCCAGCCGGGCCGCCGTGGCCACGCGTCCGACGGCACGGCCGACGCGCTCGGCCGCCGACACCAGGTACCAGTCGCCCGCCTCGTGCCCCTCGGCGTCGTTGACCTCCTTGAACCCGTCGAGGTCTATCACCAGCAGGCCGACCGCCTCACCGGCCAGCAGCGCCTCGTCCACCAGGTGCAGGAAGTGCGCGCGCCCGGCGAGCCCGGTCAGCTCGTCCCGCTCGGCACGCGTGCGCATCGCGTCCTCCAGCTCACGGCGCTTGCTCACGTCCAGCGCGGTGACCAGGGTGTGCTTCTCGGAGACGTGCTCGACGGGCACCGCGTGCACGGCCAGCACGCCGGTCGAACCGTCCGCGCGGGTCACGCGGACCTCGACCGCCTCGTCGGCCGAACGGCAGCCGCGCTCGCAGTCGGTGATGTCCGGGCCGTGCGGGCACGGCACCCGGCCGGGTGCCGCCGCGGGCCACGCCAGCAGCTCGCGCGCCCGGTCGTTGTGCAGGCGGGGCGCGCCCTCGGCGTCGACCAGCACGAGCCCGATCGGGCTGGCCCGCACCACCGCGTCGACCGTGCGGCGCGCGTCCTCCACGAGTCGGGCCGAGCGGGTCGTCTCGTGCAGCGCCATCGCACCGACCATCAGCCCGACCAGCGGCATGAGGATGGACAGGATCAGCGGACCGGACACGGCGGCCGGCTTGACCGCGATCCACACCGCGCAGCCGCTCAGGTAACCGAACAGCGCGGGCAGGGCTTTGAACGGGAACGGTTCGTTGTCGCCGCGCAGCGCGCGGCGCACGGTCACCGCGAACAGGAACGCGATGACGGGTTGCGGGTTGGGCAGCACGAACGCCCCGCCGTGGGCGACCACGCACTCGACCGCCGCGACGAGCCAGCTGTCCCGGTTCGGGCGCAGCCACCACGACACGAGCACCAACGGCACCAGCGCGCCGAGCACCAGGTGGCTGGGGCCGACGCCGACGAAGAACAGCTGGAGGGTGAAGGCGACGGCGCTGAGCCAGGCGTAGACCTCGGCCAGCCGCCTGGTCCGGCGAAGCCCGGCCTCACCGGGCGACGAAAGCGGGTCGTCCACCACGCTGCGGGTTGGACGCGCCACGCCCGGTTACCCCCAAGTCAAGCGGCGATCGACTGAAACTCCGAAACGGAAGATCGAACTATCCATATCGGTGTTCACGTTCTCAACCGCCATTCGGGTGAGTCCACTATGGACCTCCGAAGAGCCGGGCCCGGGGGTGCTCAGGAGCCGGGGGTGGAGCCCTGCGGCGGGTCGCTGTCGGGCAGCGGGTCGGGGGTGGTCTCGGCGAGGTCGGCCGCCACCGCCTTGGCCTCGTCGATCTTGCGCTGGGACGCGGCCAGCCGCTCGTCCTCCTCGGGCGTCTCGACGCGGAAGGCGTCGGCGTCGGGCGCCGCGGTGTCGGTCGAGTCGATCTCGCGTTCGTCTTCGTAGGCCATGTGACCAGGGTTTCCGCGCACCCCCGGACCAAACTTGGACACCGGCCGCACGGCGGGTTACCGTCGATAAGAGCCCGCTGGTTCGTAAGGCCGCCGAGGAGACCCGATGTCGAGCACGACGACCGCGCCACCCCGCCCGTCCGCGCGGCGACGCGTGATCTTCACGGCGGTGTTGCTGACGGTGACCGCACTGCTGTTCTGGGTGCCCTGGACGGGGTTGCTAGCGCCGGGCGCGCGGTGGCCGTGGCCGGTGCAGGCGATCGGCACGGCGTTCTTCGTCGTCACGTCGGTGGCGTTCCCGTTGCTGCTGGTCCGCGCGCACGGCCGCCGCTACTCCGACCGGGCCGCACGCGTGGCGCACCTGATGCTGGGCGTGGCGTGGGTGTTCTTCGCCTGGACCGTGATCGGCCACGCGGTGCGGCTGGTGCTGGCGGTCGCGGGAGTGGAGAACCCGTTCCGGGCGAGGGTCCTCGCGGTGGCCCTGCTCGCGGTCGGCCTCGCGCTGGTCGCCCACGGCATCCGGGAGGCACGGCGGGTGCCGAGGGTGAAGCGGACCGACGTGGTGCTGCCCCGGCTGGACGAGGCGTTCGACGGGCTCACCGTCGCGGTGCTCGCGGACACCCACTACGGCGCGATCGACCGCACGAAGTGGTCCGTCGGCACGGTGGCGGCGGTCAACGCGCTGGACCCGGACGTCGTCGTCCACGTGGGCGACATCGCGGACGGCACGGTGGCGCAGCGCCGTGGCCAGGCCGCCGCGCTGGGTGACGTGCGGGCGCGGCACCGGTTCTACGTATCGGGCAACCACGAGTACATCAGCAACGCGCAGGCGTGGCTGGACCACATGGCCGAGTTGGGCTGGACGAGCCTGCACAACCAGCACCGGGTGCTGGAGCGCGGTGACGCCCGGCTGGTGTTCGCGGGCGTGGACGACGTCACCGGCGCGCACTCCGGCGAGGCGGGCCACGGTGCGGACCTCGACGCGGCGCTGGCAGGCACCCGCGCCGACGACCCGGTGGTGCTGCTGGCGCACCAGCCCAGCGAGATCGGCAAGGCCGTGGCGGCGGGGGTCGACCTCCAGCTGTCCGGGCACACGCACGGCGGTCAGATCTGGCCGTTCCACCTGCTGGTGCGGTTGCAGCAGCCGGTGCTGGCGGGGCTGAGCCGCCACGGCGAGCGCACGCGGCTCTACACGAGCCGGGGCGCCGGGTTCTGGGGTCCCCCGCTGCGCGTCTTCGCGCCGAGCGAGATCTCCCTGCTCACGCTGCGCGCCGCCTGACGGGCCGACCGCTCCGCCGGCACCGGTGAGGCCGATTCCGCGACCTCACCCGAATGGCCCTGTCGAATTCGGACAGATCGGACCGTCCACGACGCGGATGAGCACTGTCAGTGGGCCTTTTCGGGCGTCTTCTTACCCTTTCGTAGGGACACTTCACACGTAAGTAGCACAGGCGTTGTTGGCGGAACACAGGAGTCGGACCCTGCCTACAAGGGACGGTCCGCTCCCGTCGTCGAGGCGATGGGCAGGCCCTCGGCACCTACGTTCACGCCTAAGGACTCTCATGACCGAACTATCCCGCCGTGACGTCTTCCGCCGCGGCGCGGCGGCCGCAGTGGTCGCCGCCGCCACGGTCGGCTTCGTCACCGCGGCCCCGTCCAGCACGACGGCCGACCCCCACGGCCCCCACGCCCAGGCGCCCACCGACCCGCGCGACTTCGAGGAGAACTACAAGGGCAAGAAGATCAAGGGCGAGCACGACAAGGCCAACGGCAAGCACAAGGTCCACATCAACGGCAAGAAGCTCGGTGTCATGCAGATCGAGCTGCCGGTCGCCCCCGACTCGACCGGGACGTACACCGCCGTGGTCAGCACGCTCAACCACTTCGACCCCATCCCGCTCGACGAGGGCAACAACCGCGACGGCCTCAAGAAGTTGGCCAAGCTCGCCGTGGACCAGCTCGGGGATCAGGAACTCACCCACCACGCCGACCACACCCACCGCTGACCGGCGCCTGACCACCCCGAGAGGAGTGCCCAGCCATGGGAACCCGCAAGAGCGCGGCCGTGCTGACGGCCACCGAGAAGTCGAACTTCGTGGCCGCGGTGAAGTCGTTGAAGGCGCAGACCAGCGGCCGCAACTACGACTGGTTCGTGCGCACCCACATGGACTACTTCGGCACCGTCAACAGCCACAACTACGCGCACTGGTCGTCGTCGTTCCTGCCGTGGCACCGGCAGTACCTGCTGGAGCTGGAGAACGCCCTGAAGGCGTACAACCCGGCGGTCGACCTGCCCTACTGGAACTGGACGGCCAACCGCTCCACCACCGGCGCGCCGTTCACCTCCGACTTCATGGGCGGCAACGGCTCCGGTGGCAACGGCGCCGTCCTCAGCGGACCGTTCGCCGGGTCCACGAGGTGGCGGATCAACGTCAGCGCCACGTCCTCGACGTCGCTGCGCCGGGCGATGACGTTGCGCGGCTCGCTGCCCACGACGTCCGATGTGGACACCGTGATGGGTGTGTCCACCTACGACGTGTCGCCGTGGAACTCGTCGTCCAGCGCCGGCATGCGCAACCGCATGGAGGGCGGCCTGTCCCCCGGTCTGCACGGGCGCGTGCACAACTGGGTGGGCGGGCACATGGCGCAGATCGACTCGCCGAACGACCCGGTGTTCTTCCTGCACCACTGCTACATCGACCGGCTGTGGTCGCGCTGGCAGGCGGCCTGGGGCTTCGGCTCCGACCGGTACCAACCGGGCGGGAACGTGGCGGGCGTCGTCGACGTCGGCGAGGTGCTCGCCCCGTTCGGCGTCACGGTGGCCTCCACGCTGGACCACCGCGGCCTCTACACCTACGCCTGACGGGCTTCGCCGCGCGGGCCGCTAGCGAGTGCGGCGGCCCGGCTGCGGCGGGTCGTAGTCGTAGTCGTCGTCCTCGGGCACGTCGAACGGCAGCGGCCGGTTGGTCCAGGAATCGATGAGCACCACGATCGCGGCGCAGACGATGACGGCCACGCCGACCCAGGCCAGGCCGCCCCAGACCAGGATTCCCGCGATCAGCACCAGTGGCAGGACCATGAACAGGCAGAACGGGTCCACCCGCCCGAAATGCCGTCGTCGTCCGGAACTCGCCATCTACGCCCTCCCAGTCAAGCGCCTCCCCGGGTGAACTTACGCGACGGGTTCCGGCCGGCGGTCAACCGGGCGTCACGCGCCGCCCTGTTCGCGACCGGGGTACCGGTCCTGGGCGCGTTCCACGACCGTGGAGACCACGGCCAGAACGATCATGCCGGCACCGAGCCCGAGGTGCAGCAGGTTGTCGGCCGGGTTGAACGGGGCGAAGTTCGCCGCGCCGCCGTCGTGGTCCACCGAGTGCACGACCGACCCGTAGACCCACAGCAGCAGGTAGACGAACCCGCCGGCGCCCAGGAACAGCCGTGACGCGCCCCGCGTCGCGGACGCCAGGATCCCGGCCACGCCGAACAGCAGGTGCAGGGCGTTGTGCAGCACCGACACCTGGAACAGGCCGAACAGCAGCGCCCCGGAGTGCGGGCCGGCGAAGCCGATCGCGTCGAGGTCGGCCGTCGCGCCCGGCACGAACCCGAGCACGCCGACCAGCAGGAACACCACGCCGACGAACAGGGTGAACGCTTGGACGGGGCGGCGGCGGGTGCCGACGCGGTCGGTCGGGCTCGTCATGGCGTCCTCCGATCGACGGGGCTGGGGATCGACGGGCTTGGCGTACCCGGCGGGTGTGCGACGAAACGAAGACCGCCCTTCTCCGCAGGTGCGGAGTTATAGTGTCCGGCGTGCCGAATCTGCGGATCAGCGAGGCCGCGTCCCTGCTCGGGGTGAGCGACGACACCGTGCGCCGGTGGATCGAGCAGGGCCGGCTGTCGGAGGTGCAGCTCGACAGCGGGCGCAAGGGGGTCGACGGGCGGGAGCTGGCCGAGTTCGCGCAGCGCCTGGCCGAGGCGCCGGAGGCCGGGGTGACGGTGGCGGCGTCGGCCCGCAACCGGATGCGCGGGATCGTCACGCGGGTGGTCAAGGACGGGGTGATGGCGCAGGTGGAGATGCAGGCCGGGCCGTTCCGGGTGGTGTCGCTGATGAGCCGCGACTCGGCCGACGAGCTGGCCCTGGAGGTCGGCAGCGTGGCGGTCGCGTCGATCAAGTCCACGCACGTCGTGGTCGAGATCCCGGAGTCGTGATGCGGGCGTTCACGCTGGTCGCGGCGCTCGCCGTGGCCGGGTGCGCGGTGGTGGCCTGTGGCGCGGCGGAACCCGGTGCGCCGGGCGGGGCGGTGTCGGGGCGGATCACGGTGTTCGCGGCGGCGTCGCTGACCGGGACGTTCACCCGGCTCGGCGAGGACTTCGAGGCGGCCAACCCCGGCGTCGAGGTGGTGTTCAGCTTCGGCGGCAGCTCCGGGTTGGCGCAGCAGATCGGGCAGGGCGCGCCGGCGGACGTATTCGCCTCGGCCTCGCCCGACACCATGGCCCGGGTGGTCGACGCGGGCGGGACGGCCTCCGAGCCGGTCAGGTTCGCGCGCAACAGGTTGGAGATCGCGGTGCCCTCGGGCAACCCGGCGGGCGTCACCGGGCTGGCGGACTTCGGCGACGCCGACGCCAAGATCGCGTTGTGCGCGGAGCAGGTGCCGTGCGGTGCGGCGGCGAAGCGGGCGTTCGAGGCGGCCGGGGTGACCGCCCGGCCGGACACGGTGGAGCAGGACGTGAAGGCCGTGCTGACCAAGGTGCGGCTCGGCGAGGTGGACGCGGCGCTGGTGTACCGGACGGACGTGCGGTCCGCGAGCGGGCAGGTCGAGGGCATCGGGTTCCCGGAGGCCGACCGGACGGTCACCGACTACCCGGTCGCGCCGCTGGCGCGGGCGCGCAACCCGGCGGGGGCGCGGGCGTTCGTCGACCACGTGCTGTCCGAGCGGGGGCGGGCGGTGCTCGCCGAGGCCGGGTTCGACGCGCCGTGAGGACACCGACCCGTCCGACGCCGGCCGGTCCGCTGTCGCCCCGTCGGGGACCGACCCGCCGTCGGGCGGCGGGCCGGCTGCCGGTGGCGCTGGTGGTGCCCGCGGCGCTCGGGCTCGCGTTCCTGCTGGTCCCGCTGGTCGGCCTGCTGGTCCGGGCGCCCTGGGAGGCGTTGCCGCAGCGGCTGTTCAGCGCGTCGGTCGGCGAGGCGCTGCGGTTGTCGCTGGTGTGCGCGAGCCTGGCGACGGTGGTGTGCCTGGTGCTCGGCGTGCCGTTGGCGTGGCTGCTGGCGCGCGGCGACGTGCCGGGGCGGTCGGTGCTGCGGGCGTTGGTGACGGTGCCGCTGGTGCTGCCGCCGGTGGTGGGCGGTGTGGCGTTGCTGTTCGTGCTGGGCAGGCGCGGGTTGGTCGGGCAGTACCTGGACGCGTGGTTCGGCGTCTCGCTGCCGTTCACCACCGCGGGGGTGGTGCTGGCGGAGGCGTTCGTGGCGATGCCGTTCCTGGTGATCTCGGTGGAGGGCGCGTTGCGCGCCGCCGACCCGCGCTACGAGGAGGCCGCCGCGACCCTGGGCGCCTCGCGCTGGCTGGTGTTCCGCCGGGTGACGCTGCCGTCGATCCTGCCGGGCGTGGTCGCGGGCACGGTGCTGTGCTGGGCGCGGGCGTTGGGCGAGTTCGGGGCGACCATCACGTTCGCGGGCAACTTCCCGGGCGAGACGACCACCATGCCGCTGGCGGTGTACCTGGCCCTGGAGACCGATCCGGACGCGGCGGTCGTGCTCAGCGTGGTGCTGCTGCTGGTGTCCGTCGGGGTGCTGGCCGCGCTGCGCGACCGGTGGATCAGCGGGCCGTCATGACGTTGCACGCCGACCTGGGGGTCGACCGCGGGTGGTTCCGGCTGGCCGCGGAGCTGGTGGTGGGGCCGGGCGAGGTGGTCGCCCTGCTCGGCCCGAACGGGGCGGGCAAGAGCACCGCGCTGCGCGCCCTGGCCGGCCTGCTGCCGTTGACCGGCGGGCACATCCGGCTGGACGGGCAGACGTGGGACGAGCCGCCGAGGGTGTTCCGGCCCGCCGAGCGGCGACCGATCGGCGTGGTGTTCCAGGACTACCTGCTGTTCGCGCACATGTCCGCGGTGGAGAACGTGGCCTTCGGCCTGCGCGCGCGGGGTGTGGGGCGTGCGGCGGCGCGGGCGGAGGCGGCGCGGTGGCTGGACCGCGTCGGGTTGGCGGCGCACGCCCGGGCCAAGCCGCGCACGTTGTCCGGTGGGCAGGCGCAGCGCGTCGCCTTGGCCCGCGCCCTGGCCACCGGCCCGGAACTGCTGCTGCTCGACGAGCCGTTGGCCGCGCTGGACGCCGCCACGCGCCTGCACGTGCGCGCCGAACTGGGCCGTCACCTGCGCGACTTCCCGGGTCACACGCTGATGGTCACGCACGACCCGTTGGACGCGATGGTGCTCGCCGACCGGCTGGTGGTGCTGGAGCACGGCCGGGTCGTGCAGCAGGGCACGCCGACCGAGGTGGCCCGCCGTCCGCGCACCGACTACGTCGCCGACCTGGTCGGCCTCAACCTCTACCGCGGCACCGCGCACGGCACGACCGTCGCGCTGGACGACGGCGGCACGCTCACCGTGGCGACGCCGGCGACCGGGCCGGTGCACGTGGTGTTCCCGCCGACGGCGGTCGGCCTGCACCCCGAACACCCGACCGGCAGCCCGCGCAACGCGTGGCGCGTCACCGTGGCCGGGATCGAGCAGCACGCGCACACCACCCGCGTGCGGCTGGACGGAGCGCCGCCCGTGCTGGCCGACATCACCACGGCGACCGTCGCGGAGCTCCGGCTCCGGCCCGGCGACGAGCTGTGGGCGGCGGTCAAGGCCACCGAGGCGCACGCCTACCCGTCCTGACTGTGACCGACCAGCCACTCCCCCGGACACGCCTGCCTGTTTGACAAAAGTCGACCGGGAGCGTTCACTCGGCCAGGTAATGAGTGACTGACCACTCACACTTGGAGGACGAGATGGCGCACTCCCCCGAACAGGTCCTGGAAGTCGTGCTGCCCGGTGTGGTCGAGCCCGAGGGGCTGCGGTTGCGCCGCCGCGAACGGCCCGTCCCGGCGCGGGGCCAGGCGCTGGTCCGGGTCGAGGCGTCGGGGGTGTCGTTCGCCGAGCAGCAGATGCGCCGCGCCAAGTACTACGACCAGCCGGCGTTCCCGTTCGTGCCCGGTTACGACCTGGTCGGAACGGTGGCCGAGGTCGGGCCGGGGGTGGACGCGGCGCTGGTCGGCGGGCGGTTCGCCGCGTTGACCAAGGTCGGCGGCTGGGCCAGCCACGCGCTGGTGGAGGCGGCGGACCTGGTGCCGGTGCCCGCCGGCGTCGACCCGGCCGAGGCGGAGACGTTCGTGGTCAACGGCCTGACCGCGTGGCGGATGCTGCACGACGTCGCGAAGGTCTCCGCCGGTCAGACCGTGCTGGTGCACGGCGCGAACGGCGGCGTCGGCTCCACCCTGGTGCAGCTGGCCCGGCTGGCCGGCGCACGGGTCGTCGGCACCGCCTCGCCCCGCCACCACGACGCGGTGCGCGCGCTCGGCGCCACCCCGGTCGACTACCGCGACGCCGACCTGCCCGCCAGGGTGCGCGAACTCGCCCCGGGCGGCGTCGACGCGGTGTTCGACCACGTCGGCGGCCCCGGCATCGTCGAGTCCCACCGGCTGCTCGCGCCGCGCGGCACGCTCGTCGCCTACGGCACCGCGTCCACCCGCGACCGGCGGGGCTCGTCACGGCTGCCGGTGCTGAAGCTGTTCGTCCGCCTGCTGTGGTGGAACGCGCTGCCCGACGGCCGCACGGCGAGGTTCTTCGACATCTGGGCGGGCAAGCGCGACGCGGCGCGGTTCCGCGCCCGCCTGACCCGCGACCTGGGCGCGGTCCTCGCGCTGCTCGCCGACGGTTCGCTCCGCGCGCAGGTGGCCGCCCGCGTGCCGCTGGAGCAGGTCGCGGACGCGGTCCGGCTGGCCGAGTCGGGCACGGTCGCGGGCAAGGTCGTGCTGATCCCCTGACCCGCGCCGCGTCTTGACCTGGAGCGCGCTCCAGCCGTTAGCGTCGCGCCGGTCGGTGGCCGAGCAGGTGGAGAACGGAGCGCGACGTGCGGCTGGGCGTGCACATCACCCGGTTCAACCAGGGTGCGGAACGACTCGGTCCCGAGCTGGCGGCGGCCTGCGCGGCGGCCGAGGCGGCCGGGGTCGGGTGGCTGTCGGTCATGGACCACTACTTCCAGATGGAGCACAACGGCGGTCCCGAGGACCCGATGCTGGAGTGCTACACGACGCTGGGGTTCCTGGCCGCGCACACCTCCACGATCCGGCTCGGCGCGCTCGTCACGGGCGTCACCTACCGCCACCCGGGTCTGCTGGCGAAGATCGTCACCACGCTGGACGTGTTGTCGGGCGGTCGCACGACGTTGGGTGTCGGCGCGGCCTGGTACGAGCGCGAGCACGAGGGGCTGGGCGTGCCGTTCCCGCCGTTGGGCGAGCGCTTCGAGCGGCTGGAGGAGGCGCTGCGGATCTGCCTGCAGATGTGGGACCCGCTGGACGACGGCCCGTTCGACGGTGTGCACTACCGGCTGGCCGAGACGCTGTGCGTGCCCGCGCCGCTGAGCAGCCCGCACCCGGAGGTCATGATCGGCGGCAACGGCGAGCGGAAGACCCTGCGGCTGGTCGCCCGCTACGCCGACGCCTGCAACCTCCTGCTCCGGTCACCCGCCGAGGTGCCGCACAAGCTCGACGTGCTGCGCCGCCACTGCGACGACCTGGGCCGCGACTACGACTCGATCCGCAAGACGGTGGCGCACCTCGCCGACGTGCCGGACGACGCCGACGGCCTGACCGAGGCCGTCGCCGCCTACGCGGACCTCGGTGTCGACACGGTGATCCTGCTCTCGCCGGACGGTGACCTGGCGGACTGGATCGCGCGCGTGGTCGCCCCGGCCGCCGACCGCCTGGCGGGACCGGGCTGACGGGTCGCCGCCGGTCCGGTGCGGACCGTCGGGATCGCACCGGCCCGTGTCGGGCACGTGGTGGTCGCCGTGCGCGTGGTGTCCGTGCCCCCGGGCGTCGGGGCGAGCGGCACCTGGAACAATCACCTTCCCACGAAGGGGGTTGTGTGCAGGTGAGTGTCGACCACCAGGTTGTGCCGTCGCTGTCGGAACGGATCGCCGCGACCATGTCGGAGGCGATCGGCAGGGTCCGCGAGGACCTGGTGGGCGCGGACCCGGTGGTGCGACGATCCGATCGTGCCGACTTCCAGTGCAACGCCGCGTTGGCACTGGCCAAGCGCGTCGGTGTCAGGCCGGCCGACCTGGCCGCGGACATCGTGGCCGCGCTCGACGTCGACGACCACGCGGTGATCGCCTCGGTGGAGAGGTCCGGGCCGGGTTTCCTCAACGTCACCGTGACCGGTGGTGCGGTCTGGGAGCAGGTGGCCGCCCGACTGGCGGACCCCCGTCTGGGTGTCGGTGCGCACGAGCGGGGACGCCGGGTGGTGGTGGACTACTCCGCGCCCAACATCGCCAAGGAGATGCACGTCGGGCACCTGCGCACGACGATCATCGGCGACAGCCTCGCCCGCGTGGTGGGGTTCCTCGGCGCGGACGTGCTGCGGCAGAACCACCTGGGCGACTTCGGCACCCAGTTCGGGATGTTGATCCAGTACCTCGACGAGCACCCCGAGGCGGCGTGGCACCAGGACGAGCTGGGCGAGGGCACCTCGGCGGTGTCGGCACTGGACGCCCTGTACCGGTCGGCGCGCGCGAAGTTCGACGCGGACCCGGACTTCGCCGACCGGTCCCGGTCGCGGGTGGTCGCGCTGCAGTCCGGTGACCCGGCGACGGTCGCGGTCTGGCAGGACATCGTCGCCGAGTCCGAGCGGTCGTTCAGCGCGATCTACGCGCGGTTGACGGTGCTGCTGACGCCGGAGGACTCGGTCGGCGAGTCGTTCTACAACCCGATGCTGGGCGACACGGTCGAGGAGTTGGTCGAGGCGGGTCTCGCGGTGGAGAGCGACGGGGCGCTCGTCTTCTACTCCGACGAGGTGACCGGCCCCGAGGGCAGGCCGGTCACGCTGATGGTCCGCAAACGCGACGGCGGGTACGGCTACGACACCACCGACCTGGCCACGATCCGCTACCGCCTGCGCGACCTCAAGGCGAACCGGCTGATCTACGTCACGGACTCGCGTCAGTCGCTGCACTTCCACCTGGTCTTCGAGGCGGCCCGCCGTGCCGGTTGGCTCACCGACAGCGTCACCGCCGAACACGCCGCCTACGGCACGATCCTCGGTCCGGACGGGACGCCGTTCAAGACCAGGGCGGGTGGCACGGTCCGCCTGATGGACCTGCTCGACGACGCGGTGTCGCGTGCGCGTGCGATCGTCGCCGAGAAGAACCCGGGCCTCGACGCGGCCGAGCTCGACCGGATCGCCGAGTCGGCGGGCATCGGCGCGGTCAAGTACGCCGACCTGTCGACCTCGCGGGTGAAGGACTACTCCTTCGACGTCGACCGCATGGTCTCCTTCACCGGCAACACCGGGGTGTACCTGCAGTACGCCCACGCCCGCATCAGGTCGATCCTGCGCAACGCGGGCGATCACGGGACGACGGTCGACGACACCGTCGCGCCGCAGCCGGCCGAGCGGGAACTCGCCTTGGCCCTCGACGCCTACGGCTCGGTCGTCACGGAGGTCGCGGCCACCCTGGAACCGCACCGGCTCTGCGGCTACCTCTACGAACTGGCCCGCGCGTTCACGACGTTCTACGAAGCGTGTCCGGTCCTCAAGGCCGACGAACCCGTGCGCGGCAACCGGCTGGCCCTGTGCCGTCTGACGGCGCGGACGCTCGGCGACGGGCTGGGTCTGCTGGGCATCGCGGCGCCGGAACGGATGTAGTCCGACCGCGCTCGCCGCCTTGGCAGGAGGTGGTGCCCGTCTCGGCGGGGACGCCCGATCGACGAGGCCCTCGGTGGAGCCGGCGCGCGTGCCGTACTACGGTCACGGTAACGCCCAGCTGTTCCGCGCCGGCTCGCATGGCCCTCGTCACGCGGTCGTGCTGTCCTTTGGGTGCGCGTCGGCGTGTCGGGAACGGAGTGGGTCGATGACGGATGTCCGGCGGTTGGCTCGGCGTCTGCAGGTGCTGGAGGCGATCACCGACAGCGCGCTGCGCGAGCTGGACCTCGACAAGCTGTTCGAGGTGTTGTTGCAGCAGGTGCGGACGTTGTTCGCGGTCGACACCGCCACCGTGCTGCTGGTGGACCACAGCGGCGGGCAGTTGGTGGCCAGGGCGACCACCGGCCTGGAGGAAGAGGTGCTCCAGGGCGTGCGGGTGCCGGTGGGTTCGGGTTTCGCCGGCACGGTCGCGCACCGCCGTGAGCCGTTGCAGATCGACCACGTCGACCCCTCCACCGTGGTCAACCCGCTGCTGTGGGAGCGCGGTCTGCGGGTCCTGCTCGGCGTGCCGATGGTCGCCGAGGACGAGCTGATCGGTGTGCTCCACATCGGCAGCACGAGTTCGCGCCGATTCGTCGACGAGGACGTCGAGCTGCTCCAGCTCGCCGCCGACCGGTTGGCGACGGCGGCGCACCTGCACCGCTCGCGGTCCGAGCTGGCGGCGGCGGCCCTGTTGCAGGACAGCCTCCTGCCCGGCCGGCTGCCCACCACGTCCGACTGGGAGTTCGCGGCCCGGTACGTGCCGGGGGCCGGCAGCGGCGTGGGCGGCGACTGGTACGACGTGTTCGAACTGCCCGGCGACCGCATGGGCGTGGTCATCGGCGACGTGGTCGGCAGCGGTCTGCCCGCCGCCGTCGTCATGGGTCGACTGCGCAGTGCCCTGCGGGCCTACGCGCTGGAGTTCGACGATCCGGCGGAGGTGCTCGGCAAGCTCGACCGCAAGGCCAGCCACTTCGAGCGCAGCACGATGGCCACGGTCGCCTACGCCGTGATCGACACCATCACCGCCCGCGTCGACCTGGCGCTGGCCGGCCAGCTGCCGCCGGTGCTGGCCCTCCCCGGCGAGGCCGCGCGCCTCGTCCGCCCGCCGCTCGGGCCGCCCATCGGGCTCGACCTCGCCGTCACCGGCCGCGAGGGCACGACCTTCGACCTGCCGCCCGGCGGGTTGCTGGCGTTCTACACCGACGGGCTGGTCGAACGCCGTGACGTCGACCTCGACAGCCGGCTGGACCAGCTGTGCCGGCAGGTGACACCGGCGACCGCGGAGTCGGCGTGCGCCCGGATCATGGCGGACCTGGTCGGCAACCAGCCGGCCAGCGACGACATCGCCCTGCTGGTGACCCGCCACCGCCCCGAGGCCGGCTGACCGGTCAGGGGCGGGACGACGGCGGGCAACCGGCCGGGATCGGCGGCAGGCCGCGGTCCGCGTGCCACGACGCGGGCTGTGCCGGGCGAGGTGGGCCGTCCACCTCCGACGACCCACCTCGCCCGTCGATCCCCCTTGCGCCCCCCGCTCGCCACTCTGCACGGTCGGCCGTGCAAGCCGGTTGCGCAATCCTGCAATCCGCAGGTCCGCGGGGGTGCGCGGGTGGGGCGACGCCCGCCCGGCCGGCGGCTTGCGGTCGGCCGGGCGGGGGTCGTGGTCACCGCGTGAAGACCAGCGCCTCCCACGGTCGCAGGTCCACCCGGCCGGGCGAGACCAGCGCTTCCTCGGTGTTGGCCAGGACGACGTGGGCGGCGGACCACTCGCGGTCCAGTTCGGCGGTCTGCGGTGTGCCGCCGAGGTTGGCCACGACGAGCAGGCGGGTGTCGTCCAGGGTGCGTTCGTAGGCGTAGACGTGCGGGTGGTCGGGCAGCAGCATGCGGAAGTCGCCCAGGGCCACGACCGGGAGCCGGTGGCGCAGGTCGATGAGCCTGCGGTAGTGGTTGAACACCGAGCGCGGGTCGTCGTACTGGGCCTGGGCGTTGAGCCAGGTGTGGTTGGGGTTGACCGCGAGCCACGGCTCGCCGGCGGTGAACCCGGCGTTGCGGGTCGCGTCCCACTGCACGGGGGTGCGGGCGTTGTCGCGGCCCATCGCGCGCAGGCCGCGCAGCACCGATTCGGGGTCGCCGCCGGCGGCGACCGATTCGCGGTAGTGGTTGAGCGATTCGACGTCGCGCATCTCGTGCACGCCGGCGAACGGCGCGTTGGTCATCCCCAGTTCCTCGCCCTGGTAGACGAACGGGGTGCCGCGGTGCAGGTGCAGCACGGTGGCCAGCGCGGTCGCGGACTCGCGCCAGCACTCGCCGTCGTCGCCGAACCGGGACACCACGCGGGGTTGGTCGTGGTTGTTCCAGTACAGGCTGTTCCAGCCGACCTCGCCCAGCGCGGTCTGCCACCGGCCCAGCGACGCCTTCAGGTCGCGCAGGTCCAGCGGCTTCGGGTCGAACTTGCCGCCCGGTCCCTGGTCCAGCCAGACGTGCTCGAACTGGAACACCATGTCGAGCTCGCGCCGTGCCGGGTCGGTGAAAAGCCTGGCCTGCTCCCACGTCACGCCCGGCATCTCCCCGACCGTCAGGTACTCGCCGGGCCTGCCCTCGAACACCTCGCGGTGCATCTCCTGGAGGAAGTCGTGCACACCGGGGCGGGTGGCGACGTGCGGGAAGCCGTCGCCGAGGCCACCGACGCCGGTGGTGGCGCCGTCGGGCAGGTCCGGGTCTTTGGAGATCAGGTTGATGACATCCATCCGGAAGCCGTCCACGCCCCGGTCCAGCCACCACCGCATCATCTCGTAGACCGCGTGCCGGACCTCCGGGTTCTCCCAGTTCAGGTCCGGCTGCTTGCGGTCGAACAGGTGCAGGTAGTACTCCCCCGTCGCCTCGTCCAACGTCCAGGCGGATCCCGAGAAGAACGAACCCCAGTTCGTCGGCTCCGCTCCGGGCTGCCCGGCCTCGAACCCGTCACGCGCCGGACGCCACCAGTACCAGTCCCGCTTCGGGTTGTCCTTCGACGAACGGGACTCCACGAACCACGGGTGCTCGTCGGAGGTGTGGTTGACCACCAGGTCCATCACCAACTTCATGCCCCGCGCGTGCACCTCGGCGAGCAGGCGGTCGAAGTCCTCCAGCGTGCCGAACACCGGGTCGATCGCCTGGTAGTCCGAGATGTCGTAACCGTTGTCGGCCTGCGGCGACGCGTACACCGGCGACAACCAGACCACGTCCACACCCAGGCGCTCCAGGTGGTCCAACCGCGCCGCGACACCGTTGAGGTCACCCACACCGTCGCCGTCGGAATCGGCGAAGCTGCGCGGGTACACCTGGTAGACCACCGTCGAGGTCCACCACGGCGCGGTCGTGGTCGGGGTCGCGCGGGTCTGGTCGAGAGCCATGTTCCATCCTCACCCGGTTCGTCGGACTTCCTCCCAGTCCACCACTGCGCGCACCGGGCCGCACCCGAGGGTGGGACACCGGGTTCGGTCCCGGCGCCGGAACACCGGAAGTAACGTCCTATGTGGACTGTCAGTGGGGTCGCCGGCGGGGACCGCACGACCAGGGTGTCCAGCGGCACGCCGAACGACACCCAGGCCGCCGGCCGCACCGGTCCGGCCGGCGGCAGGACGGCCGGCGGTGTCCGACCTGCTGCCGGCGCAGTACGCGGTCGGCCGCCCGGCACGTGGCGAGGGCGTCGGAGGTGGCGGCCGACACCGCGCCCCGTGCCGGGCGGTGTGGTGTCCGGCCGCCCCCGAAGGGGAGGTCGGGAAGATCGCCACCAGGTGCGCCACGGCCGACCCGGGTCGCCGACGCCGGAGCGAGCGGGGTTCACCGGTGGTCGCGCAGGTGCTGCGCGGGCCGGTCCCACTACCGGGTGAATCGCGTGACGCACGTCGTGCCGGGGCGCGGTCCAGACCCTGTGGATTCCCTTCCGTCCCAGGTCGGTGACCTCCGACGGCCCGGGTCCGCGTGGTCGCGGGCAGAGCGTGCCCGCGCCGACACCGTCGGTTAGCATCTGGCCGGCCGGTTGATACACCAGCCGCTCAGGTCATTGGCAAGTGCGAGGCCTGTCCGGTGCCGTGGACGTCGTCTCGCCTGTGACGCCGGGGAGGCGTTCGGACGTGGTCGAGTGGTCGGCGCGACGGTTGTTCCCCGGTGACGACGCGACGAGCGCCGCGCACCGGGCGCACGACTGGGCGTCCACCCCGCTGGGGCCGGTGGAGCGCTGGCCGGTCGAGCTGCGCGCGGCGATCCGCACCGTGATGCCGTCGAGGGTGCCGATGCTGCTGTGGTGGGGGCCGCGGTTGGTGCAGATCTTCAACCACGCCTACACCCCGGTGCTGGGCGGGAAGTACCCGAGTGCGATCGGCCAGCCGGGCGCCGAGTGCTGGGCCGAGGTGTGGGACGAGCTGGTGCCGCTGGCGCGGCAGGCGTCGGCCGGCGTGTCGACGTACTCGGAGAACCAGCTGCTGTTCCTGCACCGGCACGGCTACCTGGAGGAGACCTACTGGACGTTCTCCTACAGCCCGGTGCACGCCGAGGACGGCACGGTGGCGGGGATCTTCGTGGCGACCACGGACGTGACCGCGCGGGTGCTGGGCGAGCGCCGGCTGGAGACGTTGCGGCAGCTCGGCACCCTGTCGATCGTCGAGGCGGACACAGCCGCGGACGCCTGCCGCGCGGCGGTGAAGGTGTTGGCGGGCAGTTCGGCGGACCTGCCGCGGGTGGCCGCGTACCTGCGCGCCGGTGACGGGGAGCCGGCGCTGGTCGCGTCCACCGGTGACGGCGCGGACGCCTCGTCGGAGGTGGTGGGTCGGGTGGCGGCGACCGGGCGGGCGGAGATGATCGGGTCGGACGGGACCCTGGTGCTGCCGTTGACGGCGGGCGCGGGCGGCACGCACGGCGCGTTGGTGGTGGGGTTGAGCCCGTTCCGGAGTTTCGACCAGCCGTACGCCTCGTTCGTGGACCTGGTGACGGCGGGCGTGGCCACGGCGGTGGACAACACGGTCGCCTACGAGGCGCAGCGCGCCCGGGCCGTGGCGTCCGCGGAGTCGGACGCGGCGAAGACGCGGTTGTTCCAGAACATCAGCCACGAGTTCCGCACGCCGTTGACGCTGCTGCTCGCGCCGTTGAGCACGTTGCTGGAGGAGCACGCCGACGCGCTGCCCGCCGGTCAGCGGGAAGCGGTGTCGGCCGCGCACCGGGCGGCGCTGCGGCTGCGCCGCCTGGTCGACACGCTGCTCGACGTGGCCCGCGCCGATCACCCGCACCTGAGGTTGGAGCCGACCGACGTGGCGGCGTTGACCGCGGACTGCGCCGCGATGTTCCGCGCCGCGGCCGAGGAGCTGGGCCTGGACCTGGTGGTCGACGTGTCGGGTGGGGTTGTGTGGCTGGACCAGGAGATGTGGGCGCGGATCGTGCTCAACCTGCTGTCCAACGCGGTCAAGTTCACCACCGACGGCACGGTCGCGGTCACGTTGCGCACGACGGGCGACAGCTGCGTGCTGACGGTCGCCGACACGGGCGTGGGCATCCCGGAGGCCGAGCAGGGCCGCGTGTTCGAGCGGTTCCACCGGGTTGACGGCGTCACCGGTCGCAGCCGTGAGGGCGTGGGCATCGGCCTGTCGCTGGTCGCGGACCTGGCGGCGGCGTTGGGCGGCGCCGTGTCCGTGCGCAGCACCCCGGGCCGGGGCAGCACGTTCACCGTCACCGTGCCGCGGGTGGGTGCCGCCGAGGCCGCCCGCCGGATGGCGCCGCACGACCTCGGCGCGAGCTTCCTGGGCGAGGCCCGGCAGTGGGCGCCGCCGGTGGCGCCCGAGCCGGTGGCGGGCGAGGCGCGGCGGCGCATCCTGCTGGTCGAGGACAACGCCGACCTGCGCGACTACCTGACCCGGCTGCTGTCCGCGCAGCACTGGCTGGTAGGCGCGGTCGGCGACGCCGAGACGGCGTTGGCGCACGCCCGCACGGCGCGGCCGGACCTGGTGCTCAGCGACGTGATGCTGCCCGGCCGCGACGGTCTGGCGCTGCTGGGCGACCTGCGGTCCGACCCCGTGCTGTGCCGGGTGCCGGTGGTGCTGCTGACCGCCAGGGCGGGCACCGAGTCGGCGGTCGAGGGGTTGCGCCACGGCGCGGACGACTACGTGGTCAAGCCGTTCCACCCGGCCGAGCTGATCGCCCGCGCCAGGGTCCACCTGGAGCTGTCGAGCTTCCGCGAAGCCCTGCTGGCCGAGGGCGAACGCGAGGCGAGCACGCTGCGCGAGGCGTTGGCCAGCCGCAGCACGACCAGCCAGGCGGTGGGCATCCTGATGGCGCTGCACCGCTGCGACGCCGACGCCGCGTTCCGGCGGATCACCGGGATGTCGCAGCGCCGCAACGTCAAGGCCCGCGACATCGCCGCCGAGCTCGTCACCCGGTTCGTGGCCGGCCTGCCGCAGGGGTGAAGCGCCGCGTCAGGCGTGCACGTTCGCCGCGGCGGGCACGCGCAGCAGCACGATGACGAACCGCTTGCGCAGCCGGAAGCCCAGCGACTCGTACAGCCGGATCGCGGAGGTGTTGGTGGCGGAGGCGTGCATCAGGGCCTGCTCACCGCGGGCCCGGATGCCCGCCGTCACCGCGAGCACCAGCCGGGTCGCCAGTCCGCCGCCCCGGTGGGCGGGATCGGTGCACACGGCGCTGATCTCGGTCCACCCGGGCGGGTGCAGGCGTTCGCCCGCCATCGCGACCAGCGCGCCGTCCCGCCGGATGCCGAGGTAGGTGCCCAGCTCGACGGTCCGCGGCCGGAACGGGCCCGGCTGGGTGCGCTCGACCAGCTCCAGCATCTCCGGCACGTCGGCGACGCCGAGCCGGACCGCCTCCGCGTCCTCCGCGTCCTCGGCGACCCGCACGCCGTCGTCCACCAGCTGCACCGCGTCGAACCGCTCGACGACCTCCCAGTCGGCGGGCGGCGTGTGCGGCGTGGTGATCGGCACGATCGCCCCCGGCCCGGCCAGCGCGGCGACGTCGGACCACACGCCGGCGTCCGGCCGGTCGGGCAGCGCCGCGAACGTCGCCACGTCCGGGTCGTAGCGCAGCGCCTGCCCGTGCCGTTGCGCGAAGCGGGCGTGCGGCCCGGTCAACGAGGTCCAGGCCGGGTTGTCCAACGGCGAGGCCATGCGCGGTTCCCCCAGGTAGTTCTCGCGGTAGTTCGTGATCGACCGAATCATGCGTGCCGCCGGGCCGGTCTGTCCACCGCCCCGCCACCCCCGCCCCGTCCACTCCGGGCGGATTCCGTTCTGGGCTGAACCGGTGACGATCGCGGTGCCCCGGGAGGGTGGGCTCGCTACTGTGCGCCACCATGGCACGTGCACTGGGACCCGACTTCACCAAGCTGTGGTTCGCCTCGGCGGTGTCCAACATCGGCGACGGCATGACGTTGGCCGCCGGTCCCCTGCTGCTGGCCTCGCTCACCGACGACCCGGCCCTGGTGGCCGGCGCGGTGTTCGCCCAGCAACTGCCGTGGCTGCTGTTCTCGCTGCTCAGCGGCGTGGTCGTGGACCGGTTCGACCGGCGCAGGCTCGCCGTCGCGGCGAACGTCGCCCGCGGCGCGGTGGTCGGCGGGCTCGCCGTCGCCATCTGGACCGGGAACGCCGCGGTGCCGGTCGTCTACGCCTGCCTGTTCCTGCTCGGCGTGGGCGAGACGATCGCCGACAACGCCTCGTCCGCCCTGCTGCCCTCGGTCGTCGCCCGGGACCACCTGCCGCGCGCCAACTCGCGCCTGATGGCCACGCACATCCTCGGCAACCAGATGCTCGCGCCACCGGTCGGCGCGGCGTTGTTCGTGATCGCCGCCGCGGTGCCGTTCGGCCTGGACGCGGCCAGCTTCCTGATCGCCGCCGCGCTCCTCGCGACGCTGCGCGGCGTCCCGGAGCAGGCGACGGTCGTGCGCCGCACGGTGCGCGCGGAGATCGGCGAAGGGCTGAGGTGGCTGTGGCACCACGAGGTGTTGCGGACGCTCGCCCTGTGCCTGTGCCTGATGAACCTCACGCTCATGGGCGTGGTGTCGATCCTGGTGCTCTACTCCGGCGAACGGCTCGGCCTCGCCCCCACGTGGTTCGGCCTGCTCTTCAGCACGATCGCGGTGGGCGGCGTGCTCGGCACGGCGGTCGCGAGCCGGTTGATCGACCGGTTCGGGCCGACCGCGCTGCTGCGGGTCGGCCTGGTGGTCGAGGCGGGCACCCACCTGGGGTTGGCGCTGGCCCGCTCCGTCTGGGTGGCGGGCGCCGTCCTCGTGGTGTTCGGCGTGCACGCGGTGGTGTGGAGCGTGATCACGCAATCGGTGCGGCAGCGCGAGGTGCCCGACGAACTGCGCGGCCGGGTCGGCAGCGCCTTCTTCCTGCTCAGCACCGGCGGGTCCGCGTTGGGCGCGCTGGTCGGCGGCGCACTGGCCCGCCAGTTCGGCATCACCACGCCGTTCTGGTTCGCGGTCGTGGTGGTGGCGGGCGTGGCCGTGGTCGCGTGGCGGCCGTTCGCGGCGGCGACCGTGGCGCACCGCTCGGCCACCGCCACGAGCTGATCACGCCACCGCGCCGTCCTCCAGGCGCAGGCGGCCGCCGCTGAACCCGCCCGCGGTGCGCGAGGCAGACCTTGTTCCCCGCGATCACCCGAGACCGACCGGCGGAGCCGCACCCGCGAAGTGACCGGCGTCACACGGTATTCCACGCCGATCACCGGTTTGAGTCGTATAGACTCAAACTATGTTCACCAGGGACGAAGCGCTCGAAAGGTCGAACGGGCGGGCTCGGCGACCGACCTCTTCGGCCCCGTCGACCCGGCCCGGCACAAGCAGGCACAACAGCTCTACCGACACCTCGCCACCGCCTTGCACCCGGACCGCGTCGACGCGCACGACACCAGGGCGCACGCCGCCGCGGCCGAGCTGAACCGCCTCCACCACGAGTGGCGCCACGCCACCCCCGTCGACCTGCACACCGACCGCACCACCTACCGACTCACCCAGCGGCACGCCGTCGGCAGCGTCACCAACCTCTACCGCACCGACGGCCCACACGTCGTCAAGGTCGTCCGCAACCCCGCGCTCAACCCCCTCCTGCACGCCGAGTGGGACGCCCTGCGCCGACTCGCCCGCTTCACCGACCAGCACCGCTGGCTCCGCCCCTACTACCCCCACCTGGTCGACACCTCCGGCGACGTCACCCGCGGCTCACGCGCCTTCACCGTGCTCGCACCACTCGTCGACGGCTTCGTCACACTCGCCGACATCCGACGCGCCCACCCACGAGGCCTCGACGGCCGCGACTACGCGTGGATGCACCGCAGACTGCTCCGAGCCATCGCCGGCGCACACCGCACCGGCCTCGTGCACGGCGCCATCACCGCCGACAACGTCCTGGTCCACCCCCGCGAACACGGGATCGTGCTGGCCGGCTGGACGTTCGCCGTCACCGCGGGCGAACGACTCCTGGCCACCGACAAGACCACCCACTACCCACCGGAAGTCCACCGCGGACAACCCGTCACCCCCGCCACCGACATCCACATGGCACACACGCTCATGCTGGAACTGCTGGCGCACAACGAAACCGCACAACGCAGGTTCGCCCACGGGTGCACGCAGGACGACCCCGACCGACGACCCGACGCCGTCGACCTGCTCACCGAGTACGACGACCTCCTCCACGAACTGCACGGCGAACGAACCTTCCGCCCCTTCGCAACACCGAGAACAGGAGCCTGACATGGGACACGGCAAGTGGGACGACAACGCCTACGCGGCAGCCAAGACCTTCCGCGCCGCCAAGGGCATCGACGACTTCGGCTACACCGCCACGATGCGCAACCGCCCCTCCGGCGAGTGGAAGGCCGACCCCTCACTCGACCCCAAGCACGTCACCGCACGCGAGTGCCGCGACTCACCCGACCACGCCGACTCGACCCCGATCGCGGTCCTGTTCGACGTCACCGGCTCCATGGGCCGCGTACCCCAGATCATGCAGCGCAAGCTCGGCAAGCTGCACGGCCTGCTGCAGCGCAAGGGCTACCTCACCGACCCCCAACTGATGTTCGGCGGCATCGGCGACGCCGACAGCGACCGCGTCCCACTCCAGATCGGACAGTTCGAATCCGACAACCGGATGGACGAACAACTCCGCACCATCTTCCTCGAAGGCAACGGCGGCGGCCAGAAGAGCGAGTCCTACGAACTCGCCGCCTACTTCGTGGCACGCCACGTCACCACCGACGCCTGGCAGAAACGCGGCCGCAAGGGCTACCTCTTCCTCATCGGCGACGAACTCAACAAGCCCCGACTCGAAGCACGGCACATCCGCCGCATCATCGGCGACGACATCCACCAGGACATCGACCCCGCCTCGATCTACCGCGAACTCAGCCGCAAGTGGCACGTCTACTTCGTACTGCCCAACCAGTCGTCCTACTACAACGACCCCCAGATCGCCGACCACTGGCGCGACCTGCTCGGCCAGCACTTCCTCAAGCTCGACGACCCCGGCGCCGTCTGCGAACTCATCGCCGCCACCATCGGCATGGAAGAACGCGTCGTCGACCTCGACCAGGCCATGGTCGACCTCGCCGAGATCGGCTCGGTCACCGAGAGCGCGGCCGTCGGCAAGGCCCTCGTCCACGTCGGGGGCAAGACGGTCGCCACCACCGCCACTCCCCCGCTGCTCGACGGCCCCGACGACGTCACCCTCACGTGATGACCGGCCACATCATCGTCGTCGGACTCGGATTCGGCGACGAGGGCAAAGGCGCCGTGGTCGACGCGCTCTGCCACGACCGACCCGTCACCTCCGTCGTCCGCTTCAACGGCGGCGCACAAGCCGCCCACAACGTCGTCACCGGCGACCACCACCACACCTTCAGCCAGTTCGGGTCCGGCACGCTCACCGGCGTGCCGACCCACCTCTCCCGACACGTCCTGGTCGAACCGATCGCCCTCGCCCGCGAATCACGCGACCTGGCCCGGCTCGGCATCACCGACCCGCTCCGACTGCTGTCCATCGACGCCGACGCCCTGCTCACCACCCCCATCCACGTCGCCGCCAACCGCGCCCGCGAAGACGCCCGCGGAGCCGGCCGACACGGCTCCTGCGGCAGGGGAATCGGCGAAACCGCCTGGTACGGACTCCTCACCGACCGCCACGCCGCACCGGGCGACGTGGTGGAGGACCAGCACGTCCTCGGCACCCCCGGCCCACCACCGACCGTCGGCGACTGCGCCGACCCGACCACCCTGCGCGCCAAGCTCGACACCCTGGCCCGCTTCTACGAACCACTCATAGGCGACGGCACGTCCGTGCACGACCTCGTCTCCCTCTACCGGGACTTCGCCGACGCCGTCCGCATCACGACCGGCGACGAAGTAGGCCGACTCGCCGACCGCGGACGCCTCGTCTTCGAGGGCGCCCAAGGCGTGCTCCTCGACCAACGGCACGGCTTCCACCCGCACACCACCTGGTCCACCGTCACCCCCGACAACGCCCGCGACCTGCTCGGACACCGCCACGCCACGGTCATCGGCGTCACCCGGACCTACCACACCCGACACGGCGCGGGCCCCTTCCCCACCGAGGACCCCCGGGTGCTCGCCCGGTTCCCCGAACGCCACAACGGCACCGGCCACTACCAGGGCGCCTGGCGCGCGGGACACCTCGACGCCGTCCTGCTCCGCCACGCGATCACCGCCTGCGGCGGGGTGGACGCGCTGGCCGTGACGCACCTGGACGCACCCGACCTCCAGGTCGCCACCACCTACGACGCACCCCTGCCGACAACCGACCTCACCGACTTCCTCACCCACCGCACCCCGACCCTCACCGCCATGCCGGACCCCGTCGCCTGGCTGGAGGAACACCTCGGCGTGCCGGTCCTCGTCACCGGCGCCGGACCCGACCGGGCCGACTACGCCCTGCGCACACCGGCGCTCCGGTGAATGCGGGAGAATCGAGCCATGATCGAGTCGACCCCGGTGTCGGTGGACGTGCTGGCCCTGCGCTTCGACCCGGCCGCGCGCACCGTGCTCCTCGGCATCGCACCCCGCGCGCTCGAACCGTTCGCGGGCGAGCTCGCCCTGCCCGGTGTGCTGCTGGGCAAGGGCGAACGCCTGCGCGACGCGGCCCGCCGGGCGGTGACCGGCAAGCTCGGCGTCCCTGAGCAGGCCATCTCCGCCTCCGGCCAGCTGACCACGTTCGACGAACCGTCCCGCGACCCGCGCGGACCGACGCTGTCGATCGCCCTGTGGACCACCATCGACCCCGCCCGGCTCACCGGTGACGGTCCGACCTGGACCGCGCTCGCCGGGGTACCGCCGCTGGCGTTCGACCACGACCGCATCGTGCGCGACTGCCGCCCGATCCTCGCCGGCCTCCTGTGGCGGGACACCGCGTTCACCGCCGGCCTGCTGGGCCGTGAGTTCACCACCGCGCAAGCCCTCGACGTCACCGAATCCCTCACCGGCGACCGGCCCTACCCCGCCAACCTCGGCCGCACCATGGAACGCGTGCCCGGTCTGGAACGCACCGCCGACCACGCCGCCGCCCTCCCCAAGGGCGGACGACCGCCGTCGGTCTGGCGCTGGACCTCGTAGCCCCTGCGGTACCGTTCCACGCCCGGACATCTCTTTTGGTCAGCACTGAAGTCATGGAGTAGATCAAGTGCGTCTCGGCGGCGGTCCGAACGGGTACTCCCCGGTCGTCCACGACCAAGGAGGCCGAGATGCACCCGCTTCCCATCCCGTTCGCGCCGTGGGTGTGGCGCAACGTCGACGAGCTGCTCGACGGGCGCGACACCGACTCCCCCGAGGCCGACGAGGCGACCCGGTCCACCGAGCGCCACGACCGCCCGGACATCGGCCTGCTCGGGTACGAGGTCGAGGCGCTCGACGGCGTGATCGGCGAGGTCGACCAGTCGAACGCCCGCGTGCCCGCCGACTGCCTGCTGGTCGACGCCGGCACCCGGTTGTCGCAGCTGAAGGTCGTGCTGCCGGTCGGCGCCGTCGCGACGGTGGACCACGAGGCCAAGAAGGTCCACGTCGACCGCACCAAGGACCAGGTGCGGCAGGCCCCGGAGTACGACCCGGACACCTTCGACGCCGACGACTACCGCCGACGCCTCGGCGACTACTACACCGAGAGCTACCGCACCACACCGCCCGCCTAGCACCAGGGCCCGACACCGCACCGTTCGCCACATGCGCCGCGTGAGGTGTCGGGCCCTCTCGCGTCCGTCCTCATCCCCGTCGCGCCAGGGAAGCGATGGCAAGTCGGGCGACCACCCGTGCGATGCGGTTGCTATCCTTGCGGGGAGTCATCACAGCTCGCTAGGAGGCGGCGGTGAGCGGCAGACGCGACTACGGGCAGTTCTGCGGCATGGCCGCCGGCCTGAACATCATCGGCGAACGTTGGACCCTCCTCATCGTTCGTGAGCTGCTCATCGGTCCCGTCCGGTTCAGTGAGATGATCGACAACCTGCCCGGGATCGGGCCGAACCTGCTCTCCGAACGACTGAGATCGCTATCAGATCATGGAGTTATCGAGCAGCTTCCCGTGCCGGGAGACGGCCGCGGCAAGCTCTACCAGCTGACCGACGCCGGACGGGAGCTGCGCGGCCCGCTGCTTGCTCTGGCGCGGTGGGGCATGGCGTTCCTGGACGACGAGGACGACGCCGACGCGATGCGTGCGGAGTGGGGTTTCCTCGCGGTCCAGGCCATGATCATCGAGGACCGCGTGCCGGACGTGGACGAGGTCTACGAGTTCCGCGTCGGCGACCAGGCGTTCGCGGTCGAGGTGGTCGACCGCAAGCTCGGCTTCACCAGGGGCAAGGCGGACAGCCCGAACCTGCTCGTCACCTGCGCCCCCGACACGTTCATCCGCATCGGCGCCCGCCTCACCACGCCGTTCGAGGCCCTCGCGACGGGCGGGGTGAAGATCGAGGGCCCGACCGACGTGATCCAGCGCTGCGTGCGCATGCTCGGCCTGGCCGACCCGCCACCACCCGCCGCACGCGGATCGGCGGCGAACGCGCGCTAGCGCCGGCCCGGGCGTTCATACGGGACGGGAAGCGGCCGATTCCTCACCGTCCACGGTGCCCGCCGTACCCCTCCTGCCAACCCTGCCGTGGATCGACCACCCGTCGAACCGTCCACAACCTCCAGGTGCGAGCACCTAGTCGAGCCGGATCGCCGCGGCGTGGTCGCGGCCGGAAGGCCAGTGCAGCAGGCGCAGCAGGGCGTCCATGCCCGCGCGCAACGAGATCGGCGTCATCCCCATCCGCCTGGCCTGCGCGACCGCGCCCACCTCGTGCGCCATCCCGGCCCCGCTCCACAGCGACCACTCGGCGACCACGGTCGAGCAGCCCGGCAAGCGGGCCGCTTCCCGGAGCGCGGCACGGCGCAGCAGTTCGTTGGCCAACCCGTACGCGCCCATCTGCCGGTGCGGGTCGCGGGCCGTGATCGAGCCGAACACCACCAGGTGCCGCAGGCGGTCGGCCGGCAGCACGTCGAGGACCGTCCGCAGGCCGGTCACCTTGGCGGCCTGCGCACGGGCGAGGTCGGCCGGTGTGCACCGCCGCACCGCACCGGCCGCCAACGTCCCCGCGCAGTGCACCACCGCACCGATGGGCACGCCGACGTCCGCGAGCGCGCGTGACAGCTCACCTCGATCGGTCACGTCGGCCCGCACCACCACCGCACCGACCGACGCCAACCGCTCCTCCGCCCGGGCGTCCGGCCACGCGGCGTCCACGACCACCGGGCACCACCCGTGCACGTAGGCCAGCACCAACGCGGCGCGCAACCCGAGACCGCGCGCCCCACCGGTGACCAGCACACCGGTCCCGGCCAACGGCCGCCGGGGCGGCAACTCCACCGCCTGGCCGGCAGGACGCGCGATCCGCCCCCGCTCGTCCACGAGGAGGTCCGGGTCGACGGAGTCCACGGCCGCCACGGCGAGGTCGGCGACCTCCCGTGACGGCACCGCGGGCAACTCCACGACCCGCACGGCCAAGCGGGGGTCTTCCAGCGCGGCGACCCGCAGCAGGCTGCCGCCGCCCGCACCCAGGTGCGCCAGGACCAGCGGACCGCCGTGCCGCAGGGCGGACGCGACCCCCTCCAGCAGCAGCGCGTTGTCCGCCGGCCGGAACCGCGACCCGAGCAGCACGGCCGTGCCCGCCTCGCCGCCGTCACGGCGCAGGCGCGACGCCAGCGGGTGCGCGGTCGACCCGACCACGTGCCACCGGTGCGGCACCGCCGGGACCGGCCGCACCGGTTCACCGACGACGATCGACGCCCTGACCACGACCGCCTACCCCCGCAGCACGGTCAACAGCGTCGGGATGGCCTCCGCCTGGAAGTCCACGTCGACGTCGAACTCGTCGATCATCCCTTCCAGCACCAACAGCGACACCAACGGGAACACGAACTCCGGCGCCGCCGAGATCCCCGACCGCCGCTGCGCGTCGAACAGGCGGGTGGCGAACGGCGCGAGGCGGAACCGGCCCGCGGTCTGCCCGTGCGCGGTGGCGACCAGGTCGACGACCGCGCGCCGGAAGCCCTCGACGTCGCTGCCCGGCGGCACGTGCTCGGCACTGCGCAGCACCACCTCGGCGCACTCCTCCGCCCGCCCCAGGGCCATGGCCAGGAAGAACTCCGCGAACAGCTGCCGCACGTCCGGCCCCAACCGCACCACGAACCCGGCGTCCAACAGCACCACGTCACCCGCGCGGGTCAGGTACAGGTTGCCGGGGTGCATGTCGCAGTGCACCTGACCGTCCACGAACAACATCCGGTAGACGCCGTGGAGCACCCGCCGGACGATCTCGCGGCGCTCCTCCTTGGTGAAGTCGTGCGGCCCGAACCGGGTCAGCCCCTCGATGAACTCCATGACCAGCGCACCGTCACCGCTCGCCTCCGGGATCGGCCGGGGTATGACGAAGTACCGGTTCCCGTCGAGGTTGCGGCGCAGGGCGGCCAGCGCGTCGGCCTCCTGGACCAGGTCGAGCTGGCGGCGCACCGCGAACCCGACCTGGTCGACCATCCGCCGCGCCGGCACCTCGCGCAGCCACGGCAACCGCTCGAGCACCCCCGCGCCCAGGCTGAGCAACGCGAAGTCGGCGTGCATCCGCCGGGCGATGCCCGGCCGCCGCAGCTTGACCGCGACCTCGCGCCCGTCCTCCAGCTCGGCCCGGTACACGCACGCGATGCTGCCGCCGGCGCACGGCGTCCGGTCGAACCGCGTGAACGGCCACCGGTCGGGGTACGCACGCGCGAGCGCGTCGGCGGCCTGCGCCCCGGTCATCGGGCGGACGTGGTCGTGCAGCCGTCCCAGGCGGTCGCACCAGGACGGCGGCAGCACGTCCTTGCGGGTGCTGAGCAACTGGCCGCCCTTGACGAAGGTCGGCCCGAGCGCGGTCAACAGCCGGCCCACGCGACGTGCCACCACCGCGCCGTCACGCCCGCCGTCGCGCCGTCGGCCCGGCAACCGCTCGCCGGTCCACTCCACCAGTCCCGCCGCCGCGTGCCAGGACACCGCGCCCGCCCACTGGGCGGACCGCAGGGCGAGGTGGTACCACCGGACGTCGGGTGTGGCCTGACTGATCGTCACGCTGTCCCCCTTGGGGCAGAACGCTATGTGAAGCGCAAGTCGCATGTAGACCCCGATCCTGCTGCCGACCTCGACAACCGGGCCACCGCCGATCGAGTGAAGCGAAGAATGAGCACATCGAAGAACTATTTCACTTTTAGGTTCTATAGCGTGTTGACGGTACAACCCACCTGACCCGGAGGGATGCCGCAATGGCTATCGACCTGTGCAACAAGTCCCCCGCCTCCTTGGCGGAGCGCGATCCCGGCGCTTGGAGCAAGGCGGTGCCCGAGGACGCCGTGCTGCTCGACGACCTGGGCACCGAACAGCGCGACGCGCTGAACTTCGCCTACCGCACCACGTTGAGCAACGTCGACCCGCGGTTCGTCGCGGGCGACCCGGCCGCCTGGGCCAGCGACTTCGGCTACGCGCTCGACCGGGTCGCGATCCGACTGGACAACCGCACCAACGACGAGCTGCGCGAGCAGGCGCTCAACCACCCGGACCCGGCCATGCGCGAGCAGGCCCTGTACGAGTACGCCGACCGCGACCACGGTGACGCGATCGAACTGCTGGAGCAGGCCGCGCTGAACGACGACGACCGCGAAGTCCGGTGGGACGCCCTGTGGGCGATCGAGAAGCTCGGCGGGCCCACGGCCGTCGCGTCGCTGCGCAAGTTCCGGACCGACGCCGACCCGGAGATCGCCGAGTGGGCGAAGCTGTTCGGCAGCGAGCTGCAGAGCGGCGACCCCTCGTTCGACGGGCGCTCGGGCAAGTTCACGCCCGGCCGGACCTTCGACGAGACGATCCACCTGCTCATCCACTGCGACCTGTACGTGCGGCTGGACGACACCAACACCCACTGGGGCAAGATCTCGCTGGCGCCGCAGGGCCTGGCGCGGATCTACGGCCAGGCGCACGCCTGCCCCAACGTGTCCACCCGCGAGAAGCAGCTGGTGATCGCCAAGACGATCTCCGGGTTGCACAAGGACGGTTCGCCGCACTGCGACAACTACCTGTTCCGCGGCTTCACCGACCGCACCCGTCGCGACCGCGGCAACTTCTTCTTCGAGTCGCTGGTGCCCCGGACGTTCTTCAAGTCCGGCCGCGCCGACGACCCGAGCGCGGGCATCCGCCAGGCCAACATCGGGTTCGCCCGCTACGGCACCTGGCACCTCGACCCGAAGTTCCAGATCCGCGAGGAGGCCGCGATCCGCTACGTGCGCGGCCGGTTCCAGGGTTGGGGTTACGTCGACCTGAAGCGCATCGCGGGCAGGTCGCTGGAGGACGTGCTGACCCCGGGCAACGGCGTGCTGTCCACGCTGCACGACCCGGAGGTCGGCCCGATGACCAACGCGTTCATCCTCGGCACGTTCAAGGGCAAGCTGAACGACTGGGACGGCGACGGCGTCATCGACATGAACTCCCGCGACGTCTACTCCACCGTGGACGGCGAGATCGACTCCGACCAGGACGGCGTCGCCGACCAGCCCGGTCTGACCTGCTGCGACCACACGACCCAACTCGTGTGACGAGTGACGAGCACGGAAAGGGGAAGATGATGACAACGTCCGCGCAGCAACCGACCGTGGTCTACGGTCGCCCGGTCACCACAGACGGCGTGCCCAACCTGTACGAGGGCACGAACGTCGTGCCGTGGACCCCGCCCGAGCGGGGCATCGACAACCTCGGCATCACCTCGGTCGACACGTTCGCCGTGCCGGGCGTCGGGGAGTACACCGTCGAGTTCGACGGCTACGTCCGCGTCGTGCGGTCGGAGCCGACGTCGAAGGAGTGGGCCAACGCCGAGGTCTACACCAACCTCATCGAGATGAAGATGGTCGGGCAGAGCGAGGAGCTCGGCGAGATCACCGTCACGCTCAACCCGGACGCCCTGTCCACCGGGCAGATCCGCACGCCGTTCGACCCGTACGCGGGCGAGGGCCCGTCGGCCAAGGCGTGCCGGATGGCCGTCGGCGCGATCTTCGACATGCCCAAGCTCGGGATGCGGCTGGTGAACAAGGAGCCGATCATCCTGACGATCGACGACGTGCGGCAGATCCCGCCGGCGGGTTCGCCCGGCAAGGGCCAGATCTACCGCATGCTGCCGCTGCACGACGAGCGCGACCTGCACGGTTCGCCGGTCGCGTACGTGACCAGCCTCCGGTTCCGGATGGGCGGCTACCTGGCCAAGGAAGCGATGTAGTCGACGAGCCGGTCGGCAGGCGGACGCGGTGAGGGGTCGGCGGGACACACCGACCTCGCACCGCATCCGCGCGCCCCGGATCGGGACGAGTGCCCACACCCCCGGGTGACCGAGAGCCACCGCACCGGGTCGGACCGAGGGGTAACGGCACCTGGCCCGACCGAGGGCCGCGTGCCCTAGGTACGACCGAGCGCCAGCAGCAGCGGGACCGCGGGGATCACCGGCGGGTCGTACGGGCGGGCGCGGTGCAGGCGGACCTCGAACGGTTCCTCCGCCCGTCCGCCGCGCACGACCACCGACGCCTCCGCCGAGCCGACGTGCTCCTGAGGGTCCGCGCACAGCGCACGCGTGATCGTGGTCCGCTCGGCCAGGCACACCGCGAACGCCTGGTACTCGCCGTCCTCCTGGACGGCGATGCCGACCCGGCGGCCGTCCGGCTCGGTGAGCGGCAGCACCGTGCACCCGACCGGCCTGCCGGACGGGATGCCCGCCGGGAACAGGCCCGTGACCAGCACGGCGGGGTGGGACGGGCCGCCGAGCACGACACCGCGCACGGCCGCGCGCGGGAACGGCGCGACCCGCGACACGTCCAGCAGGCTGCTGATCCGCCGACCGCCCACCTGCGCCACCGCACGCCGGTAGGCGCTCGGCGACACCCCGACCAGCCGGCTGAACCGGGTGGTGAACGTGCCGAGGCTGGTGTAGCCGACGCGGTCGCGGATGGCCGTCACCGACAGGTCGGTCTCGGTGAGCAGCCGCTTGGCCACGGCCATCCGGACGGCGGTCAGGAACTGCGCCGGCGTGGTGGCCGTGACCTCCCAGAAGGTGCGGCGGAAGTGCGAGGGGCTGAGCATCGCCACCGCGGCCAGCTCGGCCAGCGGGTGCGGCGCGCCCGGTTCCGCACGGATGTGGCGGACCACCCTCGTCACCGCATCGACGTGGAGTTGCGCGACCGACGAGGGAGCTGCCATGATCACGAAGCGTAGCTATATGAACTTGTATCTATAAGTGGGCAACGTGAAAGTAGCAAGACGCGAGAAGAGTGTTGTGGCGGAACGGCCCTAGCATCCGAAGGGGACGAAGGTCACGGACGAGACGGGGTGTGCCATGGCTGAGGCGGCCGGCGTGGAGGCGACGAACAAGGAGTTGTTCCGGCGGTTCGTGGAATCCATGAACAGCGGTGACTTCCAGGCCGTGCTCTCGGTGTGGTCGCCGGACATGGTGCACCACGGGCGGTTCGGCGACTACGGCCGCGACGACGTGGCCCGGTTGATGGGCGGCTTCCGCAAGGCGTTCCCGGACCTCCGGTTCCACATCGAGGACCTCGCCGCCGACGGTGAGCTGCTGTTCGCCCGGATGACGGCGACCTGCACGCACAAGGAGGGCTTCCAGGGCATCCCGGCCACCGGCAAGCAGGTGCGCGTCCAGGTGATGGGCGAGCTGCGCATCGTGGACGGCCGGATCGTCGAGCACCGCAACGTCATGGACGAGCTGCACTTCCTCAACCAGCTCGGCCTCGTGGACGACGGGCTGCTCACCGCGATCCTGGCCTGACGTGCGCGTCGCGGTGATCGGCGCGGGACCGGCCGGGCTCGCGACCGCCCTGGCCCTGCTCCGCGCGGGCGCGACGGTCCGCTGCTACGAGCGCTCCCCCGGGCTCACCGCCGAGGGCACGGGGTTGACGTTGTGGCCCAACGGGTTGGCCGCTCTGGACCGATTCCGCGCCGGTGACGCGGTGCGCTCGCGCGGCCTGGCCGCCGACGGCATCGCGATCCACGCCGCAAGCGGGCGGGCGTTGCAGGTCGTCACCTCCGACGCGATGGACTCCGTCGGCGGCAACGGCATCGCCGTGCACCGCGCGGAACTCGTCCGCGCGCTGCACGATCTGCTGCCGCCGGACACGGTCGACTTCGGGTGGGACTGCGTCGGCGCGCACACCGACGGAGAACGAGCGACGGCCACGTTCCGCGACGGCAGAACCGTCACCGTCGACCTGGTGGTGGCGGCGGACGGCGTCGGGTCGGTGGTGCGCGCGGCGTCCGGATTGGACTCGGCGCGCCGCGGCGGGTTCAGGGTGTGGCGAGCGGTCGTAGACCACCGGTTGCCGCCCTGCGCGGGCCTGCTCACGATGGGCGGCGACTCCGCCGTCGGCGTCTGGCGGCTGCCCGGCGACCGCGTGTACTGGTTCGCCTCGGCGCCGGACGGCGGCCCCCGGCCGCCAGGGCACCTGGCAGGCTGGCACGACCCGATACCGCAGCTGTTCACCGCCACGCCCACCGACCGGATCGTGGTCACCGACGTGCGCGACGCGAAGCCGCTGCCCGCGTGGAGCCGCGGCCGGATCGTGCTCGTCGGCGACGCCGCGCACCCCAGCCTGCCCAACATGGGCCAGGGCACGTCTCAGGCGTTCGAGGACGCGGCGGTGCTGGCCGACCGGGTGATGGCGGGCACCGACCTGACGGCCGCGCTCAAGTCCTATGAGGACGGTAGGCGGGACCGTGCGGACGCCGCGACGGCACAGGCACGCGCGCTCGCGCGAATGGGCGCGTGGCGCAACCCGATCGCGTGCCGGGCGCGCGAGTTCATGATCGCGGCGATGCCGACGGCGGTGCAGTTGCGGCAACTGCGCGCGTTGTTCGCGCCGCCACGCTGACCGGCCGCCGTCGACATCGCAAGCTTCGAGAAGTTACCGCCGGCCACCCGTGCCAGTCTCGGACCATGACGACGACCGGCCAGGTACCCGCCGGCGGAGCGTTCGCCGGTGTGCCAGCTCCTCCCTCCTTCGACCTCACCGCCCGTGCGGCGGCGTTCACGCCGCTCGGCGGCTCCGCCTTCCCGATGGTGCAGGACCGGTGGGAACGCCTCGTGAGCACGGTGACGATCCCCGAGCCCGCCGACCGGGTGTGGGCCGCGTTGACCGATCCAGACCACCTCCGGGAGTGGTTGGCGGTCGCGCGCGGCTCCTGGGCCGCTCGCGGCGGCGAGTCCACCTTGGACTTCGAGGACGGCGAGTTCTTCTACTGCTCCACCAGCCGCAGCACGCCACCGATCGGCCTGCAACCGGGCGTGCTGGACCACCTGTGGCGCTGGAACGGGATCGGTCCGGCGACCGCTGTCACGTGGACCGTCGTCCCCGGCGCGGACGGCACCGCGGTCACGGTCACCGAGCAGGCGACCAACCCGCCGTCGGACTGGCGGTCGTGGAACGGCATGGGGTGGCCGGGCATCCTCGACCAGCTCGCGACCTACCTGCGCACCGGCTCGAACACCCGGTGGCCGTGGCGGCGGATGGGCCCGTACCTGCAGATCCCGCTGCCGATGATGCCGTTCGAGGCCTGGGAGCTGCTGACCAGCCCGGGCGCGGTGAAGCACTGGCTGCAGCGTTCCGCCGGGTCGTTCGCGCCGGACGACGAGCTGACGCTGGTGATGGGCGACGCCAGCGGCACGGTGCGGATGCGCGTCACCAGGGTGGTCGACAGCGGCCAGGAGTTCCCCTCCTACCTGCCGCACCTGGAGTTCGAACTGCGCCGCCCGTCGTGGGAGCGGGCGTTGGGCGGCCGGATCTGGATCGAGCCCGCAGGTCTCGGCCAGAGCCTGCTCCAGGTCTTCCACTTCGACTGGGAACGGCTGGACCTGGCCGACCCGGTGACCGAGCGCAGGCTGCTCACCAACTTCTGGATCAACGCGGCCGGACGGGCGCAGATGCTGTGCGGGCCGAAGCAGGGCCCGGTCGGGCCGCACGGCTGGTCCGTCGGCGGCGGGCAGGCCGAGCAGCACGCCGAGCCTGCCTTCGACTTCGCCGCGGCGGCCGGGTTCGCCGGTCGGGTGATGGACGACCTCGGCGGCGCGATGACCGGACTGCTCGGCGCGCTGGGCGTGCGGCTGGGGTTGTTCGGCGCCCTGGCCGGCGGCCCGGCGACGGCCGGCGAGCTCGCGGCGCGCACCGAGCTGTCCGAGCGGTACGTGCGCGAGTGGTCCTGGGGCATGGCGAACGCGGGTTACCTGGAGGTCGACGACGCGGACGGCCGGTTCCGGCTGCCGGCCGCGCACGCCGCGGTGCTGGCGTTCGAGAACTCGCCGTTCCACCTCGGCGCGGGGTACGAGCTGCTCACGCCGATGGCCCGGATGGTCGAGGACGTCGCGGAGGCGTTCCGCACGGGCGAGGGCATCGCGCACGAGCGGTACCCGGACTCGTTGGCCGCCGCCATGGAACGGATGAGCGCGACCTGGTTGGACGGTCAGCTGGTCGACTCCTGGCTGCCCGCCGTGGACGGCGTGGTGGCCCGGCTCGACCGGGGTGGTGCGGCGGCCGACGTCGGCAGTGGCGGCGGTCGGGCGTTGATCGCGTTGGCGCGGAGGTTCGAGCACGCGCGGTTCGTCGGCTTCGACCTGCACGCGCCCAACGTGAAGCGGGCGGCGCAGGCCGCGGAGCAGGCCGGTGTCGGCGAGCGCGTGCGGTTCGAGAACGTCGACGCGACGACCGGGCTGTCCGGACCGCTCGACCTGGTGACGATGTTCGACGTGCTGCACGACGCGCCGGACCCGGCGGCGCTGCTGCGGGCCGCGCACGAGGCGTTGGCGCCCTCGGGCGGTGTGCTGCTGGTGCTGGAGAGCCGTGCCGCCGCGGATCCCCGGGACAACGCCGGTCCACTCGGGACGATCCTGGCCGCGACCAGCACGCTGTACTGCGTGCCGACCGCCTTGGCCGACGGTGGCCCGGCGCTGGGCACGCTGGGCCTGCCCTACCCGAGACTCGCGGAACTCGCGGCGGAGGCGGGGTTCCGCTCGGTGGTCGAGGTGCCCGTGCAGAGCCCGCAGAACTCGCTGTTCGCCTTGCGCCCCTGAGCCCGCGCCCGGAGCAGCGTCCTCTGGCGACCGAGTCGCCCGCCCGGCCGACCACCGCTGTCGGCCGGGCCGGTCGCGTTCGGTGGTGTCCGGCGGGTGCGATGTGCCGATTGTGTGGTTCGGGCTCCCCGACCTGACGAAGTCCGCACTTTCGGCGTAGATTACTTAATAAATATGTTGTGACATTTTTTGGGGAGGGCGTTGTGAGCGAGTCCGCAGTCCGGGTGCGGACGAGGGTCGAGCGGTCGGTCGAAGCGACCTGGCGCGCCCTCGTCGATCCACTGGAGGTCACCAGGTGGTTCGGCGAGCTCGAACGGCCGTGGCAGGTCGGTCGGGAGAACCGCGTCGACTTCGGCGACGGCGACTTCTTCACCGCCACGGCGGTCGAGATCGTGGACCGGCGCAGGCTCGACTTCGAGTGGAGCTTCCTCGGCCTGGGGCCGGTCGCGCGGATCCGGTGGTCGGTCACCGTGCTGCCCGACGGCACCGAGGTCGAGGTGGTCGACCGGGAACCGGACCGGACGCCGGCCGAGGTCGACCAGATGGTGGCGGGCTGGACGGACTTCTTCGAGCGGCTGGAGCGCTACCTCAGGACCGGCGAGAACACGCGGTACGGGTGGCGGGAGGACATCGACGGCTCGGTCGACCTGCCGCGGGCCGCGTTCCCCGTGCTGGAGCGCGACGAGCTGTACCGGTGGCTGCCCGTCGCGACCGACGGGTTCGAGCCGAGTTGGTTCTTCGTGGTGGACGACCAGGGCCCCCGCCGGTTCCGGCTCACCGAGTGGCGGGCCGAACCTGATCGAGTGAACTTCTCGGTCGAGGTGCCGGGCGCGCGGCGACCCACGTCGTGCACGGTCACCGTCGAGCACCTGGCGAACGCCGACCGGCTCGCGTTCAGCCACTCCGGCTGGGGCGCCACCGGCCTGCCCGACCGGCGCGCGCACGAACTGCGCCGGCGCTTCGCCGCGACCTGGACCGCCGCGCTCCGGAAGGCGGGCGACATCGCCCGGAACGGGAATGGCTGACCGCACAGCCGAGGTGCGCGGATCCTCCGCTCCTGGCAACCAGTCCACCCAAGACAGCCCTTCCGCCCACGGCGGCCACTCCGATCACGGAAGCCATTCCACGCGCGACGGCCACTCCGGCCGCGACAGCCACTCCGCCCAGCCCAACCATCCCACCCAGCGCAACCATCCCACCCGGGACGGCCACTCCCCCCACGGCAGCTACTCCACCCGCGACGGTCATTCCACCCGGGACGGCCACGCGCGCGACAGCCACCCGGCGCGAGAGAGCCATCCCGCCCGCCACGACGCGGCCGGCGCCGACCGCACCGCCATCGACCAGACCGCCGCCGTGCTCCGCTCGATCCGGTCCATCGCCGACAACGTCGGCGCCGGGCACTCGCTGCGGGCGCTCGCCCGGGAGGCGCGGTTCAGCCCGTTCCACTTCCACCGGGTGTTCCGGGAGCTCACCTCGGCGACGCCGGCGCAGTTCCTGGCGGCGGCGCGGATGCTGGAGGCCAAGCGGCTGCTCGCGAACACCTCCCTCAGCGTCACCGAGATCTGCATGCGGGTCGGTTACACCAGCCTCGGCACGTTCACCACGCAGTTCACCCGGCTCGTCGGCGTGTCACCGCGCCGGTTCCGCAAGGTCTTCGCGAAGTTCGCGGACCAGTCGTTCGCCGCCCTGGTCGAGGAGATCCGACCGGTGGTGGCCGTGCCCGCACACGTCCAGGTGACCGGCGTGGTGACCGGTGGATCACCGGCCGCGCCGGTCGTGGCGGGCCTGTTCCGCTCCGGCGTGCCGCAGGAACGGCCCGCCGCGTGCGCGATCATGGCGGCGCCCGGGCTGGCCGAGTTCGGCGGCCTCGACGACGGCGACTACCACCCGCTGGCGATGAGCTTCCACCCGCTGGCCACGGTCGCCGAGGCGCTGCTGGCCGACCGGCCCGACCGCTGCTACGTCGGCGCCGGTAGAACCCCGGTGGTCGTGCGCGACGGCGAGGACGCCGACACGGAGCCGTTCCACCTGGCACTGGGCGCCCGCCGCGCGACCGATCCCCCGCTGGTACTGGCCCTGCCGCTGCTGATCGCCGCCGAACTCCGGGCGACCGACCGCGGTTGACGGGGAGGAGCGGGTGCCGGAAGGCGGGTCAGCGGAACGCGTCGATGTTCTTGCGCGCCCACTGCTCGAACGTCGTGGCGGGGTTCCCGGTGATCTCCTCCACCGACCGGTGCACCACGCCGTGGACGCCGCTCTCGTCCGCCATGTGCCGCATGATCCCGGTGACCATCCCCTCCGGGTAGCCCTCGTTCAGCCACTCGGCCTTCGCCACGTCCGGCGGGACGTTGATGGTCTTGATCTCGCGCCCGAGGACGCCGGCCAGCACGGCCACCTGCTCCTCGATGCTGAGCGCCTCCGGACCGGACAGCGGGTACGCCTTGCCCTCGTGGCCGGACGACCGCAGCACGGTCACCGCCGTCGCGGCGATGTCCTCGGGGTCGATCGGCGCCTGCTTCACGTGCGCGAACGGCTCCCGCACGAAACCCTCGGCCTTGACCGTCTCGGCCCAGGACAGCGCGTTCGTCATGAACTGGCCGGGCCGCAGGAACGTCCACGGGATGCCCGAGTCGCGCACGGCCTGCTCGCCGTCGCGGTGGAAGCTGGTGTGCGAGTCCACGGCACCGTCGTCCTGCGTCGCGATCACCGACAGCCGCACGAGGTGCTTCACGCTGCCGCCCCGCGCCGCCTGCAACAGGTTCCGGTCGTACGTCCGGGTCTCCGGGGCGCCGAACGTCGGCAGGATCACGCACAGGCGCTCGGCACCGTCCACCGCGGGCTTCAGGGTCTCCGGGTCGGCCAGGTCGCCCTCCACCAACTCGACCTCCTCCGGCAGCCGCGCCTTCTTGGGGTCACGCGTGAGCGCCCGCACCTGCTCGCCCGCCGCGACGAGTTGGGTCACCACGTGGCTGCCCACCGGTCCGGTGGCGCCGGTCACCAAGATCATGTCGGTCCTCCTATCGCAAACAAACACGGCGAGTTCGCACGTCCTGCGGAGCGCCGAGCCTAGTGACGCTTATGGACTGAGAGTTCTTCCAGATTGCTATTTGCGTTCCCGACGGCGTTTCACACTGTGCCGTTGTGACCGTTGTGGCATCCTGTACGCGAGTGGCGACCGAATCGCGCCACGATTGTTCGGCGACCATTCGGACAGGTCACAGGTCCTCGCATCGGCGTGAATGGAGCGCGAAGAAGCATGCGGATGAACGTTGCGCAGATCGGCGTGTACGTCAGCGACCAGGACGCGGCACTGCGGTTCTACACGGAGCAGCTCGGCTTCGAGGTCCGTGACCTGCAGGAAGGCGGCGACTTCAAGTGGATCGAGGTGGCCCCGCCGGGTGCCGCCACCACGCTGTCGCTGGCCACCGCCGACTTCCCGGTCGGTGACGCGTCGAAGGTCGGGCGCTACACCGACATCGCCTTCGAGACCGACGACATCCAGGAGTTGCACAAGACCTACCGCGACCGTGGCGTGCGGTTCACCAAGGAGCCCGAGCTGCAACCGTACGGCAAGTGGTTCGCCGCATTCCTCGATCAAGACGACAACGAGTTCTTCGTATTCCAGCGCGCCTAGCCGGCGGTACCACAGAGCAATGTGAAAGAAGAAGGTGGTCGGTCCGCGTTCATAGGCTCGGTGGTCACACCCGCGCGGGGAAGGACCGAGCATGACGCGGACGACCACCTACATCGAAGAGCGCAACATGGACCTGGTGCGCGAATTCCAGGTCAAGTGCATGCACGCCCAGCGCATCGACCTCATGGGCGACTACGTGTCGCCGGACTTGAAGATCCACCTGCCGTCCGGGCTGATCGACCAGGGCGCGGAGAACGCGTTCTCCTGGTTCGCCGAGTGCACCGAGTGGTTCACCAGCACCGGCATCGAGGTCAAGATGATGATCGCGGACGGCGACACGGTGTTCCAATTGATCGAACTGCATTTCGACCACACCGGCGAGTACATGGGCGTACCGCCGACGGGCAAGCACCTCTCGGTGCCCGGCCTGGCCGCGTTCAAGGTCCGCGACGGGCGGATCACCGACCACTGGGGCCTGTACGAGATGGACGTGATCCCCCGTCAGCTCGGCCTGCCCGTGACGGGGTCGCCGTGGGACGACGTCGCCGCGCCGGAACCGGAGCGGTTCGTGCCCGCGCAGGCGGACGTGACCGCGTTCTACGACCGGTCCGGGCCGCTCATCACCACCCTCGCCGGCCGCAACTCGCACAGCGGCTACTGGACCTCCGCCGATGACGCGAGCTCGATCGCCGAGGCCACGGACGCGTTGACCGACCTGGTCATCGGCAAGCTGGGCGCCGAGGCGGGCGACCGGGTGCTCGACGTCGGTTCCGGGCTCGGCGGGCCGGCCGCCCGGCTCGCCCGCGCCACCGGCGCCCACGTGGTCGGCGTCGAGCACAGCGAGGTGCTGCTGGCGCAGGCGCGACAGTGGGTCGAGGCCTCCGGGCTCGCCGACCGGGTCGACTTCGTGCACGGCGACGTGCAGCGGGAGGTCCCGGTCGAGCCGGGTTCGTTCGACGCCGCGCTGATCATCGAGACGTTCGTGCACCTGGCCGACCGGCAGGCCGCGCTGCACCGGGTCGCCGGGGCGCTGCGGCCCGGCGGCCGGGTCGTGCTCACCGATTTCTACCAGCGGGAGCCGTTGCGCGGTGAACGCGTGATGATGAACGAGATGTTCCGCCGGGCGATGCTCAACAGCCCGTTCCCCACGCTGGCGGAGCACGTCGGGATGTTCCGCGCCGCGGGTTTGGACCCCGTCGAGATCGTGGACGTCACCGATCACGTGAACCGGTACTACGCGGAGCTCGCGCGGGCGTTGCGGGACAACGCGGCCGATCTCGGCGGCGAGTACGGCGAAGAGGGCATCGCATTCCTGGAATCCGTGTGCCGCAACTGCGTCGCCACCGGCGAGCCGAACTACCTGGTCATCACCGCCGTGCGCGCGGACGATCACGACGCGGACGGGCCCGGCGATCCGGGCCGGGCGTGATCGAATATCGGCGTAGCAATCAGAGAGAAGTATCGGACGGCCTGTTGGGCACAGGATTGGGCACGTGAGAAGAAGTCTGCGGTGCAGGAAGAGGTGACCAGCGTGGAGTCAGCGCGGACGGTGCACACCCGGGACGTGGCAACCAGGTTCTTCGAGGCGTGCAACACCCACGACCTCGATCGGATCATGGGGTTCTTCCACCCCGACATCGTGCACCACGCGCGCCTCTCCGATTATTCCAAGGAGGGAATCGCGTTCGTGTACGAGTTGACGTTGCAGGCGTTTCCCGATTTGCGCTGGACGATAGTCGAGATGATCGCCGAGGACGATCGGGTGGCCACGCTGATCCGGTACGAGGGCACGCACTCGGGTGACTACCTGGGTGTGTCGAACACCGGGAAGAAGGTCGACTTCTTCTCGATCAACATCGCCCGCGTGGTGGGTGACCAGTTCATCGAGCACCGTGGCGTGCTCGACGAACTGCACCTGCTGACCCAGATCGGCGCGCTGCCCGCGCCCTACCTCGCCCAGATGTCGTGACGAGTGCCGCGGGCACTCGCAATCCGTGAAGAAGGTGTTATCCACGATGACCCCAGTCCTGGCCGTCGAGCAACGGAACACGATCACCGCCGAGGACGTCCGCGGCGTGGTCGAAGACTTCATCCGAGCGGTCAACGACCGCGACCTGGACGCCGCCGTCGACCTGCTGGCCGCCGACGCGGTGCACCGGGGCCGGATCTCGAACTACCGCCCCGAAGGCGTCAAGGTCCTGCTGAACCTCCTGATCGGCGTGCTGCCCGACCTGCGCCTGGACGTGGTCGACATGCGCGTCGAGGGCGACCGGGCGGTGACCCGCGTCGTCGGCACCGGCACGCACACCGGTTCGTACCTGGGCAAGCGGCCGTCGGGCCGGCCGATCGCGTGGGAGTCGGTCGACATCGCCCGCGTGGGCGTGCGCGACGACGGCTCGGTGGCGATCCTCGATCGCTACTGGGACATCTACAGCGACGTCCGCGTGTGGCAGGAGATCGGTTTCATCCCCGCGATCATGTGCTGATCGCGGGCGGGGCGGGCTGACCGGCCCGCCCCGCGCCTGGCGTCACCGCCCGACCGGCGACGAGGAAGGCACCGACACCGATGCACGCGACCGAGCCGAGGGGCGCCGAGCCGAGCGAGGACGACGACTCCTACCTGCTGTGCGAACGGGTGCTGGTCGCCGTCACGGGATCACCCGCCGCACTGACCATGCCCCAGACGGTCCTGCTGATGCGCCAGTCGCTGGCGCGCGAGGTGCGGGTGATGATGTCGCGCTCCGCGTGCCGCTTCCTGCCCCCCTACACGATGAGGCTGTTCGCGGGCAGCTGGGTGCACACCGAGACGCACCGGGCGAGCGACGACGCGCTCATCCCGCACCTCGACCTGACCGCGGACATCGACCTGCTGCTGGTGATGCCGGCGACCGCGAACGCGCTCGCCAAGGCCGCGCACGGCATCTGCGACGACCTGATCTCCACCGCGATCGTCGCGAGCCCCGCGCCGGTGGTCCTGGTGCCCGCCATGAACGAGACGATGTGGCGCAGCGCCGCGGTGCGCCGCAACGTCGAGTCGGCGACCTCACTCGGCTACACCGTCGTCGACCCGACCATCGGCACCCAGCTGTCGGACCTGAACCCGGCCGTGGGTGTCATGCCCCCGCTTGAGCACATCCTCGACCAGCTGGTCGCGGTCACGAAGGGCGCCCGGGCGCGGCGTGAGCCGGTCGGTCCACTCGCGACGGCCGGCCGGCGTGCCACCGACAAGACGAGACGAGGCGCACGATGACCGCTGACGTGTCAGAACCCGCACAGTTCGACCCCTTCGGCGAGGAGATGACGAAGGACCCGCACTCGTACTACCGCCGGATGCGCGGCCAGTGCCCGGTCTTCGTCAGCGATTCCTCGTCCGACGAGTGGCTGGTGAGCGACGAGGCCGCGAAGGTCTTCGTCGTGACCACCTACGGCGACTTGGTCGACGTGCTCGAACACCCCGACCTGTACCCGTCCGGCAACAAGACCGGCCCGGAGGACCCGGTCGAGGTCACGCGGGAGCTGGAGGCGGGCATCCCCAAGGCCAAGACCCTGTACGAGTCCGACCCGCCCGGCCACACCCGGCTGCGCTCGCTGATCCAGCAGGCGTGGTCGCCCGGCCGCATCAAGGACTCCGAGCCGAACATGCGGGCCGTGGCCGACGAGGTGGTCGACGGCTTCCTCGCCGACGGGCAGGCCGACCTGTTCGCCGACTTCTCCGACCGCTACGTCAACCGGGCGATCCTCGACTTCATCGGCGTGCCGCGGGAGGACCACGACAAGATCAAGTACTGGGACGGGCTGTGGGTGAAGGTGTTCATCCCCGGCCACCCGCTGGAGGACCAGGCCGCCGCCGCGCGCGAGATCGTCGAGTACCAGCGCTACCTGGAGGCCCTGTTCGAGGACCGCCGGGCGAACCCGCGCGACGACCTGCTGTCCTCGCTCGTGCACGCCGTTACCGAGGACGGCGAGAGCCTCACCATGGGCGAGCTCGTCTGGGGCCTGATGGAGCTGTACGGCGCGGGCTACGGCAACACCACCGAGGCCATGGCCAACCTGGTCACCCTGCTGCTGGAGGAGCGGGAGCTGTGGGAGCGGCTGGTCGCCCAGCCGGACCTGGCCGAGCACGCGGTGGAGGAGGGCCTGCGCATGGACGGCCCGGTGCAGTGGCTGTCGCGCGAGGCGGCCCGTGACACCGAGCTGGCGGGCGTGGCCATCCCCAAGGGTTCCACCGTGATGGTGTCCTACGTGTCCGCCAACCGGGACCCCGCGCACTTCCCCGAGCCGGACCGGTTCGACATCGACCGGCGCGGTGTCACGACCAGCGGCGCGAAGCACGTGGCGCACGGCCGCGGCATCCACTACTGCGTGGGCGCCGGGTGGTCCCGGTCCGCGTTGCGCATCGGTCTGCGGGTGCTGCTGGAGCGCATCCCGTCGCTGCGGCTGGCGCCCGGGTTCACCGCCGAGTACCACCTGCCCGCGCCGATGATCCGGTGCGTCACCGAATTGCGCACGACGTGGGACGTGTGATCGGGGCAGTCGACCCGTGAAAAAGGCGGCGTGCCCTCCATCGGAAGGGCACGCCGCCTTTTCGTTCCGGTGGTCGCGCACCGGCGGTATCGGGGCGGTCAGCTCGCACCGGGTGCTTCGAGGAGCGCGAACTGGTTCTTGTCGTCGTCGATGAACACCGCCGTCCGACCGAACGGCATCTGCATCGGCGGCTGGGTGAACGTCACACCGCGCGAACTCAACTCCGCGTGCGTCGCCTCGATGTCGGCGGTGACGAACTGCAGGCCGGTGAACTCGCGCATCAGGTCTTCCTGGTACACCGGGTTGTCCTTCGGGAACAACACGATGGAAGTGGGCGCTCCCGCCGGCGCCACCTCGACCCACCGGATGAAGCCGAACGAATCGTCCCGGCGCAGCTCCAACCCGAGCTTCTTGGTGTAGAAATCGACCGCCCGGTCCTGGTCGGTCACGAAAATGGTCACGCTGCCCAAACCGTCGAGCACGACGACCTCCTCGGCAGAAGAATTCGTGGACTGCTCTCGGGAAAAAGCTACAAGCGATTCCCGGACGGAGTTTCTCCGAGATTGCGGTACGGGTTCGGCCGGGTCGATCGCCGAGCGGTACGCTTCGCGGGACGCGCCACCGAGAACGCCCTGGCGAGGAGGTCGCGAGTGGGAACACGGACTGGCGGTGTCGGCCGGAATGCGGCCGACGGTCGAGTCGAGGCGGTCGAACGCGCGGTGCAGCGGATGCGGGAAAATCTCAGCGACCCCCAGGTGCTGACCGATCACGCGCACGCCGGGCTGCTCAGCCCCTTTCACTTCCACCGCGTGTTCCGCGAGGTCACCTCGGCCACACCGGCGCGCTTCCTGACCGCGTTGCGCATGTCCGAGGCCCAGCGGCTGCTGATCCACTCGGGGCTGCGGGTCAGCGACATCTGCGCCAGCGTGGGTTACCTGAGCTCCGGCACGTTCACCACCCAGTTCACCCGGCTCGTCGGTGTGTCGCCGCGCGAGTTCCGGCTCGTCGTCCAGCGGCACGGCGACCGCTCGCTGGTCGACTGCGTCCCCGGCCTGCCCGACCCGGACCGCCCGACCGACCACCCCGCGGGCGACGCGCCGCACGCCGAGCCGGACACCCCGACCGGATGTCTCGACGGAGTGGTCGAGAGCGCCGCCGCGGGCATCCTGTTCGTCGGCGCGTTCACCAACGGCATCCCCCAGGGCACGCCGCTGACGTGCACCGTCATCGCCGGACCGGGCCCCGTGCGGTTGCCGCCCGCGCCCGACGGCGACCACCACGTGCTGTGCGTGCAGTTCACGCCCGGCGTGACGCTCGCCGAGTCCCTCGACCCTCGGCACTCGTGCCGCCTGGTCGGCTCGACGCCGGGCACCGTGCGGGTGCGGCGCGGCCGGGCGGCGCCGTTCCGGATCGTGCTGCGCGAGCCCCGGCCCACCGATCCGCCGATCGTGCTGGCCCTGCCCGTGCCCGCGCGCCGACCCGCCGCGCGACGGCGGGCCGCGAGCGCCCCGGTCGTACCCGCGGCCCGTCAACCGGCCGGTTGAGCGGCAGCCGGGTGAGAGTGGTGCCGTCCGCGTTGCCGTCCGTCACCGGCGTCACTAGCGTGGTGATCACCGAAAGGAGAGCACCCCATGGCGAAACGCGGCAAGCGTGAGATCCGCGGCTGGAAAGCCATGATGGACGAGGCCGCCGAGCGCTTGAAGGCGAAAACCGGTGCGTCCTTGGCTGAGTGGAACAAGAAGGTGCGCGAGGAGGACCCCTCGGGTGAACCCGCGCTGCGCAAGTGGCTGACCGAACAGGGCGTCGGCGGTTATTCACAGGACCTGCTGGTGTACGAACGCCACGGCTACCCCGAGTTCATGCTCACCGACCCGGCCGAGCTGATCGACGCCCAGTACGCCGATCGGGAACAGCTGCGCCCCATTTGCGACGCCGTGCTCGACGCGGCGTACTCGGTCGGCGACACCGTCGTGCAGGCCCGCAAGACCTACGTCTCGCTGGTCTCGCCGAAACGCACTTTCGCCATCGTGAAAGCGACCACCAAGAGCCGCGTGGACGTCGGGCTGCACCTTCCGGGGCGCAAGCCGGGCGGCCGACTGCTGTCGGCGAAGAGCCTCGACAAGGGCAACGTGCGCATCGCGCTGGAGTCACCCGACGACGTGGACGCCGAATTCAAGCGACTGCTCAAGGAGTGCTACCGCGAGAACAGCTGACCCACCGGGGCACGCGCTGTCACCGCAATCTCGGAGAAGAAGCCCGGCCGGCACCGCCGATAGCGTTCGGCTGTCCGGCGACGGAGGTTTCCATGACCGAGACGACACTCGCGGAACTGCCGACCCCACCGATGATCAAAGGCCTGCCGCTGCTCGGCAGCCTGCTTGAGTGGAAGCGCGACCACCTCGGTGTTTTCCAGCGCGGGTACCGCGAATTCGGCCCGGTGTTCGGCATCCGGCTCGGACCGCACCGCGGCGTGGTCCTGATCGGGCCGGAGCACCACGACTTCTACTTCAAGCAGGTCGACCGGACGCTGTCGGTGCCGGAGCTGTACCGGTTCGTGGTGCCCATGTTCGGCGACGTGATGATGGCCTCGACCGACGGCGACCGGCGCAGGCGGCACGTGTCGCTACTGCAGTCGGCGTTCCAGGGCGGGCGGCTGCGGCACTACACCGACGTCATGTCCGCCGAGGTCGACGCGTGGCTGGACGGGCTCGGCGACCGGGGCGAGTTCGAGCTGTGGGACACGTTCGAGCCGCTGGTGATGCGGATCGCCGCCGCCGCGCTCATGGGACCGGAGATCCACGCGCGGGTGGACGAGTTCCGGCCGCTGCTGGTCGACCTCGCCCGCGGCATGGAGTTCATCCTGCCGCCCAACCTGCCGCTGCCGAAGTTCCACCGCCGTGACCGGGCGAAGCGACTGCTCACCGGGATGCTCAGGCCGGTGCTCGCGGAACGGCGGCGCCACCCCGGGCGGTACGACGACTTCCTCCAGACCCTGGTGGACGACCCGGACCTGCGCGCGGAGGGTGCCGAGGCGCAGGTCGGCATGGCGTTGTGCACCATCTTCACCGGGTACATCACCACCGCCGCCCAGGCCGCCTGGACGTTGGTCGACCTGCTGCGCCACCCGGTCCACCGCGACTCGGTCGTGGCCGAGCTGAAGGCGGGCGGCGGGCGCGGACCGGGGCCGCTGGACCGGGCGTTCAAGGAGTCCGTGCGGCTGCACCCGGTCATGAGCCACTACGCCCGGACCAACACCGTGGACTACGAGGTCGGCGGCTACCGGGCGCCGCGCGGCTGGCAGACGATCCTGTGCCCCGGCGTCTCGCACCGGCTGCCCGAGGTGTTCACCGACCCCGAGCGCTACGACCCGGACCGGTTCGCGCCCGACCGCGCCGAGGACAAGCGCCACCCCCACGCGATGATCGGGTTCAGCGGCGGCTTCTACCGCTGCCCCGGGCAGGCGTTCGGCACCAACGAGGTCAAGGTGCTCCTCGGCGCGCTGCTGCGGGAGTACGACCTCGACCCGCTGCCCCGCACGCCGCGCCCCGACTTCGACCTCGGCGTGACCAAACCCGCATCGCCCTGCGTGATCCGCTACCGCCGCCGGCGATGACCTCGTCCAGGAGGGTTCCCCGTGACCGATGACAACCCGCGCGTGTCCACGCCGCGCCTGGTCGCCCGCTTCGCGCGGATCTTCGCGACGGTCGTGTGCGCCGCGCTGCTCGCCGTGCCGATCGTCCTGTCCGGACTCGTCACCGACGGCCGGGCGGGCGTGCGCCGCAACGGCTACCGCCTGCTGGTGCGCACGCTGCAAGCGCTCGGACCGACGTTCGTGAAGTTCGGCCAGATCTCCAGCACCCGCCGCGACACCATGCCCGCCGAGCTGTGCGAGGAGATGGGGCGGCTGCACGACCGGGTCCGCCCGCTGTCGCCGCGCCGGTCCCGCCGGGTGCTCCGGGAGGCGGGCGTCGAGGCGTTGGCCGAAGTGGACACCACGCCGCTGGCCAGTGGCAGCATCGCGTCGGTGTACCGGGGCTCGCTGCACGACGGCACGCCGGTCGCGGTGAAGGTGAAGCGGCCGGGCATCGACGCGGTGATGCGCGCCGACCTGGCGCTGCTGCAAGGCGCGGTCCGCCTCGCGCAGAAGGCGCCGAAGCTGCGCGGCATGCCGCTCGCGGACCTGGTCGGCTACATGAGCCGGGCCATCCTCGGCCAACTCGACTTCCGGCAGGAGGCGGCCAACGCACGGACCCTGCGCGAGTGCCTGGCAGGCGTGCCGGAGATCCTGGTGCCGTCCGTCTACCACGAACTGTCCACGACGGACTGCCTGGTGTTCGAGTACGTGCCCGACCTCGACGCGAACACCCCCTCGGAACTGTCACACGACACGAGGGTGCGGCTGGCGGGGCGGACGCTCACGGCGGTGCGGCAGATGTTCTTCACGCACGGATTCGTGCACTGCGACCTGCACCCCGGCAACATCTACCTGACCCGGGACGAACGGGTCGTCGTGCTCGACGCCGGGTACTGCGTGCGGCTGCCCGACCGGGTGCGCGACCTGATCGGCGAGTTCTTCATGCGGCTGGTGTTCGGCGACGGCCGCCGGTGCGGCGAGATCGTGCTGGAGAGCGCGGTGGACACCTCGTCGGTCGACCGGGAGGTGTTCCTCCAGGACATGGCCGACGTGGTCGCCGAGTTCGCCGGGCCGGGCAACCGCCTGGACATGGCGGAGTTCGGCAACGCGGTGTTCGCGGTGCAGCAGCGGCACGGCATCTACGCCGCGTCGGACTTCGCGTTCCCGCTCATGTCGCTCAACGTGCTGGACGGCACGGTGCGGCGGTTCTCGGAGGACGTGGACCTGCAGGACGTGGGCCGGTCATCCACGCCGCCGCGCGCCGCCTGACGCGCCGGCACCGTCCTGCTCCTGCTCCGCCTCTGCCGCGTGGCCGGTCAACGTCAGGAACACGTCGTCCAGCGTGGGGCGGCGCAGGCCGATGTCGAGCACGTGCACCGACTCCGCGTCGAGCAGCCGGACCGCCTCGACCAGCACCTCCGCCCCACCGCTGACCGGGACCGTCAACCGCCGCGCCCGCTCGTCCACCACGGGCTCGCCGAGCGCGACCGGCACGAGGGCCGAGCGGGCGGTGGCCGTGTCGGCCGACGAACCGACGGTGAGCTCCAGTCGTTCGCCGCCGACCTGGTCCTTCAACTCGTTCGCGGTGCCCAGGGCGATGACCTTGCCGTGGTCGATGACCGCGATCTT